>NZ_JBIBWV010000005.1:0-487962 GCF_043081625.1 Streptomyces sp. NPDC014861
CGCCCGGTTACATTCCGAACCCGGAAGCTAAGCCTTTCAGCGCCGATGGTACTGCAGGGGGGACCCTGTGGGAGAGTAGGACACCGCCGAACAATTTTTAGCCTCAACCCCCGGACCTTGTCCGGGGGTTGAGGCATTTTTGCGTTCATGTGAAGCGTGGGGCGGTTCGCTTCCCTTCTCCGGAGGACGGGCCTAGCGTCGGCGACCGGCGCGACCGTCGTACCCATCCGTAGGAGTTGCCTTGACCTCACGTACACGCCCTCGCCGGGGGCGCGCGGCCGCTGTGGCCGCCGCGCTCGCCGCGGTCTTACTCGTCGGCTCCGCGCCCGTGGCGCAGGCCGAGGAGATTCCCCTCGCGCTGGGGCACCGGCTCGTCGAGCACTACCTGGGCGCCCCGGGGACGGCCGCGCCGCTGCCGGGGGCCGGGCCCGCCCAGCATCCGTACCTCGCCCCCAACGGGCGCAGCGGCATGCACGCGGACGCCGCCGGCAGCGGGACGCATCCCCACCCCGGGCCGCTCGGACACCGACCCGAGGTGACCAGCGAGAAGATCGCGCCGGTCGGCGGGGAGTGCGCCACCGCCACCTTCGACGCCGGCGGGCGGCTGGTCACCGTCTGCGGGACCTTCAACGGGTTCCTGCTGAAGCTGCTCGATCCCCGGAGCCTCGACACGCTCGCCGAGTACAAGCTGCCCCAGCGGTCCTCGACCGTCGAGGCCATCACGCGCCTCGACTTCGAGAAGATCTTCAAGGACACCTCGGGCGGCGCCTACTTCTACCTGGACGACCGCGACCGGGTGGTCCTCGCCGACTCCCGGCAGCACGTCCTGCGGATCTCCCATGCCCAGAACCCCGACGGGCGATGGGAGTTCAAGGTCGAGAACGACTGGGACCTCACCTCGCTCGTGCCGCACGACTGCGTCAGCTGGACCAACCTCTTCCCCAGCGGCGTCTGCGATCCGGTCACCTCCGTGATGCCGGACTGGGACGGGCGGATCTGGTGGGTCACCCGGCTCGGGCGGGTCGGGACCGTCGACCCGGACACGGGTGCGCTGCGGGTGACACGGCTGGAGGGTGAGGAGATCCAGAACTCGTTCTCCGTCGCCGAGGACGGCGTCTCGATCGTCACCGATCACGCGCTGTACAGCTTCAGGGCCGGCGCCGACGGCACCCCGCGGGTCGTGTGGCGAGAGGCGTACGACCGGGGGACCGGGACCAAGCCGGGTTCGGTGAACCAGGGGTCCGGGACCACGCCCGACCTGTTCGGCCGGCGGGACGAGTACGTCGCCATCACCGACAACGCCGACGACCGGATGAACGTGCTCGTCTACCGGCGGGCGGCGGACGTGCCCGCGGGGGAGCGGCTCGTCTGCAAGGTGCCCGTCTTCCGCTCCGGTGCCTCCACCACCGACAACTCGCTGATCAGCTGGGGCGACAGCCTCGTGGTGGAGAACAACTACGGGTACGAGAACCCCTCGTCGCTCGGGTTCGGGCGCAGTGTCGTCGGCGGGGCGACGCGGATCGACGTACGGGCCGACGGCAGCGGCTGCGACACCGTCTGGGAGAGCGACGTGCGGTCGCCGTCCACCGTGCCCAAGCTGTCCACCGCCAACGGGCTGCTCTACTTCTACGAGAAGCGCCCCCACGCGCTCGGCATCGACGCCTGGTACCTGACCGCCGTCGACTTCAGGACCGGAGCGCGGGTGTTCTCCCGGTTCACCGGGACCGGGCTCGCGTACGACAACAACTGGGCGCCGATCACCCTCGGGCCCGACGGCACCGCGTACGTCGGCGTCTTCAACGGCATCGTCGCCGTCCGCGACACCGCCTGAGCGGGACGCACAGGAGCGGCGCGGCGCCCTCGGCCGGGCGTCGCGCCGCTCCCGTACCCCGCCGGGTCACACCATCGGCGGCATCTCGCCGACGGTCGTCCGGAGGTCGATCACCGCGAACGCGGCGCCCTGCGGGTCGAGGAGGGCGGCGAAGCGGCCGAAGGGGCTGTCCATCGGACCGAAGAGCTTGCGCCCGCCCAGCCGTTCGGCCGCGCCGACCGCGAGGTCGCAGTTGTCGACGGCGAAGTAGATCTGGATGTACGAGGGGACCTCCGGCGGGAAGTCGTCCGGGGCCATCCGCATCCGGCCGAGGAGCGGGTCGCCGCCCAGGTCGAAGACCCTGAAGTCCATCGTCTCGTCGGTCATCTTCTTCGAGTTGTAGCCGAAGACGCTGGTGAAGAAGGCGTCGGACGTGTCGGGTTCGCGGGTGAAGACCTCGGCCCAGCAGAAGGCCCCGGACTCGCCTTCGAGCTCGAAGCCCTCATGGACGCCGGCCTGCCAGAGGCCGAAGACCACGCCCGAAGGGTCCTGGGCGAGGCACATCGAGCCGAACTCGCCGACCTTCATCGGCTCCATCAGCACCGTGCCGCCCGCGGCCTTGATCTTCTCCGCGGTGGCGGCGGCGTCGTCCGAGGCGAAGTACAGGCACCAGGCGGACTGCGGCGGGGTGTCTCCGCCGGGCATCGGCGGGACGATGGCGGCGACCGCCTTGCCGTTCTTGTACGCCTGCGTGTAGTTGCCGAACTCCGTCGCCTCCTCGCCGAAGGTCCAGCCCAGCACATCGGCGTAGAACGTCTTGGCCCCCTCGGCGTCGGTGAACATGGCGTCGGTCCAGACCGGGGTGCCTTCGGGTCGTACGGCCATGACGTGACTCTCGCTTCCGATCGATGGCGTGATGCGTCGTGTGCGGACCTCGCCCACGCTAGTCACGACCAGGCCGTCCCGCGCGGTGACGCGCGGTCCCGGATCAGCGCGGCGGCCGTCCGAGGGTGTAGCGGTGGAAGGGTGCCTCCGGCAGGCGGAGCCCGGGCCGCCAGACGGCGAGGACCTGCGCGGAGGGCAGGAAGAGCGCCGTCGGCAGCGCGTCGGGCGAGGTCCACTCCCAGCGGTCGATCTTCTGCGGCTCGGCGACCGTCGGGGTGCCCGTGAACGCGCGGACGACCGTGGCCGCCGTCATCCGCGTCACCGTCGGTGAGGTGACCGTGTCGAGGAGCAGCCCGAGGACCTCCACGTCGGCGGCGCCGGTCCTCAGGGTGGTCTCCTCGGCCAGCTCGCGGGCCGCGGCCTCCTCGATCGACTCGCCCGGCTCGATCCCGCCGCCCGGCAGTTCCCACACGCCCGAGCGGTCCAGGCCGAGCAGGACCCGGCCCCGGGCGTCGAGGACCACGATCCCGGCGCCCAGCGCCGCGGTCGGCGTCGGGGGGCGGGTGTTGCGGGTGGCGGCGGCGGGATCGGAGGCGTACGCGTCGGACGTCATGCGCCCTGTCTACCAGCCGGGACCGACAGCGCGGTCACCTGCCGGCGGCCGGTGGGACCACGGCCACCGGGCAGGCGGCGTGGTGGAGCACCGCGTGGGCCACGGAGCCGACCAGGAGCTCCGCGATCCGGTGCCGGTGGTGCCGGCCCACCACCAGCAGAGCCGCGTCGGCGGAGGCGTCCACCAGCAGTCCCGCCGCGTCCCCCGGTGCCACCGTGCGGACCAGCCTCACGTCGGGCCGGCGCTCGACGAAGGGGCGCAGGCGTTGCTCCTGCTCGCGCCGGGTCTCGGCGAGGAGCTCCTCCGTGTCCTCGCCGAGGGGGAGGGGCGGGGGGACCTGGAGGGCGGGGGAGGGGGCCGCGACCAGCGCGGCCGGGTTGGGCGGGAGCCGCAGGGCGGTCATCGCCTCCAGCGCGACGCCGCGGAGCCGGGCCGTCTGGAAGGCGAAGTCCACGACCTCGTCCGGGGTCTCCTCGGGGTGCAGGCCCAGCAGGATCCGGCCGGCTTCGGGGGCGCTGTCCAGGGACGCGGCGCGGGCCTCGTGCGGGACCACCACCAGGGGACAGGGGGAGTGGGCGGCGAGCGTGCGGCCGGTGGAGCCGAGCAGGAGGGTGGCGAAGCCGCCGTGGCCCCGGGAGCCGGTCACCAGGAGACGGGCACCCCTGGCCGCCTCCGGCAGCACCTCGGTGACCGTGCCGTCCAGGGACCGGTACTCCACCGGCACCGTGTGCCCGCGCTCCTCGACGACGATCCGGACCGCGTCGAGGACGGTGTCCGCCAGCTTCGGCTCGGTGCCGAGCGAGGCGATGCGGGCCGCGCCCAGTTGCAGGGCCTCGGAGCGGACGTGCGCCACGACCAGGGGGGCGCCCAGGGACTCGGCGGCACCCAGGGCCCAGGAGAGGGCGCGCAGACTGTGCTCGGAGCCGTCGACGGCGGCGACGACGGGCGGGTCGGTTACCTCGTTCATGAGGGGATGCCTCCCGCGCCCGGCGCCGCGCCACACCGGGTGGCGCCGGCCGGGTCCCGCGGGCGGTCCCGGTGGGTCAGTCCTTCTGGTCGCGGGAGGTCTGGTCGGCCGCGCGCTGGGCGTTGCGCTCCTTGATCCGAACGTTCTCCTTGCGGACCTCGGACTGGGTGGCGCGCTCCTTGACGAGCCACTCGGGGGCCTCGTCCTTGAGCGCCTCGATCTGCTCGGTGGTGAGCGCGTCGGTGACCCCGCCGCGGGCGAGACCGGAGATGGAGATGCCGAGCTTGGCCGCGACGACCGGGCGCGGGTGCGGGCCGTTCTGGCGCAGCTCCTGGAGCCAGGCCGGGGGGTCGGCCTGGAGCTCGTTGAGCTTGGCGCGGGAGACGACGCCCTCCTGGAAGTCGGCGGGCGTGGCGTCGAGGTACACACCCAGCTTCTTCGCCGCGGTCGCGGGCTTCATCGTCTGGGAGTTCTGGTGCTGCGTCATGGTGTCCAGGGTATCGAGCACACGGGCGTCCGCCGACCACGGCCGCCCGTCGACCTGCGCGGACGGCGTGGACCGGCGGGTAATCTTGCGGGGTGACTGACTCCTCCCCGGCCCCCACGACCTTCCGGCTCGCCTACGTGCCCGGTGTGACGCCCTCGAAGTGGGTGCGGATCTGGGAGCAGCGGCTGCCCGACGTGCGCCTCTCGCTCCTCCAGGTGGCGCCCGGCGAGTCCTTCGGAGCGCTCCGGGACGGGGCCGCGGACGCGGCGCTGCTGCGGCTGCCGGTCGACGGCGAGGACCTGGCCGCGATCCCGCTGTACGAGGAGACGACGGTGGTGGTCGTGCCGAAGGACCACCTGTTCGCCGCCGCCGAGGAGCTGAGCCCGGCGGATCTGGCGGAGGAGCTGGTGCTGCACCCGCTCGACGACACCCTCGACTGGGAGGCGCCGCCCGGCCGGCCCGCGTTCCAGCGGCCGGAGACCACCGCCGACGCGATCGAGCTGGTCGCGGCCGGGGTCGGCGTCCTCGTCGCGCCGCAGTCGCTGGCCCGGCTACACCATCGCAAGGACCTCACGTACCGCACGATCACCGGTGTCCCCCAGTCGCGGGTGGCGCTCTCCTGGTCGAAGGCCGAGGAGGCCCCCGACCTGGTCGAGGAGTTCATCGGGATCGTCCGCGGCCGGACCGTCAACAGCACCCGCGGCCGGCGGGCCGAGGCGCAGAAGGGCCAGAAGACGGCCAAGCCGGCGCCCAAGGCCGCGAAGAAGGCCGCCGGGGGCAAGCCGCAGCGGCCGGCGAAGCCCGCCCGGGGCAAGGGCGGCGCCGCCGGGCGCGGCGGGAAGCCCCGCCGCGGGCGCTGAGCGGACCCCTCGGCATACTCCTCCTGATGATCACGCGTCCGCCGCGGTGGGCGCCGAACACAGGAGGAACCCTTGGCCGCCAGTTTCAGGACCGTGATCGAGGTGGCGCCCGCCCACCTCGACGAGGCCCGGTCGATCGACCGGGTCTTCCAGGAGGCGATCGCGCCCGCCACCGTCAACTTCGACTTCGAGGCCATCCACCGGGCGGCGGCCGCCGTACCGGACTGCACCGTCGTCCGCATGGTGCGCGGCTGGGGCCTCAAGGAGTACGCGCCGCTGCTCGTCATGGTGCTCTCGCTGAAGGAGGCCGTCCGGCAGGCGCTTCCGGCCGAGTGCGCCGAGGCGGGCTTCTGGGGGACGGTGGAGCGGGAGCTGGTCGCGGCGTTCACCGGGCTCGGTGACGCGGAGCAGGCCGGGCTGTCGTTCTACGAGGAGTCCGAGGAGCGCACCCGCTACTACCGGGACCTCTTCTTCGCGCTCCAGGACGAGGGCACGGGTGACGCCCTGCACGCCCTCGCGTTCTGCGTGGACGTCACCGTCGAACTGCCGAAGGAGCAGGTGCTCGGGCTCGGTCTGACGGACGTCGCGCCGTTCTCGGTCGGGCTGAACGCGATCGTGCTGCGCCGCCCGCTTCCCGTCGCGGCCTGATCCGCCGCCTTCGCCGGCCCGCCGTCCCGGGCCGGACCCCAGGTGCGGTCGCTCAGTGCGGCCAGGGGCCGTAGCCGTCCTCGGCCCTTCTCCCGCCCTTCTCGTCCCCGTTGTCGCCCTTGCCCCGGAGCCGGGTGACGATCGGCACCACGAACCAGCAGAGCCCCACCCACGCCGCCATCCCGATGAGCAGCCACATCGCGACGCCGTTGTCGAGCACCATGCGCATGATCAGCAGGAACGTCGACATGATCGTCAGGTAGAGCAGCACCATGCCGACGAGCGTCAGGCGCGCCGCCCATTGCACCGTCTCCGGCTTGAGCCGGCGCCCGGCGACCAGCCGGTGGACCGCCACCGGCGCGACGAGCGCACCGGTGGTCGCCGCTCCCAGGCAGAACGTGACCACGTAGATCATCCGGTCCGTGGTGCCCAGCTCCGTGAAGCGCGGCTGGAAGACGACCGCGACCAGGAAGCCGAACAGGATCTGGGTGCCGGTCTGGGCCACCCGCAGCTCCTGGAGGAGTTCGTTCCAGCGTCGGTCGGCCCGCTCCTCGCGACTCTCGCCGCGCCCGTCGGCGTGCCGCACGGTGTCGTCGGTGGACATAAGGGGCGAATGCCCTGACACTCGCCCCTTATGCGCCCCGCGGGCGTGCTGGACGCGGGTCCGGACCGGTGTCAGCCCACGGGGCCGCGCAGCCGGCCGCGGCGGGCCGCCGCGACCAGTTCCGGGACCGTCGCGAGCTTGACCCGCGGCCGGCCGGCCGCCGCGCCCCGGGCCCGCTCGGCCCGGTCGATGGCGGCGAGTCCGCGGGCGTCCACGAGCCGGCCGCTGCGGGCGCGGGCGAGCCGCCCGAACGCCTTCGCGGAGCCGGTCGGCTTCGGCAGGCGTCCGTCGACGGCGTCGGTCAGGAGGCTGCCGACGGTCTCGGCGGCGCAGGAGCGGTTGGCTCCGATGCCGCCGGAGGGGCCGCGCTTGATCCAGCCGACGACATAGGTTCCGGTCATGCCGTCCACCCGCCCGGCGGTGTGCGGGACGGTGCCGGTGGCCTCGTCGAAGGGCAGTCCGGCGAGGGGGACGCCCCGGTAGCCGATCGCTCGCACGAGGAGGCCGGCCGGGATCTCGGTGGGACCGCCGGCGCCGCCGGTGCGGACCGCGCGGACCGCGTCGGGGCCGACTGCCGCCTCGGGCGCGGAGTGGAAGCGGAGCACGATGCGCCGACGGCCGGTGTCGGGGCCGCGCGTCCAGTCCACGGTCTCGCGGGCCACGCCCTTCAGGAGGGCGGCCTTGCCGTCGGCCGCCGCCGCGTCGACGGTCTCGGCGATCCGCGGGTCGTGGGTGTCGACGACGAGCTCGACGCCGGGCAGGTCGGCGAGGGCCAGGAGCTCGGAGGCGGTGTACGCCGCGTCCTCGGGGCCGCGCCGGCCGAGCAGGACCACCTCGCGGACCCGCGCGTCGCGCAGGGCGGCGAGGGCGTGGTCGGCGATGTCCGTGCCCGCGAGGGCGGCGGGGTCGGAGACCAGGATCCGGGCCACGTCCAGGGCCACGTTGCCGTTGCCGACGACCACGGCCCGCTCGGCCGCGCCCAGGGAGACCGCCTCGGCCGGCGTCTCCGGGTGGGCGTTGTACCAGGAGACGAGGGAGGTCGCGGAGAGGCTGCCGGGCAGCTCCTCGCCGGGGATGCCGAGGCGCCGGTCGGACGGGGCGCCGACCGCGTACACGACGGCGTCGTGGTGGGCGGCCAGCTCCTCGGGGGTGACGTCCTTGCCGATCTCCACGCCGAGCCGGACGGTGGCCCGGGGATGGGTGTGGAAGCGGGCGAGGGTGTCGCCGGCGCCCTTGGTCCCCGGGTGGTCGGGGGCCACGCCGTAGCGGACGAGCCCGCCGGCCACCGGGAGCCGGTCGATGAGGGTGACCTCGGCGTTGGTGTGCAGCAGCAGGTCCTCGGCGGCGTACATGCCGGCCGGTCCGGTGCCGACGACGGCGACCCGGATCGGGGCGAAGTCGGAGGGCAGCGAGCGGCCGAAGGTCGGCTCGCCCCAGGCGTGGAAGGTGGGGGAGGCGAGGGCGGGGGCGGCCTCGCGGCCCTCGTAGTGCGCGGCGTTGATCGCCTCGTACTTCTTCAGCGGCCCGGTGAGCCGGTCGACCGGGAAGATCGCGTCGACCGGGCAGGCGTCGGCGCAGGCCCCGCAGTCGATGCAGGTCTTCGGGTCGACGTAGAGCATCTCGGTGGTGCCGAAGTCCGGCTCGTCGGGCGTCGGGTGGATGCAGTTGACCGGGCAGACGGCGACGCAGGTGGCGTCGGAGCAGCAGGTCTGGGTGATGGCGTAGGTCATGGCGGCGGCTCGGCTCGGCTCGGCGGGGTCAGAGGAGGTGGGCGCGCTGGTAGAAGAAGACGGCGGGGCGGGTCAGCATGCCGACGTCGCCGAGGAACTCCATCAGGCCGGAGCAGCTGGCGCGGAGCTGCGCCTTGTAGTGCTCGTTGGCGGCGGCCTCGCGGCGGGCGCGCTCGGGGTCGAGGCCGGCCCGGACGTACACCTCGGGGTTCACCAGGCTGGTGATGATGTAGTACGCGGCGGTGGCGACGATCAGCGCCTGGAAGTGGCGGCGGGCCCGGCTCGCGCGGGCGAGGTGGCGGCGGGTCTCGTCCCGGGCGAACTTCATGTGCCGGGATTCCTCGACGACGTGGATGTTGTTGATGGTCCGCACGAAGGGGACCACCCGCTCGTCGCGCATCCAGTCGCGCTGCATGACGTCCAGGACCTCCTCGGCGACGAGGATGCCGGCGTAGGCGGCCTCACCGAAGCCGATGGTCTTCATGACCCGGCCGAGCTCCATGACCGCGCGCTTGGGCCGGTAGGCCGGGGCGCCCAGCTTCTCCGAGCCGCGGGCGAACATGATCGAGTGGCGGCACTCGTCGGCGATCTCGGTGAGCGCCCACTGGAAGCGGGGGTCGGTGTGGTCCATGCGGTAGATGTCCCGCAGGACCAGCTGCTGGAGGATCATCTCGAACCAGATGCCGGTGGAGGCGACGGAGGCGGACTCCTGGCGGGTCAGCTCCTTGCGCTGCTCCTCGGTCATCTCGTTCCAGTAGGCGGTGCCGTAGAGGCTGTTCCACTCGGGGCTCTGACCGTGGAAGCCCTTGTCGAGCGGGGTGTCCCAGTCGACCTCGACGAGGGGGTCGTAGCTCAGCTTGGCGGCCGAGCGGAGGAGCCGTTCGGCGACGTCGTCGGGGTCGTGGTGGTCCGGGCGAACGGTGCTGCTGGCCATCGGTGCGGCTCCTTGGGTCACGCGGTCGGCTCGTCGTGGTCGTTCCCTCGCTTGTTAGACGCGGTGTCTAGCAAGCTTGTTAGACGGAACGTATAGCAAGGGCCTCGCGCGGGCTACCCCCCGGTACGGACTTTCTTCTCCCGCCCCCGCCCCGTGCCGGTCCCCGGGGCATGCGAGAGGGGCCGGAGCGCGATGCGCTCCGGCCCCTCAGAGATGCTGTCCGACCGTCAGAAGGTCAGGTTCCAGGCGTCGATCTTCCCGGTGTCCGCGTTCGCGTTGTCGTTCACACGGAGCTTCCAGACGCCGTTCGCGACCTCGGAGGAGGCGTTGACGGTGTACGTCTGGACGATGTTGTCCGTGCCGCTGCCGCTCCGGTTGTGGACGGTGTAGACCGAGCCGTCGGGGGCGACCAGGTCGACCTTGAGGTCGCCGATGTAGGTGTGCTTGATGTCGACGCCCACCTTGAGGGTCGCCGGCGCGTTGCCGGTGACGCCGCTGACGGTGATCGCGCTCTCGACGGTGGCGTTGTCGGAGATCGTCACGTCGGTCAGGTTCTCGAAGTACTTGCCGGGAGGCGGGGTCGAGCCGCCGACGGCCTTGAGCGCGTCCACGCGGCCCTCGCCGAAGAAGCCGTTCTTCGCCGTGGTGCCGGTGCAGCGGGAGTCCGAGGGGCAGGCCAGGTCGGTGGCGTGCTCGCCGAGCTTGGCGCGGATGTCCGCGGGGGTGTACGCCGGGTTGGCGCTGGCCAGCAGGGCGGCGACGCCGGCCACGTGCGGGGCGGCCATCGAGGTGCCGCTCAGCGAGGAGTACTTGCCGCCGGGGACCGTGCTGTAGACGGACTCGCCGGGCGCCGAGACCTCGATGACGTCACGGCCGAAGTTGGAGAAGGACGCCTTGGAGGTGCCGCTGGTGCCGTTGGCCGCGACCGTGACGACGCCCGGCAGCTCGGCCGGGATGTCGAGGCAGTCGTTGGTGATGGTCCGCGTCACCGGCGTCGAGTCGTTGGGGCTCGACGAGTCGGTGGTCTTGTTCGCCAGGTCCACGTTCGAGTTGCCGGCCGCGGCGACCTGGAGCGAGCCCTTGCTCTCGGCGTACGCCTGGGCGCGGCCCACGCCCTCCAGGATGGCCGCCTGGTCGAGGTTGTTCGGGCAGTTGAACTGCCACGGGTCCGTGTAGTAGCTGTTGTTGGTGACCTTGAAGCCGCGGTCACCGGCCCACACGAGGCCGCAGATGGTGTTCTCCGGGAAGAAGAGCGTGCTGCCGGGCTCGGCGATGCGCACCGAGGAGATCTTCACGCCCGGGGCGACGCCGATGGCGCCCTTGCCGTTCTTCGCGGCGGCGACCGTGCCGGCGACGTGGGTGCCGTGCTGGTCGACGTCGCGCCAGGCGCCCGCGCGGGTGTCGGCCTTGCCGTAGGCACAGGAGACCGAGTCGGCGGCGTTGAAGTTCGGCGCCAGGTCCTGGTGCTGGTCGTCGACGCCGGTGTCCAGGATGCCGACCTTGACCGAGGCGGAGCCCGGGTTGACGGCCCACGCCTGGTCGGCCTTGATCTGGGTCATGTCCGAGCGGACGGGCTCGGTCGACGGGGCCGCCGACTGCGAGGGGTTGGACGGGAGGGCCGGGTTGTACGCGTCGGCCGGGACGTCCGAGGTGCGGCTGGCACCGACCTTCTGCACGCCGGCGACGCCACGCATGGTGGTGGCGAAGGAGGCGGAGGTCGAGTGGGCGACGATCACGCCGATGGCGTCGAAGGAGGAGAAGACCGAACCGCCGTTGGCGGCCACGGCGTTGCGGACCGCGGTGGTGTCACCAGGAGCGGTGATGACCAGGTAGGCGCGGGTGCCGGCGGCCCAGGCCGCGGGTGCCGCGGGCGCCTGCTGCGCGGCGCGGGCGGTTCCGGTGAAGGCCGCGAGCGGCTCGTTGTCGGCCTGGGCGAGCGAGGCCGGGCCCGCGACCGCCAGTGTCGTGCCGAGGGCGATGGCCGCGAGTCTCATACGGCCGGATATGTGGGAAAACAATGCGTCCTCCGATGACCCGGTGGCGCGGGTGGCGCCGGCCGGGCCCTGTGATGTGTGGGGTGGACGCAAGATCCCAGACGGGCGGGGCGGAAGGAAGACTTCTGTCCGACAAGCCCGTTCATGTAACAGAATCTTGACTTGAACATGGCGAAAGGGGGCGGATTTCCTCCCCCGCCCCCTCCGCCGCGGCGCTCCTACTTCAGGTAGGGGCCCGCCGTGCCGATCTTCCCGGGCCCGTTCAGGACGTACACCCGGAGGTTGCCCTTGCCGGGCGCGCCGACCGAGAGCGTGCCGTTGGCGACGACCTTGACGTCACCGGTGACGGCGTCGGTGTACGTGCCGTTCGGGATGCCGTTGTACGTCGCGCCGCCCGAGACGGTGACGAGCGCGAAGCTGTCCGTCGAGCCGCTGGTGTAGCGGCGCTTGAACGCCATGCCGCCCGAGATGCCCTCCGTGGAGTACTGGCCCATCTGGAGCGCGGGGACCGCCCGGCGGATCTCGTTGAGCCGCTGGACGTGCTTGACCAGGGGCTGCTGGAGGGTGGTGGCGACCTGGCCGCTCGCCTCGGAGACCTTGGAGAAGTCGGAGGCGGTCACGGTGCCGGCGAGGTGCGCGCCGTAGTAGGCGCGGCCGGTCGTCGCCAGCGGGCAGGTCGGCCCGCAGTCGATCTTCTGTCCCTTCTGGAACTCGATCTCGGAGCCGTAGTAGAGGGTCGGGATGCCGCGGAAGGTCCACATCAGGGACATGTTCTCGGCCCAGGCGTCGGTGCCGCCCGTGTAGCGCTCGCTGGACTTGTTCGGTCCGTAGTCGTGGCTGTCGACGTAGACGACGTTGTACGTGGCGTCGTTGTAGCTGTCGTCGGAGTCCTTGCCGTTGGAGAAGGCGTTGTACGCGTCACCGAAGTTCATGTGCATCCGCATGTCGATGACGTTCATGCCGGAGAAGCGGCTGTGGTCGGGCGCGTGGTAGCTGTTGCCGTTCAGGAAGGCGTTGGTCGAGGTCGGCTGGTTGCCGGTGCCCTGCTGCTGCTCGTAGTCGTACATCTCCAGCGCCGCCTTCGCGTCGTCGGCCGCGTACTCCTTGCGCTCCTTCCAGGTGAAGAACTGCGCCGAGTGGTTGACCGAGCCGCGGTTCCACTTGTCGTTCACGAAGGACGCGACCTCGCCGAAGACGAAGAAGTTCTTCGCCGCCTCGGCGCCGTGGCGCTGGGTGACGCGCTCCTGGATGGCGGGGAGGAAGCGGCGGTTCCAGGTGGTCCGCGGGATGTGCACGGCGGTGTCGACGCGGAAGCCGTCGACACCCATGTCGATGTACTTGTCGTAGGCGCCGATCAGGTAGTTCTGGACGGTCGGGTTCTCGGTGTCGAAGTCCGCCAGGTCCTCGTGCAGCCAGCAGGAACGGGAGTCCTCGCCCTCCCAGTTGCCGATCCAGCACTGGTGGTAGAGCGCCTTCGGGAACATGCCGGAGGTCGGGCTCGGCCACTGGCAGTTGTAGAGGGTGTACCCCTCGGGGCTCTTGCCGCCGGTGGGCTTGCCCCAGTTGACGCAGGTGTTGCCGGTGGGTTCGGCCGTCGACCACAGGTCGCCGTTGTAGTACGACTTGCCGGACTTGGCGTCGACGGTCAGGCCGTCGTACTCGAAGCCGGGCTGCTTCTCGTCGTAGTACCAGCTCCACTGGCTGTCCCGGACGCCGTACACGGTCGGCGTGAACAGGCCCTTGGCGCCCCAGCGGGAGGAGTGGTTGTAGACGACGTCCTGGTAGATCTTCATGCCCTTGGCGTGGGCGGCGTCGATCAGGTCCTGATAGGAGGCGCCGGCCGACTCCAGGCGCGGATCGACCTTGTAGAAGTCGTAGCCGTGGTAGCCGTGGTGGTCGTAGTCCGAGCGGTTGAGGACCACCGGGGTGACCCAGACGGCGGAGAAGCCGAGGCCCTTGATGTAGTCGAGCTTCTGGACGAGGCCCTTGAAGTCGCCCCGGAACATGGGGTCGTCGTTGGCCGCGTTGCCCGACTTCACGTGCTGGCTGCCGCCCCGGTTGTTGGACGGGTCGCCGTCGTTGAAGCGGGCGGTGAGCACGAAGTAGATCGGATCCTTGCGCGGGTCCGTGCCGAGCGGCTTGCCGTTTGCCGGGACGGCCGGCTTGTCACCGGTCGTGGCGGTGGCGGGCGCGGAGGCGGGCGAGACGTTCCCGGCGGCGTCCACGGCCTTCACCGTGTAGGTGTACGCGGTGCGTTCGGCCAGACCGGTGTCCGAGAAGACCGTCGAGCCGACGTCCGTCACCACCGTGCCTCCGGTGCCGCCGGTCCGCGTGACCTGATACTTCGTCACGCCCCGGTCGTCGGTGGCGGCGTCCCAGGAGAGCAGGACGGAGACGCCGTCGGCGGTCGCGGTGACCCGGGCCGGGGCGGTGGGTGCCTGAGTGTCGGGCGGGGTCGCGGCACAGGGGTCGGTCGCGTTCGCGGTCACCATCCGGTCGCGGACGGTGGAGGTGCCCGTACCGATCACGTAGTCGGACCCGCTGTTGTTGTCCCACACGCCGTTGCCGTTGTTGAAGGCGGCCTTGAGGGACGTGGCGGTGCCGAGGTCGAGCTCCCGCTTCCACCAGCCGGTGCAGGCCGCCGTCATGCCGAGGCCGGGCACGGCCGTCCACGCGCCGCCGGCCGGCTGGTAGTGGACGTTCACCGTCGACCAGCCCAGGGAGGCCGAGGAGTAGTACACCGTCGCCTTCCGCGAGGCGGGCGGCGGGGTGTCGGCGCACGGGTCGGAGTGGGCGACGACCCCGTCCTTCACGGTGATGTTCCCGCTGCCCAGGGCGTAGTTGCGGCCGCCGTTGTTGTCCCAGGTGCCGTTGCCGTCGTTGAAGGTGGCCTGGAGGCCCGCGGCGGTGCCGAGGCTGACGGTCTTCTTCACCCAGTCCGTGCAGGCCGGCTCCATCGCGGTGCCGGGGACGGTGGTCCAGGAGCCGCCGTCGGGGGCGTAATGCAGCTTGTAGGCCGCCCAGTTCTTGGTCTTGGTCCAGTAGTGGACGGTCGCCGTGGTCTCGGCGACGGCCGCGGCCGGTGCCGCGGAGAGCGGCGCGGCGGCGGCCGGTGGGGCGCCGGGCGGCGCCGTGACGAGGCCGGTGAGGCCGGCCGCGACACCGAGCAGCGCGAGGGCGCGTCTGCGCGGGCGTGTACGGGTGGGGGTCATGCGGTCTCCAGACGAGGGCGCGCCGAAGGAAGGGGGCCGGTGGAGCGTCGGGGATCGGCCCCCTTGGAAGCGCGTGCGGAAAATTGCGGAAAGTTCTTGCGTCGGCGGGAAGTTACCCCCGTGCGGCGCCCGCGTAAAGAGTCCGCGTCGAAGCGGTTCGCATCGTGGGACTCACGGCTTCTCGAGGTACGGCCCGAGCAGCGTCCGCCACGACGAGTCGATGCGCCGGAACTCCGCCGGGCAGAGCGCCGCGCGGTCGCGGGGCAGCACCCCGTCCGGGTTGCCCTCCGCGTCCACCGCGTCCGCGAAGCGCCGGGGATCGGAGCCGTACAGCCAGCAGGCCCAGTTGAAGAACCGCTGCCCGTCCATGGAGTGGATGTCGGAGTACGCGGCCACCCCGGGGTCGCCGCCCTCGGCCGCCTGCCACATCGCGCCCCAGGCGTTGATGGCGGAGATCGCGTAGTCGGTGTGGCGCTCGTCGCCGGAGGCGAGCAGGAGGACGGCGAGCTGGTCGACCGCGTCCTCCTCGCGCCCGGTGACCGGCAGGTCGTACAGGTCGATCAGGGCGTGTCCGAGCTCGTGGAAGAGGACGCCGTTCGAGAGCCCGACGACGTCCTCGTCGACGGCGGCGGTCCGCTCCGCCGGGGTGCCCTCGGAGTCGAGCCCGGCGAAGACCTTCCGGGCGTCGGGCACGAAGCCGTAGCAGTAGGTGATCCGCCCGGAGTCCTTGTCCCAGTACGGATTGGGCGCCGCGCAGCCGGCGGCGCGGAGCGGTACGTCGTGGGGGAGGGCGATCCGGGCGTCCGCGTAGGCGGCGGCGTCCTCCAGGACCCGGTGCTTACGGAGGAAGGCGCGCGCGGTGCGCTCCTCGGGGGTGCCGGCCTCCTCGTACGAGACCACGAGCCGGCCCGCCGCGCCGCGGCTCGGGCCGGTGGTGGGGGAGGGGGCCGCGGGGGTGCTCGCGCAGCCGGTCAGGAGGGCGGCGGCGAGGGCGAGTCCGCCGCGGAGGCGGGCGGCGGTGGGCATCGGCGGCACCTCGTCTCGTGGGCGTCCCTGCCGACGAGCCTGTCCGGAGCGGCCCGCGGCGGCGAGCCCGCCGCGCCGGACGGGTGAGACGGGGCCCGTCGCCGCGGTGGCCCGGGCGGGTCGCGTGCGCCGGCCCCGGACGTGCCTGGTGCGGCGCGTCCGGGGTGCGCGCGTGTGCGTCGGGGCCGGGGGCGGGGGTGTGCGGGTCAGGCTCGGGGGGCGGCGCGGCGGGTCGGGGGTGCGTGGGTGCGCGTCGGGGCCGGGGGCGTGCCGTGCGGGTCAGGCTCGGGGCCAGGGGCGGCCCTCCAGGCGTTCGATGTCCCGGTTGAAGCGCTCCAGGAGGTCCGCGAAGGCGGTCGCGTCCTCGGGGGACCAGTGCTCCATGATCCGCCGGAGTCCGCCGATGTTGAAGGACCGGTCCGCCTCCAGTCGCCGCTCGCCCTCCTCGGTGATGCGGAACTTGCGCGCGATGCCGCCGTCCGGGTCCGGGATGCGCTCCACGACCCCGGCCCGCAGCATGGCCGCGGTCTGCCGGTTGAGGGTGGAGGTGTCGAGCCCGAAGGCGTCGGTGAGCTGCCCGATGGACATGGGCCCGTGCATCCGGATCCGGGTGAGGAGCACGTACGCGCTCCGGTCGAGCCCGCCCGCGCCGGAGCGGGTGCGCGGCGCGTGGAGGTGCGAGTGCCGGCTGAGCAGCATCGTCTCGAACTCGATGCGGTCGGCGGCCTGGTCCGGCTGGTCCGGCTCGTTCACGGGCCTCTCCACAGGCGTGTCCTCGGGCGTGTCCATGGCGTCATTCTCTCCCGCGCCGACGAGATGTGCATCATGCATGACTTGTGCATCATGCAATTAATGTGCATGATGCACAAGCTTGTGGATGTGTCTCACGCACAAGCCCGTACCAGCCTTGCTTCCGTGACCCCAGGGAGAGACCCGTGGACCGCGCCCAGACCGACGCACGCCCCGGAGGCGTCGTCGGCGTCCTCGCCTTCGCCGGCATCGTGGCGGCACTCATGCAGACCCTCGTGGTGCCGCTCATCGGCGATCTGCCGCGGCTCCTCGGCGCCAGTCCCTCCGACGCCTCCTGGGTGATCACCGCGACCCTGCTCGCCGCCGCCGTCGCCACCCCCGTCGCCGGCCGGCTCGGCGACACCCTCGGCAAGCGGACCGTGCTGCTGGCCTCCACCGTCCCGCTGATCGCCGGCTCCGTCGTCTGCGCGCTCTCCGACTCGGTCGTCCCGATGATCGTCGGCCGCGGCCTCCAGGGCCTCGGCATGGGCGTCGTCCCCGTCGGCATCAGCCTTCTGCGCGACGTCCTGCCGCCCGAGAGGCTCGGCGGCTCCATCGCCCTCATGAGCGCGTCCATGGGCGTCGGCGGCGCCCTCGGCCTGCCGTTCTCCGCCGCCGTCGCCGAGCACGCCAGCTGGCGCGTCCTGTTCTGGGTGGCCGCCGCGCTCAGCGCCGTCGCCGCCGCCCTCATCGGGCGCCTCGTCCCGGCCGGCCGCCGCAACCCCGCCCCCGGCCGCTTCGACGTGCCCGGCGCCCTCGGCCTCGGCATCGGGCTCGTCGCCCTCCTCCTCGCCGTCTCCAAGGGCGCCGGCTGGGGCTGGGGCAGCGCCACCACCCTCGGCCTCTTCGCGGCCGCCGCCGTCACCCTCCTCGCCTGGGGCTTCTGGGAGCTGCGCACCCGTGATCCGCTCGTCGACCTGCGGGTCACCGCCCGCCCCGTCGTGCTGCTGACCAACCTCGCCTCGGTGCTCGTCGGCTTCTCCATGTACGCCCAGTCGCTGGTCGTCCCGCAGCTCCTCCAGCTCCCCGAGGCCACCGGCTACGGCCTCGGCCAGTCGATGATGGCGATGGGCCTCTGGATGGCCCCCGCGGGCCTCGCGATGATGCTGCTCGCCCCGCTCGGCGCCAAGCTGTCCGCCGCCCGCGGACCCAAGGTGACCCTCTCCGTCGGCGCCCTCGTGATCTCCGCCGGCTACGCCTCCTCGCTCGCCCTCATGGGCTCCACCTGGGGCCTGCTCGTCGTCACCCTGATCTGCAACACCGGCGTCGGCCTCGCCTACGGCGCGATGCCCGCGCTCATCATGGGCTCCGTCCCCGCCGAGGAGACCGCCTCCGCGAACAGCTTCAACACCCTGATGCGCTCGATCGGCACCTCGGTCTCCGCAGCCGTCATCGGCGTCGTCCTCGCCCAGATGACCACGCCCCTCGGCGGCCACGCCCTGCCCTCGGAGAACGGCTTCCGGGCCGCCATGCTCATCGGCGCCGGCGTCGCCCTCCTCGCCTCGCTCGTCGCGGCCCTCATCCCCGCCCGCCACACCCCCGCGGCCGTCCCCGCCGCGACCCCCGCCCAGGAGACCGCCCGCACGGCCTGACCGAAGCGGTACGGGCAGGGGGGCGGTGGTACGGGTACGGGGGCGGCGGTGCGGGGACGGGGGTGGCGGTGCGGGTACGTGGCGGCGGTACGGGCAAAGCTCGGGCGGTACGGGCGGTGGCTACAGGCGACGGGTACGGGGCAGTGGTCCGCGCCGCACCCGCACCCTCACCGCTCCCCGTCCGCCTCCAGAGTGAACAGCGCCCCGTCCGGATCCCGCACCACCACCCGGCGCCCGTTCCCGGCCGCGCCGGGCTCCCGGGCCCCGCCCCACTCGCCGCCCGGCACCACGATGCCGCCGTGCTCCGTCACCGCCGCGACCGAGGCCGTCAGGTCCGGCACCCGGAACCGCACCAGCCAGCGCGGCCGCAGCTGCGGCCGCGGCGAGGCGGCCTCCACCGGACCGCTGTCGAGCCGCGCCACCGGCACCCCGCCCCGGCGCAGCACCACCCGGTCCTCCTCGTACGAGGTCTCGCAGTGGCCCGGCGCACCCTCCGTCCAGCCGAGCACCCCGCCGTAGAACACGGCCGCGTCGAAGGCGTTCCGGGTGTGCAGCTCCACCCACGCCGGCGCGCCCCGCTCGCCCACGTGCCAGCGCGACACCAGCCGGCCCTCCCACACCGCGAACGCGGCTCCGTCCCGGTCCGTGGCCAGCGCCACCCGCCCCTGCGGCGGATACGCCACCGGGCCCACGCCCACCGTGCCGCCCCGCTCCCGGATCCGCGCCACCGCCGCGTCGGCGTCCTCGACCGCGAAGAACACCGTCCACGCCACCGGAACCGCCAGCTCCGCCGCCAGCGCGGCGATGCCCGCGACCGGCACCCCGTCCCGCTCGCCCACCGCGTACGACGACCCCGCCTCCAGCTTGCCCGGACGGAACGTCCAGCCGAGCACCGCGCCGTAGAACCGCTCCGCCGCGCCCAGATCCCGCGTCGCCAGACTCAGCCAGCACGGCGCGCCCAGCGCCTGCGCCGTCGTCGCCTCCGTCACCGGACCACCTCCTTCACCGAGCGTCCGCCGCCCGGACGCCACCCCGCGCGCCTTCCCTGGCCGGCGGCCCGGCACACCCCGCTTCACCCGCCCGGCGGCGGTGTGGCTCAGGACACCCGCGCGAGCCGCCGGGCCGCGTACGTCGCTCAGGACGCCGGCCCGAGCCCCCGGGTCGCGTACGTCGCTCAGGACGCCGGCGCGAGCCCCCGGGCCGCGTACGCCCGCACGTCCGCGTCCGGGTCCGCCGCCGCCGTCGCGAGCGCGGCCCGCGCCTCCGGCACCGGGCCGTGCCCGAGCAGCGCCAGCACGGCCGCCTTCCGCACGTCCGCGTTCCGGTCCGCCAGCCCCTTCGCCAGCGCGGGGACCGCCCGCTCCGCCGCCGCGGCCCGCAGCGCCGCCGCCGCGCCCGCCCGCACCTGCCACGCCGGGTCGTCCAACGCGGCCACCGCCCGCGCGTCCAGGGGCGGCGGGCAGCCGGCCGCCGCCAGCGCCCCGAAGGCCGCGCCCCGCACCAGCGGGTCGGCGTCGTCCAGGAGCGGCACCAGCGGACCGGACTCCGGTGCGGACACGGCCGCGAGCCCCCGGGCCACCGCCACCCGCACCTCCCGGGCCGGGTCCGTCGCCGCACCGGCCAGAGCGGCGACCGCGTCCACCGACACCAGCGCCCGCGCCGCCTGGATCCGTACCTCCGCCGCCGCGTCCGCCAGCGCCGCCGTGTACACCCCGACCCCGCCGAGACGCCGGGCCCGCAGCACCTCGACGGCCGCCGCGCGCACCGCCGGATCGGGCGTCTTCAGGGCCGCGCGCAATCCGTCGCCCAACTCGGCGTCGGCGTCCAGCACTTCCGCCAGCTCGCGGAGGGCGCCCACGGCCGCCGCCCGCACCGCGGCGTCCTCGTCCCGCAGCCTGGCCGCCAGCGCGGGGCCCGTCCCGGCGGGCACGGTCTCCGCCAGGGCCGTGACGCCCGCCGCCCGCACCTCGGGGTCACCGTCCGTCAGGTAGGGCAGGAGCGCCGCGAGTTCGGGTGCGCCGTCGACCAGGGCGAGCAGACGCAGCAGACGGGGGTTCGGGCCGGCCGCGGCCTGCGGGGCCGCCGCGGTCGCGGGCTCCCCGGCAGGACGGGCCGTGGGCGCCGCCTCGCGGGGACCCGCCGTCGCGACCGGCACCAGCGCCACCTCGCCCAGCGGGCGCTCCGGACCCCGCGGCGGCGCGAACTCCGGCACCGGCACCACGTACGGCTCCACCGGCCGCGCCGTGAACTCCATCGCCCCGGCGGCCGACTTGCACAGGTCCAGGTGGTACAGCCACTCCGCGTCGTTCTGCTCCGGATGGTCGAGCCGCTCGTGGTACAGCCCCCACCGCGACTCCGTCCGGGCGAGCGAGGCCCGCGCCGCCATCTCGGCGCAGTCCCGGATGAAGGACACCTCCGCGCAGCGCATCAGCTCGTGCGGAGTCCGCCCTCCCATCCCCGCGATCTCCGTCCTCATCCGGTCGAACGCCTCGACGGCGAGCGAGAGCCTGGCCCCCGACTTCGGCGGCGCCACGTAGTCGTTCACGAACCGGCGGAGCTTGTACTCGACCTGCGGTTGCGGCGGTCCGTCCGGGTTCCGCAGCGGCCGGTAGACCAGCTCGTGCGCCGCCTCCAGCTGCGCCCGGTCCAGCTCGCCCTCGTAGGCCCGGTACCGGGCCGCGTCCTCGCCCGCGAGGTCGCCGTAGACGAACGCGCCGATCATGTAGTTGTGCGGCACGCACGCCAGGTCGCCGGCGGCGTAGAGGCGCGGCACGGTGGTGCGGGCGTGCGCGTCCACGCGCACCCCGGAGGCCGAGTGCCCGCCGCAGAGCCCGATCTCGGAGATGTGCATCTCGATGTCGTGGGTGCGGTAGTCGTGGCCCCGGCCCGCGTGGAAGGTGCCCCGGGTGGGGCGCTCCGTGGAGTGCAGGATCGACTCCACCGCGCCGATCGTCTCCTCCGGGAGGTGGCTCAGCTTCAGGTACACCGGCGCCCGGTCGGAGGCGAGTTCGGCCGCGAACTCCGCCATCATGCGCCCCGACCAGTAGTCCGACTCGACGAAGCGCTCGCCGTGCCGGTTCACCTGGTAGCCGCCGAAGGGATTGGCCACGTAGGCGCAGGCGGGGCCGTTGTAGTCCTTGATCAGCGGGTTGATCTGGAAGCACTCGATGCCCGTGAGGGCGGCGCCCGCGTGGTACGCCATCGCGTAGCCGTCGCCCGCGTTGGTGGGGTTCTCGTAGGTGCCGTACAGATACCCGGAGGCGGGCAGCCCCAGGCGGCCGCAGGCACCGGTCGCCAGGATCACCGCGCCCGCCCGCACGATCACGAACTCCCCGGTGCGGGTGTGGAGTCCGGCGATCCCGACGGCCCGACCGTCCTCCGGGTGGGTCAGCACCCGTACCGGCATCACGCGGTTCTCGATCCGGATCCGCTCCCGCATCTCCCGCCGCCGCAGCTGCCGGTACAGGACCTTCTTCACGTCCTTGCCCTCGGGCATCGGCAGCACGTACGAGCCCGAGCGGTGCACCTGGCGGACCGCGTACTCGCCGTGCTCGTCCTTCTCGAACTTCACCCCGTACGACTCCAGGCGCCGCACCATGTCGTATCCCCGCACAGCGGTCTGACGGACCGTCGACTGGTCGACGAGGCCGTCGTTGGCCCGGGTGATCTCGGCGACGTAGTCGTCCGGGTCCGCCCGGCCGGGGATCACCGCGTTGTTCACCCCGTCCATCCCCATCGCGAGGGCGCCGGAGTGCCGGACGTGCGCCTTCTCCAGGAGCAGGACGTCGGCGCCGTGCCCGGCGGCGGTCAGCGCCGCCATCGTGCCGGCGGTGCCGCCGCCGACGACGAGCACGTCGCAGGAGTACGTACGCGCGTCGGCGAGCGCGGGGACGGAGGTCAGGGGGGAGGACACGACGGACCTTTCCGGCAGGGGAGTCATGGAGGGGGAAGGAGGAGCGGGAGGGGCGGAGAGGTCAGAGGGAGTCGAGGACGCGGCGGCGCAGCTCACGCGTGGCCGGGGCGTCCCGGGCGGCGCGGTCGCGGGGGTGCGGCACGTCGAGCACCTCGCCCGACGGCAGCAGCGCGATCCGGTCCCCCAGGTGGACGGCCTCGTCCACGTCGTGCGTCACGAAGACGACGGTCGCGCCGGTGCCGCGCAGGATGCCGGCCAGCAGGTCCTGCATGCCGGTCCTGGTGTGCGCGTCCAGCGCGCCGAACGGCTCGTCCATCAGCACCGCGCGCGGCCGGCCGGCCAGCGCCCTGGCCAGCTGCACCCGCTGCCGCTGCCCGCCCGACAGCTGGTGCGGCCACTTCGCCGCGTGACCGGCGAGACCCACCCGCTCCAGCCACTCCCCGGCGGCCCGCCGACGCCCGGCCCGGTCCACGCCCCGGATCGCCAGCGGCAGTTCGACGTTGGCCCGCACCGAGCGCCACGGAAGCAGCGCGTCGTGCTGGAAGACGAGTGCCCGGTCGGCGCCCGGCCGGCGGACCGGCTCGCCGTCCTGCGCGACCCACCCCGCGACCGGCGGCAGCAGTCCGGCGAGTGTCCGCAGCAGCGTCGTCTTGCCGCAGCCCGACGGACCGACGACGGCCAGCACCTCGCCGGGCGCGACCCGCAGGCTCACCTCCCCGCCCAGGGCGGTCCCGTCGGGGTGCCCGAGGCGCACCCCGTCGAGGGCGAGTTCGGCACCCGCGAGTTCGGCGGCGGCCGGAGCGGCCGGAGCGGCGGGTGTGGTGGTGGCGGTGGTGGCGGTGGTGCTCATGGGACCGGCTCCTTCTCGGGTACGGGGGCGTCCGCCGGTACGGCGCGTACGGCGGCGGCAGGGGTGGGAGCGCCCGCGCCGGACGGCGCACCGGGCCCGGCGGGCGCACCGCTGCGGAACGCCGCGCCCCAGGCGGCCGGGCGCGGCAGCCAGGCGGTGACCCGACGCCCCACCAGTTCGACGGCGGTGGAGGTCAGCAGGCCCAGGGCGCCGATCGTGACCATGCCGACGAAGACGCCCGGATAGTCGACGACCGTGTAGTCCTGCCAGGTGCGGTAGCCGACCCCGTACTCACCGGAGATCATCTCGGCGGAGATCACACAGATCCACGCCACCCCGATGCCGACGGACAGCCCGCCGAACACCCCGGGCAGGGCGCCCGGCAGCACCACCGACCACAGCACCCGCGCCCGGCCGCCGCCCATCGTCCGCACGGCCTCCTCCCACACCGGGCTCAGCGCCCGCACCGCGTGCCGGGTCGAGACCAGCACCGGGAAGAACGCGGCGGCGCAGGTGATGAAGACGATCCCCTGCTCGTTCGTCGGCAGCAGCAGGATCGCCACCGGCACCAGGGCGATCGCCGGGATCGGGCGCACCACCTCCACCAGCGGGCCCAGCAGGTCGGCCGCCCACCGCGAGCGGGCGATCGCCGTGCCGGCCGCCACCCCGAGGACCGCGGCCAGCAGGAAGCCCGTCACGATCCGGCGCAGGCTGTGCCCGAGGTCCTGCCGGTAGGCCGCCGTGCCCACCCGGTCGGCCAGCGCCGAGGCGACCTCACCGACCGTCGGGAACTGCTCGAACCGCAGCCACAGGTTCACGTCGTACGCGGTGAGCACCTGCCACAGCCCCAGCGCGGCCAGCAGCGACCCCGCCCGGACCAGGCGGCGCCCCGCCCTCGCCGCGCTCACGAGCCCGCCGCCCGGACGGCGTCCGCGTACGGCACGACCCGCGAACCGGCGTGGGCGGCGACCCACCGCTCGGCCGCCGCCCGCGTCACGAACGCCCGCCAGGCGCCGCCGCCCTCGACCCACACCGCCCGGTCCGCGAACCACGGGGTCCCGGTCACCGCGTCCGGCACGTACGCCGCCCGGACCTTCCCCGGCCCGGCCGCGGCGACCGCCTTCAACAGCTCCCCCGCCGAACCGAACGCGCGGGTCGAGGACTGCCCGCGCAGCCACAGCTCCGCCTTCGCCGCGCCCGCCCTCGGATATCCGGTGGCGGTGACCGCCCGCTTCAGCGGCGCCGGGTCGACGAAGGCGTCCACGTCGACGTCCTTCACCAGACCGGCCTCCCGCAGCACCGGCACGTCCTCCTTCAGCGCGGCCAGCAGCTCGGGCCGCAGCTCGGGGTCGAAGGTCGCGACGCCCTGGGCGCCGTTGTAGAGGTACACCACCTCGGCGGGCAGCCCCGTCTCCTTCGCGACGGACTCCGCGGACGCCACCGGAGCCGACCGCAGCCGGTCCGTGGCCCGCCGCTGCGCCCGCAGGAACGCGTCCAGGACCTCCGCCCGCTCGCGCGCGAACTCCTCGCGCACGGTGACCCCGTGGAAGGTCGGCAGGTCCAGCTCCGCCCCGTCGTACAACGCCTGCGCCTTGCCCTGGAAGGCGAGCAGGCCGGGCCAGGCGACGAACTGCGACAGGGCGTCCACGCTGCCGCCCGCCAGCGCCGAAGCGCCCACACTGGGCTGCTGGTTGAGCTTGGCGACGTCCTTCGCCGGGTCGAGGCCCGCCCGGCGCAGCGCCCGTACCAGCGTGCCGTCGGCGGCGGAGCCGACGCTCGTCGACACCCTCTTGCCCTTCAGGTCCGCGAGCGACCGCAGTCCCGAACCCGGCGCCGTGACGACGGTGTTGAGACCACCGCGCAGGTTGTATCCGGTCACCGAGACGAGCCGGGTGGGCTCCTTCAGCTGGCGGCCCCGGGCCGCGTTGAGGAGCAGCGGGAAGTCGCCCATCGATCCGATGTCGATCTTCCCGGCGGTCATCTGCGCGGTGATCGGCGCCCCCGTCGCGTAGTCCTGCCACCGGACCCGGTAGCGGACACCGTCCTTCCGGCCCTGGGCCGCCAGCTCCTCCTCGAAATAGCCGAGCGAGCGCAGCAGCGTGCCGGCGGTCACCGTGTTGATGGTCTTCGACTGGTAGCCGACGGTGACCGTCACGGTCCCGTCCGGCTCCCCGTCCGCGCCGGCCGGGCCGCCGCAGGCGGTGACGAGCGGGAGGAGCAGTGCCAGCGGCAGCAGCGGCCGCGCGATTCTTCTCGTCCTCATGGGAGTTCGGCG
Source organism: Streptomyces sp. NPDC014861 (assembly GCF_043081625.1). Lineage (NCBI taxonomy): Bacteria > Bacillati > Actinomycetota > Actinomycetes > Kitasatosporales > Streptomycetaceae > Streptomyces > Streptomyces sp. NPDC014861. The sequence continues at coordinate 25,190 of NZ_JBIBWV010000005.1, forward strand.
CCTTTCACCGGAGCAGATAGGGCATGTTGACGGTCACCGCGCCGGTGGGGCAGCGGGCTGCGCACGGGCCGCAGTACCAGCACTCGTCCACGTGCATGTACGCCTTGCCGTCCTCCTCGCGGATCGCGAGCGAGTCCAGCGGACACATGTCGACGCAGAGGGTGCAGCCGTCGATGCAACGGGACTCGTCGATCGTCACGGGCACGTCGGCGCGCTGGGGCACGAGGGGCATGGCGTTCTCCGGGAGGGAAGGGGGCTGTCAGAGGGAGCGGCGCAGGACGCCGCTCATGGTGATCCGGTCGCCGCGGAAGCGGATGAACTCCAGGTCCACCGGCCGTCCGGAGGGCAGATGGGTGAGGCGCTCCAGCATCAGCAGGGCGGCGCCGCGCGGGGCCTGGAGGACCGCCGCCGCGTGCGCGTCGGCGGTCACCGCCTCCAGAATGATGTCCGCGTGGCCGAGCGGCCCGCCGGTCAGCTGCTCCAGGAGCCGGAACACGTCCGTGTTCTCCAGGTCGCAGCCGAGGAGTTCACCACCGACGTCCATGGGCAGGTACGACAGGTCGAGCGAGAGCGGCAGCCCGTTCAGCCGGCGCAGCCGCTCGACGCAGAGCACGTCCGCGTCGTCCGGCAGACCGAGCCGGTGCGCCACCGGTCCGGGCGCCCGTACCGGACCGAGGTTCCGCACCTCGTTGGTGACCCTGCCGTGCTCGTGCAGGGTCTCGGCGAGCCCCTGGAGCCGGTCCAGGCCGTGCGGGTACTTCTCGCCGACGACCACCGTCCCCACCCCCGGCTGCCGTTCCACCAGGCCCTCGCCGCGCAGCAGGTCGAGGGCCTGCCGGACGGTGTTCCGGCTGGCGTGGTGGTCGGCCGCGAGAACGTCCTCCAGCGGCAGCACACCCCGGGGGAAGGCGCCGGTCAGGATCTGGTGCCGCAGCAGGTCGGCGAGCTGCCGCGCCCGATCCGCGCGCAGCCGGCGACGGCGGGCGGCGGCGACCGGGAGGGAGGTGGCGGTGCGTTCGGCGGGCATGGCAGGGAACGTAACCGGGGTACGGCCCCGGTGGTGTTGCCGCAGTATTGCGCCACCGAAGGCCTCGGCCGTACGGCGCTGACCTGCGCAGACGTCGACAAGGGGTGGAGATCCGCCACCACCGCGCCCATCAGGCGGACGGCCGGCCGCCCACCATCCGAAACACCGGCAGCCCGCGCGGTACGGGGGCGGGGGCCGGCCGCCGGCCACCGGGCACCGGGCGGCGGGCGGCGGCGGACCCGCCGGGTGTGCTCCAGGACGGGACCCAGCGGCGGGGACACGGGGGTCAGCGGGTCAACCGGTCAGCGGGTCAGCGGGTCAACCGGTCCGTCGGTCAGCGGGTCAGTCGGTCAACCCGGTCAACCCGGTCAACCGGTCAGCCGGGGTCAGTGCCTCCGTCAGGTGGTGGTGCAGCAGGCCCAGGGCCGGCCGGTCGGCCGGGAGCAGCGGCACGACCAGCTTCCAGTACCGCGCCATCACCGCCGTCTCCTCCCGGCCGAGCAGCTCCGCGAGGCGTCGCCGGAAGAGGGGCGAGTCCCGCTCCCCGAGTGCCAGCGCGTACGCGTCGGCGAAGCAGTCCAGGGCCTCCCGGCCGGCCGGTGGACGCCCGGCCAGCGCCTCCGCGCCCGCCAGGTCGTACGCCTCGCCCAAGCCCTCGTACAGCACCGCCGGCCGGTACCGCTCGCCCCGCAGCGGCGGCCCCGGCGCCCGCCCCGGAGCGGGGTCCGCGACCAGCGCGCCCAGCCGGGCGAAGGCCCGTACCTGACCGGGGGACGGATCGTCCGGAGGCACCGGCACCACCTCGTCCAGGACCCGTGTCACCAGCGGCGCCGGCAGGCGCACGGGCAGCGAGCGACGCCAGAACCGGACCACCTCGTCCAGGTCGGGCGGCAGCACCGACGCGCCCAACAGGGGCAGAAGCTCGGCCCGTTCAACGCCGTCGCATTCCGCGAGCAGTCGCAGTGACGCCTCCCGCCACGCCAGCGCCGCCCGCTCCCGCGCCACGCCCCGCAGCTCCCCGGCCACCACCTCCGCCAGCCGGCCGTCGTCCTCCAGGGCCCGCGCCACCTCGGCCACGCCGAGGCCCAGTGCGCGCAGCGACCGGATCTCCCGCAGCCGGACCAGCGCGCCGGAGCCGTACCGCCGGTGCCCGCCGCCGCTGCGCCCGGCCTCGGGGAGCAGCCCCCGGTCCGAGTAGTACCGCACGGTCTTCACCGTCACCCCGGCACGCCCGGCCAGCTCACCGATGCTCCATGTCCCGCCGTCCGCCGCCGTCACCCGCACCGCCTCCCGCCCTCCGTCCCGCCCCCGCCCCGCGCCCCTCCGTCGACCCTAGCCGCCGGGCCGGGAGTGGAATCTCCCCCGGGGGGAGCTCCTAGCCTGCCGACAGCCGCGGTGGGCGCGGTGGGCGCGGCGTGAGCAGCGCGGCACGAACACGAGGAGGCGGGGATGACGGCGTTCGTTCTGGTGGGGGAGGCGTTCACCGGAGGATGGCTGTGGGACGGGGTGGCCGAGCGCCTGAGGAAGGCCGGGGCGCAGGCGTACCAGGTGACGTCGGACGGCGACCCGGAGGCCGGACTCGGCACGCACGCCGAGGAGTTGGTGGCGCTCCTCGACCGGATCGCCGACCCGGAGACCGTCCTCGTCGGGCACGGCTACGGCATCCACCCGGTGCTCGCCGCCGCCGACCGGCGCCCCGAGCGGGTGGCCCGGGTTGTCTACCTCGCCGCGGGGCTCCCCTCGGACGGCGACCCGGCCCTGCTGCTCGTCCGCGACGAGACCGTCCGGGAACGGCTCGGCCGCGACACCACACCGCTCCCGCCGCCCCGAGGGGAGGAGTGGGCGAACTGGGGGAGCCTCGACGGCCTCTCCGCGGACGACCTCGCCCGGCTGGACCGGCTGGCCGTGCCGCAGCCCGCCCGCACCCTCACCGAACCCCTGCGGCTCGGCGACGGCCTGGACCGGGTCCCGGCGAGTGCCGTGATGTGCACGGCGGACGGGCCGGACGTCGACGTCGTCGAGATGCTGGTCCGCACGGGACCGCCGCGCTTCCGGAAGCTGGTGGGACCCGGGTACGCCTTCCTCGAACTCCCCGCCGGACACTGGCCGATGCTCTCCCACCCCGCGGAACTCGCCGACGTCCTCGTGCGCGCGGCGGCGGGGGAGGGGCGGCGGATCTCCCTCGGGGAGGAGCGACCCTCCGACGAGAAGCGGGAGTTCCTGCTGGACACCGCCGAGTACCCGTACGAACGGAGCGGCCGCCTCGACGTGTACCCGCCGGACGGCGAGGGGCGCCGCCCCGCCGTCCTCTTCGTGCATGGCGGGCCCGTCGACGCCGATCGCGCCCCGACCCCGCGCGACACCCCCCTCTACCGGGGCTACGCCCGGTACCTGGCCGGGCTCGGCGCGGTCGGTGCCACCGTCGACCACCGGCTGCACGCGCTGACCGACTACGCCCGCGCCGCCGGCGACATCGCCCAGGCGCTGGAGACGCTGCGCGCCCACCCCCGGGTCGATCCGGACCGGATCGCGCTCTGGATCTTCTCCGGCGGGGGCCTCCTCGCCGCCGACTGGCTGGCGGCGCCCCCGCCGTGGCTGCGGTGCCTGGCCCTCTCGTACCCCGTCCTCGGCACACCGCCCGGCTGGGAGACCGTCGAGCGGCGCTTCCGACCGGCGGCTGCGGTCGCGGGTGCCGGAGCGCTGCCGGTGGTCCTCGTCCGGGCCGGCCGCGAACACCCGGCGTTCGCGACGACGGTGGAGGAGTTCCTCACGGCCGCCGTGAAGCACGGTGCGGACGTCGAGATCGTCGACGTGCCGGACGGCCGGCACGGGTTCGAGGCGCTGGACCGCACGGACGCGTCCCGCGAGGCCGTCGTCCGCGCGGTCCGGGCCGTGCTCGACCGGGTGACGGGTGCGGAATGATGACCCGGTGATCTCCAGGGAACGCGCGGTCGCGCTCGTCGGATCCTTCCTCGCCCGGAACCTGCCGACGTGGCCGTGGCAGGGTCCCCCGCCGACGCCCGACCTCTATCACGTGGAGGAACGGGCGGTCGGCTGGCTCGTCTTCTGGCGCTCGGCGGAGCAGGCCCGGGGCGAGGGCCCGCGCGGCAGCTTCGTCGGCGGCCACTACCTGGTGGACCGGCAGGACGGCAGCCTTCACTTCGTCCCCGAGGTCCGGTGGGACGACGAGGGCTGGGAGGAGCGGTACCTCACCGAGGTGCGGGGCGTCCGGCCGCCCGACCCGCTCGCCGCCGCCGTACGCGAACTCGTCGTCTCCCGGGGAGCGGTGGCCGCGATGGCCCACCTGCGCCGGCGGGCTCCCCGCCTCGGCCCGCGCGAGGCGAAGGCCTACGTCGAGGCGGTGAGGGACGGCGCGGAACCGCCGGAGGAACTGGCCGCCGCGACCCGCGCGGAGCCGGGCCCGCCGCTCCCGCCCATCGAGACCGTGGCGGGTCCGGCGGGTCCGGCGGGTCCGGCGGGGTGGGAGGGGGCCGGACCGGGCGGGTGACGCGGTGGGACGCTCGGCCGACCCGGCGCCGGAGCCGTACGCGCGGCCGGTCAGGCCTCGTACACGGACCTGCCGCCGACGTAGGTGCGCTCCACCCGGGCCCCGGCGATCTCGTCGGCCGGCGCGGCCAGGACGTCCCGGTCGAGGACGACCAGGTCCGCGAGGTTCCCGGCGGCCAGGCTGCCCGCGTCGTCGTGCCCGTTCACGTGCGCCGCGCCGGCGGTGTACGCGGCGAGCGCGGAGAGCGGGTCGAGGCGCTCCTCCGGGTAGAAGACCTTCTCCTCGGGGGTCTCCGGGGCACGCCGGTTCACGGCGACGTGGATGCCCTCCAGCGGGTTCGGGCTGGAAACCGGCCAGTCGCTGCCCGCCGCCAGGGTCGCCCCCGAACGCAGCAGCGAGCCGAAGGGATACTGCCAGGCCGCCCGCTCCTCGCCGAGGAAGGGGATGGTGAGCTCGTCCATCTGCGGCTCGTGCGCCGCCCACAGCGGCTGGATGTTGGCGATCGCGCCGAGCGCCGCGAACCGGGGCAGGTCGGCGGGGTGCACCACCTGGAGGTGGGCGAGGTGGTGGCGGTTGCCACGGCGGCCGTTGGCCGTGATCGACGCCTCGACCGCGTCCAGCGCCTCCCGGACCGCCCGGTCGCCGAGCGCGTGGAAGTGCACCTGGAAGTCGAGGGCGTCCAGCGCCGTCACGTGACCGCGCAGCGCCTCCGGGTCGACGAAGCTGAGCCCGCTGTTGCCGGTCGCGCAGCCGCAGCCGTCGAGGTAGGGGGCGGTCATCGCGGCCGTGAAGTTCTCCGCGACGCCGTCCTGCATGATCTTGACCGAGGTCGCCCGGAAGCGGCCCGAGGTCAGCCGCCGCCGGCGCTCCACCAGCTCGGGGATCTGCTCGGCGCCCCTTTCGCGGTCCCACCACAGCGCGCCGGTCACCCGGGCGGTGAGCGAACCGTCCCCGGCCGCCGTCAGATACGCGTCCGACGGGTCGGCCATGCCGTTGAACGCGCCGAGCAGCGCGTCCTGCCAGCCCGTGACGCCCAGCGAGTGCAGCAGCCGCTGCGCCCGCAGCAGCCCGGCGAGCCGGTCCTGCGCGGTGCTCGGCGGCACCAGCCGGGAGACCAGCCCGGTCGCGCCCTCCTGGAGCATGCCGCTCGGGCCGCCGTCCGCCTCCCGCTCGATCCGGCCGTCGGCCGGATCGGGGGTGCCTGCGGTGATCCCGGCCAGCTCCAGGGCCCGCGTGTTGGCCCAGGCGCCGTGGTGGTCGCGGTTCGACAGCAGCACGGGGCGGTCCGGGACGACCGAGTCGAGGAGCTGCCGGGTCGGCAGGCCGCCCTCGAAGCTCTCCAGCGACCAGCCGCCGCCGGTGATCCACTCCCGGTCCGGGTGCGCCTCGGCGTACGCGCGGATCCGCGCCAGGTACTCCGCCGCGTCGACGCTCCCGGTCAGGTCGCACTCGGCGAGCTCGCAGCCGCCGCCCACCGCGTGGATGTGGGCGTCCTGGAAGCCGGGCAGCAGCAGCTTGCCGGCCAGGTCCACCACCTCGGTGCCGGGCCCGATCAGCTCGCGCACCTCGTCGTGGCCCACGGCCGTGATCCGGTCGCCGGTCACGGCGAGCGAGGTGGCCCGGCTCCGCGCCGGATCCAGGGTGAGGACGGGGCCTCCGGTGAAGACCAGATCGGCCTGGGGCATACCAGCTCCCTTGCGTGCGGCCACGCCGTGACGGGCGCGGGATGGACGACGGCCGGCCGGGGCGGCGCGGGGAGCGCGCCGTGAGGCCGGTGTCGTACGGGGTCGTCCGGCCCCGTCCGGCGCCGGACGGGACCACGGGTCGTACGGGAATGGCGGGGTCGTGCGGGCGTACGGGCACAGCGGGGTCCTGCGGGTGTACGGGTTCGTAGGTGCGTACGGGGTCGTGCGGGCGTGCGGGGGCGTGTGTGGGCGCGCGACCCCGTACCGGCCGTGGTGGGCGTCCGGCTCTCACGGGGCGTCGCCGAACCGGTGACGGGCGCCATGGAAGCCCGCCGCGCGTTTACACGTCAATGGTGTTGTCGTAAGGTCCCCACCATGTCGTCCGCTCGCGTCGTACCCGAAGGAAGCCGGCGCCGCCGCCGGCCCACCAAGCAGGGCGCCGTCCTCTCCGAACGGCTCATCGTCGACACCGCGTTGCGCCTGGTGGCCCTGCACGGCGCCGAAGCCCTCTCCGTGCGCCGGCTCGGCGCCGCCCTCGGCGCCGACCCCAGCGCCCTCTACCGCTACTTCCGCAACACCGACGCCCTGCTCATCGCCATCGCCGACGAGGTCATCGGCCAGGCGCAGGAGGGCTGGGAGGCGAGCGGCGACTGGCGGACCGACCTGCGCGCGATGGGACGGCGGATCCACGGCTCCTACGTCGCCCAGCCCCAGGCCGCGCTGCTGGCGGCGCACCGCACGACGGGCGGACCGAACGAGACGCGCGCGGTCGAGACGATCCTCGGCATCCTGCGGAACGGCGGCTTCCCCGACGCCCTCGCGGTCCGCGCCTACCATGCCTTCGTCGACCAGGCCCTGGCCTTCGCCGCCCAGGACGCGGCCGCCGCCGCGCTGCCGGAGGCCGCGGGCGCGGCGGACACCGAGGTCTGGGGGGAGGTCTACGGCCGGCTCCCGCCCGGGACGCACCCGCACATCGCGGCGACGTACCCCCTCCTCGCCGCCGACATGAGCCGGAGCGGCTACCCCTTCGCCCTGGAACTGCTGCTGACGGCGCTGGAGACGCTGCGGCCGGACGACAGGGCCTCCACGGGGCGAGGGCGGACCTAGCGCGTCCGGCGGGCTGTCAGCCGCTCGGGACCGGAGTGTGGCGGCCCACCGACGCCAGATCGGCCGAGATCCGGCCGGCCGTCTCCCGCAGCCGCGGCAGGAGCGTCGCCAGGCTCTCCTCCGGGGACGAACGACCGGCGGCGAGCGCCACGTTGAGCGCGGCGACCACCCGGCCGGCGCCGTCGCGGACCGGCACCGCGATCGACCGCAGGCCCTCCTCCAGCTCCTCCTCCACCCACCCGAAGCCCCGTCCGGCGGTGGTCGCGACCGCCTCGCGCAGCTCCGCGACCCCGGTCAGCGTCCGGGGCGTCAGGGCCTCCGGCACGATCCTCCCGAGCCGGGCGTCCCGCTCGGCCTCCGGAAGCGCCCCGAGCAGCACCCGGCCCATGGAGGTGGCGTAGGCGGGCAGGCGGGTGCCCACCACGATGTCGATGTGCAGGAGGCGGCTGCCCGCGACCCGGGCCACGTACCGGATGTCGTCGCCGTCGAGCACCGCCACCGACGCCGACTCGCGCACGGTCCGGACGAGTCGGACCAGGTGCGGGGTGGCGATCTCGGGGAGCGTGAGGGCGGAGAGCCGGGCATGGCCGAGTTCGAGCACGCGGGGGAGGAGGACGAAACCGGCGGGCTCCTCGCGTACGTACCCCAGGTGGCACAGGGTGAGGAGGGAGCGGCGGGCGGTCGCCCGGGGCAGCCCGGAGAGCCGGGCGAGATCGGTGAGCCGGGCCGGCCCGCGTATGGCTCCGAAGGCGCGCAGCACGTCGAGGCCCCGGGCCAGCGACTGGAGGAAGCCGGAGCCGAGCTCCTCCTTGAGCGCGGGGCCGTCGACGGCGGCGAGCGGACCGGCCGGCTCGGGCCGCCCACCGCCCGCGCCGAGGGGACCGGCGGGCTCGGGCCGCCCGCCGCCCGCGCCGAGCGCCGCCTCCATCGCGGCGGCGGTCCGGGCGAGCGCCGGGAGGGCCAGCGCCTCCAGGGCCGCGGCGTCGTGCCGGCTGGTGTGGCCGGCGACGGCGACCGCGCAGACCACCGCGCCCGACGGGTCCCGTACCGGCAGGGCGACCGCGACCAGGCCCGGCTCGATCAACTGGTCGTCGACGGCCACCCCGCGCTCGCGGGCCCTGCGCACCCGGGCCGCGAAGCCGGCCTCGTCCGGGTGCGTCCCCCCGCGTCGCTCCCGCCACGCGGCGAACCGTCCCTCGTCCCACTCGGCCGCGAACAGGGCGCCGGGCGCGCAGCGTTCGGCCGGCAGCAGGTCCCCGGGGCGGAACGAGATGGCCATGGCGCGGCGCCGGGCCGCCTGGGTGAGGAAGCGGACGCCGTCCCCGTCGGGGACGGCGAGCGACACCGGTGCGTCGAGGAGGTCGGCGAGCGCGGCGGCGTGCGGGCCGAGGAGCCCGGGCAGCCCGCAGTGGTCGAGATAGGCGTTGCCGATCTCGGCGGCGCCTGGGGCGAGCAGCAGGTCGCGCCCCTCGGCGCGCAGCACGCCGAGGGCGCCGAGCGTGGTGGCGACGCGGTCGACCGTGGACCGGGCGAGCCCGGTCTCCCGGGCGATCTCGCCGAGCCCCCGGCGCCCGTCGGCACCGGCGACCACGGACCGCAGCACGGCGAGCCCCCGGTCGAGCGGGCCGACCACCTCGTCGGTCTTCTCCGCGGTCATGTCCGTCCTCCTCCGAGCCGGGAGAACGGTACCGGGCCGAGGGGGGGGGAGGGCGGAGAGGCGGTGGACCGGGGCTCCGCCCTCCGCTCCCTCGCCCGCGCTGCCTCCGACGGGGACGACCTGCGGGCCGCGTACGCCCTGGGGCAGGGAACCGCGCGCCCGCGCCCTGAACAGCCGGGCACGGACGCGCGGTTCGCGGGTCACCAGGTGACGGGCCTGCCCCCGAAGGTGACGGCGAGCGAGCCGTTCGAGGCGAAGGACCAGCCGAGCGCGCCGCCGTGGTTCGCGCAGCGCGAGCCGTTCGCACCGGTCCAGAACTGGTTGGTGGCGTCGGCGTCGCCCACCAGCTTGTCGTTGGTGCCGCCGCTCGTGCTCCGGCAGGAGGTGTTGCCGCGGAAGACGGAAGTGCCCGCCTCGAAGGTGTAGTTGCGCTGCGCGTTGTCGACCGAGATGTTCTCGGAGACCTTCAGCGAACCCGGGTTGCTGTTGTAGGTGAAGCCGTGCTTGCCGTTGCGGTACGCGATGCTGCGCCGCACCACGTGGTCGACGGCGATGGACTCCCCGCCGAGCTTGTAGCCGTTGCGGTCGCCGTTGGCGTTCACGGTGCCGTCCGACAGGGTGCCGTTCGTGTACGCCAGCGAGTACTCGATCGTCACCGGGTCGATAGGGCCGGTGTCCGGCTTGGTGTACAGGTCCCAGCCGTCGTCGATGTTGTGGTGGGCGACCGCGTGCCGGAAGACGTTCCCCGGACCCGTGGTCAGCTTGGCGGCGAACCCGTCGGCGTTCTCGCCCGCGGTGTCGGCGTTGTCGTGCGACTCGACGCTCACCATGAGGTTGCGGGCCGGCCACCGGTCGCGCGGGGTGGAGGAGGCGATCCGTCCCAGCTGGAGGCCGGTGTCCCGGTTGAAGCGGGTGACCGTGCGCTCGATCACGTTGTCGCTGCCGCCGACGTAGATGCCGTTGTCCCCGGCGCGCTGGACGATCAGGCCCTTCACGTGCCAGAAGTCGCCGTTCAGGGCGAGCCCCCGGTTGGACGAGGACTCGGCCATCGCGGAGAAGTCGAGGACCGGCGTCTCGCCGGGGAGGGCGGCGATGGTCTTCCGGGCGGCCGAGGTGCCGTTGTTGCCGGGGGCGACGGTCACCGTCTGCGCGTGCGCGTACGTGCCGCCGCGCAGGTAGATCGTGCCGCCCGCGCCGATCCGGCTGATCGCCGAGGCCAGCGTCGTCGGGTCGGCCTGGGTGCCGGAGGCGCCCGCGGTACCGGCCGGCGACACGTAGAGCGCGGGGCCGGAGGGGGCCGGGGTGTCCGTGGTGGAGAGCTCGACGTGGTCGACATTGGGCAGCCCGGCGGCGGTCGTCGGGCTCAGCCGGACGGTGTTGTTCCCGGGCGCGACCGGCACGGTGAACGTCTTCGACGTCCACCCCGTCCAGGCGCCGGTGGACTCGAAGGGCACCCCCGCCGCCACGGTCGTGCCGTTGACGACGACGTCGGCGGGGCGGGAGGCGGTCGTGCCGTTGGCGAACCGCACGGTGAGCGTCGCGGTCCCGGCGGCGGACGCCGGCACGGTGAACTGGGCGGCCGCGCCGACGGCGTTGGTGCCGTTGCAGAAGCCGCTGCCGGAGAACCCGGTCCAGTCGGAGTCGATCGTGCCGGTGCAGACGGCGGGCGAGGTCTCGGCCTCGTACCGGGCCGTCGCGGCCTGCGCGCCGCCGGGGGTGGACAGCGCGACGAGGGTGCCGGCGACGAGGCCCACGCTCACGGCGAGGGAAGGGGTGCGCATCGGTGTCTCCTGGTGGGGGAGGCGGCTCGGACACGGGGGAAAGCGCTTTCTGGGAATGCTCGCGCCGACGCTAGGGCGAGTGTCGAAGGCGCGTCAATAAGCGGGTACGTGATTGCTGTTCATGAATATGAACGAGAGGGGGAGAGGGTGGGCCAGCCCGGGCGGGGCGAGGGGGTGGGTGCGACGCCGCCCCGACCGGCGGAGAGGGGGAGGCTCGGACGCTGCCCCGAGCGGCGGAGAGGGGAGGCTCGGACGCTGCCCCGACCGGATGAGAAGGATGGAGCGAACGGCGCCCCGGACCGGCTGACCGGCGGAGGGGGAGGGCCGAACACACCCCCCAGACCGGCTGAAGGGGGAGTCGAACGCCGCCCCGGACCGGCTCAGGGGGAAGGGGCGGACGGCGTGCCGCCGGACAGGAGGGGTGGGGCGGGCGCGATGCCGACGGGACGGGGCCGGTGGCCGCGCTCAGTTCGGGGCGTCGCCGTCCGCGCGGGGCGCGGGGTGCGGGCGCAGAACCATGAGGGAGCCCTCCAGGGCCGCCACCATGGCGAACGGGAACCGGTCGAGCTCCAGACAGAGGGCGACGTCGTCCGGGTGGGCGCCCTCCCGCACCCCCGTCGCCAGCTCGACGGCGGCGCGTGACGCGGCGGCACGGCGGAGGAACGCGGCGGCGTCCGTACCGGGTTCGACGGTCCGGCCGGCGATGTACTCGGCGCAGGCCAGGTCCTCGTCCGCCCGCCCGTCCTCGCCCGTGACCACGAACGTGACCGATCCGCTCCCGCGCTCGCGCAGCACCCGGGCGGTCGCCTCCGCCACCACGAACCCCGCGCACAGCACGAGGTCCGCGTCCTTCACCGCGAGAGCGCCGACCGTTCCCGCCGTGGTCTTCTGCACGACCGTCCGCCCGGTGAGGTCGGCGGAGCGGAGCAGTCCCGGCGAGTTGACGAGGCCGAAGCCGGGCGCGGGGGCCCCGTCCTTGAGTGCCACCCACTCCGGGTGGTGCGACCGGAGCGCCAGGGCTTCCTCCAGCGACGCGGCGAGGACGATCTTCTCCGCGCCCCGGGCGAAGGCCCAGGCGGCCACGGTGCAGGCGCGCATGACGTCCACGACGACCGCCACGGACGGGGCGCCGGACGGGGCAGCGGGGTCGGCCGCCGACGTGACCGTGGACGTGGCAGCGGAGGAGGCCGCGGAAGGCCCTTCGGAGAGTGCGGAGATGCTGAGGAAACGAGCGTCCATCCGACCATGATTCCGTACGGCGACGACGGCGACGACGGCGACGACGCGGGCGCGCGGCCGGGTTCCACTGCGCACAGGGCGGTCTTGGACCGCTGCGCGGAGTGCCGTCCCGGACCGCTGCGCGGGGGTGGTTCCGGCCACGCCACAGGGGCGGTCCGGGTCGCGTCACAGGGGCGCTCCCGGGCCGCGCGAAAACAGCTGGGCGGGTCGGAAACCCCGCCCTATGATGGCGCGATGCCGTCGATCAAGCAGGTCCAGATCACCTTCGACTGTGCCGAACCCGAGCGGGTCGCCCGCTTCTGGCGCTCGGTGCTGGGGTACGAATCGGCCCCACCGCCGGAGGGGTTCGCCTCCTGGGAGGACTTCGACCGCACGGAGCCGGGACGGCGGGGCGCGGACTGGGCGTGGATCGACCCCGTGGAGGGCGCGCCCCGACTGTTCTTCCAGCGCGTCCCCGAGGGCAAGGTCGTCAAGAACCGGGTCCACCTCGACGTGAGGGCCGGCACCGGACTCGTCGGGGCGGAGCGGCTGGCCGTCCTGGAGGCGGAGTGCGCGCGTCTCGTCGCGCTCGGCGCCGTGCACGACTACACGCTGTACGCCGACGGTGAGAACGAGTCCTGCATCGCGATGCGGGACATCGAGGGTAACGAGTTCTGCCTCGACTGACCGCACCCGGAGGGGTGTTCGGCCCGCCTGCCCCGCGCGTGCCGAGCCCCTCGTAATTCGTTTGACCGGGCCTCGGCGCTCCCGCTGCACTGGGGAGCCGGGCGTCACGGAGCGGTGGCGCCGACACGAGGAGGATGCGCCGACGATGGAGATCCGTCCCACCACCGACGAGGACCGCGCCGTCTTCGTCGACACCATGCTCTCCGCCTTCGGCCTCTTCGCGGAGGAACCGCGCGCGAACGGCGGCGGGGTCTGGTGGTCGGCCCTCGAAATGGACCGGAACCTGATGGCCCTCGCCCCGGGCGGGCGCCCCGTCGGTACCGCCGGCGCGTACACCTTCGAGCTCACCCTGCCCGGCGAGACCGTCGTCCCGGTCTCCGGCGTGACCGCCGTGGGGGTCGTGCCCACGCACCGACGCCAGGGCGTGCTCAGCGCGCTGATGAGGCGTCAGCTCGCCGATCTGCGGGCCCGAGGTGAAGTCCTCTCGGTGCTGCTGGCCTCCGAGGCCGTGATCTACCGCCGGTTCGGCTACGGCCCCGCGACCTCCACCGGGCGGCTGACCGTCCCCCGCCACCGCGGAGCCTTCGCGCGCCCCCGCGCGGGCGGCGCGGTCAGTGGCCCGGCCGCGCGTGACGCGGGGTCGGTCGAGCTGCTGCGGCGGGCCGACTGCGGCCCGCTCCTCGAAGAGGTCTACGACCGCTATCGCCGCTCCCGGCCCGGCGCGCTCTCCCGCCCCCACCGCTGGTGGGCCCTGGGCGCGGGGCAGCCCCCGGTCGGCTCCCCGCCGCGCCACGTCGCCGTCCACCGGGACGCCGAGGGGAGCCCTGACGGATACGCCTCCTACTCCGTGGACTCCGGCACCCTGACGGTCGACGAGATCGTCACCGGCGACGACGAGGTCTTCGCGGCACTGGCCGGTTTCGCCCTCGCCCACGACCTCGTCACCCAGGTGGTCCTCAAGCACGTCCCGGTGGACCATCCGCTGCGCCACCGGTTCGCCGACTACCGCGCCGCCGAGGCGAGCCACGACACCGACTGGCTCTGGGTCCGCCTGCTCGACGTCCCGCGCGCGCTCACCGCGCGCGGCGGCTGGCTCACGGACGGCGAACTCGTCCTCGACGTCGAGGACGACTTCCTGGGCGAACGCGGACGGCACCTGCTGACGGTCCGGGACGGCAAGGCCGACTGCGTCCCCACGGACCGCGACCCCGACCTGACCCTGGACGTGAGCGACCTCGGATCGGTCTACCTCGGCGGTACGGCGCCCAGCACCCTCGTACGCGCCGGACACGTGCGCGCCCACCAACCGGACGCGGCCGCACGGGCCGACGCCCTCTTCCGCACGGACCGCCGGCCGCACTGCCTGCACTGGTTCTGAGCGACGGCGCGGGGGCGCCGAAGGGCGGCCGGTACGCCTCGGGCGGGGCGCGGGGCGGCCGGTTGGCTTTGGGTCGGGCGCCTCAGTCGGGACGAGTCGAGGCGGGGCGGCCCAGACCGGAGGGAGGGCCGGACCGAGGGCCGAGTCCGCTGAGGTCCACCCAGGTTCGCCCAGGTCTGCCCAGGGCCGTCCAGCTCTGCTCGGCTCCCCTCGGCTCCGTTCGGGCCGCTCAGGCGCTCCCGGGCCAGGCGTCGCTACGCCATTCGCGTTCCTCGATGCCCCGGTCCCGGTGGGCGGCGAGCGCGGCGGCGAGGTCGCCGTACACCGCGATGACCGCCTGCCCGTCCCCGAAGCTGCCGCCCGCCCCGCCCTCGGGCACGGCGGCGAGCTCCAGCCCACGTCCCTCCGCGGCGAGCCGCGACGCGGCCTCGGACACGGCGAGCCGGCCGCCGTCGGACCACCCGCGCAGCCCGGTCAGGTCCAGGACCACCGGCCCGGTGCCGCGCGCGACGGCCCAGCCGACGGCTCCCTGGAACCGCCCCACGGCCTCCTGGCCGAGGAAGCCGGCCAGGGAGAGCACGCCGAGGCCGGGGTGGATGGTGTAGCGCCACTCGATGGTCATCGTCGTCTCTCCTTGCTCCCGGCCATGGACCGGCCGTCCGCAGCATCCTCACCCGAGAGCGTGTTCCCGTGCACGGCGGTCCACGGATCGGTCACCCGTCCCGATCCGCGGACACCCGGTCCTCCCTCCCGGTCCGGCCCCGCCCCCGCCTCCCTACGATGGGCGCATGGCGGATCCCGTACGCGAACAGGCCGTGTCCCCCGTCCATCCGCGGACCCCGGGGGCGCCGGAGCTCGCCGCGGCGGCCGAGGTGTTCGGGCTGCTCAGCGACCCCACCCGGCTCCAGCTGCTGTGGGTGCTCACGCGCGGCGAGGCCGACGTCGGCGCCCTGACGGAAACGTGCGGGGCCGCGCGGCCTGCGGTCAGCCAGCACCTGGCCAAGCTGAGGCTCGGCGGGCTGGTGCAGGCGCGCAAGGACGGCCGGCGGGTGGTGTACGCGCTGCCGGACGGGCATCTGAAGCGGCTGGTCGTCGAGGCGCTCAACAGGGCCGACCACGTGGTGACGGGAGAACCCTGGCACGACTGAGGCGCCGGGCCCCGCGTCGGCCGCACTCTTTTCCGTTCGACATGTGCGCACACATGCACATGTCGGCTACCGTGAGGGGCCCCGCACCCGACCGCCGACCGAGGGCGTCCCCATGCTGTCCGTCCTGCGCGACCGCACCTACCGGCACCTCTTCCTCGCCCAGGCCGTCGCCCTCACCGGCACCGGCCTCGCGACCGTCGCCCTGGCCCTCCTCGCGTACGATCTCGCCGGCGCCCACGCCCCCGCCGTGCTCGGCACCGCGCTCGCGCTCAAGATGGCGGCGTACGTCGGTCTGGCACCGCTCGCCGGGATGCTGGCCCGCCGGGTGCCGCGCCGGGCGCTGCTGGTCGGGGCCGACCTCGTACGGCTCGGCACCGCGCTGGTCCTGCCCTTCGTGGACCAGGTGTGGCAGGTGTACGGGCTCGTGCTGCTGCTCCAGGCGGCCTCGGCCGTCTTCACCCCCGCCTTCCAGGCGACGATCCCGCGCGTCCTGCCCGAGGAACGCGACTACACCCGGGCCCTCGCCCTCTCCCGCCTCGCCTACGACCTGGAGAGCCTCGCCAGCCCGGTCCTCGCCGCCGCACTCCTCGCCCTCGTCCCGTACGACCGGCTGTTCACCGGCACCGCGGCCGGCTTCCTCGTCTCGGCGCTCCTCGTCCTGCCCCTGCGCCTCCCCCCGGAGGACCGGACCGGCCCTCCGGGGGTGCGGATCCCCGGCGTACGGCTCCTCCTCGCCACGCCCCGGCTGCGCGCCCTGCTCGCGCTCGACCTGGCCGTCGCCGCCGCCGGCGCGATGGTCCTCGTCGAGACGGTCGTCCTCGTCCAGGACGTCCTCGCGCGCCCGCCGCGCGACGTCTCCCTCGCCCTCGCCGCGTACGGAGCGGGCTCGATGGGCGCGGCCCTGCTCCTCCCGCGCCTGCTGGGCCGTACGGGTGACCGCGCCGTCATGCTCCCCGCCGCCGGCGTCCTCGCGACCGCGCTCGCCCTGCTCACCGCCGGACTCGCCACCGGCCGTCCGGAAGCGCACTCGGCCGCCGCCTGGCCCGCGCTGCTCGCCCTCTGGTTCTGCCTCGGCGCCGCCACCTCGGCGGTCCTCACCCCCGGCGGGCGGCTGCTGCGCCGGTCCGCCGCCGACCCGGACCTGCCCGCGGTCTTCGCCGCCCGCTTCTCCCTCTCCCACGCCTGCTGGCTGCTCACCTACCCGCTCGCCGGCTGGCTCGCCGCCCGTGCGGGCACCGCGGCCTCCGCCGCCGCCCTCACCGTCGTCGCCCTGTCCGCGACCCTCGCCGCCGCCCGCCTCTGGCCGCGCGCCGATCCGGACGAATGGGAGCACGCCCACCCCGAACTCCCGGCCGAGCATCCCCACATGGCCGCCACCGCGGGCCCGGGCCACCGCCACACCCACCCCTACCGCATCGACCCCCTCCACCCCCACTGGCCGACGACCACCGCCTGACCCGCCGGCCGCACCCACGTTGCTCGTGGCGGAGAGAGGCCGGAGAGAGGCCGGAGAGCGGGAGGGAGAAAACCGGTCGAGACGGTGGAGGAAGCCTGAGAGGGTGATGTGTTCCCGTCGCCCGGGCCGGTGCGGTCCCGGCGCCGTCGCTGCTTCGCCGCCTCGCTGCTGAGAGGATCCCCGTGCCCCGTGCCGTCCGCCTCATCCGTTCCGCCACCCTGTCCGGCGTCGCCGAGTACGCGTACGCGGCGACCGCGCCGGCCGAGTCCCGGCTGATCTTCCTGGCGGGTGCCTGCCCGCTCGACGCCGACGGCGCGACCGTCGCCGTCGGGGACTACCCGGGCCAGGCCGCCGCCTGCGTCGAGAACCTGCGCACGGCGCTGAAGGACGCCGGGGCCTGCGTCGAGGACGTCATCAGCACCCGGGTGCTGGTCGCTTCGACCCGCCGGAGCGATCTCGTGGCCGCCTGGGAGGTGGTGCGGGACGCCTTCGGCGCGCACGACGTGCCCAGCACCCTGATGGGCGTCACCGTGCTCGGGTACGACGAGCAACTCGTCGAGATCGAGGCCGTCGCCGCCGTCCTCGACGCCTGACGGTTCCTCACGCGGGGTCGCGCGTCCACAGGGTCAGATCGCTGGACGTGGCGACGGCGAGCGTCCGCCCCGTCGGGGAGAAGCCGGCGGCGCGCAGCGTCGACCAGGTGGAGTGCAGGACGTGCCACCAGCCCTCGGTGTGCGGCGTGCGGTGCCAGCTCCCGCCGTTGGAGGACAGCAGGATCCGGTGGTGCGGCCAGTCGGGCGCCTCGACGTCCACGCACCAGCCTCCGCCGGAGCCGTGCAAGCCGCCGCCGTGCAGACCGGCGACACGCACCCGCTGCCCGGCGAGCGGACCGATCCAGGGGCACGACAGGTCGGGCGTGCCGTCGGGTCCGTCGTCCTCCGGGTCCCGGTCCCGCGCGATCCGCTCGCCCGTCACCGCGTCGAAGACGCCGTACCCCTGGGAGGAGACGACCATGACCAGGTCGTGCTCGGTGGCGGGGTCCACGCCGAAGCCGATGCCGGTGAGTCCGCCGACGGCGGCGGGGCCGCCGAACACGCTCCGCCACGGCGCGGGCGCAGGGACGACCGGAGCGGTCAGGAGCCGCCGGCGCAGTCCTTGCTGGTACGGGGTCAGGCCGGAGGCGCCGTCGTCCGGCGCGGTCTCGCTTCGCATGCACCGATCATGACGGAGGCGCGCGGGGCGGCGGCGCCCGGCCCCTGACCCGCACCCCCGGGCCCCCGGCACGCACCGCCCGGCCTCTGGCCCGCACCGCCTGGCCCGCGCCCGCCCCCCGCCCAGCCTCCGACCCTCACCGCCCGGCCCGCACCACCAGGCCTCCGACCCCCGCCCCCCGGCCCGCGCCCGCACTGCTCGCCCCCGCCCGCACACCCCGGCCCCTGGACCCGTCCCGGCCGTCCCGTACCCGCCGCGCGCCCCGACCCGCACCCGCCGCGCATCCGTCCGGCTTTCGTGCGGGGCCGTCCGGTGGCCGGTCCTCGCGGGTGGCGGCCGGATCGTGACGGCCCCGCGGACGGGGTGGTTCGTGGGGGTTCGACGGGGGATCGGGTGGGTCTCCGTGTCCACGACATGTCGGATGCATGACAAGCACTCAACTTCCTTGATCCGTCCGGTCGGTGAGGCACAGGCTTCTGCTCACGCCGAGCGGAGGACCACCTCCCCGGCGGCGTGTGCGACCGCACGCGACCCCCACGAACCGCGCCGCCCGACCCAGGGCGCGCCGCCAAGAGGAGGAACCCCTCACCATGGCACTCCCCGTGAACCGCACCACCCGCCGCGTGCTCCTCGCCTCCGCGGCCACTGTCGCCGCGCTCGCCACCGGCCTGGCCGTGACCCCCGCGCAGGCCGCCGCCCCGGCCCCCGCCGAGGGCGTCGTCCTCGCCGCGGGCTCGTCCGACGCCGTCGCCGGCAGCTACCTCGTCACCCTCAAGCCCGGAGCCGGCTTCGCCGCCGGCTCCGCCGAGGGCCGCGGTCTCATCGCCGGTTACGGCGGCAAGGTGGGCAAGACCTTCGGCGCGGCTCTCAACGGCTACACCGTCACCCTCGACGCCAAGGCCGCCCGCCGCCTCGCCGCCGACCCGGCCGTGGCGACCGTCGAGCAGAACCGGCTCGTCCGCGCCGACGCCACCCAGGCGAACGCTCCCTGGGGGCTCGACCGCATCGACCAGGCGAACCTGCCGCTCTCCGGCACCTACACGTACCCGGACAGCGCGGGCGGCGGCGTCACCGCGTACGTCATCGACACCGGTGTGCGGATCAGCCACGCCGAGCTCGCGGGCCGGGCCGTCAACGGCTACGACGCCGTCGAGGGCGACACCGTCGCGCAGGACGGCAACGGCCACGGCACCCACGTCGCCACCACCATCGCCGGCTCCACCTACGGCGTCGCCAAGGCGGCCAAGGTCGTCGCCGTCCGCGTCCTCGACGCCAACGGCTCCGGCACCACAGCGGGTGTCGTCGCCGGCATCGACTGGGTGACCTCCCACCACCCCGCCGGAGCCCCCGCCGTCGCCAACCTCTCCCTCGGCGGCGGCGCCTCCACCACCCTCGACAACGCGGTCAAGCGCTCCATCGCGGACGGCGTCACCTACGCCGTCGCGGCGGGCAACTCCGGTGTCAACGCCCGTAATTCCTCCCCCGCCCGGGTCGCCGAGGCCATCACCGTCGGCGCCACGGGCAACACCGACGCGAAGGCGAGCTGGTCCAACTTCGGCTCGGTCCTCGACCTGTTCGCCCCGGGCGTCTCCATCACCGCCGGCTGGCACACCGGCGACACGGCGACCAACACCATCTCCGGCACGTCGATGGCGACCCCCCACGTCGCCGGCGCCGCCGCCGTCTACCTCGCCGGACACACCTCCGCCACCCCCGCGCAGGTCGCCACCGCCCTCGTGAACGGCGCCACCCCCGGCAAGGTCACCAGCCCCGGCAGCGGCTCCCCCAACCGCCTGCTCCGCCTGGTCCCGTAACGCACCCGCCCCCCACGGAACGGGAAGACCGCGCCCCGGCACCCCACGAGGGTGCCGGGGCGCGGTCCTTCGGATCAGCGGACGACCAGGTCCGGGACGAGAGCGCGGAGTTCGGGGAGCGGCAGGACGCCGTCGCGGACGAGCACCGGAGTGTCGCCGCTGAGGTCCACGATGGAGGACGAGACCGCCCCCGCCGTGCGGCCGCCGTCGAGGTACACCGCTACGGAGTCACCGAGCATGCCCTGCGCGGCGTCGCAGTCCTGGGGGGACGGGTGGTCCGTCAGATTGGCGCTGGACACCGCGAGCGGGCCGGTCGCCGCGAGGAGCTCCAGGGTCAGCGGGTGGTCCGGCATGCGGACGGCCACCGTGCCGCCGGTCTCGCCCAGGTCCCAGTCCAGGGACGCACGGTGGCGGACCACCAGGGTCAGCCCACCCGGCCAGAAGGCGTCGATCAACGCCCTTGCCGCGTCCGGGAGTTCGTCGGTGAGCTCGCCGAGCGCGGCGGCCGAGTCCACCAGGACGGGGGACGGCTTGTGCCGGCCGCGTCCCTTGGCGGCCAGCAGCGAGGCGACCGCCTTCGGGTCGAAGGCGTCCGCCCCCACCCCGTACACGGTGTCCGTCGGCAGGACCACCAGCTCGCCGCGGCGCACCGCGGCGGTGGCCTCGGCGAGGCCCGCGGCGCGGGCACCGGGGTCGGAGCAGTCGAAGCGGGAGGTCACGCGGGGGTGACCTCCTCCACGACGGCGCCCCGGGTGGTGACCAGGCGGGCGGTGCCCCCGGCCAGTTCGTAGCCGACGCCGATGACGGCCGTCTCGCCCGCCGCGACCTGGTCGGAGAGCACGCGGGAGCGTTCGAGCAGCAGGTCCACGGTGTGGCGGATGTGCTCGTCGATGATGTCGCTGTCCGCCGTCAGGCCGGCGGTCTTCGCGGCCAGGATGCTGGGGGTCACCCGCTCCACCACGTCGCGCACGAAGCCGGTGGCGGCGAAACCCTCCTCGACGGCCGCGCGGGCCGCGGCGACCGCGCCGCAGGAGTCGTGGCCGAGGACGACGACCAGCCGGGCGCCCAGGACGCTCGTCCCGTACTCGACGCTGCCGAGGACCTCGGGGCCGACCACGTGGCCGGCGGTGCGGACGACGAACAGATCGCCGAGACCGCGGTCGAAGATGATCTCGGCCGCGAGGCGGGAGTCGGAGCAGCCGAGGACCACGGCGAAGGGGTCCTGGCCGGGCGCCAGCTCCGTGCGGCGGGCGGCGTCCTGGTTGGGGTGCTCGGGCGTGCCCGAGACGAAGCGACGGTTGCCGTCGAGGAGGGCGTCGAGGGCAAGGGCCGGAGAAGTTCTGGGCATGCCGACACCCTATGCGTGTCCCCCGCCTCCGGCGCTACACGGCCACCCCCCGCCGGGCTCCGTTGTGACGGATCGCACCCGGGCGGTATCACGATGTGGGCAGGACGCCGTCTCCGGGCCCAGAGCGGGGACGGCGGCGGGTCAGGCCGTCGCGTCCCAGGCGCGCGTGAGCCCGTCCAGCCAGGCCGGTGGCAGCTCGGCGGCGTCCCACTCCTCGCGCAGCTCGGCGGGGCGGGAGGCGAGCCGTTCCAGGACGGCGAGGCTCGTGGGGGAGTGGACCAGGGTGTAGCGGCCGTGGATGGCGATGGCGCTGCCCGGTCCGTACGTGGCGTACAAGCGTTCCAGGTGGGCGCGGTGCTCCGCCGAGTAGGACGTGAGCCGGCCCGGATAGGAGGCCCGCTGCCGTACCCCCATCGTCCGGAGCGCCGCCGCGAGGACCTGCTCGGTGACCTCGGGGTCGAGGTCCGACTCCTCGGTGAAGGAGAGGTACAGGGGGACGACCGCGACCTTCGCCCGCTCGACCTCCATCCGGCCGACCGGCGGCCGGTCGGCCGGGTCCGCGGCGGAGTCCGCGTCGACGGCGGCGCCGAGCGCCCGGTCGGCGAGGCCCGCGAGTCCCTCGGCGACGGCCCGTGAACCGTCGCGCCAGCCCGCGGCGTACGGCTCGCCGCTGCCGGGCGGGGCCTGCCGTCCGGCACCGGCCAGCGCCTCGTGCGCGCCGGCGAGCGCGCCCGCCTCGACCAGGCCGATCAGCTCCTCCGCGTCACCGGAGTACACCCCGGCCCGTGCGAGGAGCTGGAGCAGCGTCGTCCTCGCGTTGTCGACGCTCGCGGCGTCGAGCTGGAGCCGTTCTTCCCGGGCGGCGGTCATCGGTGGTCCTCCTCCTCGCGGTGCCGGCGCGTGCGGGTGCGGCGGACGCGCCTTCGAGAACGCGACGATCACGGGCCCGCGCCACGCTCCCCTCGCGGCGGCGCACGTACGGGACCGGTGATCGGGTCCTCGAACGCCGAGGTTTTCAGCTCTCCGGGGCCTCCGTCCAGCCGACTTTCCGGTCCCCTCCCACCAGGCACGCAGTGCCATGTGCGCCCGAGGGCCGCGAGGGGCGGAGCGGATCCGGCCCGGTAAAGGGATCACATACCCCTTAGTGGTATATCGGAGGAGGAGTGGGGGTGGGTTCCCGGCGTGCGGCGGAGACACCAAGTGTCAGGAGCGCCCGGCCCGCTGACCCGCCGTCGTGCGCGACCGGGCCCCGGCGCCGGCAGCCGACGCGGGGGAATCACAGCCAGGTGAGCCCGGCGGCCCGGCGGTGCGGTGCGGGCGCCGTCGGCGTGAGCGGCGCGTCAAGAGTCGGCGGGGCCGGCGTCAGGACCGCGTCAGGGACGGGGACGCGGGTCCTCGTGCCGGGCAAGGCTGCCAGGAACGCGCCCCGCCGGACCGCCGCCGGGGCCGACCGCCCGGGAGGAACCCATGGCCCGCACCCCGTTCGCCTGTGCCGACGACCGAGGAGGAGCCGACGACCGGCGACCCGCACCCCGGGCCACCGTCGCCCCGGGAACCGGCGAACCCGAACCCGCCGAACCCGAACCCGCGGACCCCGAACCCGCGGAACCCGAACCGACGGATCCCGAACCCGCCGATCCCGATCTCGCCGATCTCGCCGATCCCGAACCCGCGAACCCGGCCCCGGCCGGACGCCTGTGCGTGCCCGTCCGTCCGGGAGCCCGCGGTGCCGTCGCCCGTCTCTTCCGCACCCCCGTCGGCGCCCGGACGGCCGTCGCCTTCACCACCCCGGAACGGCTCCGCGCCACCCTCGGCGCCGACCAGTCCTGGATCCCGCTCTCCGAGCCCGCGCTGCGCGCCCTCGCCGGCCCGCTCGGCGTCCACGCCCTGACCGTCGACCCCGTGCTCACCGCCCCCTTCACCCCCGGCCCCGCCTCGGACGCCGTCCCGGACTCCGTTCCCTCGGCGGCGGACGCCGTCCCGGACTCCGTGCCCACGGCGGCGGGCTCGGTCCAGGACCCCGCCGCCGGAGCTCCGGCCGGCCGGCCCGCGACGCCGTGCGCCCGCCGGTTCGACGCCACCGCGAGGAGGACCGTCGCGTGACCCTCACCGACCTGCTCGGCGAAGCGGCCGGACCCGCCGGCACCCTCCCCGCGTTCTCCGTCTGGCCCGCCACCACCACCGAGGAGGGCGGCGGCCGGGTCCTCCTGGCGGGCGTACCGCTCGCCGACATCGCCGAGGCCCACGGCACCCCCGTCTACGTCCTCGACGAGGCCGAGATCCGCGACCGCTGCCGCACCTACCGCGCCGCCTTCGCCGACGCCGACGTCCACTACGCGGCCAAGGCGTTCCTCTGCCGCGCCCTCGTCCGCCTCGTCGACGAGGAGGGGCTCGGCCTCGACGTCTGCTCCGCCGGCGAACTCGAACTCGCCGTCACCGCCGGCTTCCCGCCCGAGCGGATCCTCCTGCACGGCAACGCCAAGTCCCCGGCCGACCTCGACACCGCGCTGCGCCTCGGCGTCGGCCGGATCGTCATCGACAGCCCGACCGAGATCGCCCGGCTCGCCGCCGCGGTCGGCCCCCGCGGCCACCAGAAGGTCATGCTCCGGGTGACCCCCGGCGTCGGCGCCGGCGGCCACTCCAAGATCCGCACCGGGACCGACGACCAGAAGTTCGGGCTCTCGCTGCGCGACGGACACGCCCAGCACGCCGTCGCCCGGGTGCTCGACCAGCCACAGCTCGAACTCACCGGCCTCCACTGCCACCTCGGCTCCCAGACCACCGAGGCCAGGCCCTACCTCACCGCGCTGCGCCGGCTCGTCGGCCTCATGGCCCGGATCCGGGACGCCCACGGCGTCGTCCTGCCGGAGCTCGACCTCGGCGGCGGTCACGGCGTCGCCTACCGCCCGGGAGACCCGGTCCTCGACCCCACCGCCCTCGCCCGCCGGCTCCGCGCCGCCCTCACCGAGAGCTGCGCCGCCGCCGGACTGCCCGTGCCCCGGCTCCTCGTCGAACCGGGCCGGGCCGTCGTCGGACCCGCCGGCGTCGCCCTCTACCGGGTCCTCGCCGTCAAGACGACCGGCGGCCGGTGCTTCGCCGCCGTCGACGGCGGCATGAGCGACAACCCGCGCCCCGCCCTCTACGGGGTCCGGTACGCGCCCCGCCTGATCGGGCGCCGTTCCACCGCACCGGCTGTCCCGACCACCGTCGCCGGACGCCACTGCGAAGCGGGCGACGTCCTCGCCGAGGACGTCGGGCTGCCCGCCGACCTCCGGCCGGGCGACCTGCTCGCCGTGCCGGTGGCCGGCGCGTACCACCTGTCGATGGCCTCCTCGTACAACCTCGTCGGCCGTCCGCCGGTCGTCGCCGTCCGCGACGGCGCCGCCCGGCTGCTGGTGCGGCGGGAGACCTTGGAGGACCTGCGCGCCCGGGACGTCGGTCTGTAGGCACCGGGCCGTAGCCGTCGGGGATCCCGCGGCGGTGTCACCACGCGTCGGCGGCGGCGAAGAGCTCGCGGATCCAGAAGGCGCTCGCCTCCTCGCTGTCGCCGGTCGGCGTGCCGGGGAAGAGCCGGAACCACG
Source organism: Streptomyces sp. NPDC014861 (assembly GCF_043081625.1). NCBI lineage: Bacteria > Bacillati > Actinomycetota > Actinomycetes > Kitasatosporales > Streptomycetaceae > Streptomyces > Streptomyces sp. NPDC014861. Next base: position 49,797 of record NZ_JBIBWV010000005.1, read on the forward strand.
AGCCCGCGCGGCCCAGCGCCGCGAGGCGCACCGCGAGCGCCGCCGCCCTACGCAGCTCCGCCGCCGACGGGCCGAGACCGGTCCAGTGCTCCAGATACGCGTCCACCATCGGCGCCACGTGCTCGGACCCGTACCGCTCGCGGACCTCCCGGACCGGCACCAGGAGGCTGCCGAAGGGGTGCGCCACGCAGGCGTCGCCCCAGTCGAAGAAGGTGAAGCGGCCCGGTGCCGGGGCGAGGATCTGCCCGTCGTGCAGGTCGCAGTGGTCGAGGGAGTCGGGCAGCCCGTACGCGTCGAGCTCGGCGCACAGCCCGACCAGCCGGGGCCGCCGCCGCAGCAGCGCCGCCCGTTCGGCGGCGTCGAAGAGCGGGTTGCGGGCCACGAGCGCGTCGAAGGCCTCCGGCAGCTCGCGGGTCCGCGCCCCCGGCACGCCCAGGTCGCCGAGCCGCTCCGCGTACGGGGCGAGTCGCCGCTGCATCTCGCCGTACCGGCCCAGCGCCGTCGCCCACGCCTCGGGTCCGGCCGCGCCCGCGTCGAGGACGCCTCGGAGGAGCGGCCCGCCGTCGGGCAGCAGCGACCAGCCGCGCCCGGCGTCCACCGCCAGCGGGGTCATCACGTGCTCCGGCACCCACCGCGCGAGCGCCCCGGAGAGCCCGGCCTCGAAGGCGTTCGACGGGGCGCCCGCCTTCAGCCACACCGCGTCCCGCTCGCCCGGGCCGGTGCGGAACCGCACGAGGACCGACCAGGGGCGCACCCGGACCTCGCGCGCCCCGGACTCCTCCAGCCCGTGCACGGCCAGGACCCGCTCGGCCCAGCCGAGCACCTCCCGCCGCCACTCCCCGTCGTCCCAGGGCGTCGCCGCGTCGGGGAACCCGCCCCGGTCCACCACCGTCGTCCGTCCACCGTTCGTGCGCATCAGGCGATTGCACCACCGGGCCACTCCCCGGCGCACGGCAATATGCGCCGGATCGTGCCCGGCGCGGGGGCGGGCCGGAGGACGTCTCCCCGAGCACCGGTCACGGCCGGTCACGGCCGTCGCGGAGGGCGGACTCCGCACGCGCCTCCACCTCGCCGGGCACGAGCCGGGGGAGGGGAGTCCCTTTCCTCCCACCGGCCGGGGAGGAGAGGGGCTTCCCTCCCCCGGCCGGCGGAGCCCGACGCTGGACCATGGACCTGCGGCCCCCGGCCTGGCACCGTGGGCGCCACCGGCGGCCGGGGCGGTCCCGGCCGGGGCGGCGAGAAAGGGCGGGGCCACGATGGGCGGCGCGTTCGGCGGGCGGTACGGGGACTACCAGAACGAGATCTACCTCGCCGGACTCGGCGGGGTCCTTCCCGACCTGCCCATGACCTACGCCGAACTGGAGGCCCGCGCGAGCGCGGCGCTGCCGCCCTCGGTGCTGTCGTACGTGGCGGGCGGGGCCGGCGACGAGTTCACCCAGCGGGCCAACGTCACGGCCTTCGAACGGTGGGGCCTGGTGCCCCGGATGATGGTGGGGGCGGTCGCGCGCGACCTCGGCGTCGACCTCTTCGGGCTCCGCCTCCCGACCCCGCTCTTCATGGCCCCGGTCGGTGTCGTCGGGCTCTGCGCCCAGGACGGCCACGGCGACCTCGCCACCGCGCGGGCGGCCCGCCGCACCGGCGTCCCCATGGTCGCCTCCACCCTGAGCGTGGACCCGATGGAGGAGGTCGCCGCCGAGTTCGGCGACACCCCCGGCTTCTTCCAGCTCTACACGCCCACCGACCGGGACCTCGCGGAGAGCCTGGTGCGGCGCGCGGAGGCCTCCGGGTTCCAGGGCATCGTCGTCACCCTGGACACCTGGGTCACCGGCTGGCGCCCGCGCGACCTCGCCGCCAGCAACTTCCCGCAGCTGCGCGGGCACTGCCTCGCCAACTACACCTCCGACCCGGTCTTCCGCGCCCGCCTCGCCAAGGCGCCGGAGGAGGACCCCGGAGCCGCGATCCTCGAATGGGTCGGCGTCTTCGGCAACCCCCTCACCTGGGCCGACCTGCCCTGGCTGCGCTCCCTCACCGACCTCCCGCTGATCCTCAAGAGCCTCTGCCACCCGGAGGACGTGCGCCGGGCCCGGGACGGCGGCGTGGACGCCGTGTACTGCTCCAACCACGGCGGCCGGCAGGCCAACGGCGGGCTGCCCGCGCTCGACGCCCTCCCCGGTGTCGTCGAGGCCGCGGACGGGCTGCCGGTCCTCTTCGACTCGGGCGTCCGCACCGGCGCGGACGCGATCAAGGCGCTCGCCCTCGGCGCCACCGCCGTCGGCATCGGCCGCCCGTACGCGTACGGCCTGGCGGCCGGCGGCGAGGACGGCGTCGTGCACGTCCTGCGCTCCCTCCTCGCCGAGGCGGACCTCATCATGGCCGTCGACGGCTACCCGGCCCTCGCCGACCTGCGCGCGGAGGGCGCCCTGCGCCGCCTCTGACCACGGGTGCGCCAACCTCCGGTACGCCCGCCTCCGGTACGCCCGCCGCTGGTGCGCCCGCCTCCGGTACGCCCGCCTCGCCCTCGGCTCGAGGGCGGCGCGGGCCGGCGCCGGCAGGGAGGTCTCGGGCCCCGGGAAACGCGACCCGCATGATCGTACAAAACGGGCATAAGGGGGTGAAGGTCGCTAGAGTCTGAGCGGCCCGAGGTTCTTCTCCCCGCGCCGCACCGCGGCGCACGCGCACCGGCGAGGTACGCCCATGACCCCAGCGGAACCCGGCGCCGAGACCGCTTCCGGCGGCGCTCCGCCGGCGGTCAAGCTCAGCCTTCTCACGCTGACCGCGATGGTCGTCGGCTCCATGGTCGGCGCCGGAGTCTTCTCGCTGCCCCGCCGCTTCGCCCAGGAGACCGGCGTCGCCGGCGCGCTCATCGCCTGGGCCGTCGCCGGCACCGGCATGCTCATGCTCGCCTTCGTCTTCCAGACGCTCGCCGTGCGCCGCCCCGACCTCGACGCCGGCGTCTACGCCTACGCCAAGGCCGGCTTCGGCGAGTACCTGGGCTTCTTCTCCGCCTTCGGCTACTGGGCCAGCGCCTGCGTCGGCAACGTCACCTACTGGGTCCTCATCATGTCGACGGTCGGCGCCGTCGCGCCCTCCCTCGGGGACGGCGACACCGCCCTCGCGATCGTCCTCTCCTCGGTCGGCCTCTGGTGCTTCTTCCTCCTCATCCGGCGCGGGGTGAAGGAGGCGGCGGCCATCAACCGGATCGTCACGGTCGCCAAGATCGTGCCCATCCTGGTCTTCGTCCTCCTGGCGCTGTTCTGCTTCGAGCCGTCCGTCTTCGCCGAGAACTTCGGCGGCGCCGACTACGCGGGCTCCCTCTTCGACCAGGTCCGCGGCACCATGCTCGCCACCGTCTTCGTCTTCCTCGGCGTCGAGGGCGCCAGCGTCTACTCCCGGCACGCCAGGCGGCGCGAGGACGTCGGCCGCGCGACGATCCTCGGCTTCCTCAGCGTCTTCGCCGTCTTCGCCTCCGTCACCATCGTCTCGTACGGCATCCTGCCGATGAGCGAGATCGCCGAGCTGCGCCAGCCCTCCATGGCGGGCGTGCTGGAGGCGGCCGTCGGCACCTGGGGCAAGGCCTTCGTCAGCGTCGGCCTGATCGTCTCCGTCCTCGGCGCCTACCTCGCCTGGACCCTGATGGCCGCCGAGGTCCTCTACGTCGCCGCCCAGGACGACGACATGCCCCGCTTCCTCGGCCGCGCCACCAAGAACGACGTCCCCGCCCCCGCCCTGCTCATGACGACCGCGCTGAGCCAGGTCGTGCTCGTCGTCACCGCCTTCTCCGACGACGCCTTCAACTTCGCCCTCGACCTCACCAGCGCCCTCAGCCTCATCCCCTTCCTCCTCGCCGCCGCCTTCGCCCTCAAGATCGCCCTGCGGCCCCGGGAGAACCGGGTGGCCGGCGAGAGCACCCGGCGCGAACTCGTCGTCGCCTGCGTCGCCACCCTCTACACCGCCTTCCTGCTGTACGCGGCCGGGCTCAAGTTCGTCCTGGTCTCCCTGATCCTCTACGCCCCCGCCACCCTGCTCTTCGTGAAGGCCCGCCGGGAGCAGGGCCGGCGCCTCTTCTCCCCCCGGGAGGCGGTCATCTGCGCCGTCTCCGTGGCCGGTGCCGTCGTCGGCGTCATCGCCCTCGCCGTCGGCTGGATCGACCTGTGAACACCCCCGCGCACCCGTCCCCCAGGAACGTCAGGAAAGGCCGGCGATGACCCCCGCGACCCCCGAAGCCCCCGCGCACTCCCGCCCCCTCGGCGTCCACTCCGAGGTCGGCCGGCTCCACAAGGTCCTCGTCTGCTCGCCGGGCCTCGCCCACCGCCGGCTGACCCCGACCAACTCGGACGACCTCCTCTTCGACGACGTCATGTGGGTCGAGAACGCCCAGCGCGATCACGCCGACTTCGTCAACAAACTGGTCCAGCGCGGGGTCGAGGTCGTCGAGCTGCACAACCTGCTCACCGAGACCATGGCCCTCCCCGAGGCGAAGGCGTGGCTCCTCGACCGCAAGATCATCGCCAACGAGGTCGGCCTCGGACTCGTCGAGGAAACCCGCGCCTTCCTCGACTCCCTCGCCCCGCGCGAACTCGCCGAGCACCTGATCGGCGGCCTGTCCACCGCCGACCTCCCCCGGGACATCCGCTCCGGCTACGCAGCCCTGGCCCGCGAGGGCGTCGGCGCCCGCGAGTACCTGATGCCGCCGCTGCCCAACACCCTCTACACCCGGGACACCACCTGCTGGCTCTACGGCGGCGTCACCCTCAACCCGCTGTACTGGCCCGCCCGGCACGGCGAGACCCTGCTCATGAAGGCCGTCCACACCCACCACCCCGACTTCAAGGACGCCACCGTCTGGTGGGGCGATCCCGAGCGGGACTGGGGCCAGGCCACCTTCGAGGGCGGCGACATCATGCCCGTCGGCAACGGCGTCGTCCTCATGGGCATGAGTGAGCGCACCTCACGGCAGGCCATCACCCAGGTGGCCCGCTCGCTCTTCGAGAACGGCGCCGCCGAGCACGTCGTCGTGGCGGGCATGCCCAAGCTCCGCTCGGCCATGCACCTCGACACCGTCTTCACCTTCGCCGACCGGGACGTCGTCACCCTCTACCCGAGGATCATCGACGCGGTCCACAGCTTCTCGCTGCGCCCCTCCGACCGCGCCCCCGGCGTGGAGATCACCGACGAGGGCGACGCCCGGTTCACGGACGTCGTGGCGAAGGCGCTCGGACTGCCGGGGCTCCGGGTCATCGAGACCGGCGGCGACGTCTACGCCTCGGAGCGCCAGCAGTGGGACAGCGGCAACAACGCCGTCGCCCTGGAGCCGGGCGTGGTCTTCACGTACGACCGCAACACCCAGACCAACACGCTGCTGCGGAAGGCGGGCATCGAGGTCATCACCATCGTCGGCGCGGAGCTGGGCCGCGGACGGGGCGGCGGCCACTGCATGACCTGCCCCCTCGTCCGCGACCCGGTCGACTTCTGACGCCGGGACCGCTACGCGTACGTCTCGAACTCGGCGACGCGCGGGGTGCCGGTGGCCCCGGTGATCTCGAAGGTGACCTTGGAGAGCGAGGTCGCCGGGAAGGTGGCCGTGCCGGCCGCGCCGCCCGTGGCGAGGACGGCCCCGGTGTCGGCGTTCAGGAGCCGCCAGCCGGTGACGGTGCCGCCGCCGGACGCCTCGCGGACGCGGACCGACGAGATCGTCGTCGGGGAACCCCACTTGACCGAGACGGAGCCGGTGGTGCCGGCGGGCGACCAGTACGTGCCGAGGTCGCCGTCCCGGACGTTGCCGTAGCTGGTGCCGCCGGCCTTGCTGGAGCCGTCCGCGCCGGCGCCGATGCTCAGGTTGGTGCCGGACGGCGGAGCGGTCGTGGCGGTCGCCGTCGGGGTCGGGGTCGTCGGGGTGGGGGTGGGGTGGGACGTGGTGGCGGTCGGAGTCGGGCTCGGGGTCTGCGGGGTGCAGGAACCGTCGGAGACGAGCAGGCCCCTGCCCGCGCCGGCCGTGCGCGCCACGACGTCCGGGACGCAGGAGGCGCTGTCGGCGGTGTAGCCGTACGGGACGGACACGGTCGTGTTGGAGACCGGGTTCGGGCCGGCCGGGCGGTAGTCGGTTCCGGCGGGGGACCAGGTCACGTTGTCGAACACGTTCCCGGCGACCTGCCAGGAGCCGGCCGCGTCCGTGTAGAAGGTGCCGAGGACGTCCTTGGAGTCCTCGAAGTAGTTGTTCTCCACCTTGGCGCGGGCGCCGGCCCGGGAGTTGATGCCCGACTCGTTCAGCTGCCTGTAGTGGTTGCTGTACATGTGGGCGATGCCGCCGCGCAGCAGCGGGGCGCGGGAGTCGATGTTCTCGTACAGGTTGTGGTGGTAGGTGATGAAGCCGTTGCTGAGCTCCGTCTCGCTGGAGCCGACCAGGCCGCCGCGGCCGGAGTTGCGCAGCACGCTGTAGGAGAGCGTCACGTACTGGGTGTTGTCCTTCATGTCGAACAGGCCGTCGAAGCCCTCGGACTCGCCGCCGGAGGCCTCCAGGGTGACGTGGTCCACCCAGACGTTGCGGACGTCGCTCTCCATGCCGATGGCGTCGCCGCCGTTGGAGGTGGGGGAGCCGGACTTCTTCACGTTCCGGACGGTGACGTTCTGGATGATGATGTTGCTCGACTCGCGGATGTGGATGCCGAGCTGGTCGAAGACGGCGCCCGCGCCGACGCCGACGAGCGTGACGTTGCTGATCTGCTTGAGCTCGATGACCCCGGCGGCGGTGTTGCAGCTCGCGCCGGACACCTTGGCGGTGTTGGCGTGGTTGATCGTGCCCTCGACCTGGATGGTGATCGGGGTGCTGCTGGAGGCGCGTCCGCAGAGGGCCGCGTGGATCTCGGTGCCGGTGGTGGCCCGGACGGTCTGCCCGCCCGCGCCGCCGGTGGTCCCGCCGTTCTGGCTCGCGTAGCCGGTGGCGCCGGCGGCCACCGCGGCCGAGGCTTCCGGGATGGTCAGGACCGCACCCGTGGCGGCCGCGACCGCCATGGCGGCCAGAGCCGCCCTGAGTCGCGTGGAGGGGGATCGTCGTCCCATGCTCGCCTGCCCTTTCGTCGACGCCCGCGCGGTCGCGGACGTGTATGTCGTCGTCAGCCCCGTCCCTGGAGAAACGCAACATGGAAAGCGCTCTCTAGAAAGCGCTTTCGGCGCGTGACGATAGGCGCGGCGGCGAGTACCTGACAAGGCTTCGGACACGACGCGTACGAATCCGGCCGCCGCCCCGGCCCCACCCGCCCCGGTACGCCCCGGCATGCCCGGGACGCCCGGGACGCCATGCGGGGGTGACGCGGGGTGGCGCGGCGAGAGACGGGGCGGTCGTCGGCGGGATGCCGCTCCGGCCGGCGGGGGACCTCCGCGCCGGGCGAACGGACCTGACGGCCGGCGGAATTCGGGTGGGGTGGCGCCGGTCGGCCGTGATAGGGACTACCTGCACGGGGGAGGTGCGGACCGGTCGCGGGGCGGCCGGGGGCGGGTGCGGCGCGGCCGGGCCCGCGACCGCCGTCGCCCCCGTCGTACCGGCACCACCGAACGGAACCACGGGAGACACCGCATGCGCGTGAAAGCCTTCGACCACCTCGTCCTCAACGTCACCGACGTCGAGCGGGCCCTCGCCTTCTACACCGGCCCCCTGGGCCTCGCGCCGGAGCGGGTCGAGGAGTGGCGGGCCGGCAAGGTGCCGTTCCCGTCCGTCCGGATAGACGAGGGCACCGTCATCGACCTGTTCTCCCGGTCCCGGGGCGAGTCCAACGTCGACCACATCTGCCTCGTCGTCGACCCGCTCGACTGGCGGGAGGTCATCGACTCCGGCGCCTTCGACGTCCTGGAGGGCCCGGTCCCGCGCTGGGGCGCCCGCGGCTCGGCCCAGTCCGTCTACGTGCGGGACCCGGACGGCAACACGGTCGAGCTCCGCTGGTACCCGCAGGACCAGGAGGCGTAGCGTCCACGGTCCAGGAGGTGTGCTGCCCGCGGTCCCGGAGGCGCCCGCGGTCCCGGAGGCGCCCGTGGTCCCGGAGGCGCCCAGGGTCCCGTAGGCATCGCGCCCACGAATCCCGGAGCGCCGCCGCGACTGGCAGGCTGCCCCCATGACCGACGACGACACCTGGACCACCGTCACCCGCCTCCACGACTGGCTCACGGCCCATCAGGACCTGCCGCCCGGTCAGGAGATCCTGCTCCGCGTCCTCAAGCTGTCGGAGGAGGTCGGGGAGGCGGCGCAGGCGGTGATCGGGGCCACCGGGCAGAACCCGCGCAAGGGCACCAGCCACAGCTGGACCGATGTCGAGGCGGAGCTCTGCGACGTCGTCATCACCGCCATGGTCGCCCTGCGGACCCTGACCCCGGACGCGTCCGAGGTCTTCGCCGCCCATCTGCGGCGGGTGGCCGACCGCTCGCTCCACCGCCCGTCGGCCGGTGCCCGGGACGAGCGGGACGGTCGGGGCGGCGATGCCCGCGACGATCCGGGCGCGGGTGGTCACGGGGACGGCCGGGACCGGTGAGCCGGTGACCGCCGCCCTCCAGGACGACGGTCACCACGACACGCGCCCGCCCGCACCGGGGACGCCCGAGCGGACGGGCCGAGGGTCCTAGGAAGCGCCGAGGCGGTCCCGGAGCGCCGCGCCCGCGGCGTCGAGGCCGGTGATCTCGACGGTCTTCCCGTGCCGGGCGTACGCCGCCACGACGGCGTCCAGGGCGGCGACGGCGGATCCGTCCGAGACCCGCGCGGCGGACAGGTCGATCACCACCCGGTCGGGGTCTCCGGCGTGGTCGAAGCGGTCCGCGAAGGCCTCGGCGGAAGCGAAGAACAGCTCACCCGAGACCCGGTGGACGACGGTCGTCCCGTCCGGGTCGGTGACCGAGGTGACGGTGGTGCGCCGGGCCACCCGCCGGGTGAAGACGAGCGTGGCGGTGACCGAGCCGACGACGACGCCGAGGGCGAGGTTGTGGGAGACGAGGACGCAGCCGAGGGTGACCAGCATGACGACGGTCTCCCCGACGGGGGCCTTCCGCAGGGTGCGCGGGGCGACGGACTCCCAGTCGAAGGCGGCGACCGAGACGATCACCATGACCGCCACCAGCGCGGCCATCGGGATCCGGGAGACCACCGGCCCGAGGATCACGCACAGCACCAGCAGGAACGCGCCGGAGAGGAAGGTGGAGACCCGGGTGCGGGCGCCCGCGACCTTCACGTTCATCATCGTCTGGCCGATGACGGCGCAGCCGCCCATCCCGCCGAACAGACCGGTGACGACGTTCGCGACGCCCTGGCCGATCGACTCCCGGGTCTTGTTCGACGGCGTGTCTGTGAGGTCGTCGACGAGCTTCGCCGTGAGCAGCGACTCCACCAGCCCGACCAGGGCGACGGCGAAGGCGTACGGGGCGATCGTCGCCAGCGTGCCGAGGGTGAAGGGCACGTCGGGCAGGCCGGGGACGGGGAGCGCCGACGGCAGCGCGCCGCGGTCGCCGACGGTCGGCACGGCGATGCCGGCGGCCACCGTCACGAGGGTGAGGACGGTGATGGTGACGAGCGGCGCGGGCACCAGCGTCGTCACCTTCGGGAAGAGCACCAGCAGGACGATCCCCGCCGCGATCAGCGCGTACACGGCCATCGGCACGTTCCGCGTCTCGGGGAGCTGGGCGAGGAACACCAGGGCGGCCAGCGAGTTCACCGAGCCGACCAGCACCGGCCGCGGGACGAAGCGCATCAGCTTCGCCACCCCGACGATCCCCAGCACGATCTGGAAGAGCCCGGCGAGGATGACGGTGGCGATCAGGAACTGGACGCCGTGCTCCCGGTTGACCGGCGCGATGACGAGCGCCACGGCCCCGGTGGCGGCCGAGATCATCGCCCGTCGTCCGCCGACGATCGCCGTCGTGACGGCCATGGTGAAGGAGGCGAAGAGCCCGAGTGCGGGGTCGACCCCGGCGATCACCGAGAAGGCGATCGCCTCCGGGATCAGCGCGAGGGCGACGACGAGCCCCGCGAGCACCTCCGTCCGCCACACCCGAGGATCGCGCAGCCAGTCCGGCCCGGGGGCGCGGAACCGGGGGCGGACCGGTGTCGGGGCGGCTTCGGGGGCGGTGGTGGCGGCGGAAGGCAAGGAGGGAGGACCTGTCGTACGAGGGAGGGCGAGCCCCGGGCGACGGCTCGGCGGCTCGGGCGACCCACAGACTTTACCCGGCCGGGCCCCTCCCGGGTCGGCCGCCCGTTCGACCGGGCCCCCGGTGGGCCCGCTCCCACGGTCGGCGCGTCCGCCGTCAGGCCGGTCGTACGGGGTGCTTGCTGAGGATCGAGACCCGGTTGAAGGCGTTGATGGTGATGGCGACCCAGATCACGGCGGAGAGCGCGGCGTCGTCCAGGACCTCGCGGGCCTCGGCGTAGGCCCGCTCCTGGGCGTCGGCCTCGGCGGGGTGGGTGGTGGCCTCGGCGAGCGCGAGGGCGGCCCGCTCGCGCGGGGTGAAGAGCGCGGTGTCCCGCCAGGCGGCGAGCACGCCGAGGCGGCGGGGGGTCTCGCCGGCGGCGAGGGCGGCGCGGGTGTGCGCGTCGAGGCAGGAGGCGCAGCCGTTGAGCTGGGAGACGCGCAGGTTCACCAGCTCGACGAGGATCCGGTCGAGGCCGGCGTCGTCCGCGGCGGCGCGGACGGTCTGCGCGGTCCGGACGTACGCCTTGTAGGCGTCGGGGGTCTGCTTGTCGAGGAAGATCCGCTGTCCGGCGGTGGCCACCACGGCGTCGCTCACTGTCCGCTCCTTCACCGTCGCCCCGCGCGTGCCGCGGGGCGTGCGGACATCATCTCCCTCTTGGTAGTTGAAAAGCAAACTAAATAGGGGTGCCGCCCGGACCGGTCGACGGAGCCGCCGCGTCCGGAGGAGGGGGTACGGGACCGGGCGCCGTCCCCGGAGAGCGCCGCGCTCCGGCGGGCCGCAGCCGGCCGCGCCAGGCGCCGGTCGCCGCGTGCCGGTCCTCGACGAAGTCCTTGAACCGCCGGAGGTCTCCGGAGACCCTGCTGGACACCACGCCCAGCGCGGCGGCAGCACGCTCCGCCGCCCCCTCGGGCTCCATCTCCAGCACCAGCCGCACGCGCGTGTGCGTGGCGTCGATCGGCTCGAAGGTGACGAGGCCGCGCTGGCGCACCTCGCCGCCCACCGTCCGCCAGGCGATCCGCTCGTCCGGGAGCTGGTCGACGATCTCGGCGTCGAACTCCCGCCGGACCCCGGCGATCCCCGTACGCCAGTGCAGATGCCGTTCGTCGGTCTGCTCCACGGCGATCACACCGTGCATGAAGCGCGGGAACTCCTCGAACTGCGTCCACTGGTCGTACACCCGCCGCAACGGCGCGTCGACCCGGATCGTGCCGTGGACCACGGTCCTCACCTCCTGGCCGGACGGAACCAGTGTCACACCCGCGCGGGCCCCGCGCCGGGCGGCGCACGCGCGCGGCTCCGACCTGCGGCCCTTGTCCCGGGGCCGCGCGTCGCCGAGGATCTTCCCTGTTCGACCGGGTGGGGACACGAGGGGAAGGGGCCGAGCGCGATGACGACGCTGACCAAGGGGGGCAACGGCTTCGTGCCGACCGTGCCGCTGCGGATCGCCGTGCGCGGCCGCGCCACGGACGCGATGGCGCTCCTCCTCACCGAGCGGGGGGTCGTCCGGGGCGACCACGACGTGGTCTTCCACGGGCAGCCCGAGCACCCGACCGGTGCCGTGCGGCTCACCCGCGCCGAGGACGGCGGCGACTGGCTGGAGATCGCGCTGCCGACCGTCGAGCCGGAGGTCGCCCGCGTCCTCGTCGTCGGCTCCACCGACCGGGGCACCCTCCGGGACGTGCCCGGGCTCGCCGTGGAGGCGATCGCCCCCGACGGCACGCCGGTCGCCCGCTACGACGTGACCGACGCGGCGGGGGAGACCGCGATGGTGCTCGCCGAGCTCTACCGCCGGGCCGGCGGCTGGAAGTTCCGGGCCGTCGGGCAGGGCTGGGCCGAAGGCCTGGAGGGCCTGGCCACCGATCACGGCGTCCACGTCGCCGGAGCGGACCCGACGGGCACGCCCACGCCCGCGCCGGCCCCCGCGCGGCAGACCCCGCAGCCGGACTTCCCGGTCCCCGCCCCGGCCCCCGTTCCCGGCTTCGCTCCCGCACCTGCCCCGGCGCCCGCTCCGGCACCCGGCTTCGCTCCGCCGCCCGCCGCCGTCGTGCCGCCCGGAGCCGTTCCCGCACCGGCTCCCGCTCCGGCACCGGGGCCCGGCTCCGTGACCCCCCGGTACCCGGCGGCCCCCGCCCCCGCTCCGGTCGGCTACGGCACTCCGGCAGCCGCCCAGGGCGGATACGGCGCCCCGGCACCCGCCCAGGCCGCTCAGCCCGTCCCCGCGGCGCCCGCCGGGCCCGCGGCGCCCGGTCAGGACGACGTGTGGGCGTACGGGCCGGTGTTCGACCCGTACACCGAGACCGGCCGCGACAACGACGTGATCACCGTGGACGGACTCCCGCCCGGCCCCGTCGTCGTGCAACTGGAGGTCCCGGACGCCGGGTACACGGGACTGACGATCCTCGACCGCCGCAACAAGGAGGGCGACAACCTGGTCAACAGCACCGAGGATCACTACTTCGGCCGGGTCCTCGCCACCGTCCCCGGCCACGGCACCCTGCGCCTCCGCCTGGAGGCCGAGGGCCCGTGGCGCCTGGACGTGTCGCCGCTCGCCTCGGCCCGGCCGCTGACCGAGCGGGAGGCGGAGTTCCGCGGTCCTGACGTGCTGCTGCACACCGGCGGCGTCGCCGACCTCGCGATCGACTACCGGGGCGACGACAACCTCATCGTCAACGTCTACGAACTGGCCGGCCACGACGACCACGCCGCGCTGCCCCACGACGACAACGTCGTCAACGAGATCGGCAAGCGGCGCGAGACCGTCCCGCTCACCGAGGGACCGCTCGTCGTCCAGTTCGAGATGGCCGACGGCCCGTGGCGCGCCCGGCTCAAGCGGGTCTCGCCGCGCACCGGACCGCTCTTCGCCGAGAGTGCCCCCGCGAACCCGTGGCAGACCCCGGCACCGCAGGACCGGAAGGGCTGGTTCTCCCGGGGCCGCTGACCGGCACCGCCCCAGCCGTCGGCCCCGCCCCGGCCTCCCGCCCCGCCAGCCCGCCCCGCCCGCCGGCCGCGGCTCAGACGCTCCGGCCGACCGGCGACGGCCCGCCGAAGACGTCCTCGCGGGCCGCCGTCAGCGCGAGGTCGAGCGCGCCGGCGAGCACCGGGTTCCCGGTCACCGCCGACAGCCGGATCGCCGCCCGCGAGTGGGACAGGACCCGCAGCTCCCGCTCGACCAGCGCGCGCAGCGGCTCGCCGCCCGCGGCGCAGAGCCGGCCCGCGAGGACGACGAGCCCCGGGTCCACGACGGTGACGATCGAGGCGAGCCCGGCGGCCAGCCGGGCCGCCACCCGCCCCAGCCCCGCCCGCGCCGCCTCGGCCTCCTCGCCCGCCGGGAGCGGCCCCCGCGCGCCGTCCCCCGCCCGGCGCACCGCCTCCGTCACCGTCTCGGTGAAGTCCGCGCCCGGGACGCCGTGGGAGTGGAGCAGGTCGCGTACCGTGTCGCCGCCGGCCAGCTGCTGGTAGCCGTGGTGCCCGTAGTGGTCGCCGGCCTCCCGGGCGGTGGCCGCGCCGGGCAGCGGGAGGTAGCCGACCTCGCCCGCCCCGCCGAAGTGGCCCCGGTGCAGGCGCCCGTCGAGGACGAGGGCGGCGCCCAGCCCCTCGTCCGCCCACAGGAGGACGAAGTCGGGGCAGTCGGCGGCCGCGTGGGCCCGCTCGGCGACCGCCGCGAGGTTGACGTCGTTCTCGATCCGGACCGGGAGCCCCAGGGCTTCGGCGAGCGTCCGCTCCACGTCGGGCACGAGCCAGGCCGCCATGTCCTCGACGCTCGCGTAGCAGAGTCGGCCGGTCGTCGGGTCCACCGCGCCCTGCACGCCGACGACCACCCGCTTCGGCGGCTCAGGCGTCGGGACCCGGTCGAGCGCCGAGCGCAGCGCCGCCACGAGCTCCGCCCGCCCGGAACCGCCGGGCGCGGGCGCCTCCGCCTCGCCGATCACCGCGCCGGTGATGTCGGCGGCCCGCACCGCGATCCACTCCGGCGTCACGTCCACGGCCGTCACGTAGGCCGCCGCCGGGTTGACCCGGTACGTCTCCGGTACCCGGCCCGGCAGGCCGGTGCGCAGTCCGTTGCCGACCACCAGTCCCGCGCCTTCGAGGCGCGCGAGGACCTGGGAAGCGGTGGGCTTGGAGAGGCCGGTCAGCCGGCTGATCTCGGGGCGGGTGAGCGGGCCCTGACGGAGCAGCAGATGGAGGGCGGCGCGGTCGTTGACCGCCCGTACGAGTCCGGGGGTGCCGCGGACGAGCTCGGTCAACTGCCCTCCGCACGCGGGTCGGCCTCGGTTCGAACGCCCACCCTACAGCGCGGTCCTCCGCCCCAGGAGGGGGTCGGCCGGCGGGCCCGGTGGCCCGTTCGGAGGACGCCGGGGCGCCTCGCGTGTCCCCCGGCGGAACGTTCCGTTGTGAGGGTGTGACCTCACCTCGACGCATCTCCTCGGTCCTCGCGGTCGCCGCCGCGTTCTCCTGCCTCGGCGGCGCCGCCACCCAGGCCGTCGCCGCCCCCTCGGGGCCGCTCGGACCGCCGATCAGCCCGATCGCCGAACTCGACGCCCTCGCCACCACCGGCATGCCGGAGGAGGCCCGGGCCGGCTACCCCGGCGTCGGCGAGCAGCTCGGCGGACTGAGCCGGATCAACGAACTCCACCAGCTCCACCAGCTCACCGACCAGGCGGCGCCGGTCACCGGACTGCTCCCCGCGATCTCCACCTGACGCCCGCACGACTCCGGCGCCCGGACGGCCGCAGCACGACCGTCCGGGCGCCGGCCCGCGTCCGGCCCCGGCGCCCCAGAGTCCCGGCGCCTGAGCGGCCTGCCGCCCGAGGGACCGGCCCGGCGGCTCAGCGCAGGTCGAAGCGGTCCAGCTTCATCACCTTCGACCACGCGGAGACGAAGTCGCGCACGAACTTCGCGCCCGCGTCCTTCGCCGCGTACACCTCCGCCAGGGCCCGCAGCTGTGCGTGGGAGCCGAAGACGAGGTCCACCGCGGTGCCCGTCCACTTCAGGCCACCGGTGGCCCGGTCCCGGCCCTCGTAAACGTTCTCGTCCGACGCGGAGACCTTCCACTCCGTCCCCATGTCGAGCAGGTTGACGAAGAAGTCGGTGGTCAGGCTGCCGGGACGGTCGGTGAACACGCCGTGGCGGACCCCGCCGTGGCC
Organism: Streptomyces sp. NPDC014861; assembly: GCF_043081625.1. Classification (NCBI taxonomy): domain Bacteria; kingdom Bacillati; phylum Actinomycetota; class Actinomycetes; order Kitasatosporales; family Streptomycetaceae; genus Streptomyces; species Streptomyces sp. NPDC014861. Next base: position 65,102 of record NZ_JBIBWV010000005.1, read on the forward strand.
GGTGTCCAGCGCCCGCATGCCGCCGATCAGCGCCGTCATCTCCGGCGCGGTCAGCGTGAGCATGCTGGCCCGGTCGAGCAGCAGCGTCTCCGGCGACAGCTTCTCGCCCGGCCGCAGGTAGTTGCGGAAGCCGTCGGCACGCGGTTCGAGCACCGCGAACGACTCCACGTCCGTGTCCTCCTGGGAGGCGTCCGTCCGGCCGGGCGCGAACGGCACCGTCACCTCGTGGCCCGCGTCCTTCGCGGCCCGCTCGACCGCCGCGCAGCCGCCCAGCACGATCAGGTCGGCCAGCGAGATCCGCGTCCCGTCGGTCCGTCCGGCGGCGAACTCCTCACGGATCGCCTCCAGCGTGCCGATCGCCTCGGTCACCTCGGGCAGGTCGTTGACGGCCCAGTCCTTCTGGGGCGCGAGCCGGAGCCGCGCCCCGTTCGCGCCGCCGCGCCTGTCGGTGCCGCGGAAGCTCGCCGCCGCCGCCCAGGCCGTCGTGACCAGCTGGGGCACGGTCAGCCCGGACGAGAGGATCCGCTCCTTGAGAGCGGCGATGTCCTCGTCCCCGACCAGATCGTGGTCGACCGGCGGCACCGGGTCCTGCCACAGCTGCGGTTCCGGGATCCACGGCCCGAGGTAGCGGGACAGCGGGCCCATGTCACGGTGCAGCAGCTTGTACCAGGCCTTGGCGTACGCCTCCGCCAGCAGCTCCGGGTTCTCGTGGTAGCGGCGGGCGATCGGCTCGTACACCGGGTCCATGCGCAGCGACAGGTCGGTCGTCAGCATGATCGGCGCGTGCCGCTTCGACGGGTCGTGCGCGTCCGGGACGGTGTCCTGCGCGGCCGGGTCGGCCGGCGTCCACTGCCGGGCGCCCGCGGGGCTGGTCGTCAGCTCCCACTCGTACCGGAAGAGGTTGTCGAGGAAGCCGTTGTCCCAGGTGGTCGGGGAGGTGGTCCAGGCCCCCTCCAGACCGCTGGTCAGGGAGTCGCCGCCGACGCCGGTGCCGTACGCGTTCTTCCAGCCGAGGCCCAGCTGCTCGACCGGCGCGGCCTCCGGCTCAGGGCCGATGTACTCGGGGCTCACCGCCCCGTGGCACTTGCCGAAGGTGTGGCCGCCGACGATGAGCGCGACCGTCTCCTCGTCGTTCATCGCCATCCGGCCGAAGGTCTCGCGGATGTCGCGGGCGGCGGCCAGCGGGTCCGGGTTCCCGTTCGGGCCCTCCGGGTTGACGTAGATCAGGCCCATCTGGACCGCGCCGAGCGGTCCCTTGAGCTCCCGGTCACCGCTGTAGCGCTCGTCGCCGAGCCAGGTGTCCTCCGAACCCCAGAAGATCTCCTCGGGCTCCCAGATGTCCTCCCGGCCGAATCCGAATCCGAAGGTCTTGAAACCCATCGATTCCATCGCGCAGTTCCCCGCGAAAACCAGGAGATCGGCCCAGGAGATCCGCTGACCGTACTTCTGCTTGACCGGCCAGAGAAGCCGGCGGGCCTTGTCCAGGCTCGCATTGTCCGGCCAGCTGTTCAGCGGCGCGAAACGCTGGGCACCGCTTCCGCCGCCGCCCCGTCCGTCGGCGATGCGATAGGTGCCGGCCGCGTGCCAGCTCATTCGGATGAAAAGCGGACCGTAGTGCCCGTAGTCCGCCGGCCACCATTCCTGGGAATCCGTCATCAGGGCGATGACGTCCCGCTTCAGCTCCTCGACGTCCAGGCCCGCGAACTCCTTCGCGTAGTCGAAGCCCTGGTCGAGGGGGTCGGCCTGCGGATCGTTCCGATGGAGTACGGAGAGGTCCAGCTGGTCCGGCCACCAGTCCTGATTGGTCCGGGGCCTGGTCACCTCGGGGGTGGGGGACGGAATTGCCGGGTTCTCGCTCTCGCTGCCGGTCACGTACGGCCTTCTTCCTGTGTGCTCTCGCCATTTACCGCCGCCGGCCGGTATGCACACGACGGCGCGTCCGTATGGTCGCGCACCGGGGTCCCCGGCCAGGTGAACACGCAGGACCGGCCCGCGCGGAATGCACCGGAACGGCCGCAGAGCCCGCCGTACGCCTTTCCTCCGCACTCCCGGTTGAGCGTCAGGAAAGCCCTCCCTACGCTGGAGAAGTCCGCGGTCCGGGAAAGGCGAGCGACGAGGAGGACGCCGATGGCCACCGTCGCCGTGCACCGCGCCGTCCTCGACGGCGGGCGCCCGACGCTCCCGTACGCGGAGGCCGGACGGCCGGGGAACGGGCCGCCGCTCGTCCTCGTCCACGGCTACGCCGACTCCTGGTGGACCTTCGAGCCGATGCTGCGCGCCATGCCGTCCGCGCTGCACGCCTACGCGCCGACCCAGCGCGGCCACGGCGACGCCGACAAGCCCGGGGAGGGCTACCTCCCCGAGGACTTCGCCGACGACCTCGTCGCCTTCCTCGACCACCTCGGGATCGAGCGGGCCGTCCTCGTCGGCGGGTCGAGCGGCGGCGTCCAGGCCCGGATCGTCGCCGGCCGGCGGCCCGACCGGGTCGCCGGCCTGGTCCTGCTCGGGGTTCCCGCCCTGCTCGCCGACAAGCCCGGGGCCACCTCGCTCCGGGAGGCCGTCGACGCCCTGGAGGACCCGGTGGACCGGGCGTTCGCCGCCGACTTCACCCGCGGGTTCGCCGAGGGACGGGTCGCGCCGGGGTTCCTGGAGACCCTCGTCGACGAGAACCTGAAGGTGCCGGCCCGCGTCTGGCGCGCGACCCTGCACGGTCTCCTGGAGACCGACCTCGCGGCCACCCTCACCGGGATCCTCGTGCCCACCCTCGTCGTCTGGGGCGACCGGGACCCGCTGCTCACCCGTTCGGACCAGCAGCTCCTCCTCGACGCGATCCCCGACTCCCGCCTCCTCGTCCACGAGGGCGCCGGCCACGTCGTGTACTGGGAGGACCCCGACCGGGTCGTGCGCGAGCTCGTCGCCTTCACCGCCGGGCTGCGCGCCTGATCCGTACCGAGCCCCCGGCCCGGCCGGAAAACCCGTGGACCGTCCCCACCACCCTCCGCCACACTCCGTCACCTTACGTGTCGGAACGACGACGGAAGGTCGTGATGGGAACGTCAGAACAACGCGACGGCGGACCGGGCAAAGGCTCCGTCCGCCTCGCGCTCCGGTATTACGGAGGAGAGCTGGTGCGGCTCAAACGCGTGGCCGTGCCCGCGCTGCTGCTGCCCGCGCTCGGCAACATCGGCATCCAGTACCTCGCCCCGCTCGTGGTCGCCAAACTCGTCGGCAGGGTCGCCGACGGCGGCTCCGTCACCCTCGACTCGGTCCTGCCCTACGCCCTCGCCTTCGCCGGCGTCCTGCTCCTCGGCGAGGCGCTGTGGCGGGTCGGCTTCCACTGCCTCAACCGGCTCGACGCCCGCGGCATCGAGCACCTCTACGTCGTCGGCATGGACGAACTCCTCGCCAAGGACGCGGCGTTCTTCCACGACAACTTCGCCGGCTCGCTCACCAAACGGGCCATCAGCTTCGCGTCCCGCTTCGAGGACTTCGTCGACACCCTGACCTTCCAGGTCATGGGCAGCCTCGTGCCGCTGCTGTTCGCCTCCGTGGTCCTCTGGCAGTACGACCCGCTGCTGGTCGTCGGGCTCCTCGTGATGATCGCGTTCACCGCCGTGTGCGTGTTCCCGCTCGTCCGCCGGCGCCAGCGCATCGTCGCCGACCGCGAGCAGGCCATCGCCCGCGTGTCGGGGCACGTCGCCGACGTGCTCACCAACATGGACAGCGTCCGCTCCTTCGCCGCCGAGAGGCGGGAGGCCGCCGAACACCGGGCCCGCGTCGCCGAGTCGCGCCGGATCACCCTGCGCTCCTGGGACTACGGCAACCTGCGCATCGACACCCTCGTCGCGCCGCTCTCCGTCCTCACCAACGTGCTCGGACTGGTGCTCGCCCTGACGCTCGGCGCGGGGGAGCGGGGCGTGGAGGCGATCATCGTGGCGTTCACGTACTACGCCAACGCCACCCGGATCATGTTCGAGTTCAACCAGATCTACCGGCGGCTCGAAAGCTCCATGACGGAGGCCGCCCAGTTCACCGAACTCCTCCTCGAACCCCCGACCGTCGTGGACCCGCCGGCGCCCGAACCGCTCGCCGGACCGTCCGGACACGTCCGCTTCGAGGGCGTGCACTTCGCCCACCGGGGCGCCGCGCCGCTCTTCGAGGGCCTCGACCTCGACGTGCCCGGTGGCACCAAGGTCGGTTTCGTCGGCCGCTCCGGCGGCGGCAAGACCAGCCTCACCCGGCTGCTCCTGCGGATGACCGACGTCGACGGCGGACGGATCCTGATCGGCGGTCAGGACATCAGCCGCATGCGCCAGTCCGACCTGCGCGGCCTCATCGCCTCCGTACCGCAGGACCCGGCGATGTTCCACCGCACCCTCAGGGAGAACATCGCCTTCGCCCGGCCCGGCGCCACGGAGGCCGAGATCCGCGCCGCCGCCGAGGCCGCCCACGTCACCGAGTTCGCCGACGCGCTGCCCGAGGGGTTCGACACCCTGGTCGGGGAGCGTGGTGTGAAGCTCTCCGGCGGCCAGCGGCAACGGGTGGCACTGGCCCGGGCGATCCTGCGCGACGCCCCGATCCTCCTCCTCGACGAGGCGACCAGCGCCCTCGACTCGGAGAGCGAACTCCTCGTCCAGGACGCCCTGTGGCGGCTCATGGAGGGCAGGACCGCGCTCGTCGTGGCCCACCGGCTCTCCACCGTCGCCGGCATGGACCGGCTGGTGGTCCTCGACCGCGGCCGGATCGTCGAACAGGGCGACCACCACCAGCTGCTCGCCGCCGAAGGGGCGTACGCCAAACTCTGGCAGCACCAGTCGGGCGGCTTCCTCGACGAGACCGCCACCGGGCGGACCGGGCCGGAGGCCCCCGTGCCCCGCTGACCGCCCGCGCCCACCGGCCCGCACCCCCTCGACCAGCGGCTTCACCCGGGCGTGCCGGACCGCGGGGGCTGCGGGCCGTGCGGGTGCGGACACGGTCCGCGTCTGCCAGCCTGGTGCCAGCGTGCCCGGCACAACGCCTTGACGGAAACCGTCCGTCCCACCGCCTGCGGGCGGTGGGACGGCGTACGACGGAAGGAGGCGGTCATGCTCATCGGCCATGCCTTCGAAGAGGGCGTCCTGCACCTGTCGCTCCCGGGCGACCTCGCCCTCTCCAGCCGTTCCGCCGCCGATCTGGAGGCCCAGGCTCTGGCCCACGCCCACCGGCCCCGGCACGTCCGGGTCCAGCTCACCACCACCGACCCCAGCCCCGCCTCGCTGAGCGTGCTTTCTTGCGTCCGCCGCTTCTGCGAGAACGTCCGGATACCCATGACCGTCGTCGGCCCGGTCAGAACCCCGGCGACGGTCCCCCTCCAGGAATGAGGACGTGCCCGGCGGCATGCCGACGGCCCTCCTCCGTTTACGGCCGGACGGGCCCGGCAAGTCGCCGCGCATGACAGATTTCGGCTACACGATGATGACCGAGCAGGCGGGCCCCCGTGAGCTGGTCGACCACGTGGTCGAGGCCGAACGCGTCGGCTTCGACTTCTCCGTGATCTCCGACCACTCCTTTCCCTGGCTCGACGAGCAGGGGCACGCCCCGTACGCCTGGAGCGTGCTCGGCGCCGCCGCCCAGGCCACCACCCGCATCCCGCTGATGACCTTCGTGACCTGCCCGACCTTCCGCTACCACCCGGCCGTCGTCGCGCAGAAGGCGGCGACGCTGCAACTCCTCTCCGAAGGCCGGTTCCGGCTCGGCCTGGGCTCCGGCGAGAACCTCAACGAACACGTCGTCGGAGCCGGCTGGCCCACCGCCCGCGAACGGCTGGACCGCCTGGAGGAGGCGGTCGGCATCATCCGCGCGCTCTTCACCGGCGAGTACGTCACCCGCCACGGGCGCCACTTCGACGTGACCGCCGCCCGGCTCTGGGACCTGCCCGACCGGCCGCCCCCGCTCGGCATCGCCGCCTCGGGACCGCGCTCCTGCGCGCTCGCCGGGCGGCTCGGCGACCTCCTCGTCGCCGTCGAACCGGAGCGGCGGCTCACCGAGGACTTCGACCGGAACGGCGGCGCCGGCAAGCCGAGGATCGGCCAGCTCGCCCTCTGCTACGACACCGACCGCGACGCGGCCGTCGCCCGTGCCCACGAGCAGTTCCGCTGGTCCCTCGGGGGCTGGCGGGTCAACCCCGAGCTGCCGCTGCCGGCCGGCTTCGCCCAGGCCACCGCGCACGTCGGTCCCGAGGACGTGGCCGCGGCGATTCCGTGCGGCGACGACCCGGGCGCCGTGGTCGAGGCCGCCGCGGCCTACCGGAGGGCCGGCTTCACCGACCTCGCCCTCGTCCAGATCGGCGGCGGACACCAGGGCCCCTTCCTGGAGTGGGCCGGGACCACCCTGCTGCCCGCCCTGCGGGCGGCGTGACGGCGGCGGACCGGCCGGGGCGGAACCGCCGGGGCGCCCCGGCAGGACCACTCGTATGACCTTATGGGGCCTTTCGGCCCTGTAGGTGGACATCTCTTCGCTGGGAACCTCGTGGGGGGTAGTCCACGGGGGAGCCACGAGGAGGTCCTGTCGATGACCGGCACCACCACGCCGTCCGGGGCGGGTGCCGCACCGGCGCCGGGGAGCGGCCACGCCGTCTCCCCCCGGGTGATCGGGCTGGTCCTGGCCCTGGTCGCCGCCCTGTACGTCGTCGCGCCCGCCATGAACGCGGCCGTCGCCCCCCTCGTCCACACCGACCTCGGCGTCACCGCCGAGGACAACGCCGTCGCCCAGATCACCGGCGCCTGTCTGGCCATCGGCGTCCTCGCGGCGACCGGACGCGCCGGCGACCTCAAGGGCCGGCGGGCCACCCTCACCGCCTCCCTCGCCGCGCTCTGCCTCGGCTCCACCGCCCTCGCCGCCTCCTTCGACCCCGCCACCTACGTGCTCGGCCGGATCCTGGTGGCCGCCTCCCTGGCCGCCGTCTTCGTCTCCTGCCTCGCCTTCATGACCACCGTCTCCATGCCCGGCCGCATCCGCCGCATCATGGGCGGCTGGCTCGCCGCCATGTCCCTCGGCTTCGTGCTCGCGGTCAACCTCGCCCCGCACGCGGCGGCCCTCACCGGATGGCGGATCACCGCCGCCCTCATGGCCGCCGCGGCCGGCACCGCCCTGGTGCTCGTCCGCCGGCTGCTTCCCGAGGCCCGCCCGCTCGCCCGCGAGGAACTTCCCGACCCGGTCCGCACGAGCTGCCAGGTCCTGTGCGCGGTCGCCCTCGCCGCCGCACTCCAGCTCGCCCCGCTCTGGGGCTGGCAGGACCCCCGCGTCGGCGCCCTGCTCACCGCAGCAGTGCTCGCCTGCGCCGCCGCCCGGGTCCGCACCCTGCGCCGTACCGGCGAGCGCGCACGGGCCGAGCAGGTGCCCGGCGCCGTCAGGACCGGGGCACTCGTCGCCGGTCTCGCCCTGGGCTTCACCCAGGTCGTCCTCACGATGGCCGTCCCGGCGCTCGTCTCCGCCGCCGGCCTCTCCACCGCCACGGCCGCACTGGTGCTCTCCGCCTTCGGTGCCGGCGGCGCCTTCGCCTGCCTGGTGGTCCGGTACCGGGCCGTGTCCCCGCTGGCCGGCGCCTCGCTCGGGCTGCCGCTCGCCGCCCTCGGCCTCGCCCTGCTGCACGCCCTGGTCGACCACGCCGGGCACGCGCTCCTGGGCGGCATCGCCGTCGTGACCCTCATCGGCTTCGGCACCATGCTGGCCGCGGCCCCGCAGATGGCCCGCTTCCTCGCCGCCGTCCCCCGCCCCCACCTGGGCGTGAACGCGGCCCTGCTGCCCGGCGCGATCCTCGTCGGCACCGCCGCCGCCCAGGCCCTGCCCTCCACCTCCGCGCTCGGCCCCACGCCGCTGCCGACGGAGGCCCGCGAACTGCTCTGGGTCGGCACGATCGTGGTCGCGGTCGCCGCCCTGGCCCTCGGCCGTCCCGTCGTCGCCCTCGCCGTGGCCGGCGCCTCGGTCCTCCAGTACGTGATGGTCGACGCCGAGACCAGTCAGCCCATGAGCGTCATCGTCGCCCTCGCCGTCGGCGCCGCCGCCGGGGCGGTCACCTGGCAGCGCCGGGAGCAGACCGAGCGGCTGACCCGGACCCGGGAGACCGCCGCCGCCCTCCAGTGCGCCGTGCTGCACCCCATCCCGGACCGCCTCGGCGGCCTCCGCCTCGCCGGCCTGTACCAGCCCGCGACCGCCGGCACCGCCATCGGCGGCGACTTCCTCGAAGCCCTCGACACCCCCTACGGCACCCGTGTCCTCATCGGCGACGTGCGCGGCAAGGGCCTCCAGGCCGTCCAGACCGTCACCGACCTGCTGGGCTGCTTCCGCAGCCAGGCCCACGAGACGGAGGACCTCGGCGAGGTCGCCGCCTGCCTGGACCGGCAGGTCCAGCGGGCCGCCACCGCCCGCGGCGACCACGAGCTCTTCGCCACCGCCCTCCTCCTCCAGCACTCCGGCGGCTCCCCGGACCTCCACGTCGTGAACTGCGGGCACCTGGCCCCGCTGGAGGTCGGCCCGGAGCGGACCCGCGAGCTGCACGTGCCCGCCGTGCTGCCGCTCGGCTTCGGACTGCTCGGCGCGGCCGGAGCCGTACGGCCGCACCGGCTCGACCTCGCCCCCGGGGCCACCCTGCTCACCCACACCGACGGCCTCAGCGAGGCGCGCAACTCCACCGGCGAGTTCTACCCGCTCGCCGAGCGGCTCGCCGACGCGGACCCCCGCACCCCGGACGACCTGGTCCGCCACCTCGACGACGACGTCCGCGACTGGACCCACCACCTCGCCGACGACATCGCCGTCATCGCCCTCGGCCGCCACTGACCGCCGTTCCCGGGATGCGGGGCGCCGGGCGCTGTCGTTGACTGGGGCCGACGATCACGCGCGAGCCGAGGGAGACCACGACATGACCGGACGCTGGGTACGCGGCGGCGCCGCCGGCCTGCTCGCCGGAGCCGTCCTGCTGGGCACGGCGGCCTGTTCCGACGACGGCGACCCCGTGTCGGGAGCGGTCAGCGAGGCCGCCTCCGCGGTCGCCTCCGCCGCCGAGGGGGTCTCCGACGCGGCCTCCGAGGCCGCCGCCAAGGCCGACCAGCAGCTCTCCGAGATCAAGGACGGGGTCGACGCGAAGGACGAGGTGGAGCTCGGCGAGCCCGCCACCGACGCCGACGGCCGCACCACCGTCCCGGTCACCGTCGACAACACGGACGACCGGACCCGGTCCTTCGCGGTCCAGGTGCAGTTCAAGGACGGCGACGGCAAGCTCGTCGACACCGTCGTCGTCACCATCTCCGACGTGCCCGCCGGCAAGCCGGGCGACGGGACCGCCCGCAGCACCCACAAGCTCTCCGGCTCCGTCACCCCCTCGGTCGCCACCGCGCTGCGGTACTGACCCCGGCCGGCCCCCGCAACCGCCCGGCGCCACCGACCTCGGGGGCAGCACGCCAGGCCCTGCCTCATCGACCCCCGACGGAGTACGCCGGGCCCTGCGTCACCGCCTCCGACGGAGCCCGTCGCGCCCCGCGCCACCGGCCTCCGACCGAGCCGCCGCGCCCGAAAACCGGTACCGTCACGGCCGCCCGGCGCCCAGACTCCTGTCCATGACCGACATGGACGCCTTCCGGGCCGAGGTCGCCGCGTGGGCGGCCGGCGGACCCGGCGACACCGCGCGCGAGCTCTCCGCGCTCCTGCCCGTCCGGACGGCGGTGCTCCTCGAAGGGCGCAGCGACGTGGCGGCGGTCGAGGCGCTGGCGGCCCGCCGCGGCCGGGACCTCGCCGCCGAGGGCGTCTGCGTCCTGTCCATGAACGGCGCCACCAACGCCGCCCGCCATGCCCGCCTCCTCGGCCCGCCGGGCCTCGGCCTCCGCCTCACCGGCCTGTGCGACGAGGCCGAGCGCGCCCACTACGCCCGCGGCCTGGAGGCCGCCGGGGCGGACCCGGACGCCTTCTTCGTCTGCGTCGCCGACCTGGAGGACGAGCTGATCCGCGCCCTCGGCGTGGACCGGGTCGGCGAGCTGGTCGAGTCGGAGGGCGAGGGGCGCGCGCTGCGCACCTTCCTGAACCAGCCCGCCCAGCGCGACCGGGGCCCCGTGGTGCGGATGCGCCGCTTCCTCGGCACCACGTCGGGACGGAAGATCCGCTACGGGCGGATCCTCGTCGAGGGCCTGGACCTCGCCCGCGTACCGGCCCCGCTGGACGACCTGCTGGCCTCCCTCGCGCCGGGGCCGGTCGCGGACCGGTCCACAGGGTGACGGTCGGGAGGTCCTGCCGGCATCGGTTCGGGACGCCGTGGGTCCGGGGCGGCGGTGGTCGCCGGTCCTGACGCTCCCGCCGGTCGTGACAGGGCGCCGCCCTGTCAGTCCGGGATCGTCAGGGCGTCGAGCGCCCGGTCGAGGGCGGCGAGCAGGGCGGGCGCCTCCGCCGGGGTGTAGAGCATGCGCAGGGCGAGGCCGTCGGAGACGGCGATGACGGCGTCGGCGGTGGCCTCGGGGAGCGGGCTGCCGAGGGCGGCGAGCCGGCGGGCGAGTGCGTCGCGGAGCTCCTGGTCGATCCTCCGCCGGACCTCGGCCAGCCGGGGGTGGTGCGCCGCGTGCACCGCGAAGGCCAGCTGTGCGGCGGTCTCGGCGCGCCGTTCCTCGTCGAGCGGCAGGGTGGTGAGGATCAGTTCGCGCAGCGCCCGGCGCGGCGGCAGGGCCGGATCGATCGTCCCCATCCGGTACTCGATCCGCTCGCCCGCGAGCTCGGAGGCGAACAGGAGCAGGTCCTCCTTGGAGCGGAAATACTTCTGGACCGCTCCCGGCGAGCGCCCGCTCGCCGCCGCCACCGCGCGGACGCTCACCTGGTCGAGGCCCTCCTCGCCGGCCAGGCGCAGCAGGGCGGCGCCGATCTGGCGGCGCTGTTCCGACCGGTCGACGGTTCTCGGCATCGTCACGCTCCACGGTTTAGGATACGGTTGTATCCTAACGAATGGGGGAGTCATGGAACAGCAGCCCGAGCGCTCAGGTGACCCGATGCGCAAGCGGGACGCCGTACCCGAGGTGCGGGTCTCCGACCGCGAGCGCGATGCCGCCGTCGACATCCTCACCGCCGCGCTCGCCGAAGGGCGTCTTCTTCCGCAGGAACACGCCGACCGGGTCGAGACAGCGCTCCGCGCCCGTACCGCAGGAGAGCTCGCCGCCCTCACCGCCGACCTTCCCGCCCCCCGGCCCAGCCGGGAGGAGCGCAAGCGCAAGGAACTCGCGGAGTGGTACGCCGAATGGCGCTACTGGCTCGGCGGCGCCCTGGTCCTGTCGGTGATCTGGGGCGTGAGCTGTCTCAGCGACGGCGAACTGCAGTTCTACTGGCCGGTGACCCCGCTCGGCATCTGGGCGGCCGTCCTCATCGCCTCGGCGCTCCGCCCCGGGGGCGGTAAGGGTGACGACACCGCCTGACACGCCCCGGCAGGACGCGTCGAGTCACCCACTTCGGGGTAAACAGAGACCGAACGCCTCCTCTCCCGAACGGACTTGTGTGCGTTGAGCATGCCACTCGGATCCCGTGTGCCAGGCAGGACCTGGACCATTCGCCTCACCGGCCACCACGACCACTCGGCGCGGGTCAGCTGCACCACCACGGGCTGCCGCATGCCCGACCGCTCCAAGGACGTGCGCGCGCTGCGCGCCTTCGCCGCCGAGCACGTGCGGGCCCACGCCCGCCTGGCCACCCCCCGCCCCCACGCCTCGTGCGCCTGCGGGGGAGCGGGCTGCCGCCACCACCAGACCAGGGCCACCTGCTTCGGCCGGACCCTTCTCGTCCTCATCCACAACCCCGCCGTCGGCGAGGTGTGGACCCTCGCCGAGATCTGCGAGGCGTGCGCCCCGCTGATCACCCACGCCCGGATCGTGGCGCGCTCGGCCGCCCCCGCCGAGGCCCGCAGGACCGAGCGGGTGCCCGAGCCGCGCACCGCGGCCCCGGCCGCCCCCGCCGCCCCGGGGGCCGGTGTCCCGGTGCTGTTCTCCTCCCCGGAGGCCGCCGGCGGCGCCACCGACTCCGCGGGTCCGCGTCAGGGCCGCCGCCCTCGCCGGGGCGGACGGGGGAACCGTACGGGCGGCGGACGGTACTGACCCGGGCGGGGGAGCCGCCCCGCCCGGTCACACCCCGCCCGGCCGCCCCTGCCGGGGGACGAAGGCGGGGCGCAGGGACGGGTCGACCGGGTCGTAGTAGCGGTGGAAGACCGGCGTGGCCGCGCCCGAGAGGGGCGGGACGATCCAGCTCCAGTCGGTCGGCGTCGGCCTGCCGTGCCGCCGCTCCCGGGCGATGTGCTTCAGGAACCGCTCGGACTCGGTGTGGTGGTCCGCCATCGTCACCCCGGCCTCCTGGAACGAGTGCAGGACCGCCACGTTCAGCTCCACCAGGGCCCGGTCCCGCCACAGAGTCCGCTCCGACGAGCGGTCCAGGCCCAGCTTCTCCGCGACCAGCGGCAGCAGGTCGTACCGGTCCGCGTCGGCGAGGTTCCGGGCGCCTATCTCGGTGCCCATGTACCAGCCGTTGAACGGTGCCGCCGGATACCGCACCCCGCCGATCTCCAGCACCATGTCGCTGATCGCCGGCACCGCGTACCAGCGCAGCCCGAGGCCGGCGAACCAGGCGTGCTCGGGATGGCGCAGCGGCACCTCCCGCACGGCGCCGTCCGGCAGCTCGTACCACTCCGGGCGGCTGTCAGGCCGCTCCCGCACCATCAGCGGCAGCACCTGGAAGGGCTCCTCCTCCCGCTTCCAGCCCAGCTCGCGGGCGAGCGCCGTGACCGCCGCCGCGCGCGGGTCGCCGACCCAGCGGCCGGAGGGGTCGCGGTGGCCCGCGTACCGGACCAGCTGGTCGTTGACGATCCGGGGCGCCGGGCGACCCGGCCGGTCCGGGGCGAAGACGGTGAGGACCGGGCGGATCCGCCCGCCGTTGCCCGCCGCCCGCAGGTGCTCGGCGCAGGCGGCGGCGATCCCGTCGGCGGACGAGACCCCGCGCAGATCCCGCACGACGAGGCTGCTCCAGTAGAGCCGGCCGATGCAGCGGGCGGCGTTGCGCCAGGCGACCCGGGCGCCGAAGGCCAGCTCCTCGGGCGTGTGCTCGTAGGTGCCGGTACGGGCGATCTCGGCCCGCACCCGGCGGACCCGGGCGTCCGCGTCCCCGGCGCCCGGGGTCTCCTCGTGGAACTGCCGGACGAACTCCTCCGCCTGCCGCCGGTCCACCCGGTCCGGCTCGCGCGGAGCGGCCGGCGGCACGGGGCCGGAGGCCGCGTCGGCGGCCGAGTAGGGACATGCGGCGCCGGCGGGAGCGGACGCGCGGCGACGGATCAGACTGAAGACCAAGGTGTTTCCTCCCTGGCCCCATGACTACCGTACGGATTCGTCCGACTGTGGAGAGTGTTCGAAGTTCGCCAGGAAGGACGGTCCGTCCTGGTATGGTGCCCGGCCCGCCCGGCTCACAGGCCGGTCAGGACGTCCGCGCGCACCCGCTCCAGGACGAGCCCGCCGTCGAGCCTCACCCGGACCGTGACCACCGGCCGCCGGTGCCGGTACGCCTCCCACGCCGGTTCCAGGTCGCGCACCTGCTCCTCGACGCGCTCCCGGCTCGCCGGCGGCATCTGGGCGCCGAACGACTCCAGCAGCGAGACGAGCCGCTCGTACTCCGCCGCCCCCGCGTCCGGCCGGGACTCCTCCGGCTCGTCGACCCGCTCGACGACCCCCTCCGCGCCCGCCCCGAGCAGCAGCGCCCCGGCCACCGCCGCCGGCTCCTCGGCCGGGTCGCCGGCCGCCGTGACCGTGCCGGCCACCCTGAGATCGACCGCGAGGCGCACCCGCCGGCCCTGTGTGAGCGTCATCCGGTCTTGATAGCACGGCCCGGATCAGGCCCGGGGCTCGGGCCCGGGCGCTCAGGCCGCGACGGTCCCGGCCCGGGGCGGGGGCGAGAGGACCGTGACAGGGGCCGCGGGTCCGTCCCTGACCACCAGCAGGGCCGTGGTGTCGTCCTCCAGGCCGTGCGCGCCGAACCGGGCCAGATCCTCCCTGAGCAGGTCCGGGATCCGGTCGGCCGGCTCGTCCGCCCAGGTCCGCAGCCGTCCTTCCAGAGGGTAGAAGGCACCGCCGGCGTCCCGGGTCTCGGAGACGCCGTCGGTGAACATCAGCAGCCGGTCGCCGGGGCCGAAGGGCACCTCCTCCACCGTGAACGGCTCGTCCACCGGGACCGGCAGATGCACCGGGACGGACGGCGCGGAGAGCTCGACGGTCTCCACGGTCCCGCCCCGCTGCACCACCGGGGCCGGGTGGCCGCAGCTGAGCAGCCGGATCACCGGCCGGTCGTCGGGGATCTCCGCGAGCAGCACGGTCGAGAAGCGGTCGGCCGCGTCCGACTCCGGGGCCCGCTCCGCGTACCGGGCCATGCTGACCTCCAGGCGCTGGGCGATCGCGGGCAGGTCCGGGGCCGTGTAGGCGGCCTCGCGGAAGGAGCCGAGGAGCAGCGAGGCGGCCTCCACCGCCGGCAGGCCCTTGCCCTGGACGTCGCCGAGCATGATCCGGACACCGTCGCGGACCTTCAGCGCCTTGTAGAAGTCGCCCCCGACGTGCGCTCCGGCGGCGGACGCCTCGTACAGCAGCCGCAGGTCGACGGAGCCCAGGCGGGGCGGCAGCGGACGCAGGACGGCCGACTGGGCGGCCTCGGCCACCGCGCTGATCTGCCGCAGTTCGGCCTCCCGGCGCTGCCGGGCGTGGCTGGAGACGGCGGCGGCGAGGACCACGGAGGCGAGCACGACCTGATTGGCCAGGAGGGCGGGCACGAGCGGTTCGCCGCGTACGACGGAGAGGGCGGCGGTCACGGCCATGGCGAGTCCGCCGATCGCGACGGTGCCCCGGGCGCTCCAGGTCGCCGCGGCGAGCGCCGGAGCGGCGATGAGGAAGCGGCCGAACCGCTCCTCCGGAGAGGTCAGGACGTCCGCGAGGGTCGCGAGGACGATCACGAGGAAGGGCAGGGCACGCCCGACGGCGTAACGGAGCTCCGCGCGGCACGCGACACCCGGGACGGGTGACCGCCGCGCGGTCGTGGTCGGATCCGCGGACATGGCCCTCCTTCGCCGGACTCCCGCCCGGCGGCGGGTCTCAACGCCCTACCAGGCCAGAGTGCCCGCCGGCGCGCGCCGACGGCAGGGCCGGACGTCACCCGGGCCCGGGCCCTCCGGCCCTGGTCCGCCGTTCAGACGGGCAGGTTCTGCTCGGCCCAGACCACCTTGCCGCCGGAGGTGCGGCAGGAGCCCCAGCGGCGACAGAGCATGTTCACCAGCTGGAGCCCGCGGCCACCCTCGTCGCTGAGGTCGGCGTGCTGGATCTGCGGCAGGTCGGGGCCGGTGTCCGACACCTCCACGACCAGCCGCTCGCCGCGCAGCAGCCGCAGCTCGCCCGGCCCGTTCCCGTACCGCAGGGCGTTGCCGACCAGCTCCGACACGACCAGCTCGCACACGTCCGCGAGCTCGTCCAGACCCCACTCGGCGAGCTGGCGGGTGACCAGCCGCCGGGCCTCCGACGCGGCCCTGCCGTCACCGGAGAGCGGCCACACCCGGAGCCCCGTCTCCGCGTCGAGCGGCACGGCCCGCGCGGTCAGCAGCACCGCCTCGTCGAAGCGGCCGTCGCCCGCCGGGGCCACCGCGATTAGCCCGCCGCCCTCCAGCGCGGCCGCCGGCAGCGCGAGCGCCGCCGACCGCAGTCTGTCGAGCTGTTCCTCCAGGTCGGCGCCGCGGGCCTTCACCAGACCGTCGGTGTACAGCACGAGCGCCCCGCCCCGCGGCACGGTCACCGTCACCGGGTCGTACGGGATGACGCCGGCGCCCAAAGGCGCTCCGGCCGGCAGCGGGACGAAGTCCGCCCCGCCGCGCCCGTCGAGCAGCAGCGGCGGCAGCAGTCCGGCACCGGCCAGGGTGCACCGGGAGTCCGCCGGGTCGTAGACCGCGCAGAGGAAGGTCGCGACCTGGTCGTCCTCCAGGTCGCGGGTGGCGAGGTCGAGCCGGGCCAGGACCCGCTCGGGCGCCATGTCGAGGGTCATCAGGGTGCGGGCGACGGCGCGGAGCCGGCCCATGGTGGCGGCGGCCGGCAGCCCCTGGCCCATGACGTCGCCGGCCATCAGCGCCGTCCGCCCGCCGGGCAGGGACATGACGTCGTACCAGTCGCCGCCCACCGGGTGCCGGGCCGCCGACGGCGTGTACTCGGCGTGCACCCGCAGTCCGGGGGTGACCGGGGTGGCGCGGGGCAGCAGGCTGCGCTGGAGCGAGACGACGCGCTCGCGCTCCCGGCCGTACAGGCGGGCGTTGTCGATGAAGACGGCGGCGCGGGAGGCCAGCTGTTCGGCGAGGGCCAGATCGGTGGGGGAGAAGGGCGGGCTGCCGGGGCCGCGGACGAAGTCGGCGCTGCCGAGCAGTAGTCCGCGGGCGATCAGCGGCACCGCGAGATAGCTGTGCACGCCGAGGGCGCGCATCTTCGCCGCGCCGCTCGCGGTGGGCGAGACGCGGGCGAAGTCCTCCTCGCGCATCCGGGCCAGGAGGACCGGCTTGCCCTGGCGCAGGCAGTTCTGGTGGAGCAGCGTCTCGTGGTGCTTCTGGTCGCGGACGAAGGTCTCGCCGACCGGGGTCGCCTCCAGGGTGGACATGGTGTCGACGGCGGAGAGCGCGACCGCCCGCATGGGCGGGACGCCGCTGCCCGTCCAGCGGGAGCCCTCCTCGCCGCGCAGGACGCTCTCCATGAGGTCGACGGCGGCGCCGTCGGCGAAGTCGGGCACGGTGAACTCGGCCAGCTCCCGGGCGGTGCGCTCCAGGTCCAGGGTGGTGCCGATCCGGGTGCTCGCGGCGTTGAGCCAGGCGAGCCGTCCCTCGGTGCCGGTCCCGTCGAGCGGAATCCCGCCGGCGTCGCGCCGGCGGCGGGCGCGGAGCGCCGCGGACCGGTACACGGTCGAGGTGCGCACGGCCGAGACCCTGCCGGTCAGACGCCGTCCGCCGCTGCCGCCGCTCACTCTTCCGGCCTCCAGACGCGATCTCGACCCGGTGTGAGGGACAGTCTGCACCGGAAGCCGGTCCGGCGCACCATCCGAACAGCAGCGGAATCGGAGCCGAACGGTAGCTGGGTCACATCCGCCGAACGAGTGAAACCTGTTCGGGGGATGTTTCGTCCTCCCACCCGGGAACGCGCCGGCAGGCGCGGGGTCGCATCGGGAACGCGAGGATCGGAGGGCGCATGCGCCGGATGGGCAAGTACACCGCGCACGTGGCCGTGTTGGCGTCGGCGGTCGGCATCGGTCTCGCCGCCTGGGGGGCGACGGCGCTGGTGGGCGGGGAGGAGCAGGCCGCCGCGTCGGCGACCGGGGGAGTGCCCCGGCCGGGAGTACCGGCGCAGCGGGCCGAGGAGCCGGCCCGGCCCGCGAAGCCGACGGTGCGGGTGCCGGTGGGGATCGCGCACGCGGCCGAGGCCGGCGGACGGGCCGTCAACATCACCATCGACGACGGTCCGGACCCGCGCTGGACGCCGCAGATGCTGGACATCCTGAAGCAGCACGACGTCAAGGCCGTGTTCTGCATGATCGGCCCGGAGGCGAAGCGGTACCCGGAGCTGGTGAAGCGCGTGGTGGCCGAGGGGCACCGGCTGTGCGACCACACGATGACCCACGACACGGCGATGGACCGGAAGCCCGTCGCGTACCAGGAGCGGCAGATCCTCGACGCGCGGAAGATGATCGAGGAGGCCGCGGGCGGGGTGGAGGTGCAGTACTACCGTGCCCCCGGCGGCGCCTTCACCCCGGACAGCCGGAGGATAGCCGCGGCCGCGGGGATGCGGCCGCTCGGGTGGAACGTGGACACCAAGGACTTCGAGCGGCCCGGCGCCGCCGCCATCGTGGCGACCGTCAGGAACGAGCTGCCGAACGGGCCGACCATCCTCTTCCACGACGGCGGCGGCGACCGCTCGCAGAGCGTGGCCGCGCTGCGGGAGGTGCTGCCGTGGCTGAAGGAACAGGGGCGCACCTTCAGCTTCCCGGTCCGCACCGCCCCGGACACCCCCTGAGGCCCGGGGCCGCACGGTCCGTCAGCGCCTGACGGTGTCGTCGGTCTTGAGGTCCCCGACGGCCTCGTCGAACGCGGCCACCTGGTCGGGGCAGTAGACCTGGAGCACGATCCGCTCGGCGTCGACGGCCTTGGAGTCGGCGATGACCGGGCGGCTGCCGGGGCCGGTGGCGCCGTTGGACAGCTGCTGGAGCCGGTACAGCGCCTTCTTCAGGGCGTTGCCGGGGTCCTCGCAGACCTGGCCGCCGTCGGTGCCCAGCAGCCGTACCGCGGTCTCCCGGTCGGGAGCGGGGTATCCCGCCCTCACCAGCTCCTCGCTGAGCCGGTCGGCCTTGTCCGTGGCCTCCGTCGTCCGCTTGAAGCCGCTGTACCGGACGAGGCCGGTGATCAGCAGGCCGACCAGGATCACGATGGCGCCCCAGTAGATCCACTTGTGCTCGGAGGCGAAGCGGGTCGGGCTCATGAGGCGTCTCCCTCGGTCGCGGCGGCGGCGGCCTCGGCCGTGCGCCAGCCGGGCTTGCGCAGCTTCAGGAAGGCCCAGGGGACGAGCAGTCCGAGGATGACCAGGCCGCCGCCGACGATGGCGATGTACGACCAGAGGCTGCCGCTGCCGAACTGCGAGGGCGGGACGAAGCCGATGAGCATGGCCGCGAGCGAGGCGAGCAGGCCGACGGAGCAGATGAGGCCGAGAGCGGGTGCCCGGTAGCCTCGCGGGTGGTCCGGCTTGAGCTTCCGCAGGCGCATGGCGGCGACGAACATCAGCAGGTAGACGATGAGGTAGACCTGCGTGGTGATGGTCGAGAAGATCCAGTACACGCTGGAGACGTTCGGGATCAGCGCGTAGCCGAGGGCGATGACCGAGGTCACGATGCCCTGCGTGACGAGGATGTTCTGCTGGATGCCGAACTTGTTGAGCTTCTGGAGGAAGGGCGGCAGGTAGCCCTCGCTCCGGGAGATCTCCAGCAGGCCCTTGGACGGGCCGGCCAGCCAGGTCAGCATGCCGCCCAGCGAGGCGGAAATCAGCATGACGGCGGCGATCGGGGTCATCCAGCCCACGTCGAAGTACGAGAAGAAGGCGTCGAAGGCCTGCATCACGCCCGCGGTGAGGCTGAGCTGGTCGGCCGGGACGACCCAGCTGATCGCCAGCGCCGGAAGGATGAAGATCAGCAGCACCAGGCCCATCGCCAGGAACATCGACTTGGGGTACTCCTTCGCCGGGTCCTTCAGCGAGGAGACGTGCACGGCGTTCATCTCCATGCCCGAGTACGACAGGAAGTTGTTCACGATCAGCACCAGGCTCGCCAGGCCGGTCCACTGGGGGAGCAGGTGGCTGCCGTCCATCGGTGCCGCCGAGGGGTTGCCCTGGCCGAGGAAGACCATGCCCAGGACGACCAGGATCGTGCCGGGCACCAGCGTGCCGATGATCAGACCCCAGCTGGACAGTCCGGCGAGGGCCTTGGTGCCCCGCGAGGAGACCCAGACGCCGGTCCAGTACAGGACCATGATGACGATCGCCGTGTAGACGCCGTTCGAGGCGAGCGAGGGATCGATCACGAAGGCGATGGTCGAGGCCACGAAGGCCAGTAGGCTCGGGTAGTAGAAGATCGTCATGGCGAACTGGCACCAGACGGCGAGGAAGCCGAGCGGCTTGGAGAGCCCCTCGGACACCCAGCGGTAGACGCCTCCGGACCAGCCCGAGGCCAGTTCGGCGGAGACCAGCGCCGTCGGCAGCAGGAACACGACGGCGGGCACCAGATACAGGAACACGCAGGCGAGGCCGTAGATCGCCATCGTCGGCGCGGCGCGCAGGCTGGCGACCGACGCGGTGGTCATCAGGGCCAGCGTCACCCAGGTGATCGTGGGCGGTGTGACCGGCCGTACCGCGGCGCGGGGTTTCGGCAGATCGGCCGCGGCGTCCATCGAGGCCATGGGCCCTCCCTGGGGGATGTCGACGTGATCCGCACCAGACTCGGTGACGGCGGGCGCGTCCGCAGCGCCGGTGGTCCGTCCGGGTGACGGGGCGTCGGGGACGCCGGCAGGGCCCCCGGCGGCGGTGACGGGTGGGCCCCCGGCGGCGGATGCCGGGTGGGGCCGGATGCGGGATGCTGATCCCTCGTCACCGTGGTTCCGAACCGTGGTTCCGAACCTTGATCCCGAACCTTCGTCACCGTGTTCCCGAGGAGGCGGCCGTGGCGCGAACGGAGGGGGACCCGGAGGGGCCGGCCGTCGGTGCGGGCGGCGGGGGGCCGGACGATGTCACCGGGTTCCTGGCCCGGCTCACCGGGCTGATGCTGCGGACCTCCGGCGAGGGGGCCGAGCTGATCGCGCGCGAGGTCGTGGCCGCCGGGCGGGCGCTGGGCGCCGAGGTGTCGCTGCTGCTCGTCATGGACACCGCCACACTGACCGTCGCCGGTCCGGACGGCCCGGCCCGGACCGTCATCGTGCACGCGGCCCCCGAAGTGGCCCGGCTGGACCGGATCGCGGCGCTGAAGCCGCTCGTCGCCGACGTGTGCGCCGGGCGCTGCGGACTCGCCGGGGCGAACGCCCGCCTCGCACGCATCGAGGCCGCGCCGGCACCGTACCCGTGGTGGCTGAAAATGGTCGGCATCGTGCTCTTCGCGCTGGGCTTCGCGCCGCTGATGCAGCCCACCTGGTACGAGATCGGCACCACCGCCGTCCTCGCGACGCTCGCCGCCGGCCTCGCGGTGGCGTCCGACCGGGTCCCCAGGCTTGCCCGGGTGCTTCCGCTGCTCGCCTCGGTGCTGGTGTCGGTCGTCACCCTCGGCCTGTTCGCCGGCGATCCGGCGCACGGCGGGCCGGTGCTGCTGATGCTGCCCGCGCTGTTCTTCTTCGTCCCCGGCGACTATCTGAGCGCCGCCGCCGCCGAGCTCGGCGCGGGGCTCGTGACGACCGGCGCGATCCGGCTGGTGTACGCGGTCTTCCTGCTCGTCCAGCTGT
Source organism: Streptomyces sp. NPDC014861 (assembly GCF_043081625.1). Lineage (NCBI taxonomy): Bacteria > Bacillati > Actinomycetota > Actinomycetes > Kitasatosporales > Streptomycetaceae > Streptomyces > Streptomyces sp. NPDC014861. The sequence goes on from NZ_JBIBWV010000005.1 coordinate 86,115, forward strand.
GCGTCGGCGTCCTGCTCGGGGCGTACCTCACGGGGACCTCCACCCGCGCGCTCTTCGACACGGCGGCGGAGGCCGACCTGCCCCGTTGGGTGCTGTTCGCCTCGTGGACGGTCTTCACCGCCGGGACCCTGGCGGCCTTCTCCATCCCGCGCCGCTTCCTGCCCGTGCTCCTCGCGCTCGTCTACCTGACCGTGGGCGTGCAGTCCGGGGCCACCGCGCTGATCGGGGAGACCGGCGGCACCTTCGTGGCGGCGGTGGTGCTCGCGGTGGCGGCGACGCTGCTGTCCCGGGGGCCGCGACGGCCGCCCCGGCTGATCCTGGTCCTGCCCGGCTTCTTCACGCTGACGGTCGGTTCGCTCGGCATGAGGGGGTTGACCACCCTCGCCGGCGGGCACGTCGTGGACGGCTTCTCCGACCTTCTGGAGCTCGTCCTGGTCGTCACCGCCATCGCGGTCGGACTCGTCCTCGGCGCCACGCTCGTACCGGATCGAAGCGGAAGGGGGGAACCCCCTGGCCAGCCAAATTGAGCTTAGGCTAACCTAAGCGCCGTGCAAGCAGGTGAAGAGACCCCCACGGTCCCCCGCCCGCGCGGTCACGAGCTGTCGGCCACCGCCGTCACCGTCGCCTACGACGGAGTCGACGTCGTCCACGACGCCTCCCTGACCCTGCGGCCCGGCCAGGTGACCGTCCTCGTGGGACCGAACGGCAGCGGCAAGTCGACGCTGCTGCGCACGGTCGCACGCCTCCAGCGGCCCCGCCGCGCCGAACTCGTCCTCGACGGCGACACCGACGGGCTCGCCCTGAGCCCCCGTGAGTTCGCCCGCAAGGTGGCCCTGCTGACCCAGGGCCGGCCTACGCCGGGCGGACTCACCGTCCGCGACCTCGTCGAGTTCGGCCGCTACCCGTACCGCGGCCGCTGGGGGAAGTCCGACCCGGACGGCCCCGCCGCGGTGGACCGGGCCCTCGCCCTCACCGGCGTGGACGAACTCGCCGACCGGGGAGCCGAACACCTCTCCGGCGGGCAGCTCCAGCGGGTCTGGCTCGCCGGCTGCCTCGCCCAGGAGACCGGCGTCCTCCTCCTCGACGAGCCCACCACCTACCTCGACCTGCGCTACCAGGTCGAACTCCTCGACCTCATGCGCGACCTGGCGGACCACCACGGCATCGCCGTCGGCGCCGTCCTCCACGACCTCGACCAGGCCGCGGCCGTCGCCGACCGGATCGTCCTGCTCGACACCGGACGCGTCGTCGCCGACGGCCTCCCCGAGGAGGTCCTCACCGGACCCCGCCTCACGGAGACGTACGGCATCCGCATCGAGGTCGACACCGACCCCCTCACCGGCCGGCTCCGCACCCGCGCCATCGGCCGGCACCACACGCGGACCCCCGCGCGATCCGAAAGGCTCAGCCCCACCCCATGAGAAAGCACCTTCTCACCGCAGCGGCCCTCACCACGGCGGCCCTCGCCCTGACCACTCTCACGGCGTGCGGCACCACCGAGCCCGCCGCCGACACCAAGGCCGACAAGAAGGCCGAGCCGATCACCCTCACCGACGACACCGGCACCGAGGTCAAGCTCGACGGCCCGGCCACGAAGGTCGTCGGCACCGAGTGGAACGTCGTCGAGCAGCTCGTCTCGCTCGGCGTCGACCCCGTCGGCGTCTCCGACGTCAAGGGCTACAAGACCTGGAACACCGCCGTCCCGCTCAAGAACGACCCCAAGGACGTCGGCACCCGCGGCGAGCCCAGCATGGACACCATCGCGGCCCTCAAGCCCGACCTCATCCTCGCCACCTCCGACCTGCCGCCGGCCGCCGTCAAGCAGCTCCGCGCCGTCGCCCCGGTCCTGGAGGTCAAGGCCGCCGACGCCGCGAACCCCATCGGCCAGATGACGAAGAACCTCGACCTCATCGCCAAGGCCACCGGCACCACGGCCAAGGCCGACGAGCTCAAGAAGAGCTTCGAGACCAAGCTGACCGAGGGCAAGAAGGCCCTCGCCGACGCCGGCCTCGCCGGCGCCGAGTACGCCTTCGCCGACGGCTACCTCGTCTCCAACCAGGTCTCCATCCGCCCCTTCACCAGCGGTTCGCTGATCGGCGGCGTCAACGAGAAGCTCGGCCTGAAGAACGCCTGGACCGTCAAGGGCGACCCGGCCTACGGCCTCGGCGCCACCGACGTCGAGGGCCTCACCAAGCTCGGTGACGGCGTCCACTTCGCCTACATCGGCAACGACGGCGACCCGAGCGCCACCCCCTTCTCCGGCGTCCTCGCCAAGGACAAGGTGTGGACCTCCCTGTCCTTCGTCAAGAAGGGCAACGTCCACCGCCTCCCCGACGGCATCTGGATGTTCGGCGGCACCGAGTCGATGAACCAGTACGTCGACTCCGTCGTCACCGCGCTCACCAAGAAGTAGGACACGAGGAACCACAGCACCATGGCCGTCACCGCGACCACCCCCGCCGCACCCACCCAGGCCGCAGCCACCCGCAGGGGCGCGGCCGCGGTGACGGCCTCACTGGTCCTCCTCGTCGTCTGCTTCGCCCTCGTCGACATCACCCAGGGCACCGCCTCCGTCGGCGCCGCCGAGATCGTCAAGGCGATCACCGGCCACGCCGACCCCGGCGACGCCTCCGTCGTCGTCGCCTCCCGCCTGCCCCGCATGGTCGCCGGGCTCCTCGTCGGCGCCGCCCTCGGCATGGCCGGCGCGGCCCTCCAGGCCGTCAGCCGCAACGCCCTCGCCGCGCCCGACACCCTCGCCGTCAACTCCGGCGCCTACTTCTCGCTCGGCCTCGCCGCGGCCACGGGCGTCTCCCTGCCCTTCCTCGCCTCCTCCGGCATCGCCTTCGTCGGCGGCCTCGCCGCCGCCGCCGTCGTGCTCGGCCTCTCCGGCCTCGGCTCCGGCACGGTCCGCCTCGTCCTCGCCGGCAGCGCCCTCAGTCTGGGCCTCACCGCCCTCACCGAGGGCCTGCTGCTGCTCTTCCCGCAGCAGACCGAGGGCGTCTACCACTGGAACCAGGGCAGCATCGCCCAGAACGGCTTCGACGGCGTCCTCCAGATGCTGCCGTTCGCCGTCGTCGGCCTCCTCGGCCTGCTCCTCCTCGCCCGCCGCGTCGACGCCCTCGCCCTGGGCGACGAGGCCGCCCGCGGGCTCGGCGTGCCGGTCCGCTCCACCCGCGTCATCGCCGTCGTGCTCGCCGCGCTCCTCGCCACCGCCGCCGTCACCCTCGCCGGACCCGTCGGCTTCGTCGGCCTGTGCGCCCCGGCCCTCATGCGCCCGCTCGCCCGCCGCTTCCGCGGCTACGCCCGCAGCCGGGTCTTCGTCCCCGCCGCCGGACTCGCGGGCGCCGCCCTCGTCCTCGGCGCCGACGTCCTGCTGCGCACGCTCGTCCCCGCCGACACGGCCGTCCTGGTCCCGACCGGTGTCGTCACCAGCCTCGTCGGCGCCGTCTTCGTCATCGTGATGGCCACCCGGCTCCGGGACACCGGCGACGTCGCCGTCGACCGGCTCCGCATCCGCAGCCGCACCGTCTTCCTCGCCACCACCGCCGTCCTCGTCGCCGCGCTGGTCGGCGTCATGATCGGCGGTGTGCTCCTCGGCGACGCCAAGCTCCTCCTCGGCGACGTGACCAACTGGGCGGCCGGACAGGCGGGCCAGGCCGTCTCCTTCGTCCTCGACACCCGGGTGCCCCGGGTCCTCGCCGCGCTCCTCGCGGGCGCCGCCCTCGCCCTCGCCGGCACCCTCGTCCAGGCCGTCACCCGCAACCCGCTCGCCGAGCCCGGCATCATGGGCGTCTCCGGCGGCGCGGCCCTCGGCGCCATCCTGCTCGTCACCACCGTGCCGATGGCCGGCTCCTGGAGCGTGGCCGGCGCCGCGTTCACCGGTGCCGCGGGCGCCGCCCTCGTCGTCTTCGGCTTCGCCGCCCGCGGCGGCTTCAAGCAGACCCGGCTCGTCCTCGTCGGCTTCGCCGTCCACACCGCGACCGCCGCCGTCGTCGCCCTGCTCATCATCCTCACCGACCCCTTCAACGCGACCAAGGCACTCACCTGGCTCTCCGGCTCCACCTACGGCCGGACCCTGCCCGACGTCCTGCCCCTGGCCGTCGCCGTCGTCGTCGGCATCGTGCTCGCCGTCGCCCGCCGCACCGAACTCGACCTGGTCTCCCTCGACGAGGACACCCCCCGTCTCCTCGGCCTTCCGCTCGGCCCCGGCCGGCTCGGCTTCCTCGTCCTGAGCGTGGTCCTCAGCGCCACCGCCGTCGCCGCCGCCGGCACGATCGGCTTCGTCGGCCTGGTCGCCCCGCACGCCGCCCGCGCCCTCGTCGGCCGCCGCCACCACCGCGTGATCCCGGTCGCGGTCCTCCTCGGCGCCGTCCTCGTCGGGGCCGCCGACACCGTGGGCCGTACCGTCATCGCCCCCGCGCAGCTCGGCGCCGGCACGATGACGGCCATCATCGGCACCCCGTACTTCCTGTACCTCCTGGTCCGCAGCCGCCGCTGACCGGCGCATAGGATCACCGGGACGTACGGGTGAGAGCGAGGAGAGCATGGCCGTGACCGCCGTGGTGGAACCGACCCCGACGGCCCCGCCCGCGCCCCCCGAGCTCCTGGAGCGGGACGAGGACGGGCAGCGGCTCGGCGCGCTCCTGTGGCGGCCGGGCCCCGGCTGGCGGGCCGTCAGCAGCGCGGTCCTCGGCGGCGGGATCGGCCCCCGGGCCTGGGTGATGAACGTCCAGGTCGCCCACGGCTACACCCGGACCGACCCCGAGGCGCACCTCGCGGACCTCGCCCGGCGGGCCGGTCTGCGCGGCCCCGGCGTGGGACTGATGACCGCCGCCGAGGTCGCCCGGCGCGGCACCGCGGCGGACGGCGGCGCCGTCGCGGTCGCCACCGCCGGGATCGACGTACGCGGCTGGGCGGCGGCCCCGGGGCCCGTCGTCCCCGCACCCCAGGCCCCCGGCACCATCAACATCGTCGTCACCGTGCCCGCGCCCCTCACCGACGCCGCGCTCGTCAACGCCGTCGCGACCGCCACCGAGGCGAAGGTCCAGGCCCTCCTCGACGCCGGCCACGACTGCTCGGGCACACCGACGGACGCGGTCTGCGTCCTCGCCCGCGAGCCCGGGACCGCCGTCCCCACCGAGCCCTTCGCCGGCCCCCGCTCGCTCTGGGGCGCCCGACTGGCCCGCGCCGTCCACGCGGCGGTCGGGGCCGCCCTGCCCGCGCCCGGCGTCAGCTGAGCCCGGCCACCTCGGCGAGCAGCGTCTCGCGGTCCACCGCCTCGCTGCCGGTGGCGGGCACCGTACAGGCGAAGGAGCCGGCCACCGCCCCGTACAGGGCGCACCGCTCCGGCGGCTCGCCGGTGAGCCGGCCGAAGAGGAAGCCGGAGGCGTAGGCGTCGCCCGCGCCGTTGGAGTCCACCACCGGGCCGCGCGGCGCGACCGCCGGCACGTGCAGCGGCTCGCCGCCCGCCCGGGTCAGCAGATACGAACCCTCCGCGCCGGCCGTGGCGACGACCACCTCCGCCCGGCCCCGCTCCAGCACCCGGCGCATGGTCGCCACCGGATCGGGCAGCGCCGTCGCCGAGACGAAGACGACGTCGGAGCCGTACGCGAACGGCTCGTGGTAGGCGTTCTCCCCGTCCCAGTCGTGCAGGTCCGTCGAGACGGTGAGCCCCGCCTCGTGGAGCACCGGCAGGGCGAAGGCGCAGGGGTACGTGATCGACACGTGCGCGTGGCGGGACACCTCGGCGAGCCCGCGGACCAGATCCTCCGGCAGCCGGTCCGACGCCCGGGAGCGGCTGTCGTCGTAGAGCGAGAGCCGCCGGCCGTCGGGCCCGACGAGGTTGACGGCCCGTTTGGTGCCGCCGGGGAGCGGCACCTCGGTGAACGCGATGCCGCGGTCGCGGTGGAAGGCGCGGACCAGCTCGCCGGACGGGTCGTCGCCGATCATGTCCAGGTGGTGGGTGCGCAGCCCCAGCGCGCTGACGCCCAGCGCCACGAAGTCCCCGGTCTGACCCGCGCGGGCCTCGATGCCGGGGCGGATCATGTAGCTGTCGGCGTACGGCAGCGGGAGCTCGGGGACGTACACGATCGTGTCGACGCCCGACCCTCCCAGGACGAGGACGTCGTACGCGCTGCCGCTCATCGCTTCCCCTCTCACGGAACCCCGGCGAGTCAACCAGCCCCGCCACCCGGTTCGCAAGATCTTGCGCAAGTTTGCGGAGGGCTGGTCCGTGGAGACGCCGGTGGCCCGCTCCCCGAGGGGGGGGCGGGCCACCGGGCACGGCAGGGCCGGACGTCAGCCGAGGACGACCGGGAGGTCGAAGAGGTCGTTCTGGGTCACGACCGGCTTGTTCCGCAGCTCCTCGCGCGGCACCGCGAGCCTCAGTCCGGGGAAGCGCGCGTACAGCGCGGGCAGCGCCACCGAGGCCTCCAGGCGGGACAGCGCCGCCCCCGGGCAGACGTGCGGGCCGTGGCCGAAGGAGATGTGCCGGATCGGGCTGCGCGTGACGTCGAAGTCGCCCGCCGTCCCGCCGTGCTGCACCTCGTCCCGGCCGATCGCGCCGTGCGACACGATCAGCGCCTCGCCCTTCGGCAGGACCCGGTCGCCGACCTCGATGTCCTCGCTCGCGAAGCGGATCAGCACGTGCGAGGTGGGCGTCGCCCAGCGCAGCGTCTCCTCGATCACGTTCTCCCACGGCACCTCGCCCTTGAGGACCAGCGCCCGCTGCTCGGGGTGGGTCTCCAGGGCGACCACGGCGTTCACGATGAGGCTGATCGTCGTCTCGTGACCGGCCGCCACCATCAGCTGGAGCGTGTTGGTGATCTCCTCGGTGGTGAGCCGGTCACCGTCCTCGGACGCCTCGATCAGCGCGCTGGTCAGGTCGTCGCCGGGTGACTCCTTCTTGCCCGCGACGATCCCGGCGAAGAGCGCGCCGAGGTCCGCCATCATCTGCGGCACCTCCTCCGGCGGCGTCTGCGTCGAGAAGAACTTGTCGAAGAGCTCCTTCATCCGCGGGTGGTCGGCGGCGTCCACACCCATCAGCTCGCCGACGACGTTCATCGGCAGCGGGTACGCGAACTCGGCCTTCAGGTCCACCGTCCCGCCCACCGGGCGCTCCGCCAGCCGGTCCAGCAGACCGCTCGTCAGCTTCTCGATGCCGGCCCGCAGCCGCTCCACCCGGCGCGCGGTGAGCGCCTGGGCGACCAGGGTGCGCAGCCGCCGGTGCTCCTCGCCGTCCACCGTCAGCATCGACCTGCCGGGGTTGGCGAGGCCGATCAGCGGCCAGTCGAGGGGTATCTCGCCGCGCTGCCAGGCCCCCCACCGCTCGATGTCCTTGACCAGCCGGGAGTCGGTGAGGAGCGCGCGCGCCTCGGCGTGGCGGGTGACCGCGTAGCAGGGCACACCGCCGGGGAGCACGACCCGGGCCAGCGGGCCCGCCTCGCGCAGCCGGGCGCTCTCGCCGTCGAGGTCCGAGACGAACGGGTCGAGGACGACCGGTCCGGCGCCCGCGGTGTGGTCGATGGGGCAGGTCATGCGGTCCCTCCAAGGGCGGGGGTCGGGGTGTACGTCACCGGCAGCGCGGTGAGGCCGCGCAGCCAGGGGGAGGGGCGACGTGTGAGAGCGGGTTCCGCGACGGCGAGATCGACGTCCGGCAGACGGTCGAGCAGGACCTCGATGCCGGTCCTGGCGATGGTCTCGGCGACCTCCTGCGCGGGGAACGGACAGCGGTGCTCGCCGTGGCCGAAGGACAGATGGGCGTTGTTGCCGCCGGTGAGCGCGGCGGCGTCGGCCCGGACGTGCGGGTCGGCGTTGGCGGCGGCGAGGCCCAGCAGGACGAGATCGCCGCACTCGATCCGGCGCCCGCCGAGGTGGGTGTCGCGCGAGGCCCAGCGGCCGGCGACGTTCTGCGTGGGGGTGTCCTCCCACAGGACCTCGTTCATCGCCTCGCCGACGCTGTGCCGGCCGCCGGAGAGGGAGGCGGCGAAGCGGTCGTCGGTGAGCATCAGCCGCAGCGAGTTGCCGATCCAGTCGGCGGTGGGCTGGTGGCCGGCGGCCATCATCACCATGAGGTCCTGGGCGACCTCCTCGACGGTGAACCCGGCGGTGTTGCCGAGCATCCGCGAGGCGACGTCGTCGCCGGGCTCCGCCACCTTGGCGGCGAGCAGCGCCCCCATCGAGGCGGCCAGGTGCTGCTGGCCCGCGAGCGCGTCGGGCCCGCCGTTGATCATGTCGTTCATCGCCGTGACCAGAGCGGGGCCCTCCTCGTCGGAGAAGCCGTAGATGCTGGCGAGCACCCGGACCGGCAGCAGCATGGCGTACTCGGCGATGATGTCGCACGCCCCCTTGCCGCACAGCCCGTCGATCAGCTCGTCGGCGAACCGCTCGGCGCGCCGCCGCAGTTCGAAGGGGTCGACGGACTCCAGCGCGGCGGAGATCACCCCGGCCCGCTCGCGGTGGCGCTCGCCGACCGTGTACAGGATCGAGGGCTGCTTGCGGCCGATCATGGGCAGCAGCGGCCAGTCGGCGGGGATGGCGTCCCACTGGTTCCACAGCTCGGAGTCGCGGGAGAAGAGCACCGGGTCGCTGGTGACCTGGTGCAGCTCGCGATAGCCGAGGACGAGCCAGGCGGGCACGTCGCCGTCGAGGACGACCGGGGCGACGGCCCCGTGGTCCCGCCGGATCCGCCGGTACAGCTCGACGGGGTCGGTGTGGAAGCGGGGGCCGCTCAGCGGGACGGGCGCGGTCTCGGCAGGGTTCACGGGGCGGGCTCCGGTACGGGCCGCGGACCGTGCTCCGGGTCGGCGGCGACGACGTTCTTCAGGTGCTCGACGAGCGAGATGAGGACCTGCTTGCTGGACTCCCGGGACCGGGCGTCGCAGAAGACCAGCGGGACCTCGTCCGGGAGGTCGAGGGCCTCGCGGATCTCGGCGGGGGTGTGCGCGGTTCCGCCGAAGTCGTTGCAGGCGACGACGAACGGGGTGCCGTGGTGTTCCAGGCGGTCGACCGCGTACCAGGAGTCCGCGATCCGGCGGGTGTCGACGAGGACGACGGCGCCGAGCGTCCCGGAGAAGAGCCGGTCCCACAGGAACCAGAACCGCTCCTGGCCGGGCGCGCCGAACAGGTACAGCACGTTGTGCGCGTCGAGCGAGATGCGGCCGAAGTCGAAGGCGACGGTGGTGGCCGTCTTGGCGGCCACCCCGCCCGTGTCGTCGATGCCCTCGCCGGCCTGCGACATGGTCTCCTCGGTGTTCAGCGGACGGATCTCGCTGACCGAGCGGACCAGGGTGGTCTTGCCGACTCCGAAGCCGCCGACGACGACGATCTTCAGTCCGTTGTCGGCGGTGCTGCTCAGGGTCTGGCGCTGCTCAGAGATTGCGGAGTCCAACGAGCACCTGCTCCAGGATGTCGTGATCGGGAAGGCGGTACGAGGAGGGGCGCGGGTGCCGCGCGCTGATCCGGCCGGTGTCGTGCAGGTCGGCCAGGAGGATGCGGGTGATCGACACGGGCAGTCCGAGCCCGGCGGCCACCTCCACCACGGCGGTGGGGAAGCGGCACATGCGCAGGATGGCGGCGTGCTCGGACTGCATGCCGGGCACCGGATCGCACTCGGCGACGACGAGCGTGACCACGTCGAAGGCGGTGGACCCGGCACTGCTCCGGCCGCCGGTGACGGTGTAGAGACGGTCGGGGGAGTCGTCGCGACCCGGCCTGGCGCGGCCCTTCATCCCCGCGGCCTCGCGACGAGGTGCTCGCCCAGCTGCTCGACCAGTTCGGCCATGTTGTGCCCGACGAGCCCGGCGTCGGCGTCCTCGTCGGCGACGAGCGCGAGGTGGGCGCCCTCCCCGGCCTCGACGATGAAGAGGATCCCGCCGTAGAACTCGGCCATCGCGGAGCGGACCCCGCCGGTGCCGTCGCCGAACTCCACGGAGGCGCCGTGCGACAGGCTCTGGATGCCCGCGGCGATGGCGGCGAGCTGGTCGGCCTGGTCGACGGAGAGCCCGGAGGTGCGGCAGAGCTTGAGGCCGTCCCGGGAGAGCACCAGGGCGTGCCGGGTGCCCGGGGTGCGTTCCAGCAGGCCCTCCAGGAGCCAGCTGAGCTTGTCGTCGGTGGTCGTGCCGGTCATCGCGGATTGCCTTCCGAATGGGGGTGGTTCGAGGACGGCGTGGTCGGGTCCGTCGCGGGGGGAGCGGAGGTGTCGGGGTCGGCGGCGGGCGTCGCGCCGGACCTGCCCCCGGCGCCGCGCAGGCCGCTCTGGAAGCCGCCGAAGCGGGCGCGGGCCGCCTCGCCGGTGCGGGGTGCGGCGGGGCGGGGCGGGTCGGCCGGGTTCCTGCCGCTCTCCTGGTGCGCGGCCAGGGTCCGGCCGCGCCGCCGGCGCGGCAGCAGGATCCCGGGCCCGGTGTCCTCGGCCGGGGTGTCGTCCGCGGTCGTGTGCGTGGCCTCCGGCTCACCGGCGCCGGGGCCGGAGGGGGCGGCGGGGACGGAGAGTGCGGAGGGGGCGGCGTCGGGAGCGGTACGGGGGGCGGGCACGGCGAGCGGCGGGGCGGCGGGGGCGCCGGTGGCCTCGCTCCCGCGCGTGACGATCTCCTGGGGGATCATCAGAACGACGCCGGTGCCGCCGCGCGCGGAGGGCCGGAAGGAGACCGAGAGGTTGTGCTTGCGGGCCAGCCGGCCGACGACGTGGAGGCCGAGGCGGGTGCCGGAGAGGCCGGCCAGGTCCTGGGTCCCCGCGTCGACGGCGGTCTCCGCGCGACGGAGCTGCACGTCGCTCATGGTGAGGCCGCTGTCCTCGACGGTGATGACGACGCCCGCCGGGACCTCCTCCACGTAGACGTGGACCTCCGCGCTGGGCGGGGAGAAGTTGGCGGCGTTGTCGAGGAGTTCGGCGAGCGCGTGCATGACGCCCTCGGCCGCGTGGCCGGCGACGGCCGCCTCGCACTGGGAGTGCAGCCGGACCCGCTGATAGCCCGCGATGCGGCCCATGGCGCCCCGCAGGATCGACTCCATGACGATGGGCCGGGCCCAGCGGCGTCCGGAGCGGGCACCGGTGAGGATCGCGACGGAGTCCGCGAGCCGGCCGGCCTGGGCGGTGCGGTGGTCGAGGTGGAGGAGGTCGGAGAGGACGTCCTCGTCGGCGTGCCGGTGCTCCATCTCGCGCAGGTCGGCCATCATGCTCGTGGCCAGCGCCTGCATCCGTCCGGCCGCGTTGGCGGCGGCGGCGAGGGCGGCGGAGCGCGCGGACTCGGCGCGGCGCAGCCGCTGCTCCAGGCCCGCGACGGCGGCGGCGTGACCGGCGGCGAGGCGCTCGGCCTCGGCCCGCTGGGTGCGCGCGAGTTCGTCGGCGCGGGCCGCGTGGGCGGCCGCCTCCGCGGCGGCCTCGGCCTCGTGACGCTTCTTCAGGGCAGCGGCCTCGCGCTCGGCGGCGGCTTGGCGCTGGGTGGCGTAGGTGTCCTGGGAGGCGACCTGGGCGGTCAGCCGCTCGGCCCGCTTGGCGAGGCCGCGGGCGGTGCGCGCGTACCAGGTGACGGCGAAGGCGGCGGCCGCGAGGAGCAGCACGCCGCAGACCGCGAACCAGGCGAGGGGGGCGCGGACTTCGACCGGGGCGGCACTCGTCGCGGCGGCGGTGAGGGTACCGCCCGCGGCGACGGTCAGCACGGAGGAGATCAGGGCAGGACGGAACGGGGTGGGCGACGCCGACATCAACCGGACTCTCGAGAGGCAGGCACAGGGGAGGTTCGGAACGACCGCACTATAGAGGCGTTCTTGATCGGTCCGGAACTCTCCCTGACCGGATTGGTTTCCGGACTGACACAAAACCTTCCAAAAGGTGGCCCATATTCCGCTTCGACGCGAGTGCGGGGGGTGCGCCGCCCATCACCTGTGCCAGAAGGGCAGAATGACGGTCCGTACGGTACGGACCCGAGCGCGGCCCGCACCCGTCCACGACCGGAAGGCCCCCCGTGAAGCTGCCCGACACCGGCAGGCGCGTCCTCGTCAGCGGCGCCTCGCGAGGACTAGGCCGGGCGGTCGCCCGCGCCTTCGCCGCCAACGGCGACCGCGTCGCCGTCCACCACGGCACGCGAGCCGAGGAGGCCCGCGCCACCCTCGCCTCCCTCGACGGGACCGGACACGTCCTGGTCGGCGGTGACCTCGCGGACCCGGCGGAGGCGGCGGCGGTCGTCGACGCGGCGGTCGAGGGGCTCGCCGGCGGGATCGACGTCCTGGTCAACAACGCCGCCGTGAACCTCCCCCACCCCCTGGCGGAGACCCCGTACGAGGAGTGGGCGGAGCTGTGGCGGCGGCACGTCGCCGTGAACCTCCTCGCCACCGCCAACCTGAGCCACCTCGTGGCCCGCGGGATGATCGACCGGGGCACCGGCGGACGCCTCGTCAACATCGGCTCCCGGGGCGCCTTCCGGGGCGAGCCCGACCACCCCGCCTACGGCGCCACCAAGGCCGCCGTCCACGCGCTCGGCCAGTCCCTCGCGGTCTCCCTCGCCCCGTACGGCATCGGCGTCGCCTCGATCGCCCCCGGCTTCTTCGCCACCGAGCGGGTCGCGCCCCGCCTGGAAGGGCCCGAGGGCGAGGCGATCCGCGCGCAGAGCCCCTTCGGCCGGGTCGCGGACGCCGACGAGATCGCGGCGGCCGTCCTCTGGCTCGCCTCGCCCGCCGCCGAATGGGCGTCCGGGACGATCCTGGACCTCAACGGCGCCTCGTACCTCAGGAGCTGACCGGAACGGGACCGGCGCGCCCCGGCGCGCGCCGCTCGAACGCCTGCCTCCCGCGCGCTTGCCCGAAAGGATGAACAGCGACGGTCGGCGGCGTTTCGCACCGGGCGCGCCGCCACCCTGCTGCCGTGCGTAAGGAGCGCGAGTCCACGGTCCCCTCCCAGCGGACGCCCCGGCGTCCCCGGCCCGCCGCCGGACACGTCGTCCGGCCGGTGCGACAACCGGAGACGGGACCGGGCCTGCGGGCCCGGTCCCGCTACTGGGTCGACCGGACCGTGGTGCGCGGGGTCAGCGCCCTCGTCGGCTGGCTGGCGCTGGCCTGCCTCGGCCTGGTGGCGCCCGTGAGCGCCCTCCTCGTCTGGACCGACACCAAGGCCCCGGACACCCTCCAGGGAAAGGCCGCCACGGTCTGGCGGACCGTCGGCCAGACCCTCCGGCTCGGCGGCGAGGTCGGCCCGCCGCTGCGGATGGTCCTCTCGGTCTTCCTGGCCCTGGTGTCCCTGCTGTACGTCTCCTTCCTCGTCGGCATCGTCACCACCGCCCTCACCGACCGCCTCGCCGAGCTCGAACGCGGCCAGACCACGGTGGTCGAGCGCGGCCACACCCTGGTCCTCGGCTGGTCCGAGCAGACCCCCACCGTCGTCGCGGAGCTGGTGGCCGCCCACGCCCAGCGGGGCCGGGGCGCCGTGGTGGTCCTCGCGGACCGCGACAAGGGCGAGATGGAACGGGAGTTACGTGACGTCCTGCCGCCCCGCACCCGGGTGCGGCTGATCTGCCGCCGGGGCCGCCCCGCCGATCCCGGCGCGCTGGCCCGGGTCACCCCCGCGGCCGCCGGGGCGGTGGTCGTCCTGCCGCCGGACGCACCCGGCGCCGACGCCCAGGTGACCAGGACGCTCCTGGCCCTGCGGGCGGTGGTGGGGGAGGGGTGCCCGGTACGGATCGTGGCGGCGGTCCGGGACGGCGCCCAGCTCGCCACCGCCCGCCTCGCCGCCGGACCGGGCGCCGTGGTCCTGGACGTCGACGACCTCGCCGCCCGGCTGCTCGTCCAGTGCGTCCTGGAGCCCGGGCTCGCGCTCGTCCTGGAGGACCTGCTCGACTTCGCCGGCGCCGAACTCCACACCCTGCGCCCTCCAGGCCTCCCCGGCCGGCGCTACGGCGAGCTCGCCGCCGCCTGCCCGGACTCCTGCGCCGTCGGGATCGTCCGCGCCGACGGCACCCCGCACCTCAACCCGCCCCCGCAGACCGTCCTGGCCCCCGGCGACGGCCTGATCGTGCTGGCCGAGGACCACCGGGCCACCGTCCTCCCCGCGGCGCCGGTGCCCGGCGCCGTCCCCCTCCCCACCGGCCCCCGGACGTTCCCCGCCCCCCGCAGGGCCCTCGTCCTGGGCTGGAACCGGCGGGGCGAACGCGTCCTGGAAGGCCTGGCGCGAGGCGGGGTCGCGGCGGTGCTCGGCGAGGGCGCCGGACGGGCGGCGGGCCCGGAGGAGTACGACCACGTGGTGGTCCTCGCGGCACCGGACGGCGACGGGCACCCCGACCCCGACGGTCCGGTCCTCGAAGCCCTGCTCCACCTCCGGGCCCGCGCCCGGGAGTCGGGCCGGACCGTGCCCGCGGTGGCCGAGCTCACCGACGCCCGCAACCGCCGGCTGGCCCCCGCCGGCCCCCGCACCGACCTCCTGCTCACCGGTCGGCTCGCCGCCCTCCTGATCGCCCAGGTCTCCCAGGACGTCCACCTCGCGGCGGCCTTCGACGCCCTCTTCGCCGCCACCGGCGAGGGCGTCCGCCTCCGCCCCGCCACCGACTTCGTCCCGCCCGGCACCGAGGCCCCCTTCGGATCCCTCGTCACCGCGGCCGCCCGGCACGGAGCCGCCGCCTTCGGCTACCGGCCCCGGGGGTCGCTCCGTCCCCGGCTCAACCCGCCCAAGACCGAGATCCGCCACTGGGGAGCCGGTGACGTCCTCCTCGTCGTCGGCCCGGCCTCCGGGCGTCTTTCGGAGCCATGCCCCTGATCAGCGCCTTTCCTTGGGTGATACGAGTGCGGCCCCTTCGGTTTCTCGTGTCATCCGACAGTACGGGAGCCGTGCCGGGGCGGCGCAGACTCTGTGCCACGGCCGCACCGGACGGAACCGACGGACCTCACCGTCCGCGAATCTGGCGCGCCCGTAAGAGATGTGACCGACCATCACCGCGGAACGCACGAGGGGACAGCACATGACGGTGCAGCAGTACGACGGGATCGGCGAGGCGTTCGAGGGATTCAAGACCCTGCCGATCATCCGCTACGGAGAGGTGCCCAGCGTCCTGCGGCTGGTCGGCGACGTCACCGGGAAGACGGTGCTCGACCTCGCCTGCGGCACCGGCTTCTACAGCCGGGAGCTCAAGCGCCGCGGCGCCGCCGACGTGTACGGCGTCGACATCTCCTCCGAGATGATCGCCGCCGCCCGCGGGATCGAGGCGCGCGACCCGCTGGGCCTGCGCTACGAGGTCGAGGACGTCGCCGCACTGAAGCCGGTGGAGACGCCGTTCGACATCGCGCTCGGCGTGCAGTGTCTCAACTATGCCGAATCCAGGGACGAGCTGGACCGGATGTGTGCCCACATCCACCGGAGCCTGAAGCCCGGCGGCATGTTCTACGTCTTCGCCCAGAGGCCCGACTACGCCTTCGACTGCGCGTCCCTGGAGACGTACGGCTTCCGCTGCGAGCCGACCGGCGAGGAGAACGAGCTGGGACCGAGGGTCCGTGTCACCGCGCTCCTCGACCCGGAGCCCATCAGCATCCTGGGCACCGTCCCGCGCCGCGAGGTCTACGAGGAGGCCCTGACCGGCGCGGGCTTCCGCG
Organism: Streptomyces sp. NPDC014861; assembly: GCF_043081625.1. Classification (NCBI taxonomy): domain Bacteria; kingdom Bacillati; phylum Actinomycetota; class Actinomycetes; order Kitasatosporales; family Streptomycetaceae; genus Streptomyces; species Streptomyces sp. NPDC014861. The sequence continues at coordinate 101,682 of NZ_JBIBWV010000005.1, forward strand.
AGGTCGAGTGGGTCCCGCTGCACGTCTCCGACGAGGGCCTGCGCACCTACGGCGAGGAGCACTGGGCCGAGCTCCTGGCCCACCCGCCGCTGGTGCTGCTGCGCTGCCGCGCCTGACCCCGCGCAGCCCCGGGGCACGCGCACCGGCCCGCCGCCGGCTCGCGTGCCCCCGGCCGCCATGAGCCGTATCGCACCCGTAAGGGGCGGGGCAGACCAGGACGGAGCAGGCGTCAGGACCCGTACGGGTCGGGGGCAGGACCGTTACGGGGTGGGGGTCAGGAGCCGTACGGGGCAGGGGGCGGGACCCGTACGGGTCGAGGGTCAGGCCCCGGACAGTTCCGGCAGCAGGTCCGGGTTGACGATCCGCACGATCGCGGCCACCTGCTCGGGATCGGCCGCCGCCCACAACACCCGCCTCGCCGCCCGGTACTTCGCGGCGAGCCGCTCCCGCTGCTCCGGCGGCAGCGCCGTCGAACGGTCGGCCCGGCTGTTGTGCGCGTTGTCGGCGATCTTCACCAGGGTCGCGTCAGGGTTCCGCGCCACCTTGCGGATCTTCTCCTCGTACGAGCCCTCCGGGTCGTTGGTGACCGCCTCGACGATCCGGACCACCCGGTCGGGGATCCCGGCCGCCCGCAGCCCCTCGGCCGTCCACTCCGTGTCCTCGACGACGTCGTGGAGGAGCCCCGCCATGGTCAGCTCGGTCCCGAACGGCACCAGGCCGGCGGCGACGGCCCGGACGTGCTCCACGTACGGGACACCGATCTTGTCGACCTGACCGGCGTGCGCCCGGTCGGCGAGTGCGTCCACTTCGGCGAGGGTCATCATGCGCCCATCATCCCGGCATCCCCCGCGTCCCGGCATCCGGCCCTCCCGGTACCCCCGCGTCCCGCCCTCCCGGTACCCCGGCACCCGGCCCTCCCGGACTTCCGGAGCGCGTCCCTCCGACACCCGCCGCAGGCCCGCCCGGGGCGCTCCACAGCCTGCCCGGCCGCACACGCGCGGGCCGCCACACACTGTTCACACGGCGGAGGAATTCCCCTGCGGCCCGGGCCCGTTGGCCCCTGCATGACTCTCGGCGTAACGCTCAGCTCGACCCGTCATCTGCTCCCCGTCGACACCACCGTCAGCCTCGCGCGCGAGGCCCGGGACGCCGGGCTGCACTCCGCGTGGTTCGGCCAGTCCTTCGCGTACGACTCGCCCGCACTGGCCGCGATCGTCGGCCGCGAGGTGCCGGGACTGCACGTGGGGACGGCCGCGCTCCCCGTCTTCGGCCGCCACCCGCTGCTCGTCTCCGGTCAGGCCCAGACCGCCCAGGCCGCCACCGGGGGCCGCTACCACCTCGGCCTCGCCCTCGGCACCCGCCACCTCACCGAGACCGCCTTCGGGCTCCCGTACGAGCGGCCCATCGGTCTGCTCAGGGAGTTCCTGACCGCCCTGCGCCCGCTCCTCCACACCGGCGAGGCCGACTTCCACGGTGAGCTGCTGACCGCGACGACGCCCTACTCGGCGGCCGTTCCCGGCGCGCGGCCGCCGGTTCCCGTGCTGGTCGCCGCGATGGGCCCGCAGGCCCTGCGCGTCAGCGGCGAGCTCGCCGACGGCATCCTCCCCTTCCTCGCGGGACCGCGCGCCCTCGCCGAGCACATCGTCCCCGCCGTGACCGCCGCAGCGCGGGCGGCGGGCCGCCCCGCGCCCAGGATCGTGGCCCTCGTGCCCGGCGTGGTCACCGGCGACCCCGACGGTCTGCGCCGGCGGGCCGCCGAAGCGCTCGCCCTCTACGAGCGCATCCCCTCGTACCAGCGCGTGATCGAGCTCTCCGGGGCGGACCGGGCCGCCGGCCTGGCGGTGCTCGGCGACGAGGAGACCGTCGCCGCCGAGGTCCGCCGCTACCGGGACGCCGGCGCCACCGAGCTGGTCTTCACGGCGACCGACCTGGGCGGAGAGGAGGACCGCAGGCGAACCTGGAAACTCCTCGGAGAGCTCTCCGGCGGCCTGGGCTGACCCGGCGGCCGACGCGTCTCTCGATTCGAGCACATGTTCGGTTACCTGGGTATGCTGGACCCATGACCGCGGCACCACCGGACCTCCCCGGCCTCCAGGGATCCCTGTTCGACCAGGGTGACGACCCCCGCCCCGGGGCCCTGGACGGCCTCCGGCGGACCCCGCTGGCCCACGGCGCCTGGGTCGACCACCTGCCGGGGTGGTTCCACGGCGCCGACACCCTCTTCCAGGAGCTGGTCGGCCGGGTGGAGTGGCGCGCCGAGGAGCGCCGGATGTACGACGACGTCGTCGCCGTCCCCCGCCTCCTCGCGCACTACCGCGAGGGCGAGGCCCTCCCGCACCCCGCGCTCGACGAGGCCCGCACGGCCCTCGGTGCCCACTACGCGGCCGAGCTCCCGGAGGGGTTCGCCACCGCCGGACTCTGCCTCTACCGCGACGGGCGCGACAGCGTCGCCTGGCACGGCGACCGGACCGGCCGTTCCTCCTCCCGCGACACCCTCGTCGCCATCCTCTCCCTCGGTGACCCCCGCGACCTCGTCCTCCGCCCCCGGGGCGGCGGCCCGGTCGCGCTCCGCCTCCCGCTCGGCCACGGCGACCTCGTCGTGATGGGCGGCTCGTGCCAGCGGACCTGGGACCACGCGGTCCCCAAGACGAGCCGCGCGGTCGGGCCCCGGATCAGCGTCCAGTTCCGTCCGCGCGGCGTACGCTGACCGGTCCGTGATCCCTCCCGGGTGTCGGGAACCGCGCGCCCCGGGGAGCGCGTGAATCAGAACGCGCCGGGTGGCGGCTTCTGTTGCCAGCCGGAACTGGCCATGGTCGTCCGGACCGCCCGGTGGCCCCGAACCATGGGCCCGTCGCTTCAGGAGGGCACAACTGCCCAGCAAGACGCCGGGGTTCCCGGGATCCGGACTCGTCCGGTCCGGGGGTTGTGGGCACGGGAGGGCGGGCAGGTTTGCAGCGTCGCGTGGCGGGAATTGTCGGCCGTCAGTGACAGCGGCAACATACGACGGATTCCGAGGACTGAAGGAGGTGGAGCGACCATGCCCCTGCATGCCGTCGAGATCCCCGAGCTGTGGATGCCTCATCCACTCAAGGTCAATCCGCACCTGCCGGGCCTGCGGGCGGAGAGCGAGACATGGGCGCGCGACATGGGCATGCTGGACGCCGGTGACGGACGGCCCGGCTCCCGCCCGATCTGGACCCCGGTCCAGTTCCGGGCCATGACGGTGGACCTGCTCACCGCCTGGACGCTGCCCGACGCCACGCCCGCCGCGCTCCGGCTCAACCACCGCTTCAACATCTGGGCCCTCGCCTGGGACGACTACTTCGCCCACGCCTTCAAGCGGACGAGCGACCTCCAGGGCGCCCACGAGTTCACCGCCCGGCTCCACGCCTTCCTGCGCCCGGAGGAGGGCGCCCGGATGCCCGAGCCCGTCAACGCGGTCGAGCGCGGCATCGCCGACCTCCAGCAGCACCTCTTCCCGCCCCGACTGGCCCACTGGCGCCAGGAGTTCTGCCGGGCGCTGGCCCGCTACATCGACGCCGGGGTCGAGGAGCTGTCCAACAGCCGTACCGGCCGCGTCCCCCACCTCATCGACTACGCGCCCTTCCGGCGGGAGAGCTTCGCCGCCCACACCGCCCCCTACTCCGTCGAGCTCGCCACCGGGGCCCGAATACCCGAGCGGATCCGGCACAGCCGGACCGTCCGCAAACTCACCGCCGCGTTCATGGACGTCATGGGCCTGGCGAACGACATCGCCTCCTACGAGCGGGAGGTCCACGAGGAGCACGACGTCAACAACCTCGTCGTCGTCCTCGGCACCTCCCTCGGCATTCCCCTCCGCGAGGCCGTGCCGGCCTCCGTCCACCTCGTCAACTCCCGTATGCGGGACTTCGAGCAGCTCCGCGAGGAGGACATGCCGCTGCTCGCCCGCCGGGCGGGACTGAGTCCCGAGGAGCGGGCCGAGCTCGACACCTGGCTGGGCGGAGCGTGCAGCTTCCTCTCCGGCCTGCACGCCTGGTACACCGGCGCCCCCCGGTACGTCCCCACCGAGGCGGCCTTCCCCGAGCAGCGCCATCCCGCCTCCGCCACCGCGGAGGAGTGGTACGGAAGGGGTGCCGGCAGGCACGCGCCGACACCCCCGTCCGCCGTCGGGCTCGGCTGCGACGCCGAACCATGAGCGGACTACCGCAGGCGCAGCAGGCGCAGCAGCCGGTCCCACGCCGACGGCCGCGCCTCGGGCCGCCCGCCCTGCGGCCCGGGCACGGCCTCCGGCGCCGGCTCCGGCGCCGCGGCCGGCGCGGGGATCCCGGGCAGCTGCGAGGGCGGGGCCGCCGGCAGCGGTGCCTCGGACTGCTCGCCCCGCGGAGCCCGGGGGGCGAACGAGACCGGCAGCGCGGTCAGATGCCGGGCCCAGGTGGAGGAGCGCCAGCTCAGGCTCTCCTCGGGGACGGACAGCACGATGTCGGGCAGCCGGGTGAGCAGGATGTCGATGCCGACGTCGGCGATGATGCGGCCGACGTCCTGACCGGGGCACTCGTGGCTGCCGGCGCTGAACGACAGGTGCGCGCGGTTGTGGTGGACCGGCGCCGAGGGATCCGGACGGACCGCCTCGTCCATGTTCCCGGCCGCCAGACCCAGCAGCAGCATGTCGCCCGCGCCGATCCGCTGCCCGCCGAGGGTGGTGTCCCCGTTGGCGTACCGGGACGGACACACCATCAGCGGCGGCTCGTCCCACAGGACCTGCTCGACGGCCTCCGGCAGCGTCATCTGGCCGCCGGCCAGCGAACCGCGGAACCGCGGATCGGTCACCACCATCCGCAGCACGTTCGACATCAGGTTGGCGGTGGTCTCGTAGCCGGCGAGCAGGACCAGGCGCAGGTGGTGCACGACCTCCTCGTCGGTGAGCCCGGCCGGGTGGGCCAGCAGCGCCGAGGCGATGTCCTGCCCGGGGTTGCCGTGCTTCTCCAGGACGAGCCGCTCCAGGCTCTCCACCACGAACGCGTTGCTCGCGAGCGAGGTCTCGGTCGCCTTGAACAGGTCCCGGGCCGCCTGGACGAGCTGCGGCGCCGCCTCGTCGGACATGCCGAGCAGGTGGCTGAGGGTGAGCATCGGCAGGTGCTCGGTGAACCGGTCGACCAGCTCGGCCTCGCCGGCCTCGCAGAACGTGTCGATCAGCTCGTGGGCGAAGCGGTTGATGCGGCGCCGGATCCCCCGGTGGTCGAACTGGTCGAGGGAGGCGGTGACGGCGCTGCGCAGCCGCTGGTGCTCCTCGCCGTCGGCGCAGACGCAGTCGGGGCGCCAGCCGATCATCGGCATCAGCGGGGAGGTGGCGGGGTCGATCTCGCCGGTGCTCCAGCCGTGCCAGACCCGCGGGTCGCGGGAGAACTGGGTGGAGCGGGTGGCGACGTCCCGGTTCTCGTTGTAGCCGAGGACCAGCCAGGCGCGGACGTCGCCGTCGAGGAGGACCGGCGCCACCGGGCCGTGGACGGCGCGCAGTTCCTCGTACAGGCCCATCGGGTCCGTCTCGGCCGCGGGGCCGTAGAGCCGGGCCGCGCCGCCGGGGCCGGTGGCCGCGTGGGCCGGGCAGCCGGGCGGGGGGACGAGCCCGCTCTCGCGCGGTGCGTGCTCGTGGGCGGGGAGGGTCATACGGTCTCCTGGGCGGCGAGGGAGCACAGGTAGACCATCAGCGAGAGCAGGGCGTCCCGGCAGGACGCCCGGTCGCGGGCGTCGCAGGCGACGAGGGGGACGGACTCGCTGAGGGCCAGGGCCGTGCGCAGTTCTGACAGCTGGTACTGGGGCGCCTCGGGGAAGGTGTTGACGGCCACCACGAAGGGGACGCGGCGGTCCTCCAGGCGCGTGATGATCTCGAAGCAGACCTCGATCCTGCGGGTGTCGACGAGGACGACCGCGCCGAGCGCGCCCTCGAAGATCCCGTTCCACAGGAACCAGAAGCGCTCCTGGCCCGGGGTCCCGAACAGGTAGAGGATCAGCTCCTCGTTGATGCTGATCCGGCCGAAGTCCATCGCGACGGTCGTGGTGGTCTTGCCCGACGCGCCGGGGTTGTGGTCGATCCCGACGCCGGCCTGCGTCATGCGTTCCTCGGTGGTCAGCGGAGGCATCTCGCTGACCGCTCCGACCATCGTGGTCTTGCCGACTCCGAAGCCGCCGACGACGACGACCTTGACGCCCCTGGCGCCGTGCGGCAGCAGCAGGTCGGTGTCGCGGGGTCCTGCCCTGAGCGTGTCAGAGTCTCCGTAGTCCATGGATCACCGCCTCCAATAGGCCGCGGTCGGGGAAGGCCGCGACGGGCACGGGTGCAATCGCCTCCACGCGTTCGTCGTCGACGAGCTGGGACAGCAGCACGGTCACGACGCTGAACGGGAGGCTGAGGTAGGCCGACACCTCGGCCACCGACAGCGGGTACTCGCACATGGAGAGGATGGCCGCCTGTTCGGGCTGCATCGAGGGTTCCGGTGCGGACCTCGTCGCGATCAGCGTGACGAGGTCGAAGGTCTTGGCAGAGGAGCCCTCGCCGCCGGTGATGACGTAGAGCGGAACAGGCGTTCCCTCTTCCCAGGGGCGGGGCCGGTCCGGGGGATGGGGGTTGTCCGAGGTCACATCGCCTGCCGGACGATGTCTTCACGGGGCGGACTGGTCATGTGCCGGCCGATCCTGACGACGAGCGCCCGCATGCGGGCGCCGAGGAGGCCCGCGTCGACCTCCTCGTCGGCGAGGACGGCGAGGTAGGCGCCGGGGCCGGCCGCCATCAGGGAGAAGTAGCCGCCGTCGGCCTCGATGCCGACCATGTGGGTCGTGCCGTTGCCGTGCGGGAACATCTGGGCGATGGCGCGGGCCAGGCTCTGGATGCCGGAACAGGCGGCGGCGATCGCGTCGGCGGTGTCGGGCGCGGTGTTGGCCTGGCCGATGCACAGACCGTCCGCGGAGAGGACGACCACGTGCCGTACGTGCGGAACGCCGCCCACGAGCTCGGTGAGCATCCAGTCGATGTTGGGCAGTGGCTGCATGTTATTCGACCTCATCAGACGGCTGGCTGTGCGGAGTGGGGGATGCGGTGCCCGCGTGCTTGTCGGCGTTGAACGCCTCCCACATCAGGCCGGGCTCGCGCGTGGACCTGCGGGGGGCCGGGGCGGGGTCGGGGCCGGTGCGGAGGACCGGTGTCGGTACGGGGGAGTCGCGGCGGCGGCGCGGGAGGCCGTTCAGGGTCGTCCCGTCGATGTAGGGCGCCGCGTCGTCGTCGAAGGCCGCGAGGAGGGGGTCGGGCGCGGGCGGCGGCGGTACGGGCAGCGGCGCGGGCGCCGGCGGCGGTACGGTCGGGCCGGAGCGCGACGGCAGCGGGCGGATCGGCCCGCCCGCGCGCTTCCGGGCGGGTTCAGGGGTTCTCACGACGGGCCTCTCCACCGTGGTGATCAGGCGCCGGGGTACGAGGATCACGGCCCGCACGCCTCCGTAGGCGGACGGGCGCAGGTCGACGTCGCAGCCGTGTTCACGGGCCAGCCGGCTCACGACCGGCAGGCCGAGCTGGGTGACTTCGCCCAGACCCGCGAGGAACAGGCCCGAGGCCGAGTCCGTCATCACGCGGTTGATGCGGCTGCGGACCTCCTCGGTGAGTCCGACGCCGCGGTCCTCGATCTCGATCGCGATGCCCGAGGGCACCTCGAAGGCGCTCACCTCCACGGGGGTGTGCGGCGGCGAGAACGACGTGGCGTTGTCGAGGAGTTCGGCGAGCAGGTGGATCAGCGGCTCGGCGCCGGGGCCGGTGATCGCCGCCTCGGTCACCGACTGGAGCTTGACCCGCGGGTAGGCCACGATGCGGGACATGGCACCGCGCAGCACGTCGTAGAGGGGGATGGGCTTCGACCACTGGCGTCCCGGGCGGGCGTCGCCGAGGACGGCGATGCTGGCCGCGAGGCGGCCGATCAGGGCGTTGCGGTGGTCGACGTCCTGCAGACCGCGGGCGAGCACGAGGTCCGTGCCGTGGACGATCTGCATCTCCCGGAGGTCCTTGGCGAGCTGGTGCACGATCGCCTGGACGCGGCGCGCGACGGCCACGAGCGTCCGCTGGGAGGAGTCCCGCGTGTTCTCCTCGGCCTCGACGGCCTCCAGGAGCGTCTGGAGGGCCCTCTTGAGCGCGGCGGTGAACTCGTCGTCGAGGTGGTCGCCCAGGCGGATGGAGTGGATGATCTCCGAGGTGGTGTCGCCCTTGTGGAGCCGGGCGACGGCCGCCGGGAGAAGCTGCTCGGCCATCCAGATGGTGGTGGCGGTCTGGTCGGCGAGGCGCCCGAGCAGCGCGGCCTCGCGCTCCGCGTGGGCCTGCTGCGCGGCCCGCACCACCCGCAGGTTCCGGGCCTCGCCGGCCGCCCGTGCCAGGCGCACGGTCAGGAGGGTGCTGCCGACCGTGAGGGAGACCGCCGCGAAGCCGTACCACGCCACCGGTGTCCGTATCTGCGCAGGTGCGAAGAGCAGCCCTATGGCGAAGAGGGCGGCCAGGACCCCCGGCGGGATGAGCCACACCGGAGCCACCGCACCGGGCCTGGCTCTGGAAGTTGAACCTGCGCGAACCATCAACGGTTTCCCTCAAGGTCTGGAAAAGGGGAGGACTGAAGTGGCGCGACGAACCGGCGGGAAAGGCGGACCTTCGATCGATCACGTACACGTGCTCGAATGAGACCACTTTCGGGTCCCTTTCGCGCACGCGTCGATGGCCGTCTCTCCCGGTGGCCGTGCTCCGTCGACGCGCCCGCTCCCAGCGTTCATGACTCGCTGTGAGCGCGGCGCAACACATCTGCGGAGCATAGTCAGTTCGGGATTGGCGTGTGACCTCGATGGAAGGAAGGGTTCTATCAATCAAATTGCCTCTATAAGAGGTCGGGAATGCGTATCGAAAATGACAGCAAGCGATCAGGCTGCGTACCTTTTACCGGTCATTCCGAAAGGGAGGGAGAGCTCGCGCCCTCCTCCCCGGGCACGCCCTCGGCGGTCGTCAGCGCCGCCGCCGGATCGCGGTCCGCCGGACCCGCCGGGGACCAGCAACCCGCCTCGCGCCGGTACGGCCACCACCGTCCGTCCTCGCCGAGCCGCAGCTGCGCCCGGCCGCCCCGCACCGTCCAGCACGCCCCCGACCGGACCAGCTCCGGACGCTCGCCGTCCTCCCAGGCGTCGGCGAGCCGCGCCGCCGCCCGGGCCAGCGCCTCCTCACCGGGGGTCCAGGACCCCTCCAGCACGGCGAGGGCCGCGGCTCCGCCCCACCGCCACGCGCGCGTGGCGGCGTCCAGACCCGCCCGCGACCGTCCGGTCCGCGAGGCGAGGCGCGCCGCCACCCACGACGGCGGACGCCCGGCCGCGAGCCGCACCGCGTCCTCGGCGACCGTCAGCTCCGCCGCCGGGAGCCCCGGCGTGACCGCTCGGCCGGAGAGCAGTTCGGTGAGGAGCCGGTGCGCCCGGGCCGCCGTGTCCGCCGCCAGGAACTCCAGCGCGTCCGGCTCCACACCCGGCTCCGGGTCCGTCTCGGTGTCCAGCGACGGCGGCTCCCCGGGAGCCGCCGCCGGTACCGGCACGGCGGGCAGCGGCGGCAGGATGTCCCGCAGCGCGTACGCCTCCGCCGCCGACACCCCGGACCGCGCGACCCCGGCACCCTCCCGCGCCCCGGCGTCCCCCGCCGCGCCGGCCGGCGCCCCGCCGCCCGCGCGGGCGGCGCTGCGGGCTTGGAGCGCGTCCACCACCGCCCGCTGGCCCCGCCCCCGCATGAGGAGGAGCACGAACGGGTCCTCGTCGAGGATCCGCGCCATCTGGTGGCAGAGCGCCACCGTGTGCGGGCAGTGGTCCCACGCCTCGCAGCCGCACTCCGGGTCCAGGTCGCCGATCCCCGGCAGCAGGTCGACGCCCACCGCCGCCGCGTCCTCCACCAGATGCGGCGGCATCTCGTGGTCGAGCAGCGCGGCGATGTGCCCGGCGCTGTCCACGGCGAGGTCGAGCAGCCTGTCCCACTCCTCGTCCGTCAGCGTGCGCACCAGCACGTCGCTTCGCTGACCGGTGCCGTCCCGGTCCTGCACCACCGCGGTGATCCGCCCCGGCCGCACCGTCACCGCGCCGACCGCGCCCGCGCGCGCGTGGCGCCGGCCCGCCTTCACCTGTTGGCCGTCCAGCGCGGTGTCCTCCAGCGCCTTCAGCCACGCCTGGCCCCACCAGGTCCGGGTGAACGCCCCGCCCCGTGCCGGCGGCGGCGCCGTGAAGGTCAGCTCCTCGGCCCCCTGGCCCGTCCCGTACTCGCTCATCGTCCGTCCCCGTCCCCGCGCAGGGAGACCAGCTCCGCCAGCTCCGCGTCGGTCAGTTCGGTCAGCTCCGCGGGCGTGTCGCCCGTGGTGCCGAGCACCGCGTCGGCCAGCTCGCGCTTGCGGGCGAGCATGGCGGCGATCCGGTCCTCGACGGTCCCCTCGGCGACGATCCGGTGCACCTGCACCGGCCGCGTCTGCCCGATCCGGTACGCCCGGTCGGTGGCCTGCGCCTCGACGGCAGGGTTCCACCAGCGGTCGTAGTGCACCACGTGCTCGGCCCGGGTCAGGTTGAGCCCCGTGCCCGCCGCCTTGAGCGACAGCAGGAAGACCGGCACCTCGCCGTCCTGGAAGCGGGCGACCATCGCCTCCCGCTCGGCGACCGGAGTGCCGCCGTGCAGGAACTGCGTCCGCACGCCGCGCTCCGCCAGATGGGCCTCCAGCAGCCTGGCCATCGCCACGTACTGGGTGAAGACGAGGGTGCTCGCCCCCTCGGAGAGGATCGTGCCGAGGAGTTCGTCGAGGAGCTCCAGCTTCCCCGAGCGGCCCGCGATCCGGGGCCGCTCCTCCTTCAGGTACTGCGCCGGGTGGTTGCAGATCTGTTTCAGCGAGGTCAGCAGCTTCACCACCAGTCCGCGCCGCGCCATCCCCTCGGCCTCCGCGATGGCCAGCAGGTTCTCGCGCACCACCGCCTCGTAGAGGCCGGCCTGCTCCGGCGTCAGGGAGACGGCCCGGTCGGTCTCGGTCTTCGGCGGAAGCTCCGGGGCGATCCCCGGATCGGACTTGCGGCGGCGCAGCAGGAAGGGACGGACCAGCGCGCCGAGCCGCTCCGCCGCGGCCGGGTCGGTGCCGCCCTCGACGGCGGCGGCGTACCGGCGCCGGAACGCCCCGAGCCCGCCCAGGAGTCCCGGTGTCGTCCAGTCGAGGATCGCCCACAGCTCGGAGAGGTTGTTCTCCACGGGCGTGCCGGAGAGGGCCACGCGCGCGCGTGCGCCGACCGTCCGCAGCCGGCGGGCCGTCGCGGAGTACGGGTTCTTGACGTGCTGGGCCTCGTCCGCCACCAGCAGCCCCCACGGCCGGGCGGCGAGCCGCTCGGCGTCGAGCCGCATGGTGCCGTACGTGGTGAGGACGACGTCCCCGTCCCCGAGCCCGTCGAGGTCGCGCGTGGTGCCGTGGAAGCGGCGCACGCGCGTGCCGGGCGCGAACCGCTCGAACTCGCGCTGCCAGTTGCCCATCAGCGAGGTCGGGCAGACCACGAGGGTGGGCCCCGCGGTGGCCGGCTCGGACTGCCGGTGCAGATGGAGCGCGATGACGGTGATGGTCTTGCCGAGACCCATGTCGTCGGCGAGACACCCGCCGAGTCCGAGCGAGGTCATCCGGTGCAGCCAGTTCAGCCCGCGCAGCTGGTAGTCGCGCAGGGTGGCGGCGAGCGCGGCGGGCTGCGGGACCTCGTGGACTCCGCCCTCCGGGTCGGCCAGCCGTGCGCGCAGCCGCTCCAGGGCGCCGGTGGCGACCACCTCGACGCGGCGGCCGTCGACCTCCGTCGTGCCGGTGAGGACGGCGGCGAGCGCGTCGACCGGGGTCACCTCGCGGTCCTGCCGCTCCCGGGCGCGCAGCACCTCCGCCGGGTCGACCAGCACCCACCGGTCGCGCAGTCGCACGAGCGGACGTCCGGCTTCGGCGAGGCGGTCGAGATCGGCCCGCGTCAGCTCGTGGTCGCCCACGGAGAAACGCCAGTTGAAGGCGAGCAGCGCCTCGGCGGAGAGGAACGAGGGCAGGCCGCCGCCGCCCGCGCCGTCGCCGTCCGCCGGGCGGACGCCGCCGAGCGCTCCGCCACCGGACGGGTCGGCCGCGGACGGGCCGTCACCGGACGAGCCGTCACCCGGGGCTCCCGGCGCCGTCGGTTCCGCCGGGCCGATCACCGCGCGGGCCGTCAGCCGGTCCGTCAGCTCGCGCGGCCAGTGCACCTGCATCCCGGTCGCGGCCAGCGCGCGGGAGGCCGGGCCCAGCAGCTCCACGACCTCCTCGTCGGCCAGCTCGATCGCGTCCGGCACGGCCGCGGACAGCAGCGGCGCCAGCGCCGGCCAGGCGCGCGCGGCCCGCCGCAGCGCCAGCAGCGTGTCCATCCGGGCGCGCGGCCCGAGCGCCGCCGCCCCGGCGCCCGACCAGGCGTCGGACGCGTCCACGACGACCGCGGGGTCGGCGGCGGAGTGCAGCTGGAGCACCGCCCGGAAGTCCGGGGCGGCCTCCGGCGCGGCGGCGCCGGTCAGTTCGAGGCGGAGCGAGAGCCGTACCCCGGCGTCGTGACCGGCCGCCAGGTCGGCGGCCCACGCGCGCTGTTCGGGAACGGCCTGCGGCTCCTCGGCGGCGAACGCGGGACCGCCCGCCGCGATCGGGGCGGCCGGGGTGCGGGGGAGGGTGTCGGCGACGGCGTCGAGGAAGGCGCGCAGCAGCGCGTCCGGCTCCGGGAGGAGCGGATCGCCCTCCGGGTCCGCGTCCGGACCGGCGTCCAGCGGGACCGCGTGCGCGGTCGGCGGCATCGAGGCGGCCAGCGTCCGCAGCCGCTCCAGCTCCTCGGGGCCCAGCGGTCCGGCCCGCCAGGCGTCGTGGCCACCGGCCGTCACCCCGGGCAGCAGCAGTCCGCGCGCCGTGAGGTCCAGCGCCAGGAGCGCCGCGCCGCCCCAGAACGCCGCGGCGGGGTCGGCGTCGCCGGAGAGTCGCGCCCGCACCAGGAACGGCAGGGCGTCCCGTACGGACAGGGAGAGCGCGGGGACGCACACGGTCTCGATGTCGGCGCCGTCCACGACCGTCAGCTCGTCCGGCACCGCGCCGGCCGGTCCCGGGTCGGGAAGGGGCCCGTCCTCGGGCGACCAGAGGGCGATCCTTCCCGCCCGCGGCGGATCGGCGGGCAGGAAGACGGCGGCGGGGGCCTCGGCGGGTTCCAGGGGTTCGGCGGGGGCCTCGCCGGAGCCGGCGGGGGCGCCACCGGGGACGAGGGGGGCCTCGACCGAGGGGGCGGGGGCGGTAACGGAGGGAAGCACGGCGGAGGGTTCGGGGGTGGGACGAGAGGATCCGAGCGACGACGTCAACGCATTCCTCAAATTTGACTACCTGCGGAAGGAGTGGCCGACCCTACCCCAACCGCACGCCGGAACGTGCACATCCGGGCGTGACGCCCGACACATGTGCACCCTCGGGGCCGGAGCCCTCCCAGGGGTGGGGGACACCCCGGGGCGGAAGACCCCGGGAGTGGGGAACGCCCTAAGGCCGGAGTCGTCCCGAGGGTTGGGGAATGCCCCGAGGTCGCAGCCGTCCCGAGGGTGGGGAACACCCCACCCCCCGGCCCCCGCTCGCCCCCGCACCCGGCCGGGTGGTGACGCCATGGTTCCGGACCGTCACCGGTTCGTACGGTGAGGACCGCCGCCGCCGCATCGGCGCGGACGGCAGCCGCCCCCTCCTCAGAGAAGCCGGAGCCTTCCCATGCCCCAGGCCACCGCCACCGCTCCCGCCCCGGCGCCCGCCGCCCGGCCGCGGCGCGCCGGAAGCGAGTTCTCGCCGCTCCTGCGCGTGGTGAAGGAGCAGGGCCTCCTCGACCACCGGCCCGGCTGGTACGCCCGGGACATCGGACTCACCCTCCTCGGCCTCGTCGCCGTCGCGGCCGTCCTGCTCCTCGCCGGCCCGAGCTGGTGGTCCGTCCTCCTCGCGGTCCCCCTCGCCGTCCTCTCCGCCCGCGCCGCCTTCCTCGCCCACGACGCCGGACACGCCCAGATCACCGCCGACCGCCGGGCAGGCCGCGCGATCCAGCTCCTCCACGCCAACCTCCTCCTCGGGATGAGCCGCGAATGGTGGAACGACAAGCACAACCGCCACCACGCCCACCCCAACCACCTCGACAAGGACCCGGACGTCGCCGCCGACGTGCTCGTCTTCGCCGAGCACCAGACCGCCGGCCGCACCGGACCGCGCGCCTTCCTCACCCGCCACCAGGCCCTGCTCTTCTTCCCCCTGACCACCCTTGAGGCCCTCGCGCTCAAGCTCTACGGCGTCCAGGCCCTGCTCGCGAAGGACGGCCCGTACCGCACCCGGAGCGAACGCCTCACCGAGGGCGCCCTGCTCCTGCTCCACTTCACCGGCTACGCGACGCTGCTCCTCGTCGCCCTCACCCCCGCCCAGGCCCTCGTCCTCGCCCTCGTCCACCAGATGCTGCTCGGCCTCCACCTCGGCATGGCCTTCGCCCCCAACCACAAGGGCATGGAGCGGCCCGACCAGCACGCGGACGGAGACAGCTGGGGCCATCTGCGCCGCCAGGTCCTCACCTCCCGCAACATCCGGGGCGGCGCCCTCACCGACTGGTTCCTCGGCGGCCTCAACTACCAGGTCGAGCACCACCTCTTCCCGTCCATGCCCCGCCCCCACCTGCGCCTCGCCCAGCCGGCCGTCCGCGCCCACTGCCGGGCCCTGGGCGTCCCGTACACCGAGACCGGCTTCGCCGACTCCTACCGGCAGGCGCTCGGCCACCTCCACGAGGTGGGCGCCGGTCTCCGCGAGGAGCACGCGGGCCGCCCGGAGTAGGGTCGAACGCGCATCCGATCACCGAAGAGCGAGCACCAGGGGGTCTCCCGCATGAGCGACGGCACCGTCACCACCGTGAGCAGCAACGGCGTCTACTCCTTCACCAAGCCCAACCGGGCCTCCATCACGCTCCTCGCCGGACTCGGCGTGGAGGGCGACGTGCACGCCGGCGTCACCGTCAAGCACCGCTCCCGCGTCGCCCAGGACCCCACCCAGCCGAACCTCCGCCAGGTCCACCTCATCCACGGCGAACTCTTCGACGAGGTCGCCGCGGCCGGCTTCCAGGTCGCCCCGGGCGACCTGGGGGAGAACGTCACCACGCGCGGTGTCGACCTGCTCGCCCTGCCCACCGGCGCCCTCCTCCACCTCGGCGAGGAGGCCGTCGTCGAGATCACCGGCCTGCGCAACCCCTGCGCCCAGATCGACGGCTTCAGCCACGGACTGCTCAAGCAGGTCGTCGGCCGCGGCCCCGAGGGCGAACTCGTCCGCAAGGCGGGGATCATGGGCATCGTGCGGACCGGCGGCGAGGTGCGCCCCGGGGACCCGGTCCGGGTCGAGCTGCCGGCCGGGCCGCACCGTCCGCTGGAGCGCGTCTGAGGCCCGCGCCCGGGTGGTCCGGCGCCGCTCAGGAAGGGCGCACGGCCAGCGCGTCGAGCCCTGCGAGCAGGGCGGGCAGCCGCTCGCCCGGGGCCACCGGCAGCACCCTGCGCGGCCAGTCGTCGAGGAGGACGAAGGCCATGTCGTCGGTGCGGGCCACCAGCGACCAGCCGGGACCGTCGGCGCGGAGCGTCCGCGCACCCTCGCCGGCGAATCCGGACCGCACCCGGCCCACCGGGGGCGGCTCCTCCAGATAGCCGCCCAGCTCGTCCAGGACCCGCCGCACGCCGTCGTACGGATCCGGAGCGCCCTCCGCCGCCGCCTCGCCGGCCGGCTCCGCGGCGGTCTCCGGCCCGGGGTCCGACCCGATCCGGCCGCGCCACTCGTTCCAGTGCAGCGCCACCTCGTCGGCGCCGAGCCGCCGCTGCGCGGGGCCCCAGACGTCGCCGGAGGGCGGGACCAGCGGGGCGGGGTCGCCCTCCTCCGGCTCGGGGTCGTGCGGGTCGGGGACTCCGGGGGCCTTGGTGGCCACGGCGAGCGGCCAGCCGGGGAGTCCGGCGACGACGGACCCCTCGTCGGGGGAGAGGTCGTAGGCCATGCCGCAGTCCCAGGAGGCGATCGCCACCGCGACCAGCGACACGTCGTCGATGACCACCGTCCAGCGGGCGCCGAGCCCGTCCTGGCCGAACACGAGCCCGTACCCGTCCTCGTACGGTTCGAGTCCGAGTGCCGCGCAGGCCGCGGGGTAGTCGTCCCCGAGCACGCACGGGAAGCGCGCGGGCGTCAGCAGGCACGCGGTCAGCACGAACAGCGCGTCGTCGTCCGCCGGCGCACCGGCCGTGGACACGGCCCGCACGTCGTCGGCCGTCGGTTCCTCCGCCACCACGGCGCCCTCCTCGACTCGCTCGCCCATCGGATCGTCGGCGCACCTTAACCAGTGAGTAGCTTCGCCGTCGAGAGGGGGAGCGGAGCCCCGGGGAGCCGCCGGGGCCGACCCGTCGTCCCGTGACGCGCCCCGGCCCCGGACCCTCGCGTGAGGGGTCCGGGGCCGGGGCGCGGGCGGCGCGGGGGCGGGCTCAGGCGCTGTTCCGGGCGGCGACGACCCGGCGGCGCCCGACGACCAGGAGACCCGCGGCGGCGACGCCGAGCGCGGCGAGGCCGTACGTGACGCCGGTGCCCTCGTCGGAGCCCGCGTCGGGACCGGCCGCCCATCCGAAGCCCGCCTCCACGGCGCCGTTCGGCGTGGCGGAGATCCGGTAGGTGACGGTCTGCTTGATCCGGGGCGGGCACTTGAGGGTCAGGGTGTCCGTGCCGGACGCGGCGTCCCTCGGCAGGGTGAACGTGCCCACCAGGACACCGGGCCGGTCGCCGGCGAAGAGGTGGAACGGACCGGCCGCCACCGATTCGCCCTTGCCGTAGGTCTCCGCGCCGCAGGCGGTGGTGGTGACGGTGACGGTGGTGCCGGGGGCCGCGAGCCCCGGGTTGACCCGGACGTCACCCGAGGGTGCCGCGGCGGCGTGGGGGGCGGACAGGGCGAGGGCGGACAGGACCAGGGCGAGCTGGGCACCCGTACGTGCGAGGCGCATGCTTCCTTCTCTCGTTCGGCGGAGCCTTCCCGGCCGGCTGGACAGCGCGGCACCTGTGCTGTGCTCCGAGCACGAGAAGAACCCCGCCCCGTGACCACCGCAACGGGAGCCTCGCCCGCGATGTCGCGCGTTCGGGCGCTTGATCGTCCGGCTCCGCGGTCATCACCGCAGGTCACGGATGTTCCGATGCGCCGGGAGATCGCGGGGTGGGCTGCGCGCGAACGGGCGAGGGGCGGGAACCGGCACGGTTCCCGCCCCTCGCGGGGGTGCGCTTCGCGGCGGACGGGGTCAGTCCAGGCCCAGGACCGCCGCGACGGCCTCCCGGAGGGCGGCCTCGGGATCCGCCGAGGCACCCGCGGACCGCCAGGCGACGAAACCGTCCGGCCGGATCAGCACCGCGCCGTCCGCGGTGACGCCGTGGGCCTCCGCCCAGTCCGTGTCGCCCGCCGGTGCGAGCTCGGCGTCGGGCCCGCCGCCGATCCGGTACGCGTCGAGCGGCACCGAGAGCTCCCCGGCGACGCGCGCCGCCGCCGCGTGCCAGCCGCCGGCGCCGTCCTCGGAGCTCAGGAGGACCATCGACCGCTCGTACAGGTCGAGGGTGGAGAGCCGGTCACCGGCACGGTCCAGCCACAGGTGGGGGGCCCGGCTGCCGGGCTCGCCGGTCAGGCGCAGACCGTCGGACACCACCGGCTCCGCGGGGTCGGCCCCGAGGACGGCGCCCCGCGGATAGCGGTAGCCGAGGACCTCGTTGAGGATGCCGCCCTTGCCGCCCCGGGGGCCGCCGAATCCGGTCGCGGGGGCGTAGCCGGGGTGGCTGTGCTCCACCGACCGCGCCGCTGCCCGGGCGCTCGTCACCACGGCCACCGGACGTCGCTCCGCGTCGTAGGAGGCGAGCAGCCCCGGTCCCGCCCAGCCGTTCAGGACGGCGGCGAGCTTCCAGGCGAGGTTGTGCGCGTCCTGGATCCCGGTGTTGGAGCCGAACGCCCCGGTGGGCGGCATCTCGTGGGCGGAGTCACCGGCGAGGAACACCCGGCCGTCCGCGTACCGTTCGGCGATCCGCTCGGCCGCGTGCCACGGTGCCCGGCCGGTGATCTCCACGTCGAGGTCCGGGACGCCGACGGCCCGCCGGATGTGGTCCTTGCACCGCTCGTCCGTGAACTCCTCCAGCGTCTCGCCCTGTTCGGGGTGCCACGGGGCGTGGAAGACCCAGCGCTCCCGGTTGTCGATCGGCAGGAGGGCGCCCTCGGCGTCCGGGTTCGTGAGGTAGCCGACGATGAAGCGCCGGTCGCCGACGACGCCCGCGAGGGCGCGCGAGGTGAAGGTGACGCTCACGTTGTGGAACAGGTCGCCCTGACCGGTCTGGCCGATGCCGAGCAGCTCGCGGACCGGGCTGCGCGGACCGTCCGCCGCGACGAGGTAGTCCGCGCGGATCGTGGTGTGCTCGCCGGTCTCACGGCTCTTGACCCGGGCGGTCACCCCGTCGGCGTCCTGCTCGAAGGACATCAGCTCCGTCGAGTACCGCAGGTCGCCGCCGAGCTCCGCGGCGCGTGCGAGCAGCACCGGTTCGAGGTCGTTCTGGCTGCACAGGCACCATCCGGTGGGGCTGAAGCGGGCCAGTCCGCCGCCGGGGTCGATCTCCTTGAACAGCCACTCGCCCTCCTCTCCCACCAGGCTCGGCGTCTGCAGGATGCCGTTGTTGTGCGAGAGGACCGAAGCGGCCCGCTGGATGGGCTCCGCGACCCCGGCACCCCGGAAGACCTCCATGGTGCGGACATTGTTGCCCCGGCCGCGCGGGTGGATCGACGTCCCCGCGTGCCGCTCCACCAGCGTGTGCGGCACCCCGAGACGGCCCAGGAACAGCGAGGTGGAGAGGCCCACGAGCGAGCCGCCGACGATGAGTACGGGTGTCCGGTGACCGATCGCCTCACCGGCCGCTTCGAGTGGGTTCATGGTGCGCCTCCTGCGTCGCCCGCGACGAGAGTCCGGGATGGAATCCAGATTCAAGTCCTTCGGAGGCGCGTCCGCGTGCCGGGGCACCCGGATGGCACGCGGTTCACCCGCCTGCTCCACGGGACTCGCGCGCTCTCGGCGCTCCTGTCAACCATCGACACGTGACGGTCACGGCGTGTCGGACACGCGGATCGTTCCCACCCCCCTCCCACTGAAGAGAAAGAGGTGTGCCGGATGGCCCCCTCGGGACGCATCTCACAGTCGGTGTTCGACGGCTCCAGGCTGCGGGTGATCCTCCTGCTCGACCTGTACGAGGGAGCGCAGCAGCAGTTCCTCGACGCGTACGAACTCATGCGCCGGCAGGTCGCCTCCGTACCCGGCCACATCAGCGACCAGCTGTGCCAGTCCATCGAGAACCCCTCGCAGTGGCTCATCACCAGCGAGTGGGAGAGCGCGCCGCCCTTCCTCGCGTGGGTGAACAGCGAGGAGCACGTCGAGACCGTCAAGCCCATGCACAGCTGTGTCCGGGACACCCGGTCGATGCGCTACAGCGTCCTGCGCGAGACGAACCCCGAGCAGCCGCAGCCGGTCGTGCCCGCGCACACCCAGGTGGAGGCGCGCGTCGGCGACGGAGTCGCCCGCCACGCCCTGACCTTCACCGTCAAGCCGGGGTCGGAGTCGAAGGTCGCCGAGATCCTCTCCGGGTACCAGTCGCCCTCGGCGCAGGTCGACGAGAACACCCGGCTCCGCCGCACCTCGCTCTTCATGCACGGCAACCGCGTCGTGCGGGCCGTGGAGGTCGAGGGCGACCTGCTCGCGGCGCTGCGGCACGTCGCCCGCCAGCCCGAGGTGCGGGCGGTCGAGGAGGCCATCAACCCGTACCTGGAGCAGGACCGGGACCTGACCGACCCGGACTCCGCACGTGTCTTCTTCACCCGGGCCGCCCTCCCGGCCGTCCAGCACGTGGTGGCGGACCGGCCGGCCCCGGCCGGGCTGCGGCGGCACGCGCTGTACTACCCGGCCAAGGAAGGCCGCGGCACGGACCTGGCCCGGCTGCTCGCACACCAGGACAGGGACGCGGCCGGGGACCCCGGCAACCCCGTGTACGGCAGCACGGTCTTCCAGCGCGACGACATCGTGGTGCGCCTGATCGACGTCGTCGGCGAGCCCGACCTCGACGCCCTCGCCTCCCTCGGCCTCAAGGGCGCCGGGAAGGCCACCGAACTGGAGCGCCTGCTCGACGGCCCCGCGATCGGCGTCGAGGGCTCCCTGGACACGGAGCGCAACGTCAACCGCCTCCTTTCGCACATCGACATGCTGCCGGTCACCGACCGCACGGCGACCCCCTGACGGACGGTCGCGGCTCCCGCCACGGCCGTCGGCCGCTCCCTCGCACGGCACAGCCACACCTGGAGGTATCAACCATGCTCAAGCAGCATCCGCGCATCGTGAACCTGAGCGAGACCGAACCCAACCGCAGGCGGGGAGGCGACCTGCGGGCCATGCTCACGCCGGCCACGGTCGGGTCGACCAGCGGCTTCATGGGCCTGGCCATCGTGCAGCCGGGCGAGCGCATCGGCGAGCACTACCACCCGTACTCCGAGGAGTTCGTGTACGTGGTCTCCGGATCGCTGGAGGTGGACCTGGACGGCGAGACCCACGAGCTCCGGCCGGAGCAGGGTCTCCTCATCCCGATCGACGTGCGGCACCGCTTCCGCAACGTGGGCACCCAGGAGGCCCGGATGGTCTTCCACCTGGGCCCGCTCGCGCCCCGGCCGAGCCTCGGCCACGTGGACACCGAGGTCACCGAGGACGGCGCGCCGGCCCCGGTCGGACCCCACCTGATCGTCCACGACCCCGGGCGGACGGCCGAGCGAAGCGGGGCCATCGAGTGACCCGGCGCGTGGCCGTCACCGGTATCGGTGTGGTCGCTCCGGGCGGGACCGGGGCGAAGGCCTTCTGGGACCTCCTCACCGCCGGCCGCACCGCGACGAGGGGCATCACCCTCTTCGATCCCGCCGGGCTGCGCTCCCGCATCGCCGCCGAGTGCGACTTCGACCCCGAGGCCCACGGGCTGGGCCCGGAGCTGAGCCGCCACGCCGACCGGTACATCCAGTTCGCCGCCGTCGCCGCCGACGAGGCCGTCCAGGACTCCGGACTCGACACCGCCACGGAGGACCCCTGGCGCGTCGCCGTCTCCCTCGGCAGCGCCGTCGGCGGCACCACCCGGCTCGAACACGACTACGTCCGGGTCAGCGGGGGCGGGCAGCGGTGGGACGTGGACCACCGGGCCGCCGACCCCAAGCTGCACCTGGCGTTCTCCCCGAGCACGCTCGCCTCCCTCGTGGCCGAGCGGTTCGGCGCCCGCGGCCCGGTGCAGACGGTCTCCACCGGCTGCACCTCCGGCCTCGACGCCGTCGGCTACGCCTTCCACACCATCCAGGAGGGCCGGGCGGACGTCTGCATCGCCGGCGCGTCGGACTCGCCGATCTCCCCGATCACCATGGCCTGCTTCGACGCCATCAAGGCCACGTCGCCCGACAACGACGACCCGGAGCACGCCTCCAGGCCCTTCGACAACAACCGCAAGGGCTTCGTCATGGGCGAGGGCGCGGCCGTCCTCGTCCTGGAGGAGTACGAGCACGCCCGGGCCCGGGGCGCGCACGTCTACTGCGAGATCGGCGGCTACGCCACCTTCGGCAACGCCTACCACATGACCGGTCTCACCGGTGAGGGCGTGGAGATGTCCCGGGCGATCGACTCCACGCTCGACCAGGCCCGGATCGACCCCGTCCTCGTCGACTACGTCAACGCGCACGGATCCGGCACCCGGCAGAACGACCGGCACGAGACCGCGGCGGTCAAGCGGTCGCTGGGCGCGCACGCCTACGACACGCCCATGAGCTCCATCAAATCCATGGTGGGGCACTCGCTGGGTGCGATCGGCGCCATCGAGGTGGCGGCCTGCGTCCTGGCGCTCAAGCACCAGGTGGTGCCCCCGACGGCGAACTACGAGACCCCCGACCCCGAGTGCGACCTGGACTACGTACCGCGCACCGCCCGCTCCCGGAAGCTCAGGAACGTGCTCTCCGTGGGCAGCGGATTCGGCGGCTTCCAGTCCGCGGTCCTCCTCACGGGGCCGGCCGGGAGGACACGATGAGCACCGAGCGACCAGCGCGGGTGGCAGTCACCGGCATAGGGGTGATCGCCCCCGACGGACTGTGCGTCGACGAGTACTGGAAGTCCGTACGGGAAGGGCTCGGCGTCCTGGACCGCGTCACGCGGGAGGGGTGCGAGGACCTGCCGCTCAAGGTCGCGGGCGAGGTGCGCGGCTTCGAGGCGTCCGACCTGATCGAGGAGCGCTTCCTCGTCCAGACCGACCGGTTCAGCCACTACGCGATGGCCGCCGCCCAGCTCGCCCTCGACGACGCCGGCATCCCCCGCGACGCCCCGGAGGACCCGTTCTCCATCGGCGTCGTCACGGCGGCCGGCTCCGGAGGCGGCGAGTTCGGCCAGCGCGAGCTCCAGAAGCTGTGGGGCCAGGGATCCAAGTTCGTCGGCCCCTACCAGTCCATCGCCTGGTTCTACGCCGCGAGCACCGGCCAGATCTCCATCCGCAGCGGCTTCAAGGGGCCGTGCGGAGTGGTCGCGAGCGACGAGGCGGGCGGCCTGGACGGCATCGCCCATGCCGCCCGCGCCGTCCGGCGCGGGACCGGCGCGGTGCTCGTCGGCGCGGCGGAGGCCCCCCTCGCCCCGTACTCGGTGGTGTGCCAGCTCGGATACCCGGAGCTCAGCACCGTCGGGGAACCCGACCGCGCCTACCGCCCCTTCACCGAGGCGGCCTGCGGCTTCGTCCCCGCCGAGGGCGGCGCGATGCTCGTCGTGGAGGACGAGACGCGCGCCCGCGACCGGGGAGCGGCCGTCCGCGCCTTCGTGGCCGGCCACGGCGCCACGTTCACCGGCGCGTCGCGGTGGCGGGAGTCCCGGGAGGGACTCGCCCGCGCCATCCGCGTCGCCCTGGACGAGGCGGGGTGCGCCCCCGAGGAGATCGACGTCGTGTTCGCCGACGCCATGGGCGTGCCCGAGGCGGACCGCGCCGAGGCGCTGGCGATCGCCGACGCCCTCGGGGCGCACGCCGCCCGGGTGCCCGTCACGGCGCCCAAGACCGGCATCGGCCGCGCCTACTGCGGGGCCCCCGTCCTGGACACCGCCGCGGCGGTGCTCGCGATGGAGCACGGCGTGGTCCCCCCCACCCCCTACGTGTTCGACATCTGCCACGACCTCGATCTGGTGATGTCCCGCGCTCGCCCCGCCGAGCTGCGCACGGCCCTGGTCCTCAGCCGGGGACTCATGGGATCCAACGCGGCGCTGGTCGTGCGCCGCGGCGACGACTCCGCCCGGTAGGACCGGGCGGGAAGGAGAGCACAGATGATCACCACGGCACTGACCTTCGACGAACTCGCCGCGCTGATGAAGCAGGCGGCCGGGGTCACCGTCGACCCCCGGGACCTGGAGAAGGCCCCGGACGCGCCCTTCAGCACCCTCGGTGTCGACTCGCTCGGCCTGCTGGGCATCGTCGGCGAGCTGGAGAACCGGTACGGCGTGGCCCTGCCCACCGACGCCGAGCGCAGCAAGTCGCCGGCCGACTTCCTCGACCTGGTCAACGGCTCGCTCCAGAAGGGGGCCTGACGTGTCCGGCCGCACCGACAACAGCATCACCATCGAAGCGCCGCTCGACCTCGTCTGGGACATCACCAACGACATCGAGAACTGGCCCACCCTCTTCAGCGAGTACGCCTCCCTGGAGGTGCTCTCGCGCGAGGGCGACTCCACCACCTTCCGCCTGACCATGCACCCGGACGAGAACGGGAAGGTCTGGAGCTGGGTGTCGGAGCGCACCGTGGACCGCGCCGGACGGACCGTCCGCGCCCACCGCGTCGAGACCGGCCCGTTCGACCACATGAACATCCGGTGGGAGTACGAGGACACCCCGGCCGGCGTGCGGATGCGGTGGGTGCAGGACTTCGCCATGAAGCCCGACGCCCCGGTCGACGACGCCTGGATGACCGACAACATCAACCGCAACTCCCGCACCCAGATGGCCCTCATCCGGGACCGCATCGAGCAGGTCGCCCGTGACCGCCGGAGCGCCCCGGTCCTGCCCGGCTGACCGGACCGGGCCCGAGCGCTCCGCGCTCCGCCCCCGCACCCCGCACCTCCAGGAAGGACGCTCGATGCACCACGCCCTGATCGTCGCCCGCATGGCCCCGGACTCCGCTCCCGCCATCGCCGACGTGTTCGCCGCCTCCGACCGCGGTGAGCTCCCGCACCTGGTCGGCGTCACCCGCCGCCGCCTGTTCCAGTTCGGCGACGTGTACCTGCACCTCATCGAGTCGGAGAAGGACCCCGGGCCCGCCATCGCGCGACTGACCGGCCACCCGGAGTTCCGGGACGCCAGCGAGAAGCTGTCGGCCTACGTCAGCGCGTACGACCCGGAGACGTGGCGGAGCCCGAAGGACGCCATGGCGCAGTGCTTCTACCGCTGGGAGCGCGACGGGAGGTCCTGACCTCCGAGGCGCCCCACGACGGGAGAGACCCGAGGCCGCCCGCCCCGCACGATGCGGGGCGGGCGGCCTCGGGTCTCCGCGGTCCGTCCGGTCAGACGGGGACGGTGCACTCGAAGGCGTGGAGGTACGCGTTGACGGGGCGGATCTCGCCGATGACGAGGCCGGCGTCCGTCAGCCGGTCGACCATGCTCTGCCGGGTGTGCTTGGCGCCGCCGACGTTGAGGAGCAGCAGGAGGTCCATCGCCGTCGTGAACTTCATCGACGGCGTGTCGTCCACGAGGTTCTCGATCACGACGACCCGGGCCCCGGGACGCGCCGCGGCGCGGACGTTGGCGAGCGTCCTGCGGGTGCTGTCGTCGTCCCACTCCAGGATGTTCTTGATGACGTACACGTCGGCCCGGACCGGGATGTCCTCGCGGCAGTCGCCCGCGACGACACGGACCCGGGAGGCGAGCGCGCCGCCGTCCCGCAGGCGCGGATCGGCGTTCTCCACCACCCCGGGCAGGTCGAGGAGCGTGCCCTCCAGGGCGGGGTGACGCTCCAGGAGGCTCGCCAGGACGTGCCCCTGGCCGCCCCCGATGTCCGCGACGGAGGTGGCGCCGGCCAGGTCGAGGAGGTCGGCGACGTCCTGGGCGGACTGCCGGCTCGACGTGGTCATGGCGCGGTTGAACACGTACGCCGACTCCGGCGCCTGCTCGTTGAGGTAGGTGAAGAACTGCTCCTCGTACACGTCCTCGAAGACGTCACGGCCGGAGCGCACCGCCTCGTCGAGCTTCGGCCACACGTTCCAGGTCCACGGCTCCGTGCACCACAGGGCGATGTAGCGCAGGCTGTGCGGGTCGTCCTCGCGCAGCAGCCGGGACATCTCCGTGTGGGAGAACGTGCCGTCGGGGTTCTCCGTGAAGACGCCCTGGCAGGACAGCGCGCGCAGCAGCCGGCGCAGCGTCCGCGGCTCGGTGCGGGCCGCGGCGGCCAGGTCCTCCACGGTCGTGGGCGTATCGCCCAGGGCGTCCGCCACGCCGAGGCGGACGGCGGCGCGGACGGCGGCGGCACAGGCCGCCCCGAACACGAGCTCCCGCAGCCGCATGGGCGGCGGAGGGGCGGGATCGACGGTGGGGGGAACCGGATCGACAGTCGTCATCTGTCACCTTCTCGTCAGTGAGGCGCGAGGGGGGGAGGGGTGAGGCTGAAGGTTGGGGGAGGGGCACGGTGGGGAGGGACGCGCCGGGGCGGGGCCGTCAGCACATGCCGGCGGGCTCCGAGACCTCGCAGGTGTTGCCGCGGAACGTGTTGCCCTGCCCGGTGTCCCGATTGGCGAGGTCGGCCGAGCCGTTGCGGAGGACGACGTTGTCGCGGATCTCGTTGCGCTCGTTGAGGGCGCCCACGAAGCTCTTGAAGAGCACGATGCCGCCCGACAGCGGGGAGGCGCCGACGTTGTCCACGATCCTGTTCTCCGCGACCAGCGTCTCCTCCGCGCCGGTGAGGACGATGCCCGAGCCCTGGAGGAAGGGCAGGCGGGGCGTCTTCGGGCAGAGCTTGTTGTTGGCGTGGACGTGGTTCCGGCGCAGGGTCATCGCCCCGGCGCGCGGGGTGGACTCGTCGCCCACCACGAACACGGCGGCGCAGTTCCCGGTCGCCTCGTTGCGCTCGACGGTCAGGTTGCGCAGGCGCCGCACGGTGAGGCCGATGCGGTTCCCGGACACGAGGTTGTGGCTGATGACCGTCCCCTCGGCGTCGACGGCCCCCGACTCGGTGTCGGTGGTGTTGGAGACGAACAGTCCGGCGTCGGCGTTGTCCCGGGCGACGTTGTGCTTGAGGACGCTGCGTACGGAGCGCTCCAGGGCGATGCCCCAGTTGCCGTTCTCCTCGGCGGTGACGCGCTGGATCCTCAGCCGGTCGGTCCGCGACGCCCACAGGCCGTTCCTGGCGAAGCCGCGGAGCTGGAGGGAGCGCACGGTGACGCCCTCCACGGGACGGTCGGCGGTCCCGGTCACGCAGATGCCGTGGCCGGCTCCGGCGCAGGTCTCGTCGGCGGCGGCCTTGTTGGGCATGAGGACGGTGGGGAGGACGTTCGAGCCGCGCAGGGTCAGGTTCGAGGTGGTGATGCGGACGCTCTCGCGGTAGGTGCCGGGGGAGAGCACGACCGTGTCCCCGGGCTTCGCGGCGTCCACCGCTTTCTGGATCGATTCGCCGGGCTCGACCCGGTGCACCGTGCGATGGTCGGCCGCCGGGGCGGCGGCTCCCATGCCCGAGACCACCAGGGTCACGGTGCATGCCAGGTAGGCGATCTGCCGTTTCGTCATACGGCGAAGCTATGAGCGGGTCATCGGGCCCGCCACCGCTGCTCGTCCAGGCGGACCTAGGCATACGCCCCTGCGATCCACGCGCTCGGCGTGGCGCGCGGCCGCCGGGGGAGAACGTGCCTCCGGCGTGGATCATGGCCGCGCCGGGGGACGTCACCCCGGCACGGCGGGCGAGAGGGGTTCGGATGCGTCGCTGGTGGCCTCTGACGGCGATCTGCCTCGGCACCTTCATGCTGCTGCTCGACGTCACGATCGTGATCGTCGCGCTGCCCGCCATGGCGGCGGACCTGCGCACCGACCTCTCCGACGTCGAGTGGGTCGTCGACGTCTACGCGCTGGCCCTCGCGTCCCTGCTGCTCGCCGTCGGGTCCCGCGCCGACCGGATCGGCCGCAGAAGGGTGTATCTCACCGGGCTGGCCGTCTTCACCGCGGCGTCCGCGGTCTGCGGTCTCGCCCCGGACGCGGGGGTGCTGATCGGCGCCAGGGCGGTGCAGGGCGTGGGCGCCGCCGGCATGTTCGGTACGACGATCGCCCTGCTGGGCTCGCACTACACCGGCCGGGACCGCGGGATCGCCTTCGCCGTGTGGGGGGCGACCAACTCGGTCGCGGCGGCCGCCGGGCCGATGGTCGGCGGGCTGCTCACCCAGTACCTGGACTGGCGGTGGATCTTCTTCGTCAACCTTCCGCTCTGCCTGATCGCCGCCGTGACGACCTGGCGGTTCGTGGGCGAGGCCAAGGGCCGGCCGCGGGCGGGACAGCGGGCGGACGTCCTCGGCGTGGTCACGTTCACGGTGGCGAGCGGCGCCCTCACCTTCGGACTGATCCGAGCCCACTCCGACGGTTGGGCGGCTCCGGCCACTCTCGGTCTGTTCGCGGCGGCGGGCGTCGCCCTCGTCCTCTTCGTCCTGGTCGAGAGGGGCCACGAGGAGCCCGTTCTCGACCTGACGCTGTTCCGCAGCCCCTCGTTCACCGGCATCATGACCGGCGCCCTGCTCCTCCAGGGCGCCGCCTTCGCCCATCTGCTGTACGAGTCGCTCTGGATGCAGTCCGTCCTGGGGTACGAGCCGGTCGAGGCGGGCCTCTTCCTCCTGCCGATGTGCGCCTCCGCGTTCGCCGCGTCGGCGCTCGCGGGCCGCTTCGGCCCCTGGCCGCCCCGCGTGTCCATCGGAGGCGGGCTCGCGCTCATCGCCCTGGGCGCCGGCATGCAGGCCGGTCTCGACGCGGGGTCCACCGGCGCGAGTCTCGTGGCGGGACTCCTCGTCTCCGGGGTCGGGGTGGGGCTGGTGACGCCGAGTCTCGCGGCGGCGGCCCTGGCGACGGTGCCCCCGGAGCGGGGCGGCATGGTGGGCGGCGCGGTCAACACCTTCCGCCAGCTGGGCTTCGCCCTGGGGATCGCGGTGTTCGGCCTGATCTTCCAGTCGCGGGTCGAACGCGTGCTCACGGCCGACGGAGGGATCCCGGACCCGCACGGGACGGCCGCCGCGCTGAGCGGCGGACAGGCCGGGGCGATCGTCGCCGGCCTGCCGGAGGGTGACCGCGCGGGCATGACGGAGCTGGTCCGCGAGGCGTTCGCGTCCGGCCTGAACGCCGTGCTGCTCGTGGCGGCGGCGCTGGGGGCCACGGCCGCGCTGCTCGTGGTGGCGACGGTACGCGTCCCCGCGGGCGGCTTCGAGCGGGGGCGGCCCGGTGCGGGCCCCGGCCCTCGCGACGGGGAGCCGCGGGCGGACGCCGCCCTCTGACGCGCGGGCCGGCCCGCGGCGCGCCTCCGCTGTCCTTCGACGTGCCTCAGCCGTCCCCGGGAACGCCCTGGCGGTCCTTCACCCCGAGCAGCGAGCGGGCCACGGTCTCGGGGCTCTGGTTCCGCTCCCGGGCGAGGGTGAGGAGGGCACGGCAGGCCAGTTCGTTGACGCCGAAGGCGAGCTGGCCGGGGGATACCCAGCCGGCCGCCTCGTCGATGCGGTCCTGGTCGTCCTCGGCACAGGCGGCGACGTACACCGCGGCCGCCTCGAAGAGGTTGTGGCCCTGTCGTCCGGCGCGGGCCGGCGGGGCGGCTCCGTCCCCGGAAGCGCGTCGGGCGGAGGGGAGGAGCTTGCGCAAGCGTTCCGCTATCCGTGCCACGACCGGCCGCCTTTCCCCGGACACGGCTGCCCGGCCCTTCCACGGTAGACAGTGAAGTGCCGTGGCAGAAGGGGGCGTTGGGTGCCGTGCCCGCCAGGTGGCGGGAACACGCGCCGACGGGGCGGCCGGCGCGTCCCGCGAGGCGGGCGCCCTCTCCCGCCGCGCGCTCGGCGGACGCCCGCCTCAGTCCTCCCGTACGGCCAGCGCGAGGAAGCGGGCGTCCTCGTCCACGTACGACACGAGCCGCCAGCCTGCCTCGGCGAGGACGGCGCGCAGCCGGGGCTCGGCGCGCAGGTCGTCCGGGGTGATCCGCCTTCCGTGCCGGGCGGCGAGCGCGGCACGGCCGATCGGGTGGAAGAGCGCGAGACGGCCGCCGGGCCTCACCACCCGGGCGAGTTCGCGCAGATCGGTGACCGGATCGGCCAGGTGGGAGACGAGACCGGCGCCGAAGACCGCGTCCAGGCCGCCGTCCCGGAGCGGCAGCCTGCCGACGTCGGTGAGGAGCAGGGCCCCGCCGACCGGCGGGCCGCTCCGTCCCGCCCGTACCGCCTCCGCGAGCATCTCCGGAGTGAGGTCGGCGCCGATCACGGTCCCCGACGGCCCGACGGCGGTACGCAGCGGGGGCAGGGCCCTGCCCGTGCCGCAGCCCGCGTCGAGCACCGCGTCGCCGGGGCGGAGTCCCAGCTCGGCGACGGCCGCGGCGTAGGCCGGGCCGTCGTCGGGGAACCGGCCGTCCCAGCCGGCCGCGCGGGTGGCGAAGAACGCTCGGACGTCTGTGGGGTCATCGCTCATCCGCCCATGATCGCCCACCCCCGGGTGTGAACGTTCTGGTGCACGTTCGAACGTCGTCCGATCGATCCGGTACTTCTCTGCGTCATATTCCAACAGCTTTCGAAATGCGCCCCCGGTGCGCCCCTGCGTGCGCACTACCGTCCCCGAGTCATGGGACACCTGGACCACGCCACCTTCGGCTGGCTGACACCTGTGCTGTCGTACGCGATGGCCTGTATAGGCGCTGCCCTCGGGCTGCGCTGCACCGTCCGCGCGCTCGACGCGACCGGCCGCTCACGGCGGAACTGGCTGCTCACCGCCGCCTCCGCGATCGGCACCGGCATCTGGACCATGCACTTCGTGGCGATGCTCGGCTTCGGCGTCACCGGCACCGACATCCACTACGACGTGCCGCTCACCCTCCTCAGCCTCGTCATCGCGATGGGCGTCGTGGGCGTCGGCGTCTTCGCCGTCGGCTACGGACGTGACCGTATGCGATCACTTCTGATCGGAGGACTCACGACCGGGGTCGGCGTGGCGAGCATGCACTACATGGGCATGGCCGCCCTCCGCCTCCACGGCACCGTCCGATTCGACCCGCTGCTCGTCGCCCTCTCGGTGCTCATCGCCGTGGTCGCCGCCACCGCGGCCCTGTGGGCGGCCCTCCACATCCACGCGCCGATCGCGGTCGCGCTCGCCTCCCTCGTCATGGGAGCGGCCGTCAGCAGCATGCACTACACGGGCATGCTCGCCGTCGGGGTGGACGTCGCCCCCTCGTCCGCGGACCTGCCCGGCGCCACCGTCATGCAGTTCATCTTCCCGCTCGCCGTCGGCCTCGGCTCCTACCTCTTCATCACCTCCGCCTTCGTGGCCCTCTCCCCGACGGCCAGGGAACGCGCCGCCTACGCGTCGGCCGAAAGCCTCACCGAACCGGACGAGCGCGCCGTCGACGTGGCCCCGCCCGGCTTCCGCGCCGCCCGGAACGCCGTCCGTACGACGGCCCCCTGACGGCCGCCCCCGACGCGTCCCCCGCCCTCCCGCGCCCCTGCCTCGTCCTCCCGCCCCCCATCCCTCAGTCCCGTGTCCCTTCGTCGCCCGTCCTTTCGTCCCCCGTCCCTTCGTCGCCCGTCCCGTCCCTCCCCTCTCCCCCCTTCCAGCCCCGATCTGCCCCCTCAGCCGGAACGAGGAGCCCATGCGAACTCCCCGCAAGAACCAGGACGCCGCGGCGCCCGCGCCGCCGGCGACCGCACGCGGGCGGCGCGC
Organism: Streptomyces sp. NPDC014861; assembly: GCF_043081625.1. Taxonomy (NCBI): domain Bacteria; kingdom Bacillati; phylum Actinomycetota; class Actinomycetes; order Kitasatosporales; family Streptomycetaceae; genus Streptomyces; species Streptomyces sp. NPDC014861. Next base: position 132,698 of record NZ_JBIBWV010000005.1, read on the forward strand.
GCACGCCGGGCCGCCCGCCGACGAGCCGGAGCCGAGTACCGCCGACCCCGGACCGAGTACCGCCGGCCCCGGACCGGGCACGCCACCCGGCGCGGGCACCCCGGCGGACGGCAGGGGCGGCGGCGGGGCCGAGGGCGACGGCGGCCGGGCCGGGGAGGGCGGTGCCGTGGGCGGTCCGGCGACCGCTCCCGCGCGAGCCCCGGGACGAGGGCTGAGGCCCCGCACCGTTCGCGCCAAGATCGTCTCGCTTCTCATGGTCCCGGTCGTCTCCCTCCTCGCCCTCTGGGGCTTCGCCACCGTCACCACCGCCCAGGACATGGCGCGGATCCGCCAGCTCCAGCGCGTCGACGCCGACATCCGGCAGCCGGTCTCCGCAGCCGTCGCCGCCCTCCAGGAGGAACGCCGGGCCGTCCTGCGGCAGATCGCCGCCCCGGGCGCCGCGCGCGCCGCCGAGCTGAGGGACCGGACCCGCCGCACCGACGAGGCCGTCGCCCGGCTCCGCCTCGGCGACGGCCACACCGTCGCCGACTCCGGCGACCTGCCCGCGGACATCTCCGGGCGCGTCGGCGCCTTCGTCCGAGAGACCCAGGGCCTGACCCGGTTCCGCGCGGCCGCCGCCGAGGGCGAGGGCGACTGGGACCGGGTGTACGCCGCGTACACCACGGCCGTCTCGGCGGGCTTCGCCGTCGGCGGAGCGCTCAGCGGCGTCCAGGACACCGGACAGGGCTCCCACGCGCGCGTGCTCCTCGAACTCGCCCGCGCCGACGAGATGCTCGCCAGAGAGGACGTCCTGCTCGGCTCCGCCCACCTCACCGGCCGGCTGACCGCCGCCCACCAACGCGCCTTCACCGGCGCCGCCGAGACCCGCCGCACCCTTCTCTCCGCGGCCACCGCGGACCTGCCCCCCGCCGGCCGCGCCGCCTGGACCCGCCTCACCGGCGACCCCGACCACGCACGGCTCACCGCCGCCGAGGACCGCGTCGCCGACGCCGCGGACGGCCGCCCCGCCGCCCAGGCCGCGCCCTCCGCCGACTGGGACCCCGCCCTCGCCGCCGTACGCACCGGGCTGGCCGTCGTCGAGAGCGAGGCGCGCGCCGCCGCCACCGACGACACCGGCGCCTTCGCGGGCGGGATCCTCACCGCCGCCGGAGCCGCCGTCGTCCTCGGCCTCGCCGCCGTCGCGGCCTCTCTCGTGATCTCGGTACGGATCGGCCGCGGGCTCGTCATCGAACTCGTCAGCCTCCGCAACACCGCCCTCGGCATCGCCCGCCGCAAACTCCCCGCCGCCATGGGCCGGCTGCGCGCCGGGGAGGAGATCGACGTCCGGGCCGAGGCCCCGCCGGGACCCCCGCCCCAGGACGAGATCGGAGAGGTCGGGGAGGCCCTCACCACCGTCCACCGGGCCGCCCTGTCCGCGGCCGTCGAGCGGGCCGAGCTGGCCGGCGGCATCTCCGGGGTCTTCGTCAACCTCGCCCGCCGCAGCCAGGTCCTTGTCCACCGCCAGCTCAACCTCCTGGACAGCATGGAGCGGCGCGCCGACGACCCCGCCGAACTCGGTGACCTGTTCCGCCTGGACCACCTCACCACCCGGATGCGCCGTCACGCCGAGAGCCTGATCATCCTCTCCGGCGCCGCCCCGGGCCGAGCCTGGCGCATGCCGGTCCCCCTCACCGACGTCGTCCGCGCCGCCGTCTCCGAGATCGAGGACTACGCGCGCGTGGAGGTACGCCGGCTCCCCGAGACGGCCGTGGCGGGCGGCGCCGTCGCCGACCTCACCCACCTCCTCGCCGAGCTCATCGAGAACGCGGCCCAGTTCTCCCCGCCGCACACCAAGGTCCGGGTCAGCGGCGAACCCGTCGGCAACGGCTACGCCCTGGAGATCGAGGACCGCGGGCTCGGCATGGGCAGGGACAGCCTCGCCGAGGCCAACGCCCGCATCGAGCAGTCGGAGGCCCTCGACCTCTTCGACAGCGACCGGCTCGGCCTCTTCGTCGTCAGCCGCCTCTCCTCCCGGCAGGCGATCAAGGTGCACCTGCGGCCCTCCCCGTACGGCGGCACCACCGCCGTCGTCCTGCTGCCCACCGACCTCCTCCAGACCGACCTCCCGTCCGGCCCCGCCACCACCGACCGCGCTGCCGAGGAGACCGCCGCCACCCCGGTCACCGCCGGGCCGGGCGAGGAGCGGGCCGCCCGCGAGCGCACGGAGGCGCACCGCGCCGAGGCCCGCCGCTTCACCGCCCCTCCGGCAGCCCCCCGCGCCCCCGCGCCCTCCGGAGGCGCGCCGAAGACCCTCACCGGCGCACCGAGCGCCCTCGCAGGCGCCCCGGGGGCGGCGAGCCCCTCCGCCACGCCTCCGCTCCCGCCCCCGCCCCCGAAGCCCGACCGGCCGCCGGCCCGGCCGCGCCCCACGGCCGTCCCGGCGCTCGCCCCGAGCCCCGAACCCGCCTCCGTACCGGCCGGCGTGACCACCCTGCGCCCACGCGTCCAGGCCGTACCACCGCAGCAGGGCCGGCCGTCGCCGGACGGGCGCGACCGGGAGACCGGGGACGCGGACGGCGAGTCCGGCCTGCCCCGCCGCGTCCGGCAGGCGAGCCTCGTGCCACAGCTGCGGGAGGTGCCCGCGCAGGTCCCCGCGCCCGCCCCCGCGGCCCCCGGCGCGCCGGAGCGGACGCCCGAGGAGGTACGCGACCGGATGGCCGCCTACCGCGACGGCTGGCGACGAGGCGGCGGCCCCGCCCCGGGCGCCCGACGCCCGCTCGGCGGCGGCGCTCCCGAGGCGCCCGCGACGCCGGCGGGGACGGCGCACGACGGGACGGCGCACGACGGGACGGCGCACGACGGGACGGTGCCGGGCGGGACCGCACAGGGGTCGGGCGGGACAGCGCCGGGCGGGACCGCACCGGGCCGGGCCACCCGTCCGTACGTCGACGCCGGTCCCGCACCCACCTCTCGCGACGGCGCCCACGGTGCCCATGGCACCCCGGCAGAGGCCCCGTACGACCCGCGGAGCGACGCACGCGCGCGTACCGACCTCGGCCCCTACTTCGGCGCACGCGCCAACCCGCCCCAGGACCCCCGAACCGAAGGAGACGACGCATGATCGACCACGAGAGGATCTCCCACCACCGCTCCGGCGAACTCGACTGGCTCCTCGACGAACTGGTGACCCGGGTCCGCGAGGTCCGGCACACGGTGGTGCTCTCCGGCGACGGCCTCCCGGTCGGCGCCTCCAGCGGACTCAGCCGCGAGGACGCCGAGCACCTCGCCGCCATCGCCTCCGGCTTCCACAGCCTCGCCAAGGGCGCCGGACGCCAGTTCCACACCGGCGGCGTCCGCCAGACCATGGTCGAGATGGACGACGGCTTCCTCTTCGTCGCCGCCGCGGGCGACGGTTCCTGCCTGGCCGTCCTCAGCTCCGTCAGCGCCGACATCGGCCTCATCGCCTACGAGATGGCACGGCTCGTCAAACGCGTCGGCGAGCACCTGCACACCCCGCCGCGGCTCACGGTGACCCCACCGGCCGCCGGCTGACCGGAGACTCCCATGACCATGGACAGCACCGGCGACACCGAGGCCGACACCCCCGGCGGCCCGCCGGGGCCGGGCAGCCAGTGGTACGACGCCGACGCCGGACCGCTCGTCCGGCCGTACGCGATGACCGGCGGGCGCACCAAACCCGGTCCCAGCAACGTACGGTTCGACCTCATCGCCCTCGTCGTCGTCGACGACGATCCGCCGGGCCCCGCAGAGGAGGCCGTCCTCGGGCCCGAACACCGCGCCCTGCTCGCCCTCTGCCGGGCCGAGACCCAGTCCGTGGCCGAACTCGCCGCAGACGCCGACCTGCCCGTGGGCGTCGTCAGGGTCCTCCTCGGCGACCTCCTCGAATCGGGCTTCGTACGCGTCAGCCGGCCCGTGCCGCCCGCCCAGCTCCCCGACGAACGCATCCTGAGAGAAGTGATCGATGGCCTACGAGCGCTCTGACAGCACCGGCGCGGACGGCGGCGACGACACCGCTCTCGCCCTGAAGATCCTCGTCGCCGGCGGCTTCGGGGTAGGGAAGACCACTCTGGTCGGCGCCGTCAGCGAGATCCGCCCCCTGCGCACCGAGGAACGGCTCAGCAGGGCGGGCGAACTCGTCGACGACACCGGGGGAGTGGACCGGAAGACGACCACCACCGTGGCCATGGACTTCGGCCGGATCACGATCCGCGCGGGACTCTCCCTGTACCTCTTCGGCACCCCCGGGCAGGATCGCTTCTGGTTCCTGTGGGACGAGCTCTCCCAGGGCGCCCTGGGCGCCGTCGTCCTCGCCGACACCCGCCGGCTGGAGGACTGCTTCCCCGCGGTCGACTACTTCGAGCACCGGAAGATCCCGTTCGTGGTCGCCGTCAACTGCTTCGAGGGCGCACGCTCCTACGGGGCGCAGGACGTGTCCCGCGCCCTCGACCTGGACCAGGGCACGCCCGTGGTCCTCTGCGACGCGCGCGACCGGGACTCCGGCAAGGAGGTCCTCATCCGGGTCGTCGAGTACGCCGGGCGCATGCACACGGCCCGGCTCCTCGACACGGTCGGCTGAACCCGCGGGTGCGCGGCCGGCCGTCGGCCTCTCGGCCCGAAGCGGCCCGCCGGAGGCGTCAGTCGGAGACTCCGCCCGCCGAGGCCACCTTCTCGATCCTCACGCGGACGACGAGCTCGCCCGGCACCCCGTTGCGGGCGCCGAACTCCGCCGCGCGGTGCTCACCCATGTAGCGACCGCCGATGACGGTCGCCCAGTGGATCAGCTCCAGGGGGTCCTCGCTCAGCTCGGCCCGGCCGCTCAGGGTGACGTACGAGAACGGCGGTGCGTCGTCGTCCACGCAGAGCGACACCCGGCCGTCCCGGGCGAGGTTGCGGCCCTTCACCGTCTCCTTCCCGGTGTTGAACACGAAGGAGTCGCCGTCGAGCACGAACCACACCGGCACGACGTGCGGACTGCCGTCCGCCCGGACGGTCGCGAGCTTGCCGGTACGGGTTCCCCGGGACACGAAGTCCCGCCACTGGTCCTCGGTCATTCTCGTCATGACCCCATCGTGCGGCACGGGTCGCCGGACGGCGGCGCACCCGGGCCGACCGGGGTGCTTGCCCTGTCCACGACAGTGCGTAAGGCTTGCCGCGACACGCGGTCCGTACCGGCGCACGCGGGCACGGGGCCCGGCCGGCGCGACCGCACCGACGAGGGGGAGGACCATCGCATGGCGCTGGACAAGGGGCTCGACTGGCTCCTGGACGATCTGACCCGCAGGGTGGGGCCGATACGCCACGCCCTGGTGCTGTCGAACGACGGTCTGGTGACCGGCGCGAGCAGCGAACTCGCGCGGGAGGACGCGGAGCACCTGGCCGCGGTCTCCTCCGGACTGCACAGCCTGGCGCGCGGCTCCGGCCGGCACTTCAGGGCCGGCCGCGCCCGGCAGACGATGGTCGAGTTCGACGAGGCCCTGTTGTTCGTCACCGCGGCCGGTGACGGCAGTTGCCTCTGTGTGCTGAGCGACGCGGAGGCCGACGTCGGCCAGGTCGCGTACGAGATGACGCTCCTGGTCAACCGGGTCGGGGAGCACCTGGGCGTCTCCGCGCGACAGGTCGGCGAGCCCACGCTCTGACGGTTGTCCACAGGCCGTTGTCCACAGGCGGTGCGAGCGTCGTCACTCTGCGTTACCTTCGTGGTGTCGGGTTCATCGGAGCCCGGACCGGTCGGCAGGCCGGGCGAACCAGTGGGGGAGGCGGCGGACGCCATGACGGTGGATCAGACGGCTTGGGGCCGGACGACGGGGGCCCGGACGACGGGGGACGGGACGACGGCGGGCGGTACGACGGCGGACCGGACGGCGTCGGACGGGCGGCCGGTGCGGGAGGCGGAGCGGACGGTGACGCCGGCCCGGGCCGCGCAGGAGCTGGAACTGCGGCGCGAAGAGTTCCGGCTCGCCGTGCGGATGGGGCTGATCAGGACCGTCCCGCTCCACCCGCCGCACCCGGCCCCTGATCCGGGCGCACCACCGGCCCGGGACCGGGGCAGCGGCAGGGACCGGGCGCCCGAGCGGCGCCCGGTCGAGCGCGCGGAGCTCGACCGGCTCAAGGCGGCGCCCGACTTCCCCGACGGCCTCCGTGAGCGGGTCAGGACCATCGGGGCGGGGGAGGCCGCCGGACTCCTCTCCATCACCCACGAGCGGTTCACCCGGCTGGCCCGCACGGGCCACCTGAGCCCGGTCCGCTTCTACCTCAACCGCTACCGTTCGGTCATCTGGCTGTACGTGGCGGCCGAGGTCACCGCCCTCGGTGCCGCGTACCCCGCCCTGCTCACCGGCCGGCTGCCGGTGGAGGTGCGTGAGCGGGCCGCGGCCGACGACCTGCGGGCCAGGAACTGGCGCACCCGCAACCTCGGACTGCTGCTGCGGGCCACCGACGACCCATGGGTCCGGGCGGCGGCGATCGCCTCGCTGCTCGACCCGGTGCAGCTCGCGGAGGTCGTCGACGACCCCTATGAGCGCAACCACCTCGACCTGCTCCGCCCGGCCCCGCCGCCGGGCTTCCCGGTCACGGGCGCCTCCCGGGACATCGCCGACCGGCTCGTCCGCGCCGACGACCCGGACGAGATCCTTTGGCACCGGATGAGCCTCGCCCTGGCGTTGGACGAGGCCCGCGCCGTCTGCCAGGCGCCGCACCCCGGGGACCGGCCACGGCCGACGGCGGAGTCGCCGATCCCTGTGGAGCCGGTGCCGGAGCCCCTGATCCCCGTCGAGCCGATCCCCGGCGAGCCGGTGGGTGCCGAGCCCGTGGGTGTGGGGCCTGTGGGTGTGGAGCCGATGGCCGCGGCGGGTCCGGGGAGGGCGGGGTCTTCGGCGTCCCGGCCACTGACCCGTCCATCGTCCCGGCCACCGGCCCGGCCGCGCGCCGGGTCGCGACGCCCACCCGGCCGGGCGCCGCGACCCGGGCGCCCCGGACTGCTGGCGCGGATCCGGCGCTCCCTCCCGGGGCGGACGGCCGGGTCCGGCTGGGGCGAGCGGCGGGACTGGGGGTAGAGCCTGCCCGCTGCCCGCTGCCCGCCGCCCGAGACTGCGTCTGCGTCTGAGTCCGCGCCTGCGGGTGCGGCGGCGGGGAGGCCCGGTGACGATGGGGGCATGTTGCTCGCCCGAGTCGCGGAGGTCTCCCGGCAGGTCGCCGCCGCCTCGGCGAGGTCGCGGAAGACCGCCCTGCTCGCCGAGCTCTTCGCCGAGGCCACGCCCGAGGAGAGTCACCTGGTCATCGCCTATCTCTCGGGCCGATTGCCGCAGGGCCGCATCGGGGTCGGCTGGAGCACGCTGAAGGAGGTCGTGCCGCCGGCGGTGCCCCCGGCGGCCGCGCCGACGCTGACCCTGGCCGAGGTGGACGTGGCGATGGACGCGCTGGCGGCCGTGGCCGGGCCGGGATCCCAGGCGGAACGGGCACGGCGGGTCAGGGAGTTGTGTGCGGCGGCCACCGTCGAGGAGCAGGAGCTGCTGGTGCGCCTGCTCTCCGGAGAGGTGCGGCAGGGGGCGCTCGACGCCGTCGCGCTGGAGGGCGTCGCCAAGGCGGCGGAGGTGCCGGCCGCCGAACTGCGGCGGGCCGTGATGCTGGAGGGCTCGCTCCCGCCGGTGGCGCAGGCGGTCCTCGCGGACGGACGGGCCGCCCTGGACCGGTTCACCCTGCGGGTCGGCCGGCCCGTGCAGCCGATGCTCGCGCACACGGCCGGTTCGGTCGTCGAGGCGGTGGAGGCGTTGGGGCCGTGCGCGGTCGAGGAGAAGCTGGACGGCATCCGGATCCAGGTGCACCGCGACGGGACGGAGGTACGGGTCCACACGCGCTCGCTCGACGACATCACCGCCCGCCTCCCGGAGGTGGTGGCCGTCGCCCGTGAGGTGCCGTCGGAGTCGTTCATCCTCGACGGCGAGCTGATCGCCCTCGACCCCGGCACCGGCCGCCCGGCCGCCTTCCAGTCCATCGCCGGGCGCGTCGGCTCCCGCACCGATGTCACCGGCGCCAGCGCCGCGCTCCCGCTGACCCCGGTCTTCTTCGACGTCCTCGCCGCCGACGGCGAGCCCCTCGTCGACCGTCCCGGCCGCGCCCGGAACGCGGTCCTCGCACGCCTGCTGCCCGAGGAGCGCCGGGTCCGCCGCTTCGAGGTCACCGCCCCCGCCGACCCGGCGCAGCGGGAGGCGGCCGAGCGGTTTTTCGCCGACACCCTGGCCCGGGGCCACGAAGGCGTCCTCCTCAAGGCGCTGGACGCGCCCTACGTCGCGGGCCGGCGGGGCCGCACCTGGCTCAAGGTGAAGCCCGTGCACACGGTCGACCTCGTCGTCCTCGCCGCCGAACGGGGCCACGGGCGTCGCACCGGCTACCTCTCCAACCTCCACCTCGGCGCCCGCACCGGTGACGGCGGCTTCGTCATGCTAGGGAAGACCTTCAAGGGGCTCACCGACCGCATGCTCGACTGGCAGACCGCCCGCCTGACGGAACTGGCCGTCGAGGACGACGGCTTCACCGTGACGGTCCGCCCCGAACTGGTCGTGGAGATCGCCTACGACGGTCTCCAGCGTTCCACCCGATACCCGGCCGGCATCACCCTCCGCTTCGCCCGGGTCCTCCGCCACCGCCCGGACAAGTCCGCGGCCGAGGCCGACACCGTCGACTCGCTCCTCGCCGCGGACTGACGGCGGCGCGACGGGAGCCGTCGACGTGACGGGAGGCGAGGGGGATGCTGGAGGGGTGGCAGCCTGCCGCGAGGAGATGAGCGACGTGTACGACTTGCACATCGACACCGACGTCACCGTCCAGCTGAGCGAATGCCGCCAGGAGGACGCGCGGGCCGTGTTCGAGGTACTCGACCACTACTACCGGCTGGAGGACCTGGAGCCCCCGAGCCCTTCGGGCGCGGGGCCGGTCGCCACCGTGTGGATGGCGACCTTCGACACCTCCGGAGGACAGCGTGAGGAAGTGCGGCCCCCTCGGCTCGACGGCAGGGTCGGCGCCCTGCTGACCGGCGGATACCAAGCCGTGTCCGAGGTCGAGAGGGTGCTCGCCGCCGGATTCGCCGTCGAGTCCCGCCAGACGGTCTCGGGCGACCAGGAGACCGAGGCACGACTGCTCCTCGCCTCCCGCTGACCACGGCGTGCCGGCCCAAGCCGGCACGGGCGTGACAGGACACCCCGGGCGGAGCGGACGGGCGCCGCCCGGGGGCGCGTCGTGCCCGGGGGACGGAGAGGCATGGCGAGGGGGGCTTTCGGCGTGCCCGCCCGGAAGGGGAGACCCCCCTTCCGGCCTCGGTATACACCGTGTGTAGAGTTCACGGCGGCCATCCGGCGCACCTGCCCTGACCAGGCGGTGCGCGGCCACGACACACACGAAACCGGGGAAAGCGGGTACCACCATGTTCCGATCCAGGCCGGGCCGTCGCGGCGGGAGGACCGCCGCCCTGCTGGCCGCCGCCACGCTCATGCTCACGCTGGGCGGCTGCGCCATGGACACCGTGACGCCGCAGGAGGCGCGGGCCGAGTCCGGGGACGACGGCAAGGCGGGCGCCGGGACCCGTCGGGTCGACTGCGCCGAGGTGAAGTGCATCGCGCTCACCTTCGACGCCGGGCCCGGCAAGGACACCCCCCGCCTGCTCGACATCCTCAAGGAGGAAAAGGTCCCGGCCACCTTCTTCCTCCTCGGGCGCAAGCACGTCGACCGCTACCCGAAGGTCGTCCGGCGCATCGCGGACGAGGGTCACGAGGTCGCGAACCACACCTGGACGCACCAGATCCTCACCGACCTCGACGAGGCCGAGGTCCGCGAGGAGCTGTCCCGCACCCAGGAGGCCATCGAGAAGATCACCGGCCGCAAGCCCGTCCTCATGCGCCCGCCCCAGGGCCGCACCGACTCCACCGTCGGCGACGTCAGCCGCGAACTGGGCCTCGCCCAGATCCTCTGGAGCATCACCGCCAAGGACTACTCCACCACCGACTCGGGCCTGATACGCGAGCGCGTCCTCACCCAGGCCCACCGCGACGGCATCATCCTGCTCCACGACATCTACGACGGCACCGTCCCCGCCGTCCCCGAGATCATCGACGAACTCCGGAACCGCGGCTACACCTTCGTGACCGTCCCCGAGCTCCTCGCCCCTGGTACCGCCCGCGCCGGAGCCGTCTACCGGCCCGAGAAGGACTGACGACCGCCACCGTGCCCGACCTGCGGCAGGTGAGCCGACTCACACCGTTCACCCCGGAGCGCCCGGAACATTCGGAAAACGCCCACCGTTCTACTTGATGTGACGGCGAGGGGGCCCGGTCCCCAGGTTCCCCCCCCGGAGTGGACCGCCCTTCGCCCGTCATGGTGATCGGCCCCGGCTGGAATCCCCCGTCCAGCCGGGGCCTCCCCATGTCCGGGGGGCATTTCTGGGCAAGCCCGGGACGGCCTCCGAAGCGGTCTCCGGGACAGCGCGCGCACGGCGCTCCAGAGGCGCGCGCGACGGCGCGTTCGACCCCTTCGAGTGACCTCACGCATGGCCGCCGTCGTCACGGGCAGTGATCGTTCAGGCCGGCCGACGATCATCCTCCGGCCCGCCGACCAGGCACCGCGCCACGGCGCGAAGGGGGACCCATGCCGCTCGTCATCGCACCGATCGCCCGCCGCGCCGCACCGGCCGCCGCCGCGCTGGCCCTGCTCACCGGCTGCACCTCCGTCGGCCCCGACCTGCCACATCGGCCCGCCGTACCGGTCGCGCGCGCGGAGCAGGACGCGCTCCTCAAGGCGGCGGAGCGGCGCTTCGCCGGCGACTGTCTCGCCGAGCGCGGCATCCGGGCGGCGGCCGAGCCCCGAGCGCCCGCCGAGGACCGGGTCCTCCAGGTCGCCCTCTTCGGCACCGGCCCACGCGAACTCTCCGTGACGCTCGCCACCGGAGCCACCATCACCGCGCACAGCGACGGCTGTCTCGCCGCGGCCCGCGACCGCCTCTACGGCGACCAGCGCCGCTGGTTCCGGGCCCAGGTCGTCGTCGACAACCTCCGTGCCGAGGCCCAGGCCCGCTACCGGGACGACCCCGCCCATCGGGCAGCCCTCGGCCGCTGGACCGTGTGCGTCGCACCGCCCGGCCGCCCCCGGCCGGCCCGGCCCGACCCCGTGGACGCCGCCCGCTGCGCGCGGGAGACCGGCCTCGACGAGACCCGCGCCCGCCTGGAGCGCGCCGAGCTGACCGAGGTGCGCACCCTGCACCGCGACGAGCTCACCACCTACCGGCAGTTGCGCGACCGCGCGCTGCTGCGGGCGGTCCAGCTGCCCGCGCCCACCCCTCCACGGAAAGGCAACGCCTCCTCGTGAAGCGCATCCTGGCCACCACGGCCGCCGCCCTGCTCGCCCTCACCACCGGCCTCGCCGTCGCCGGCCCCGCCACCGCCGCCGAATGTCCCTCCGGTCACTTCTGCGTCTGGCAGGAAGCCAACTTCGGCGGGCAGCGGGCCAACTGGAGCGGTGACGACGGCTGGTGGGAGAGCTGGATCTCCGACACCGACTCCTCCTGGGCCAACCACGGCATCTCCGGCCCCGGCATCAAGGACCACGTCCGCGTCTACGAGAGCGCCTGGCAGGGCGGCAGCATGACCATCTGCCTCGCACCGGGACAGGAGGTGGGGTACAACGGCGCGGCCAACGACCGCGGCGATTCCCACATCTGGGCGACCGGCTGCTGACACCGGCCCCGGTGCCCCGGCACGCCCCGGTCACGGCACGCCCCGGTCACGGGGTGTGCCGGGCCCCCGGGTGCCTCAGGGCCGAGGCCAGCATCAGTCCGGCGCCCCGCACCACGCTCGTCGCCGGATCGTTGGCCAGCCGCACCCTGCCGCGCAGCACCTGCGCCAGACGCGCGGTCACGTCGAGCCGGAGCGCGCCGCCGCCGGTCACCAGCACCCCGCGTCGCAGCGCGCCGCGGACGGCGCCGGTGCCGTCCTCGCGCCACATGTCGCTCACCATGTCGGCGGCCGTGCCGGCCACCGCGTCCGGCACGCCGCCGTGCGCGGGCAGGTCGTCCACGCCGAGCTCCGCGAGCCGAGCGTCCTGCACCTGTCCGTCCACGACGAGCGTGACCTCGGTCAGCCGGGCGCCGAGGTCCACGACGAGCAGCGGACCGCCGCCGGACGGTGCCGCGTAGGCGGCCGCGGCGCGGGCGCTGTCGACGGCGATCACCCGGACGGGGCCGAGCCCGTCGACCACCCGGCGGACCGCCTCGCGCTCGGCGGGGGCGGCGAGCACCGGATGGGTCAGCATCACGACGGTGTCGTGGCTCGGGCCGCCCGGGGCGGAGGCGGCCAGTCGCTTGAGGAGCAGCAGCCGGGAGGAGTCGTCCGCCGCGCCGTCGCGCCGGACCCCCGCGCTCGGCACGTCGGCGAAGACGCCCGCCCCCGGGGCCCAGGCCCGCGTCCGTGAGCTGCCGATGTCGAGGGCGATGCCCCGTACCGGCCGCCGCGCGTCCAGGGGGTGGCCCACCGCTCCGTACGATCCCATCGCTTCCGTCCATTCCCTGTCGGCCCACTGATTGCGAGGCCGATCCGCGCCCACACTATGCAGGATCCGCAGCGGGAACGCCATGGTGCTTCAGGATCGAAGGCTCATGGCCGGGCCCGGGTCAGGCCGAGGCGCCGAGCCAGAGGTCCGGGCCGAAGACCTCGTAGTGGACGTCGGCCGGGGCGACGCCGGAAGCGACGAGGTCCCCGCGGACCGCCCGCAGGAAGGGGAGCGGACCGCAGAGGTAGGCGCTCGTGCCCGCCGGGAGCTCCAGCGCGGTCACGTCGGCGCGGCCCGCGCGGGCGCCGGACGCGCCCGGCTCCTCGTACCAGAGGTGCAGGCTGCCCGCCGGGAGCCGGCCGACGAGCGCGCGCAGCTCCCCGGCGTGGGCGTGCGCGTCGGGGGAGCGGTCGGCGTGCACGACCACGACCGGACGTACGGCTCCGGTTGCGGCCAGGTGGTCGAGCATGGCGAGCATCGGGGTGCTGCCGATGCCGGCGGAGGCGAGCAGCAGCGGTCCGTCGCCCTCGGGCAGCACCAGATCGCCGAAGGGCGCGGAGACCTCCAGGAGGTCACCGGCGGCGGCGTGGGCGTGCAGCTGGTTCGAGACCTCGCCCGCCGGGTCGCCGTCGACCCGCTTCACCGTGATCCGCCACGCGGGGCGGCCGGGCGCGGAGGAGAGGCTGTACTGGCGGATCTGGTGGGCGCCGTCCGGGAGCGCGACGCGCACGCTCACGTACTGGCCGGGCAGGAAGGGCGGCAGGGGCGAGCCGTCCGGGTCCGTGAGCGTGAGGGAGACGGTGTCGGCGGTCTCCTCGCGCCGCTCGGAGATCCGTACCGGGCGCCAGACCAGCCCGTCCTCGACGCCCGCGTCCTGGTAGAGGCGGCTCTCCAGGGCGACGAGCGCGTTCGCCATCAGCCAGTAGACCTCGTCCCACGCCTGGGCGACCTCGGGAGTGACGGCCTCGCCGAGCACCTCGACGATCGCGGCGAAGAGGTGCTCGTGCACGATCTTGTACTGGTCCGCGGTGACACCGAGCGAGGCGTGCTTGTGCGCGATGCGGGAGAGCAGGGCGTCGGGCCGGGTGTCGGGGTGCTCCAGGAGGGCGACGGCGAACGCGGCTATGGAGCCGGCGAGCGCCCTGCGCTGCTCGCCGTTGGCCTGGTTGCCGCGGTTGAAGAGGTCGCGCAGCAGCTCGGGGTGGGCGGCGAAGAGGCGCCCGTAGAAGCGCTCGGTGATCTCGTCGAGTGCTCCGCCGACGGCGGGCAGCGTGGCACGGACGACGGGAACGGCCTGCTCGGACAGCATCGGAACTCTCAATCTGGTAGATGATCTACGCATTTAAAGCGACGGCGGTACCCCGGAGCGACGCCTGAGGCGTCACCCCGGGGGTCGGGGGGTCACGAAGGGGGCCGGGCGGTGAGGGAGAGCAGCACGGGTCCGGTCGGCGACCGTACGAGATCGGCCACCGTCAGCGGGTCGAGCGTGCGGTAGAAGGCGTCCTGCGCCTCCCGCAGCGCGCCCCGCAGCCGGCAGGCCGCCCGCAGCGGGCACGGCGGGTCGGCCTCGCAGCCGACGACCTCCTCCTCGCCCTCCAGCGTCCTGGTCAGCCAGCCCACCGAGGAGCGGCGGCCGAAGTCGGTGAGCGCGAGCCCGCCCCCTCGCCCGCGCCGGGCCTCGACCACGCCGAGGTGCTGGAGCCGCGTGACCACCTTCGCCATGTGGGCGTGCGGCACGGCCATCTCCTCCGCCACCGCGCGCGTGGTGACGGGCTCCTCGTCGGCGGCGACGGCCAGGCGCATCACGGCGCGCAGAGCCAGGTCGGTGAACTTGGTCAACCTCACGCACTGACCGTATCAAAGAGGTATCCCGGACTCGCATTAAGGGTGCGGGTCCGGGATACGGGTGGTGGGGGAGCGGCGGCTCAGGCGAGGATCTTGGTCTTCGCCTGCTGGTACTCCTCCTCGGAGATCGCGCCCTTCGCCTTCAGGTCCGCGAGCCGCGCCAGTTCGTCCGTCGTGCTCGGGGTGCCGTTCGCCGCGGCCTGCGTGCCGGCCGTCTGCCGGATGTACTCCTGGAAGCGGGACTCCGCGTCCTTCGCCTGCTTGGCGTCGCGCAGCCCCATGCCCTTGCCGCGGGCGATGACGTACACGAGGACGCCCAGGTAGGGCAGGAGGATGCAGAAGATCAGCCAGCCCGCCTTGCCCCAGCCGTGCAGGTCGTGGTCCCGGAAGATGTCCGTGATGACCTTGAAGAGCAGGAAGAGCCACATGATCCAGAGGAAGAACCACAGCATCGTCCAGAAGACGTTCAGGAGGGGGTAGTCGTCCATTCCTGCGCACTCCGTTCCCTCGCGGCCGGGAGGGCCGCGCGTTGGAGCGAGTCTCACCCGTCCGGCCCGCCCCCGCATGTCGTGGCGGTCCGTCCGGGCTCCGGGTGCGACCCTCCCGGCGCCGTGTTCGGATGGGAACTCCCGTGCGCGGACGGCGGTCCGCGGGGACGACGAGGAGCGGAGTGCCATGGGACCGGTGGAATGTGTCGTGCTCGCCTTTCCGGGGGAGCGGCTGAAGGTGGCGGCCGTCGCCGCGATCGCCGAGCTCCGCAAGGAGGGCCAGGTCCGGCTGATCGACTCGCTCGTGGTGGTCAGGGCCCCGAGCGGGGAGGTCTCCACCTCCGAGCTGATCGAGTACGACGAGTACGACGAGGCCACGGCCGAGATCGGACCGGAGGCGAACCTCCTCGGCCCCGAGGACGCGGCCGAGGTCGCCCAGTCGCTGGAGCCCGGCTCCTGCGCGCTGATGCTGCTGGTCGAGCACATCTGGGCCGCGCGGGCGGCCGAGGCGATCCAGGAGGCGGGCGGCCGTGTGGCGGCCCGGGTCCGGATCCCCGACGCCCATGTGGAAGAGGCGCGTGCCGCCTACGAGGAGGCGGTCACCGCGGCCGCCGGAAGGAGCTGACCGGCATGTTCATGCGACGACGCCCGCTCGCCCGCCCGGTGATCCGGCCCGCGGGAGCGCCGCTGCTGCGCGGCGCGCTCGTCGGCGGAGCCGCGTACGCCGCCGGCCGCAGTGCGGCCCGTGCCTCCCGCCGAGAGCAGGACCAGGAGCAGGCCATCGCCGACCTCCAGTCACAGCAGACGCAGCAGGCTCGACCGACCCAGCAGGCGCAGCCGTTCCAGTCCCCGCCGCCCCCCGCCGCGCCGCCCCCGCCGGCCCCTCAGGCAGGCGCCCAGGACGCCGGAGGCCTCACGGAGCAGTTGACCCGGCTCGCCGCCCTCGTCGAGCGGGGACTGCTCACCCCCGAGGAGTTCGCCGCGGCGAAGGCCAAGCTGCTCGGAGTCTGACCGGAGCCCGGCATTCGGGGCGCGAGGACCAAGGCGGGAGAGTCACGGCGCAGGGCTCGACGCAGCCGGCATCGAGGCGCGGCGGACTTCTCCGGGTTCAGGACGCGCGCAGCGCCGCGAGTGCGGCGAGCGCGCGGTCCGCGTGGGCGCTCATCCGCAGTTCGCTGCGGACCACCTCGACAACCCGCCGGTCCTGCCCGACCACGAAGGTGACCCGCTTCGTCGGGGCCAGCGAGAAGCCGCGCCGCACTCCGAAGCGCTCACGCACGGCGCCCTCGGGGTCGGAGAGCAGCGGATAGCCGAGCGAGTGCCGCTCGGTGAACTCCCGCTGCTTCTCGACGACGTCCCCGCTGACACCCACGGGCAGCGCGCCCGCCGCGCGGAACTCGGCGGCGAGGTCGCGGAAGTGGCACGCCTCTGCGGTGCAGCCGGGCGTCATCGCCGCCGGGTAGAAGAAGAGCACGACCGGCCCTTCCTCCAGCAGTCCGGAGAGGGAGCGCGGGGTGCCGGTCTCATCCGGAAGGGTGAAGTCCTCGACGAGGTCACCGACGTTCATGGGGTCCGCCCCTTCGTCGGGCGCGCCGGCCTCCCGGCGTCCGCCCAGCCCGTACCCCCCGGCCTGCCCGGCGGGCTACCCGAGAGTTCTACCTCAGGGTAGGAGCCGGCGTCACCCCGCCGCCGCCCCCGCCGGCGGCGATCCGCGCGTCGAGGACCGCGAGCACCCGCTCGCTCCAGCGGAGGTTCTCCTCCTCGAGCAACCGGCCGCGCATCAGCGTCAGATACGGTCCGACGCGCTCCGACTCGCGCAGATACGTCTCCTCGTCCCGCCCGCCGAGCAGCCATTCCCGCAGGCGCTCGTACCGCGCCAGCTTCTCCCGCGAGACGTCCATCCGCCCCGCCACGAAGCCCCGCACGGCCTCCGTGTCGCCGCCGTCGCACGCCTGCACCTGCACCATCAGCTCGTCCCGTACCGCCAGTGGACGCGGCGCCTCGGAGGTGAACGCGTCGAGGTCCCGGTGCCCCTCCGGGGTGAGGCTGAACATCCGCTTGTTCGGGCGCCGTTCCTGCTCGACGACCCGGGCGGTGATGAGCCCGGCCTCGGAGAGCCGGTCGAGCTCGCGGTAGAGCTGTTGGGGGGTGGCGGCCCAGAAATTGGCGACGGACACGTCGAAGATCTTGGCGAGGTCGTATCCGGATGCCTCGCCCTCCAGAAGAGCTGCGAGGACGGCGTGCTTGAGGGACATCCGGACACGCTAGCAGTCCGTTGAATAGTTTCCTCCGCACCTATTCAACGACCGCAGGACCCACGGTCCAGACCCTCCGGGCCTCGGTCCGCACCCGCTTGCCTGGCACCCGACCCGGTGGCTGCCTACGCTGGATCACCAGGACACCGCGGGGGAGACGACCGGGGGAAGCCGGAGGAGCGAGCAGCGCCATGGACACCGACGCCTATGTCTACATCAGCTACATCAGGACCACCCCGGACGACCTCTGGAAGGCGCTGACGGAGCCGGAACTGACCCGACGCTACTGGGGCGTGGCCTTCGAGGCGGAGTGGACCCCCGGCGCTGCGATGGTCTGGGACGAGGGCGGCCGCAGCACCGCCGACCCCGAGCAGGTCGTCGTCGAGGCCGTCCCGGGCCGCCTCCTCTCCTACACCTGGCACACCTTCACCCCCGAATGGGCGAAGGCCGTCGGCCTGGACGACGAGGTGTACGGACGCCTCTCCCGCGAGCGCCGCTCCACCGTCACCTTCACCGTCGAACCCTCGGGGGACATGGTCCGACTGACCGTCACCCACGGCGGCCTGGAGCCGGACGGCATCATGCGCGGGCTCATCGGGGAGGGCTGGCCCGCGATCGTCTCCAGCCTGAAGTCGCTCCTGGAGACCGGCGAGGAACTTCCGGACCCGCCCCGCTGACCCGTTCGAGCCCTCTCCCGGAACTCTCGCCCGTGACGTCCGCAGCGTCGACCGTCACCGACGCGCGGGGCGTCGGGTCCCCGGCCGAGCCGACCCCTCCGACACCCGCCGGGCTGCCCGCCGGAGGCGCGTACACCGCTCGTCCCGTCCTGGAGGAGCCGGCGGGCCAAGGCCTCGCCGCCGGGTCCCCCGCCTCGCGCTCCGAACACTCCCGCAGGGGGCTAGCGGTCTCCTCCTGACCCGGCGACGGCGGGGGAGCCCGTACGTACGGAGGGGGCAGCCCGTGACCGCGGAGCTCAGCCACCTCGTCCCGCCCTCCGGTCCCGCCCCGCCGTGTCGTGGAGCCGCCCGCTGAGGGCGGCTCAGCCCCCGGTGCCCGCGGGCGGTGCCCCGCTGCCGTCCGCGGCCTCGGGCCGGCGGACCTCCGGTCCGGGGGCGGGGGTGCTCGGCGCGGGTTCGCCGAGCAGCAGCCGGGGCCGTCGCTGGAGGCCCGCTCCGACGAGCACGCCGAGGGCGATCGCGGCCACCGTGATCACCGTGCCGACGAGGCTGTTCAGACCGCCGTCGGTGTCCTTCTCCACGATGATCTCCGAGACGCTCGTGAGCCCGATCGCGCCCGGGACCAGAAGCCAGAAGCAGGGCAGGAAGACCACCTGGTCGGGGGTGCGGGAGCGCTTCTCGATCCAGGTCGCCATCGGCGGCAGGACCGCCCCGGCGGCGAAGGCGCCGAAGGTCGCCCCGGCCACCTCGGACGCGGTCGACTGCACCAGCCGTTCGACGAGGAGCGCGCCGAGCAGCCAGCCCGTCACCCGCGGCGGCGCGGAGAAGTACAGCAGGAAGCCGAAGCCGAGCAGCAGCACTCCCACCCACGGCGCCCACGCGCCCAGCGGTTCCGCGGACCTGCCGCCCGAGGGGTACGGGCGCAGCAGTTCGGAGCCGACCAGGATGCCGAGCGAGAGCAGCAGCAGGACGCTCACCGCGCCGGCCAGCCGGGAGAGCCCCGACAGCGCGGCCCCGGTGGCGAGTTCGATCGCACCGAGGGTGAGCGCGGCGCCGGGGAGGAAGGCGATGAGCGGCGGGATGTAGAGCACGGCCGGGTTCTCGTGCAGCAGGGGACCGGCCCAGCGCAGCGCGGCGGCGGTGACCAGGATGGCGGTGACCACCGGCAGGGCGGTACGGGCCGAGGGCAGCCGGTCGCCGAACAGGCGCAGCAGGCCGACGCCGGCGCCGAGCGCCGCGTACCCCGCGATCGCGGGCAGGGTCGCGTGCCGCATGGTGCCGAGCCCGACCGTCAGCAGTACGTAGCCGAAGACGGTGGCCGACGGGCTGAACCGTTCCGGCCGCTCTCGGTTCTTCCCCAGCGCCCGCCGCACCTCGTCGAACGGCACCTCCTCTGCCGACATCCGGGTGACCAGCGCCTGGAGGGCCTCCACCTGGTCGAGCCGGAGGTCGGGTCCCTCGACTGGGGCGAAGTCGAGCTCGCCGCCACGGCCGTCGGGGCCGCCGCCGACCCGCACGAACAGCCCGGTCGGCACCACGAAGCAGCGCGCCCGGGTGCCGTAGCGGGCGGCGACGTCGTGCAGCGTCCTTTCGACCTCGGAGCTGCGCTCGGCGGCCCGCAGCAGGTCGGAGCCGAGCTCGCAGAGGAGTGCGGCGAGGTCCCTGAGCCGTTCCCGTCCGGCCGTCCCGTCCTCCGGGAGCGTGACCGTGCCGGTCCGCCGCCGGGGCCGCAGTGCTGCCGCGCGCCGCGCGAGACCACGCATATCGAATCGGGACAAAGGGCGCATTCGTGAACGTTAACAGGGGGGGCATGGAGGTGGGCCGGTGCCCAGGACGGAGCGTCAGACCCCGCCCCCGGCCCCGTCGGTACGCGGATGCCGCTGCCATCATGACCCGATGGACGACACCGCCCCCGAGACGGCCCCCGACCGCGACCCGGACTCGGCCCCCGCTCCCCCTCCCGCCTCCGTCCCCACTCCCGGTGAGCGCGACCGGCTGCTGGAGGAGGCGGTCGCGCTCCGCGCCGGAGGCCGCCGGGAGGAGGGGCGCGCCCGGCTGGTCTCCCTGGCCGCGCGCCTCCCCGGCGACGCGGAGGTCGCCTACCAGACCGCCTGGGCGCACGACGTCCTCGGCCTGGAGGCCGACGCCGTGCCGTACTACGAGACCGCGCTCGCCGGCCCCGGCCTCACGGCCGACGACCGGCGCGGCGCCCTCCTGGGTCTCGGCAGCACCTACCGGACCCTCGGCCGTCACGAGGACGCCGTCGGACTGCTGGAACCGGCGGCGGCGGAGTTCCCCGAGGACGGCGCCCTGCGCGCCTTCCTTGCGATGGCCCTGTACAACACCGGCCGCCACCACGACTCCGTGCGCCTGCTCCTGACCCTCCTCGCCGCCACGAGCGAGGACCCGTCCGTACGGAAGTACCGCCCGGCCATCGAGCACTACGCGCGGGACCTCGACGCGATCGGATGACGGGGCGCGCGCTGTCGGGCAGATCGGCCGTCGCACCGCTGGGCGTCGGGCGGCTCGCCGGTCGCACCGCTGGGGGTCAGGCGCTCGGCCGTCGCACCGCCGCCCCGAGGCGGCTCAGTCGTTGACCGCCGTCAGCAGCACCACGGAGTCCTCGACGGCGGTCAGTCCGTGGCGTTCCTTCGGGATCTCGCGCAGCGCGCCGGCGGTCAGTTCGTCCGCCCAGCCGTGCGTGGTCAGCCGCACCCGGCCGGTGAGCACCTGGAGGCTCGCCGCCGGAGGCGCGTTGTGTTCGTCCAGGGCCGTACCGGCGGCGAGCGCGATCACGGTCTGCCGCAGCACCCCGTCGTGCAGCACCAGACGGGCGCTGCGGCCGTGCGGTGCGGTGCGGGCGGCGGACAGGTGCTCGTCGGCGAGGGCGGTGAGGTCCAGGTCCATACCTCCAGCCTCGCCGCTGCGTCCGCGCGCGCAACTCGGCCGGGCGGCTCACCCGGCGGGCAGGAGCGCCCCCGCGAGGTGGTCGTACGCGACGTGGGCGTGGAGCCGGACACCGGTGACGAGCGTGTCGTCGTCGGCGTAGAAGCCCGGATGGTGGTTGGTGACGAGGCCGCGTCCGCCCTCCTCCGCGACGGGGAGCCCGTCCGGGCCGAGCACCGCGTCCTGGACGCCGAGCATCACGTACAGCCCGCCGAAGCGCGAGAGGAACTCGGAGACGTCGTCGTAGCCGAGGGTCGCCCCGGTCTCCAGGACCCGGTCCTCTCCCGCCACCCGCCGGAGGGTCGGCAGCCCGGCCGCCACCCACGGCCCGGTGTTGTGCACCGGCGGCACCGGCTGGAGGTACTCCACCTCGGCCGTGGCGCCGTACGCCGCCGCCGAATGTTCGGCCAGCCGCCGGAGCCGTTCGCGCACGTCCGCCATGTCGGACTCCACGGCACAGCGGACGGTGCCCCAGAGCGTCACGGTCTCGCCGATGATGTTGAACCGGCCGACGTCCTCGACGTGCCCGATGGTGACGGTCACCGGATCGAAGGCCGACACCTGCCGGTACAGCTGCCCGATCCCGGTGAGCACCGCCCCGGCCGCGGGCATCGGGTCGACGCCCTGCCACGGTGTGGATCCGTGCACCTGCCGGCCGCCGATCGTGATCCGGACCAGCACGGAGGCGCCGTACTGGTTGCCGGCCCGGTAGCCGACGTACCCCTTCGGGAACGGTGTCACGTGCATGCCGAAGGCCATCGTCGGCACCGGGTCGGCGAAGGCGCCCGCCTCGACCATGGCGAGCGCGCCGCCGGTCTCGGTCACCGGCGGCCCCTCCTCGGCCGGCTGGAAGACGAACAGGACGGTGCCCGGCAGCCGGTCGCGCACCTCGGCGAGGACCGTCGCCGCCCCCATCAGCATCGCCGTGTGGCAGTCGTGCCCGCAGGCGTGCGAGACCGGGAACGGCCCGCCCGGATACTCGGTGTCGACGACCGTGGAGGCGAAGTCCTCCCCGCACAGGTCCTTCACGGGCAGCGCGTCCGTGTCCGCGCGCAGCGCCACCACGCGTCCGCCGCCACCGGGCGCCGTTCCCCTGAGCACGCCGACGACCCCGTGCCCGGCGATGCCCGTACGGACCTCGTCGACGCCCAGGTCGCGCAGATGACCGGCGACGAGCCGGGCGGTGCCCTCCTCCCTGTTGGACAGTTCGGGGTGCCGGTGGAGGTGCCGCCGCCAGGCGATGACCCGCGGGCCGGCCCGCTCGGCCAGCCGGTCGAGTGCGGCGTGTACGGGATCGTGGCTCATGGGCTCCCCTTCGGTGTCGGTCGGGCTCGATGCCCCGGGGCTCGGACGCTGCCCCACGGCGGGCGCCCGAGCGGTCAGGCTCGCCGCCGGAGGGGAGGAAAGGAAGGGCACGCACCGCGTGGACGGCTCCGGGGCCGCACCCGCCGTGTGCGGATGCGGCCCCGGAGCAGGGCGCGGCCGGGCTGGTCAGCCGGTGAAGACCTCGACGAGGGACCAGATCGCGAGGCCCGCCATGCAGACGCCGCCGACGCGCTGGACGGTCTTGAGCGGGACGCGCTTGGCGATGAAGCGGCCGGCGACCAGGGCCAGCGCGGAGACCGAGGTGAGGGCGATGAAGGAGCCGATCGCGGTCGACGCGGTGCCGTTGGTGGCGGCGAGGTTGGCGGTGGTGATCTGGGTCAGGTCGCCCCACTCGCTGATGAAGACGGCCATGAAGGCCGTGGAGAACACCGGCCAGAAGCCGGTGACGGTCCTGCCGCCCGCGTCCTCCTCGTCGTCGCCCCCGCCGCGCAGCAGGATGAAGGCGCCGAAGCCGAACATCAGCGCCGAGACGAGTTTGACGATCCAGCCCGGCAGCATCCCGAGGAGGCTGCCGGCGCCGACGGCGATGCCGACGTGCACCGCGAAGGCGGCGGAGGTCCCGAACCACACGTACAGGGGACGCATGCGCGTGCCCATGGCGAGCGACGCGAACATCGTCTTGTCGGGAAGCTCGGCGAGGAAGATGAGCCCGAAGGCGGTGACGATCGCCAAGGGGTCGAGGTGCATACCGGCGCTCTCTGCTCGGTCCGGGCCCGGTGGCTCCGCACGGCACCTTCGGAGGGCGACGGGAGGACCACTCGGCCCGGCATGACGAACCACGCCCACGGGGGTGCGGGCGCGGTGATGCCTGGCCGAAGGTCTCGCCCGTCCGCGTCATGCACGGACCCGGTCACCGGGAACCCGGGGGTTCCAGTGTGTCGACGACCGGTTCGCAGGGCTACTCCCCTTCGCTGCCCACCAGTGTAACGGAAGGATCATTCCGGAATGGAAGCTGTCTCTTCCAGGCCTGTATGTGCACGCCTGTGTGGGGAAAGTTCCGACTCGGGGGAGTGTGCGCCGGATGTCTCAGCCTGCACCTCAGGGTGAGCCCTGGGCAGTCCCCGCGCCGGGCCGACGGGACACGCCAGCCGGGCGAGCCCCGGCCGGGCCGCCCGTTCTGCGTACGATCATGAAATGCACGCAGCTGGTCCCCGGCCCCGGCCCCGACCCGCCACCACGTCGCGGGCCCAGTTCAACCTGGGCCGCGCCCTGCCCGTCCTGGTCATGGTCGTGGTCGTCGTGGCGGACCTCGTCACCCCCGACGCCGAGCGGGTCGACCGCCTGCTCTTCACCGTCCCGGCCCTCGCCGCCGCCACCTGGAGCGTGTGGGGGACCATCGGCATGGGCGCCGCCGCCATGGCGCTGCGGGCGGTGCTCGTCCTCAGC
Source organism: Streptomyces sp. NPDC014861 (assembly GCF_043081625.1). Lineage (NCBI taxonomy): Bacteria > Bacillati > Actinomycetota > Actinomycetes > Kitasatosporales > Streptomycetaceae > Streptomyces > Streptomyces sp. NPDC014861. The sequence continues at coordinate 156,209 of NZ_JBIBWV010000005.1, forward strand.
CGCGGCGGACCCGTCGAGGACGAACTCCTCGCCAGCGAGGGCCTCATCCTCTCCATCACCGCCGTGGCCGCCTGGATCAGCGCGGTCCGCAGCCGCTACGAGCGTGACCTCGCCGAGGTCACGGCCGTCGCCGACGTCGTCCAGCGCGTGGTGCTCCGCCCGCTGCCGCCCCGCCTCGGCCCCTTCGAACTCCACCTGCTGTACGTGGCCGCCGCGGCCAAGGCCCGCATCGGCGGCGACTTCTACGAGGCCGTGCAGATCCCGGGAGCCGTACGGATCATGCTCGGCGACGTCCAGGGCAAGGGCCTCGGCGCCGTCGAGACCGCCTCCGTCCTCCTCGGCGCCTTCCGCTCGACCGCGTACGACGCGCCCGACCTCGGCGCCCTCGCCGACCGGCTCGACGAGGGACTGGCCCGCTACGCGGCCTGGGACCCCGACTCCGACGCGGCCGAACGCTTCGCCACCGTCGTCCTCGTCGAACTGCCCGACGCCGGACCCACCGCCCGGCTCCTCAACTGCGGCCACCCGGCCCCCCTGCTCCAGCGCGGCGCGACCGTCACCACCGTGGACGTCGCCGAACCCTCCCTGCCCCTCAACCTCGCCGGGCTCGCGGACTCCGTCCACCGCATCGAGGAATTCCCCTTCGGGCCGGGGGACCGGCTCCTGCTCTACACCGACGGCGTGAGCGAGACCCGCGATCGCGCCGGCGTGTTCTACCCGCTGGAGGAACGCGCCCGGCAGTGGGCCGACGCCTCCTCCGAACAGGTCCCCGAGCTGCTCCACCAGGACCTCGCCGCCTACGGCGCCGGCGGCCTGGACGACGACGTCGCCGCCCTGCTCGTCGCCCGCACCGGCGGGGCCGCGACGCCCGGCACCTCCCGCTGACAAGCGCCGGAACGGAACCCTCCGCTCCCAAACGTCGAGTTCGAGGCGGCCTGGGGCGTTCCCGCCCTGTTGCGTGATGCGTGCGCCCTTCGTGCGCTCTGGTCACTCCCTTCCCGATACGTGAGGCTTGCGTGCGTCCGCATGACGGACGGTCACACTCCAGTCGAGAGGAACGGGTGCACGTGCCCCAGTCCAACCCCACCACCGACGGCTCGTCCGAGGAGTTCCCGGGATTCCCCGGACTCAGGACCACCCTCAGTGAGGCCGACGCGGAACGCGTCGCGGCCGACGGCCTCTGGGCCTCCGGCGGCACGGTCCACCCCGAGGCGGTCCGGTTCGGCCAGAGCGTCGTCACCGCCCTCCTCGCCGACGGCCCCCTCCCGGAAGGCACACTGCCCGCCCCGCTCGCCGAGCGCGTCGCCCGGGTGCGCGGCCTCGCCGTGCCCGGCTACCACCGCGTCGAGACCACGGACGGCCACCGCCTCTCCGCCTTCAGCCTGCGGCAGCTCGGACCCGGCCCCCACCCGCTCGTCGTCGTGCCCTCCGGATGGACACCCTTCGGCTGGGGGCTCTTCCCCGGCGCCTACCTCGCCCTCGCCCTCCGCGGCTACCACGTCCTCGCCTACACCCCGCGCGGCCTCGGTATCCCCGGCCTCCCGACCACCTCCGAGGGATACGTCGACGTCGCGGGCCCGAACGACGTGGCCGACGGCTCCACCGTCGTCGACTTCGGCGTCGAGCGCTTCGCCCCCGCCGTCATCGGCTTCCTCGGCGAGTCCTACGGCTCCGGCATCAGCCAGCTCGTCGCCGCCCACGACGAGCGCGTCGCCGCCGTCGTCGCCCTCAGCACCTGGGGCAACCTCGCCACCAGCCTCTACGACCACAGGACCCGCCACCTCGCCGCCGTCAAGGCGCTCATCGGCTTCACCGGCGGCCCCGTGGAGGAGAAGTTCGACGAGGAGAACCGGCGGATCCTCGACGACTTCCTGAACGACCGGAACCTCGACGCCGTCGTCCGCTGGGGCGAGCGCCGCTCACCGCTGACGTACGCCGACCTCACCGACGACCACGGCACCCCCACCTTCTACTCGAACACCTGGCACGAGAGTCTCTTCGCGGTCAACGAGGCCGTCGACACCTTCGACCGGCTCCGCGTCCCCAAGCGCCTCAACCTCTGGATCGGCGACCACGCCGCCCCCGAGGGCGCCGGCCTCCTCGGCACCTCCCCCGGCTCCCCCGACCCGGTCCTCGACGAGGCGTACGCATGGCTCGACCACCATCTCAAGGGCGAACGCAACGGGGTGGAGGAGTGGGACGAGGTCTGCGGCCAGGTGATGTTCACCTACGTCACCGAGCCCGCGCTCGACCCCGTCACGGGACAGCCCACCGGGACGCACCGGATCGTCGAACCCGCCGTCCGCGAGTCCCGCGCCACCTGGCAGGACGTCACCGTCGGCCACGAACGCCTCGGGCTCACCGGCGACGGCGCCGGCGGCGCGGACGGCCGGCTCGTACCGGCGGACGGGGACGCGGGGACCACCGGCTGGCGCCGCACCTTCCTCGCCGGCGTCGACACCGAGGCCACCGCGATGGGCGAACTCCTCCGCACCGGACAGGCCGAGTGGAGGGGCGACCCCAAGGTCTACGACACGCACAAGTTCGACCGGCGGCACGCCCTCGCCTGGGCGACCGAACCCCTCGTCGCCGCCGACGGCGGCCCCGTCGGCCGGCGCGTCCGCGGCGTCCCCCGGCTCCGGCTCACGGTCCGCTCCACCGTCGCCTCGGCCGGCCTCATCGCCCACCTCTTCGACGTGGCCGCGGACGGCACCGCGCGCATCATCACCCACGAGCCGCTGAACGCCTACGACCTGACACCCGACCAGGACACCACCGTCACCTGGTCCCTCCAGGCCGCCGCGTACGACATCCCGGCCGGCCACCGCCTGATGCTCGTCGTCGACAGCAAGGACCCGCTGTACGGGGACGCCTCCGTCACCTGGACGCAGACCGAACTCGGCTCGCCGCCCGAGGCCGCCTCCTACCTGGAGCTGCCCCTCGGCTGAACCTGCTCCTACCTGGAGCTCCCCCTCGGCCGAACCTCCTCCGGCCGGGGTACGCCTCGCGGACGACGCGGCGCCCGGCGGAGTCCTTCTAGCGTGGTCCGCATGAAGCGACTCACCCGGGCGGCCGCTGCCGCCGTACTCGCCTGCGCCCTCGCCTTACCCGCCGGCACCGCCGGAACCGCCGTGGCCTCGACGGCCACGGCCTCCGCGGCCGGCACCGCGCCCGCCGCCACCGTCGCGGACGCCGCGGCCCCCGCGAAGCCCTTCACGCTGCCCGCGCCGACCGGACGCCACCCCGTGGGCAGCACCGTCCTGCCGCTCGTCGACCGTTCCCGTACCGACCCCTGGGTGCCCACCGCCGACGGGCGACGGCTGATGGTCACCCTCCACTACCCGGCCGCACGGTCCGGCGGCGGGCCCCGCGCCCCGTACGCCGGCCGCGAGGAGGCACGCCGGCTGGCCGAGGGGATCGGCGCCGCCTCCGCGATGCCGGCGGACGTCGTCGCCGCCACCCGGACCCACAGCAGGAGCGACGTCCGCCCCGCACCCGGACGCCGCCCGCTCGTGCTGCTCTCGCCGGGCTTCTCCGTCTCGCGCTGGACGCTCACCCACCTCGCCGAGGACCTCGCCTCACGCGGCTACGTCGTCGCCTCCGTCGACCACGCCTACGAGTCGTTCGGCACCACCCTGCCCGGGGGAGAGACGCTGGGCTGCGTCGCCTGCGTCGCCCTCGACGAACAGGGCGTCCCCGCCGGCGTCGTGACCTCGACCAGGGCAGCCGACATGCGCTTCGTCCTGGACCGGCTCACCGGCCCCCGCCCCGCGTGGCGGCACGCGAGGATCATCGACGCACGCCGGATCGGGATGGCCGGGCACTCCATCGGGGGAGCGAGCGCCGCCACCGCCATGGTGGCCGACCGCAGGATCGACGCCGGCGTGAACATGGACGGCGCCTTCTGGGAGGAGCTGCCGGCGGAACGGCTGCGCGGGCGGCCCTTCATGATGCTCGGGACCCACGACGAGGTCCACCTGCCGGGCGGCGAGGACACCAGCTGGGACCGGATGTGGCCCCGGCTCGACGGCTGGAAGCGATGGCTCACGGTGGCCGGATCCGCGCACTCGACCTACTCGGACTTCCCGATGATCGAGCGCCACTTCGGGCTGCCGGCCCCGGAGATCGCGCCCGAACGGGCCGTCTCCCTCACCCGCGCCTACGTGGCGGCCTTCTTCGACCGGCACCTGCGCGGAGCACCGGACGGCCTGCTCGCCGGGCCCTCCCCGACCCACCCGGAGGTCCACTTCCAGAACCCCTGACCCGACGGGCGGGCGGGCAGGGGAGAGCGGCCCTTGTCAGGTCCGGTACGCCGGGATGTGGGCCGCCGCCCAGTCGGCCAGCTCGCGGGAGCAGGCGGCGACGGAGTCGCGCCAGGTGCGGTCGGCGCCGTCGCCCGCCTCGTCGCTCACGTGCTTCACGATGCGCAGCGGCACCCCGGACGCCTCCGCCGCCGCGGCCAGCGCGTAGCCCTCCATGTCCACCAGTGGGGCCCGCTCGGCGAGCCGGGCGCGGGCGGCCTCGTCGGAGATGAACGCGTCCCCGGTGGCGAGGACCACGTCACCGCCGTCGGGGAGCGCGATCGGCGCGCCGTACGTCTCACCGGTCAGCGTCGCGAGGAGCTCGCCGTCCAGGTCGTGCTGGACGACCGTGCCGACCACGTGCGTGCCCGACCAGCCGGTGCGCAGGGCGCCGGCGGTGCCGAGGTTGACGATGCCGGAGGGACGCGGGCCCCGACCCAGGACCGTGGCGAGCGCGGTTGCCGCGTTGACCTTGCCCATGCCGGTGAGGAGCACGGGCAGGGACGTGTCGAAGAACTGCGCCTCCTCCTTGACGGCGAGGACGAGCAGCGGCCGGTCGGAGGTGATCGCTCCCAGGAGTTCCATGGCCCCACGCTAGTTCGCCCGCCCCCGGACCGTACAGCCGGGACGGTGAGGGCGGGAGTGCGAGCGGGAGTGTGGGAGGGGGTGCGGGAGGGGGCGCGTGCGGGAGTGGTGGTGCGGCGGTGGCGGTCGTGGGGCGGGCCGCCGGGACGGTGCGACGGTGGCGGGCGGGGACGGCGAGGCGGCGAGGGCGGGGACGGCGAGGCGCGGTGGTGGGCCGGTCGTCAGCCGAGGGGGGCGAGGCCCCGCTCCGCGAGGGTCTCGCCGAGGATGCGCAGGGCCTTGGGGCCCACCCCGTGCAGGGCGGCCAGCTCGGCCGTCGGTACGCCCGAGAGCTCGTCGAGACGGGTGTAGCCGGCGGCGGCGAGGGCGCGGGTCGCGGGCGAGCCGATGCCGCGCGGGAAATCGGTCTCAGGGGGTTCGGATCCGGTCGTGGCCATGGGCCGATCGTGCCACGGGACCGACCGGACCGCCGGTGTTCCGCCCCGGCGGTGTGTCCCGGCCCACGGGACCCGGGGTCAGACGGGCAGCAGCCGTCCGATCAGTTCGCCCAGCCGGCGGGCGTTGCGGCAGGGCCACATGTCCACCAGTTCCGCGTACAGCGGTGCCACCGAGTCGCCCGTGCCCCACAGCGCCGGCTGCTCCGGGTTGAGCCAGTGCACCCCGCGGGCGCGCTCGGCGATCAGCCGCAGCGACTCCGTCCGCGGGTCGGCCCGGTTCGTGCGGGCGTCGCCGAGGACGAAGACGACCGTGCGCGGACCGACCGCGTCCGCGTACCGCTCGATGAACTCGTCGAGCGCCGTCCCGTAGTCGCTCTGACCGTGCCAACCGGTCAGTCGTGCCTCCGCGAGGATCCGCTCGCCGAGCCCCGCCGGGTCCGCCGCGCCCCGTGCCAGGAGCCCGGTGACCTCGTCGACCCGGTTGACGAAGGCGAAGACGCGAACCCGGCTGAACTGGTCGTGCAGCGCCTGCACCAGCGCCATCGTGAACTCGGCGAATCCCGCCACCGACCCGGACACGTCGCACAGCAGCACCAGCTCGGGCCGCCCGGGACGGCGTCGGCGCATTACCGGCCGCACCGGCACGCCGCCGGTGGAGAGCGAGCCCCGCAAGGTCCGCCGCAGATCGATCTCGCCGTGCGTGGCCCGGCGCCGGCGGGCCGCGAGCCGGGTGGCCAGCTTCCGCGCCAGCGGCCGTACCGTCCGCCGCAGCTCGTCCAGCTGCTCGCGCCCGGCCAGCAGGAAGTCCACCCGGTCCGGCGTCCCGGCCACCGCCCGCCGGGCCACCCGGTCACGGCCCTGCCGTTCGGCGACCCGGCGCCGGGCCTCGGTCCGCACCCGCTCGCGGAACCCCTCGATCGCCCGGCGGATCTCCTCGTCGATCAGCCGGTCGGTGAACTCGGGCTCCCGGCCCGACGCCGTGCGTGCGGCGCGCACCCGGGCGAGCAGGGTCTCGGGGCGGAGCCGGGAGAGGGCCTGGTGCGAAGACCAGCCGTCGGTCCCCGGGCCGGAGCCGTACCCGCCGAAGCCGGCCACCGCCTCGGCCGCGAGCCGGTCCAGGAGGGCCGTGTCGCCGGCGGCCAACGCCTCGGCGATCCGCTCGCGCAGGCCGGCGAGAGCGGCGTCGTCCGGGTGGCCGTCGGGGTGGCCTTCGGGGCCGGGGCCGGGGCCGGGGCCGGTGGCCGCCGTCGGCGTCGAAGTCGTCGCCTTCGCCGGGAAGTACAGGTCGAAGACGCGGCCGAAGACCGGGCGCTGCTGCTCCCCGTGCAGCAGGGTCGCGGCGAGCGCCTCCCGCATCCGCTCCCGATCGGCGAACCCGACCGCCTCCAGTGCGAGTCCGGCGTCCACGGTCTCGCCGGTGCCGATGCCGAAACCGTGGTCCCGCAGTGCCGCCACCAGGCCGGTCAGCCGCTCCACCGGCCCCTCCTGCCGCACCGCCGAACCTTCCGGCCCCATCGACCCACCCGGCCCCACTGGCTCACCCGGCCCCTCTGGCCCACCCGGCCCGGCCTCGGTCCCGGAGAGGGCGGACGGGGCGGCGGAGCCGGCGGGCTCGGGGGCGCCGGTCACACCGCGTCCAGGTCCAGCGCGGCCGCCGCCCTCACGATGTCGTCCTGGTGCTTGAGCAGGACCCCCAGGGTCTCCCCGACCACCCGCTCGTCCAGCCGGTCCGCTCCCAGGGCGAGGAGGGTGCGGGCCCAGTCGATCGTCTCCGAGACGGAGGGCACCTTCCGCAGGTCCATCGCGCGCAGCGCCCCCACGACCCGGACGACCGAGGCGGCCAGGGCCGCGTCGAGGCCCGGCACCTTCAGGGTGACGATCCGGCGCTCCAGATCCTCCTCGGGGAACCCGATGTGCAGGAAGAGGCACCGCCGCCGCAGCGCCTCGGACAGCTCCCGGCTCGCGTTGGAGGTGAGGACGGTGAAGGGTCGCCGGGCGGCGGTGATCGTGCCCAGCTCGGGCACGGTCACCTGGAAGTCGCCGAGGACCTCCAGGAGCAGGCCCTCCACCTCGACGTCCGCCTTGTCGGTCTCGTCCACGAGCAGCACGGTCGGCTCCTCGGAACGGATCGCGGTCAGCAGCGGGCGGGGGAGCAGGAACTCCTCGCTGAAGATGTCGGTGCGGGCCTCGTCCCAGGACTCGCCCCGGCCGGCGGTGATCCGCAACAGCTGCTTGGCGTGGTTCCACTCGTACAGAGCCCGCGCCTCGTCCACGCCCTCGTAGCACTGGAGTCGCACGAGCCGGGCCCCGGTCGCCTCCGTGACGGCCTTGGCCAGCTGTGTCTTGCCGACGCCGGCGGGGCCTTCGACGAGGAGCGGTTTGCCCAGCCGGTCGGCGAGGAAGACCGTGGTGGCGATGGCGGGGGAGGCCAGGTACCCGGTCGCCGCGAGCCGCTCGGCGACCTCGTCGACGGAGCCGAAGAATCCGTTCGTCATGACAGTCCCCCAGGGAGCGAAGCGTCCTACTGGCCGGTAGCCTCTGGGGGTACTTGATCAGATCCCGCGTCGCCGCACAACCGTTCCCGCGCCCCCGTGCCGCGCGCGGAACGCCGCCCGCTGGTGCAATGGGGATGAGCGGGCGCCCGTCGCCCGCCCGGTGACCGCGCGGCGGTGGAGGTGTCGTGGCGGAGAGAGACGAGGCCGAGCGGTGTCTGTCGTCCGCTCTGGAGGCGGCGATCGGCACGATCGGCACCACGCTCGACGAGGTCGTCACCTGCCGTGAACTCGTCGCCTTTCTCGCCCGTCACCCCGGCGGCACCGCCACCGTCGCCCTGACCGACGGCGTGGCCGAGGACCCCCACGGCCCGCCCACGACCCCGCCCGCCCCGCAGCGGGCCGCGGTTGACCCGCCCGCCACCCCGGAGGCCACGATAAGCGGGCCGCTCGCGGACCCGGGGGTGTCGGCAGGCGCGGCGGCGGCCGTGACCCCCGGGGCCACAGCCGACCCGCATGCCGCCCCGCCTGCTTCGCCCGCCCCGCCTGCTTCGCCCGCCCCGCAGGCCGCCGCCGGTCCGGAGCCCGCCCACACGCTGACCGCCCCGCTCGCCGTGGACCGCGAGCGACCGCTGGGGACGGTCACGCTCACCCGCACCACGGCCCCGTACACCGACGCGGACCTCGCCGTAATGCGGCAGGCGGCCCGTCTCGCCGCGCGCCACATCCGGCACTCCCGGCAGCTCGCCGCCACGGAGGAGGTCGCCCTCCACCTCCAGCGCGCCCTCGTCGCCGAACCCGGCCGCCCCCACCCCAACCTGGAGATCGCCGGTCGCTATCTGCCGGCCGGACCGCACACCCTGGTCGGCGGTGACTGGTTCGAGACGGTACGACTCCATTTCGGGCGCAGCCTGCTCGTCGTCGGCGACGTCATGGGGCACGGCCTCGACGCCGCCGTCGACATGAACGCCTACCGCTCCGCGCTCCGGGAGGTCGCCGCCACCGACCTTCCGCCCCACCGGGTGCTGCGCCACCTGGACGCGGTCGTCGCGGAGGACGGGGCCCGCCGCCCCGCGACCTGTCTCCTGGTCCGCGTGGACCCCGGGCGCGGCACCGCCACCTTCGCCAGTGCCGGCCACCTCCCGCCCGCGGTCTTCGGCCCGGACGGCTCGGCCGAACTCGTGGACCTGCCCGTCGGCCCTCCGCTCGGCACCGGCGTCGGCGGCTACGAGCCCGCCACCCGTGAGCTCGGACAGGGCGACACGCTGCTGCTCTTCACCGACGGCCTGGTCGAGCGCCGGGGAGAGGACATCGACGTCTCGCTGGCCCGGCTGGCCGGACTGCGACTGCCGCCGGAACCCGGACCCGAACAGGTGGTCGACGAGGTCCTCGGCCGGCTCGACGCCCACCACGCCGAGGACGACGTCGCCGTCCTCGCCGCCCGCGTCCGGACCAGGCCGGCGACCTGAGCCGGCACCCGTGACGGAGCGCTCCGCCGGCCCCACCCACGGTGGTGACATCACGTCACCTCGCCCTCTGCGGCCGATGGTTTCCGGCCTCGACGGGATTCTTTCGCCAGGACGCTTGTGCCGGGCCCCGCCGCCCGGCACGCTCCTCGTATGAACACGGCCAGGCATGCCAGTGAACGTCTGATGAGCTGGCCCTCGCTGATCCGTGGCCGTGCGCACTGCGGTGCCGAACTCGGCCTCGGGACGGCGACGGAGGAGATCGTCCACTTCCACGGCGAGCACGAGGCCGACGTCCATCTCACCCGCGCGATGGTCGCCCGACTGCGGCCCGCGCTCCAGACCTCGACCGCGGTACGGCTGCGAGCCGGCTCCGGCTGGGTGACGGTCCGGCTCGACGCCGGGTCCGACATCGACCTGCTCGCCACCCTGGTCAGCGCGGCCCTCCAGGCCATGTCGGCCCCCGACGTCGCCCCCGACCGCTGTACCCGCGCCCGCCCGGTGCTCGTCCTGCGCTGACCGGACGGGCGCGGCCGGGCGTCAGGCGCCGGCGCCCTTCTCCCGGCCGGGAACCGGGAAGAGCATGCAGGTGCTGGTCGCGTGCGCGAGGAGGCGGTCCTCCCCGTCGTACAGCCCGGCCTCCGCGAGCGCGGTGCGTCGCCCCCGCGAGATGACCGTGCCGACGGCCCGCACCTTGCCCGTGTCCATCGTGATCGGGCGCAGGAACCGGGTCTGAAGGTCGAGCGAGGTGTACGCGGTCCCCAGCGGCAGCGTGGTGTGCACCGCGCACCCCGCTGCCGAGTCCAGCAGCGTGGCGTAGACCCCGCCGTGCACGCTGCCGATCGGGTTGTAGTGCTCCTCGCCCGGCTCCAGTGCGAAGACCGCCCGGCCGTCCTCGACCTCCTCCAGGGAGAACCCCAGCAGCGCCGCGATCGGCGGGCCCGGCAGCCGCCCCGCGATCATCTCGCGCAGGAAGTCGAGACCGGCCATCGACGCCGCCGCCCGAGCCGTGGCCCCCGCGTCCTCCCACTCGACCGTCCGCGACCGCCCCATGATCACTCCACTCCGTCGTGCCCCGACCGTCGCTCGTGACGGCTGACTCTGTAGATCGAAGCTAGACCCCTGTTCGTCTGACTGTCAACGACGCAGCCAGGTGGCTACAGTGTGACGATGAAGTGGCTGGAGACGGACACCGAGAACTGCTCGATCGGCCGCACCCTGGACGTCGTGGGCGAGAAGTGGAGCCTCCTCATCCTGCGCGACGCCTTCAACGGCGTCCGCCGGTACGACGACTTCCGCCGCCACATCGGACTCTCCGAGGCCGTCCTCGCCGACCGGCTCCGCAAACTCGTCGCCGCCGGAGTCCTCCGCAGCGTCCCCTACCGGGAACCCGGCACCCGCACCCGCAACGAGTACCGCCTCACTCCCAAGGGCATCGACCTCTGGCCCGTCCTGCTCGCCCTCAAGCAGTGGGGTGACACCCACACCGGCGACCCCGAGGGCCCCGCCCTGGACATCAGCCACACCTCCTGCGGATCCCCCGTCCAGGTCGTCGTCCGGTGCGCCGGCGGCGACGCCGAGACCCTCGGCGCCCGCGAGGTCACCGTCACCCCCGGCCCCGGCGCCCGCCCCCTGCCCGCCTCCTGACCTCAGCCGCCCGACACCACCCGTCCCACACCATCCGTTCGGCCGTATCGCTGCGGTCCCCGGCCCTCCGGCGGGTACCGCACCAGACATGCCCCCCAACCCCGGTACGCCGCGCGACCAGCCGCCGCACCCCGACGAGCCCCTGTTCCAGCGGTGGCACACCCGCCTGCTCGCATCACCCGTGGGGCTCGCCTGGAACCGCGGCCGAGCCATGGAACTCATGCACCGCGCCATGGGGTTCGCCGCCCTCAGCCTCCTCACCCTCGTCCCCCTCCTCATCGTCGTCGCCGCCGCCGATCTCGCCCGCGGCCAGGGCTTCGCCCGCTGGCTCGTCCAGGGCCTCGGCGTCACCGAGGTCTCCCAGGAAGAGGTCGAACGCCTCTTCGGCCAGCCCGGCCAGGCTCTCCAGCGCACCACCGCCTTCGGCCTCGCCGCCCTCGCGGCCTTCGGCGTCACCTTCGGCTCCGCCGTCCAGACCGGCTACGAACGCGCCTGGGACCTCCCCACCGCCCGCTGGCACACCATGTGGCGCCATATCGTCTGGCTCGCCGTCCTAATCGCCGCCCTCCTCCTCTTCGTCGCCTTCCCCGCTCCCGAGCACGCCCCGGCCGGCGTCACCGTCCTCGTCGCCACCGGAGACCTCCTCGGCACCTTCCTCTTCTTCTGGTGGTCCCAGCGTTTCCTCCTCTGCGGCCGCATCCGCTGGCGCGCCCTCCTACCCGGCGCCGTGCTCACCGCCCTCGGCCTCCTCGGTCTGCGGGTCTTCTCCCAGCTGGTCTTCTCTCCGCTGATCGCCTCCAACGCCGTCACCTACGGCCAGTTCGGCACCGTCCTCGTCCTCCAGTCCTGGCTCGTCGGGGTCGGCTTCGTCGTCTACGGCAGCGCCCTCGTCGGCCGCCTCGTCCACGAGATCCGCCTCCGCCGCCGCCTCACCCGCGCCGGCCACCGCTGACCCCGCACCGCCTCACTGGTCCCGTCGACGGACCACCACGACCGTCACCAGCACCGACACCGCGGCCCAGGCGCCGTAGACCAGCCACGCCCCGCCCGTCGTCCACGGGAACGGCCCCACTGCCCCCTCCCCGGCCAGCCGCCGCCACGCCTGCAACGGCATCGCGTGGCCCAGCACCGCCGTCAGACGACGCTCCTCGCTCAGCACCGCCGGCAGCAACAGCAGCAGAACCACCGCACCGACCACCGCCGCAGCACCCCGCCGCACCAGAGCCCCCAGCGCCATCCCCGCCAGCGCGCACACCGGAGCCAGCAGTGCCGACGCCAGCACCAGCCGGACCGCCCCCGGATGCCCCAGCGACACCCCGGTGTCCCGCAGCGACAGCACCGCCTGCGTCGCCCAGAACGACCCGCCTGCGACCACCGCCCCGAACCCCGCCTGCGACCCGGCCAGTACCAGCGCCTTCGCCGATATCAGCGCCCCCCGGGCCGGCACCGCCGCGAACGTCGTGCGCACCTGGCCGCTGCCGTACTCGCCGACCACCGCCACCGCGCCCATCGCCGCCGAGAACAGCACCAGGACCATCGCCGCGTTCCCGGTGAACGCGTCACCGAGCGCCAGGCCGTTGGCCACGAACTCGGCCCGCGAAGCCTCGTCGTAGGCCGACCAGTACCGGTAGTGGTCCCACGCCGTGCCCACGTTGAACGCCATCACCGCCAGCGCCCCCAGCAGCAACGACCACCCGGTCGACCTCAGGGACCACAGCTTCAGCCACTCCGAAGCCACCAGATCGCGGAACCGGTCCTTCGGCTCCGTCATCGGAACGACCAGCGTCATCGGGCACCCCCTGCCGTGTAGTCGGCGCTCTCCGCCGTCAGCTCCATGAACGCCTCCTCCAGCGAGGCCCTGCGGGTCGCCAGCTCGTCCAGCACCACCCGGTGCTCCATGGCCAGCTCGCCGATCCGCGCCGCGCTCAACCCCATCACCGTCAGCCGGCCGTCCTCCGACACCACCTCGCCACCCGCCGCCAGCAGCACCGGCGTCAGCACGCCCGCTGCCGAGGTCACGACCGTCACGCTCGGTCGCGCCCCCCGCGCCGCGAACTCCTCGAGGCTCTCCTCGGCTATCAGCCGGCCCCGGCCGACCACCACCAGGTCGTCGGCCGTGTGCTCCATCTCGCTCATCAGATGACTGGAGACGAAGACGGTCCGCCCCTCCGCGGCGAGCCGCCCGAACAGCCCGCGCACCCAGTGCACCCCCTCCGGATCCAGTCCGTTCAGCGGCTCGTCGAAGAGCAGCACCGGCGGATCGCCCAGCAGCGCGCCCGCTATGCCCAGCCGCTGTCGCATGCCCAGCGAGTAGCCGCCGATCCGCCGCCGCGCCGCGGCACCGAGACCGACCTCCTCCAGCACCTCGTCGACCCGCGAGAGCGGTATCCGATTGCTCCGCGCGAGGACCGCGAGGTGCGAGCGAGCGGTCCGTCCGCCATGCACGTCCGAGGCGTCGAGGAGCGCGCCCACGTGACGCAGCCCGCGCGGCCGGTCCGAGAACCGCCGGCCTCCGACGGTCACCGTGCCGCCGCTCGGCGCGTGCAGGCCGAGGATCATCCGCAACGTCGTGCTCTTCCCCGCGCCGTTGGGCCCGAGGAAGCCGGTGACCCGGCCCGGCCGCACGGTGAACGACAGCCGGTCGACCGCGAGGGTGGCGCCGTAGCGCTTGGAGAGTTCCTTGACTTCGATCATGTCCACAACGGTGCCGCCCGGCACCGCCCCCGGACATCGGACCAGGACGGACAATCACGCCGTCGCTTGTCATCCCTGGTCGTACGACCAGGGGTTGATGACGCGAGAAGCCCCCGCGATCTACGATCACCGCATGTCAGCGACCTCGGCAACGCCGCGCCTCGGACGGGTCACGCCCGGTCGGTGGGCCGCGTCCGCCTGGCTCGCCGGACTCCTCTTCACCGCCCTCCTCCGTATGCGACTGCCCGGTCAGGAGAAGGCCGAGGTCCTCGCGGGCGTCGTCTTCCTCCGCTGGGACGGGCTCACGATGCTCGCCCTCGCCACCGCCCTCGCCCTCCGCGGCAGCGCCCTCCTCCACCGCCGGCCCACCGCCGGCCTCGGCCACCTGCTCGCGGCCGCCGTCCTCGGATCCCTGCCACTGGGCGTCACCGCCATACCGCTCGCCCAGTACCTCGCCGTCTACGTCGCCCTCTACACCATCGCCGCCAATCGCCCGACGAAAGAGGCCGAGCGCGCCGCTCTCCTCGCGATCGGAGTCGTCGTCGGCCACCTCGGCATACGCTTCGTCGCGGGCTGGACCGTCGGCACCACCACCGCTCTCGCCGTGCTGTCCACCACCGGGCTCGTCTGGCTCCTCGGCCGGTTCGCACGGCAGAACCGCCTCCACGCGGAGGAGACGCGCGCCCGCGCCGCCGAGCAGGCCGTCGTCGCCGAACGGCTGCGGATCGCCCGGGAGATGCACGACACCGTCGCCCACAGCATCGGCATCGTCGCGCTCCAGGCCGGTGCCGCCCGCCTCGTCATCGACAAGCGGCCCGACCTCGCCCGCGAGGCCCTCGGGGAGATCGAGATCGCCAGTCGCGACACCCTCGCCGGCCTCCGCCGCATGCTCGGCGCCCTCCGCACCGCAGACACCCCCGGCACTCCGTCCGACCAGGCCTCCGACACTCCCGCCGGGTCCGCCCTCCCCGACATGCCGGGGCTCGCGTCGCTCGACCGGCTCGCCGACACGACCGGAGCCGCGGGCGTGCGGGTGACCGTCCGCCGCGTCGGCGCCGCGCGTCCCCTCCCGGCCGACATCGACCTCTCCGCCTTCCGCGTCCTTCAGGAGTCCGTGACCAACGTCGTCCGTCACTCCGGCGCCGACCGGTGCACCGTCACCGTCGATCTCCGCGACCCCGGGACCGTCGCCCTCACCGTCGAGGACCCGGGCCCCGTCTCCGGCCGCAGACGCGAGGTGACCGGTGGCGGCTCCGGCTACGGCCTCGTCGGCATGCGCGAGCGCGTCGGACTGCTGGACGGCGAGTTCACCGCCGGCCCCCGGCCCGGGGGCGGCTTCCGCGTCACCGCCCACCTGCCCGTCCCACCAGGAGCCGCCCCCGCATGAGCGACACCACCACCGCTCCCGCCACACCGCCCCCGGTCCGGGTGGTCCTCGCCGACGACCAGCCCCTCGTCCGCACCGCCCTGCGCATGGTCATGGCCGAGACCGACGACCTGATCGTCGCCGGAGAGGCGTCAGACGGCGCCGAAGCCGTCCGACTCGTGGAGGAGACCGCCGCCGACGTCGTCGTCATGGACCTGCGGATGCCCGGTACCGACGGCATCGAGGCCACCCGGCGGATCACCGCCGGCCGCACCGGCGCGCGGGTCGTCGTCCTCACCACCTTCGACGACGACGACCACGTCTACGGAGCCCTCCACGCCGGCGCATCCGGGTTCCTCGTCAAGGACATGGCCATGGACGACATCCTGGCCGCGGTCCGGATCGTCGCCTCCGGAGAGGCGCTCATCGCCCCCGGCGTCACCGGGCGCCTCATCAAGGAGTTCACCCGCCGCCCCCGCGACGGCCGGGAGGCCGCCTCGGCCGGCCCGAACACCGCCGCGCTCCGGGTCGCCGAGCGCACCACCGAACGCGAGGCGGAGGTCCTCACCCTCGTCGGCCGCGGCCTCTCCAACACCGAGATCGCCGACGAACTCCACATCAGTCTCGGCACCGTGAAGACCTATGTCACCCGGCTCCTCGCGAAGCTGGAGGCCCGCGACCGGGTCCAGCTCGTCATCCTCGCCTACGAGGCGGGCCTCGTCTCCGCCGGCTGACCCCGTCCCCTCCCCGACTCGTGGCCCGCACCTCACCTCACCACCCCGCCCCGTCCCGCTCGCCGCCCCGTCCGTCGATGCCGACCGACGGCGGACCGTAACCCTTTGCCGTCCCAGTAGTTGACCAGGGCATGAAGAAGCGCAGCATGCTCGCCATCGCCTCCCTCGCCGCAGGCGTCGTCACCGCCCTCGTCACGCCGCCGCCGCAGGCCAGCGCCGCAGACAACCCCCTGAGCCTCGGTGGGGCCACCGGCATCCTCCAGGACGAGGGCACCGCGACCGTCCTCCACGAGACCGTCACGACCGTGGAGGGCACCGTCGCCGACGGATCCGGCCAGGGACTGCGCTGACCCTCGGTTCCCACCGCCTCCGGTGCCCCGCGCCCTGACGGTGCGGGGCACCGGTGCGACGGGACCCGCCGGGAGACCTCCCGTGCGCGCGCGGTGCGCCGGGAATGACAGGATGTCCCTATGAGCGACAACAAGAGCAACGTTTTCTTCGACATCACCATCAACGACGAGCCGGCCGGCCGGATCGTCTTCAAGCTGTTCGACGAGGTCGTCCCGAAGACGGCGCAGAACTTCCGCGAGCTCGCCACCGGCCAGCACGGCTTCGGCTACGAGGGCTCGCCGTTCCACCGTGTGATCCCCGCCTTCATGCTCCAGGGCGGCGACTTCACCCGCGGCAACGGCACCGGCGGCAAGAGCATCTACGGCGAGAAGTTCGCGGACGAGAACTTCACGCTGAAGCACGACCGCCCGTTCCTGCTCTCGATGGCCAACGCGGGCGCGAACACCAACGGTTCGCAGTTCTTCATCACCACCATCGTCACCGACTGGCTGGACGGCAAGCACGTCGTCTTCGGCGAGGTCGTCGAGGGCCAGGACCTCGTCAAGAAGGTCGAGGGCCTGGGCTCCCGCACCGGCGCCACCAGCGCCGTCATCAAGATCGGCAAGTCCGGCGTCGTCGAGGGCTGACCCGCCCTCTCCGCGACACCCCGCGGAACGGGGCGGCCGGAGCGGCGTCCGACGGACCCCCTCCACCGCCCCGGCCCGCGAGGGCCTCAGCCGCCCTCGCCGTACCGCCGCTCGAACCTGGCGATCCGACCCTCCGTGTCCACGGTCCGCGCCTTGCCCGTGAAGAACGGGTGGCTCTCCGACGAGATCTCGACGTCGATCACCGGATACGTGTTGCCGTCGTCCCACTCGATGGTCCGCTCGCTCGTCGCGGTCGACCGGGTCAGGAACGCGTATCCCGCCGAACGGTCCCGGAAGACCACGGGCCGGTAGTCGGGCTGCTTGTCCTGCTGCACGGGACCTCCTCGCCTCGGGCGGCCGCCGCGCGGCCACCCCGCCACGTCCGGCCCGAACGGCACGGACCCTCCCCAGCCTCGCCGGGGCCGCCCCCGCCGACCAGCGCCGCTGACCCGACCGGGTGAGTGCCTGAACCGGTCCCGGGGCCAGGACCCGGGCCTTCTCTCCCTCGGACCTTGCCGGGCTCGACCCAAGAAAACGGGCTAACCGCCCCGCCGCGGCCAGCGGGCCGCGAGGAGCAGAGCGATGTCGTCCGGCCGGTCCGACGCCCGCACCGCCTCGTGCATCAGCCGGTCCGCAGCCTCGGCCAGCGGCAGGGAGCCCGTCGACGCCAGCGTGCGCCGCAGCCGCTCCACCCCGTCGTCGATGTCGGCGCCGGGACGCTCCACGAGACCGTCCGTGTACAGCGTGAGGACGGCACCCTCGGACATCCGCAGCCGCGTCTCCGGATAGGCGGCCCGCCCGTCCACGCCCAGCACCACCCCGCCCGCGATGTCCAGCAGCTCCGCCGTCCCGTCCGGCTGCCGCAGCAAGGGCTGCGGATGCCCCGCCCGGACCGCCCGCACCTCGCCCGTCCGCGCGTCCAGGACCATGTAGCAGCAGCTCGCGAACTGTCCCGGGTCCAGGTCGATCAGGAGCCTGTTGGTGGCGCGCACCACGTCCTGCGGCGGCAGGCCGCTCAGCGCGAACGCCCGCACCGCGCTCCGCAGCTGCCCCATCGTCGCCGCCGCCGCGACCCCGTGCCCCTGCACGTCCCCGATGACCAGCGCCAGCTCGCCCCGGGCCGTCTCCACCACGTCGTACCAGTCGCCGCCGACGTCCATCCCCTGCGTCCCCGGCAGGTAGCGGCCCACCGTCTCCATGCCCTCCCGAACCGGCAGCCGGTGCGGGAGCAGCGCGTCCTGGAGCCCCCGCGCGACGGCCGCCTCGGAGTCGTACCGCTGCGCCCGCTCCAGCGCCTGCGCGATCAGCCCGGCCAGCGCCGTGAGCACCGCCCGCTCCTCCGGCGTGAAGTCCCGCGGCCAGTCGAAGCCGAGGATGCACGACCCCACCGGCCGGCCCGAGGCGATCAGCGGCAGGAAGGCCCTCGCGCCCGTCTCCGCGTCCAACGGGAGCTCCGGATACGCCCTGCCCAGGGCTTCCATCGACTCGAAGAACAGCGCCCGGCCGCGGGTCAGCGCGTCCACCCCCGGGACGTGCGCGTCGAGCGCCACCCCGTCGAACTGGTCCAGGAACCCGGGCGGGAACCCCGTCTCCCAGGCCAGGTAGAGCCGTCGCTCGCTCAGCAGGTAGATCGCCAGCTGCCGGCCGCCGAACGCCGGCAGCAGCTCCTCCGTCACCACCGCCGACACCTGCCTCGCGGTCACCGCCTCCGTCAGCGCGATCGCCAGCGCCACCGGCCGGTACAGGGAGGCTGCCCGGGTGCTCTCCGGCCCGAGCCCGTCCTCGGCGGGCGGCGGGGGAGCGGGGGCCGGCGTCGGATAGAGGGGCGGTACGAAGACGGGCGCGGCCACATGCGGCGGAACGGTCTCCTCGGGGACCGGGCCCTCCTCCGGCACGAGCACCATGGTCACCCCGTCCCTGCCCGGGTACAGGGACACCGACAGCCACCGGCCGTCCTCCGGGCGGGCCAGGAACCGCACGGGCTCGCTCGACAGCAGCGCCGCCCGCAGCTGCTCCTCGTGGAACGGGTGGGCGAACCACGGCAGCGCCTCCCACAGCGGCCGCCCGGCCAGCGCCCCGCGCGGGCGTCCCAGCAGCCGCTCGGTGAGCTCGTTGACATAGGTGACCCGGCCGAGCCGGTCGATGGCCAGGATGGCCCTCGGCAGCCGGTCCGTCGCGTCCGAGCCGACCAGCCCGGTCCCCAGGTCCACCAAGGCCCCCGTGAGGTGTCCGTGCCCGTCGGCGCCGACGAACCGGGAGCGGGCCGACACCTCGAGGAGGTGCAGACCGCCGTCCGGGCCCTTCAGCCGCAGCCGGCGCACCGAGCCGGCGCCGTCCGCCGTGCCCGTCCGGCGCGCCGCGGCCCACAGCGCGTAGCCGTCCTCCGGTTCGAGACGCGAGGTCAGCGCCTCGATCGGCACCGGAGAGGGGTCGGTGACGCCGAGGATCGTCCGCAGCCCGTCGTCCATGGTCACCGACCCCGAGGCCAGGTCCCAGTCGAAGGAGCCGAACCGCACCGGAGGCACCGAGCCCGAGGGCAGCTGCACGCAGATCGGGTCGCCCGGCCACCGCACGGGGGTCCCGTCCGCCGTGAGCCCCGCCAGGACCTCCCCGAGCCGCAGCCCCGCCCGGGTCATCCGCTCCCGGTCGTGCGCGCCGACCGGCAGACCGGGCGTCGGGGGCCGCAGCACCACGAGGACCCCGAACCGCTCCCGTCCGGTCAGCACGGGGGCGTAGAGGGACGCGAAGGGGAAGGGCAGGCTCGCCACCAACTGCGGGAACCGCCGCATCGACTCCTCGACGTCCGCCAGGTGCACCGGTTGCCCGGAGCGGTGCACCTCGGCCACCGGGAACGGACGGTTGGTGTGCATCCTCGACCAGGGCCGGAACAGCTCGCCCGGCAGGCCGGCCAGCACCGAGAGCCGGAGCAGCCCCTCCGTACCGGAGCGCAGGTACACCCCGCCGGCGTACCCGCCCACCTCCTCGACGGCGTCCGTCGCCGCCTCCGCCAGCGCCTGCGTCAGGGCCT
The DNA here is from genome assembly GCF_043081625.1 of Streptomyces sp. NPDC014861. Taxonomy (NCBI): domain Bacteria; kingdom Bacillati; phylum Actinomycetota; class Actinomycetes; order Kitasatosporales; family Streptomycetaceae; genus Streptomyces; species Streptomyces sp. NPDC014861. Next base: position 175,936 of record NZ_JBIBWV010000005.1, read on the forward strand.
GTGTCGGAGCGCCGGGAGACGGCTCGTGCGGGGTCACACAGCCAGCATGCGCCCGCCGCGAAACCCGCCGCATCCCGGCGGACGCCCGCCGGCGGCCCTCCGCCGCGGATCGGCACGCGCGCGTGGGGGCGCGTGCCGGACAGGCGCCCCCTCCACGCGCGCGCGTCCGCCGCTCCCAGACCTCCGGCGCTGTTGACCCGGCGCGTCCGTACCGTCACACTCGGTCGTCGTCCACCGTCGCCACGAGCGCGCGGGGCGCACCACCACCCTCACCACCACCTCGCACGCAGGGGGCAGCATGATCGGCCGGGTTCTTCCTCACGACGTCCACGGCGACGGCCCGGGGAGGGCCCTCGTCCTCCACAACTGGTTCGGCGACCGCAGCAGCTTCGACCCGCTCCGCCTCCACCTCGACGCGTCGGCGGGCAGCTACGCCTTCCTCGACTGCCGCGGCTACGGCGAGGCCCGGGACGCCGACGGCGCCTTCACCATGGAGGAGGTCGCCGCGGACGCGCTGGCCGTCGCGGACGACCTCGGCTGGGACTCCTTCTCCGTCATCGGCCACTCCATGGGCGGCAAGGCCGCGCAGCTGATGCTGCTCGACGCGCCCGACCGGGTGCGCTCGATCGTGGGGATCTCGCCGGTCTCCGCGGCGGGCTTTCCCCTCGACGAGGAGAGCCGGCAGCTGTTCGCCGGGGCCGCGGACGACCCCGCGCTGCGGCGGGTGATCATCGACCACACCACCGGTGGCCGACACCCCGGCCCGTGGCTGGACGCCGTCGTCGACCGCTCGGTGAGCCGCTCCTCGACCGCCGCGTTCCGTGCCTACCTGGACTCCTGGTCGGGATCCGACTTCCATGAGCGGGTCCGGGACAACCCGACGCCGGTGCTGCTGGTCGTCGGCGCGCACGACCCGGCGCTGGGAGCGGCGGCCATGGAGTCGACCTGGCTGCGCTGGTACCCCAACGCGCGCCTCGAGGTCCTGGCGGACGCCGGGCACTACCCGCCGGAGGAGACGCCGAAGGACCTCGCGCGGGCGATCGAGGCGTTCCTGGCCGCCTGAGGCAGCCGGCGGCCGGCAGCCGCAGCCGCGCCGTCCTGATGCGGCCGAGGCGGCCCGACGCAGCCGCGTCGGGTCGCCCGGCGCCACCGCCCGGTACGGTCGCCCGGCGCCACCGCCCGGTACGGTCGCCCGGCGCCACCGCCCGGTACGGTCGCCCGGCGCCACCGCCCGGTACGGTCGCCCGGCGCCGCCGGCGGCCCCCGCCCCGGGGCTCCGGGTTTCGGGACCTTTCGCGGGGCCGCGCGGGACTTCCGGCCCGCGTGGCACCCCGGTGGACGGGCAGTCGACGGGTGTACTCGATCACCAGGGCACCCGCGATCGGCGGAGCACCACGGGAAGGACGGAAGAGCGATGGGGCGCAGCGAGGAACGGTCCACGGCAGCGGAGACCGGGAGCGCCGGGGCGGGTGCCGGTCCGTTCGTCCTCGTCGGGACGGACGGCTCGCCGGCGGCGCTCGGGGCGGTGGAGGCGGCGGCGCGGGAGGCCGGTCAGCGCGGTGTGCGGCTCGTCGTGGCGCACGCGTTCATCTGGCCGCTGTTCAAGGTCGCCCTGGAACCCTCGCTGTACGGACCGACCGAGAGCGGGTTGCGGCGGCAGGCGCAGATCGTCCTGGACACGGCGGTGGCCCGGGCCAAGGCGGTCGCGCCCGGGACGGAGGTCTCGGGCGAGCTGATCGCGGGAGAACCGCTCGTGGTCCTCGCCACCCGTTCCAGGGGTGCGGATCTGGTGGTCGTGGGCAGCCGGGGGACCGGGTCCTTCGGCGGCCTCGTGGTCGGTTCGGTCGCCGTCCACCTCGCGGCCCACGCCGCGTGTCCGGTCCTGGTCGTGCGCGGCCGGGACGAGCCGGACGGACCGGTGCTCCTCGCGGTGGACGGTTCGGCGGACTCCGACGCGGCCGTCGACTTCGCCTTCGCGGAGGCGTCGGCGCGCGGCGCGGAGCTGGTCGCCGTGCACGCGTGGACGGCCCGGTCCGGTCCGGGCGACCTGACGCCGCTCTTCCACGGCGCCGAGGAGGTGCACGCGGAGGCGGGCCGGGTCCTGGACGCGGCGCTGGCCCGGGCGGCGGAACGGCACCCCGGGACGAAGGCGGAGCCCAGGCTGCTGCGCGGCAAGCCCCGGGAGATCCTGCTGGAGGAGTCCGCGGACGCCCAGCTCCTCGTCATGGGCGCCCGGGGACGCGGCGGCTTCACCGGCCTCCTGCTGGGATCCGTGAGCCAGGCCCTGCTCCACCACGCCCACTGCCCTGTCGCCGTGGTCCGGAACACCGCGGGCTGAGCCGGACGACCGAGGGCGAGGGGCAGCCGTCGAGCGGGCCCAGCACTCGGCGGCGGACGCGACGGCGGGTGGGACCCTGGAGGTACGGGCCGGGCCGGACGGCCCGCCGGGGATGCGCTCACCGGGAAGGCGGCACGTCATGTACTTCGCCGACCGCGTCGACGCGGGGCGGCAGCTCGCCGCGCGCCTCGCCCGCTTCGAGGGGCAGGAGGTCGTCGTCCTCGGCCTGCCGCGCGGCGGGGTTCCGGTGGCGGGGGAGGTCGCGGAGTTCCTCGACGCGCCCCTGGACATCTGCCTCGTCCGGAAACTGGGCGTGCCCAGCCGGCCCGAGCTGGCCATGGGCGCCATCGGGGAGGGCGGGGTACGGGTCCTCAACGAGGACATCGTGCGGGACGCGCGCGTGAGCGCGCGGGACCTGGAGGCGGTGGAGGAGCGGGAGCGGGCGGTGCTGGCCGACCGCGCCCGGACGTACCGGGGCAGCCGGCGGCCGGTGCCGCTGGAGGGGCGGATCGTCGTGGTCGTCGACGACGGGCTCGCCACCGGCGCGACCGCGCTCGCCGCCTGCCGGGTGGTCCGGGCCGGCGGCGCCGCGCGGATCGTGCTGGCCGTGCCGGTGGCACCGTACGGATGGACGGCGAGGCTCGCCGGCGAGGCCGACGAGACGGTCGCCGTGCACACCCCCCAGGGGTTCGCCGCCGTCGGTCAGTACTACCGGGAGTTCGACCAGACGCCGGACGCCGAGGTGGTGGCCCGGCTCGACCGGAGCCGGGCGGCGCGCGGTCCGGTGGTCCGGCACACCGCCGTACGGATCCCCGGCGGCGGCCCCGAGCTGCCGGGCGATCTGGCACTGCCCGACGGGGCCGCGGGGCTGGTCCTCTTCGCGCACGGCAGCGGCAGCGGGCGGCACAGCCCGCGGAACCGCGCGGTGGCCGCAGCCCTGAACAGGTCCGGGCTCGGAACGCTCCTCTTCGACCTGCTCACCGAGGCCGAGGCGGCCGACAGGGCGCGGGTCTTCGACACCCCGCTCCTCGCCGGGCGACTGGCCCGCGCCGCCGCGTGGACGGCCGGGCGGCCCGATACGGAGGCCCTGCCCCGCGGCTACTTCGGTGCGAGCACGGGCGCCGCGGCGGCGCTGTGGGCGGCGGCCGAACCGGGGGACGCGGCGGCCGCCGTGGTGTCCCGGGGCGGCCGGCCCGACCTCGCGGAGGAGCGCCTCGCCGCCGTCCGGGCGCCGACGCTGCTGATCGTCGGCGGGGCCGACGAACCGGTCCTGGATCTCAACCGGCGGGCCGAGGCGCTGCTGCGCTGCGAGAGCCGGATCGAGGTCGTGCCGGGCGCCGGCCACCTCTTCGAGGAGCCAGGGGCCCTGGAGGAGGTGGCGGCGCTGGCGACCGCCTGGTTCACCGGTCGCTTCGGGACGGTGGGCGGCGGGGTGGATCAGTAGGGGCCGTTGACGTTGTCGATGGACCCGTAGCGGTCGGCCGCGTAGTTGCAGGCGGCGGTGATGTTGGCGACCGGGTCGTACGGGTCGAGCGAGGTGCCCGGCACGTGGTACGCCGCGAAGGTCGGGTCGATGACCTGGAGCAGGCCCTTGGAGGGGGTGCCCTTGGCGGCGTTGGAGTCCCAGAGGTTGACGGCGCGGGGGTTGCCGGAGGACTCGCGCATGACGTTGCGGAGGATGCCGTCGTACGAGCCGGGGATGCCGTAGCCGGCCATGACGTCCAGCGACTCGCGGATCCAGCCGTCGAGGTTGTCTGCGTACCGGGTGGCGGCGGCGGGCGCGGCCTCGGCGGCGGCAGGCTGGGCCTTGGTCGCCTCGGTCTGGACGGCCGGTGCCGCCGCGCGGGCGGAGGAACGGCTCGCCCGTTCGGCCGAACCGGCGGAGGCGGGCTTGGCGTCGGACTTCGAGGTGGTCCCTGCGGTGCCCTTGCGGGCCGTCTTCTCCGGGGCCGGGGCGGCCTCCGCGGAATGCCGACGAATCGTCAGTTCGAGGCCCGGGTGAATGAGTGACGGATTGTCACCCACCGCCGTCCTGTTGGCCTGGTAAAGCGACTTCCAGCCGCCCTGAATTCCCTTTCGGTGGGCGATCAGGGAAAGCGAGTCGCCCTTCACGACGGTGTACGCGCGGGTGGCGGCGGGCGCGGCGGGAGCCTGCGCGGGCGTGGCGGCCCGTACGGCCGGGGCGGCGACGGAGGCGGCCGGGACGGCCGACTGCGCGACGGGCTCGGCGCCGGCCGTGGCGGGCACGACCAGGGGCAGGGCCAGAGCGACTCCGCCGGTGCCCGCGAACGCGAGACCTCGGGAGACGGGACGGCGTCGGGGGCGGCGGTGCTTGCCGTGAGCGGCCATGACGGTTTCCTCTCCGGCGCCTGCGAGGTGAGCTGTCGGGTTCGGACGGGAGGTGTCCGGCCGCGCGCACGCGGCTTCACCCCGAGCCGCTCCGGCTGTCCGGACCGGCGGTGTGGTGGGTCCCCCGCTCCTGCCGTCGGGTGAAATGGGAGGTCTTTCGGGCGGTGGCAGGATTCGGCGATCCGCTCGAATGGAGGTGACCGTAAGCGAGAAATGCGGCGGGGAACAAGACGCGAATGCGCGAGAAAAGGAAAGGTAAAGATCGACGGAGTGGAATTCAAGATCGAACGCGCAGGGCGGCGGTTCGGAATCCCTTGCTCCGTGCGGCTCGTGGGGGCGCGGGCCCGGTTCCGACGCTCGGAAAGTGAGTCGCGTCACTGGGTGCGCAATGCCCGAATAGGGCGCCTTATTACCTTCGCGGAACAGTGCGGCGTAATGCCCTCGGGTGGCGGTGACGGGCGACACGCGAGACGTCGTGCATAAGTCGCAAACCAGACATTCGCTCCCAATGATGGAGGAATGTCTCTTCCCGTCTCGCCAAGCACCGACGCGCCGTACGCCTCTCCGCCCTCCGCGCGGCCGTTCGCCCCCAACGCCCGCGCCCTGGACGCCCGCGCTTCGGACGCTCTCGCCCCGGACGCCCTCGACCCCGAGCTCCTCGCGCTCGACGCCCTCGACGCCCTCGACGCCCTAGACCGTGAGGCGGCCAGGCTGCGCGAGAGCGCCGCCTGGGAGCGTCTGCTCGCGCCGCCCCCAGTCCCGCCGGAGCCGGACCCCGAGGCGTGGCGGGGGCTCCTCTCGGTCCCCGTCGACCGCCTCGTCGCCGACGCGCTCGGCGCGCTGCCGCCGCCCCCGCCGGCCGAGCATCCGCTGCCCGGCCGGATCGGGGCCGCGCTCCCGGACCGGCTGCACGCCTGGCGGCGGATCGGCCGCCGCGACGTGCGCCCCTCCGTCCACCTGGCGTACACGCGCCGGGTCCTGACCGAATGGGGCTGGCAGAACACCCCGTACAAGCTGCGCGACGCACGCGGGGCCCGGTGCCTGTGCGGCGCCATGCTCGCCGCCCACCGGCTGGGCCACGGCAGCGCGTCCACCATGAACGAGGCCGGCGCCTGGATCATGACCGAACTGCGCTCCCAGGGGTGGTACGGGCTCATCGGCCCCTGGAACCGCGCTCCGGGCCGCACCGCGGAGGACGCGGTCGCGCTCGTCGACGCCACGATCCGGCGCGCGGCCCTCGCCGGGCGGTGAGCGCGCGCAGGACCGTCAGCCGGTGACGCTGGGCGCGCCGGTCTCGATGTGGCCGGTGTACCGGCGCGACCAGGTGCCGTCGATGTCGGCCAGGACGGTGAAGTCGTACCAGCCGTCCGCGTACGCGACCGCGTTGAAGAAGTCCTCGCGCGAGGACCCGGCGGGGACGGTGTAGGTCCACGGGCCGTCCGTGCGGTAGGCGTTCGCGCGGATGGTGAACGTGACCGGGCCGCCGGAGGTGTTGTTCAGCCGGAACCAGAGCGCGGTCTTCCCGGTGCCCGGTTCGACCGCGAAGCGGGCCGCCACCTCGATCGCCTTGCCGGCCTTGGAGGCGTCACCGATGAAGCGGCGCAGGAAGCGGTTGGGGCCCATCATCGAGATGTCGTACTTCCCCGAGCCCGAGCCGAGCCCGATGTTGAAGTGATCGGTGGAGGTGGCGCCCGGGTCCACCGTGTACTGCCAGGCGGCGGTGGCCCGGTGCTGGTGCGGGTGGATCGAGAAGTGGGCGGCGCGGCGGGCCTCCGGGCCCTGGTTGGTCATGGAGAACCAGGCGAGGATCTTGCCCGCGGGGCCGAACTCGAAGCGGTCCAGGTTGCCGTTGGGCTGGTAGGGGAGCGCGCGGGCCGGGCGGGTGCCGGGTTCCTGGGCGGGCAGCGCGTTGTTCTGCGGGACGGGGTTCGGCAGCGGGCCGCAGGTGTCCATGCCGATGACCTTCGCCGTCGACGGGAGGCCGGCCGGGACCCCGTACACCGGGTGGGCGAAGTCGAAGACCCCGGTCAGGTCGCCGGTCACCTTCCGCCGCCACGCGCTGATGTTCGGGCAGACCGCGGGGGTGCCGAGGGCGGCGGTCCAGGTCTCCAGGAAGCGCAGCACCGAGGTGTGGTCGAAGACCTCGGAACTGACCCAGCCGCCCCGTGTCCAGGGCGACATCACCAGCATCGGGACGCGGAAGCCGAGGCCGATCGGCACGCCGTCCAGGTACTCGCCGGGGGTCCCGGGCGGCGCCACCGGCGGCGGCACGTGGTCGAAGAAGCCGTCGTTCTCGTCGTAGTTGAGGAACAGCACCGTCGAGTCGAAGACCTCGGGGTCCGCCGCCAGGGCGCGGTGGACGAGGTCGACGAAATGGGCGCCGTCGCCCGGGGGCGCGTACGGGTGCTCGGAGAACGCCTCGTTCGCCACCACCCACGAGACCTGCGGCAGCGTGCCGGCGACGACGTCGGCGCGGATGGCCGCGGCGATGTCGTCCGGGGTCGAGCCGGTGACCTTCGGGACCGAGGCCATGCCCCGGTCGTGCAGTGGGTCCCCGGGGCGGGCGTCGGTGAACCTCTTGAAGTACGCCAGACCGTTGTCGCCGTAGTTGTCCTGGGCGTTCTGGTAGACCCGCCAGCTCACGCCGGCCCGCTGGAGGGCCTCCGCGTACGTCTCCCACGTGAGCCCCGACTCGTCCCCGCCGTCCTTGCTGGAAGCGTCGATCCGCCCGCTCCACAGGAAGGTGCGGTTGGGGCCGGTGGCACTCAGCGCGGAGCAGAAGTAGGCGTCGCAGATCGTGTAGTGGTCGGCGAGCGCGTGGTGGAACGGGATGTCCTCGCGGTCGAGGTGGCCGAGGGTCCGGGTGTTGCCCACCCCGGTCACCCAGTTGTCGAGCCGGCCGCTGTTCCAGGCGGCGTGCTGGGAGGTCCAGCTGTGCGGCAGATCGCCGTTGCACTGCGCCAGCGTCTCGCCGTCGACTCCGCCGGCCGGAGGCGTGTCGCTCAGCTTCCACGGGAACTGCCGACCGCCCCAGTTGGGCTGCTGGAAGGTGCCCCAGCCGCCGGGGATGTTCCCGGCCGCCCGGTCGCCGAAGCCGCGCACGCCCCGGAGGGTCCCGAAGTAGTGGTCGAAGCTGCGGTTCTCCTGCATGAGGATCACGACGTGCCGGACGTCGGTCAGCGTGCCGGTCGCGGCTCGGGCGGCGGCCGAGACCGTCGCCGTCGCCGGCGGCGCGGCGCCCGTGACCAGTCCCGCGCCGATCCCCGCGCCGATGCCGACGAACCCCCTGCGACTGATGGGAAGCATGCTCCGGCCCTCCTGTCACGGCGTGCCCCTGCGGCACGCCGGCAGTCATGATGGGGGAGTGGCGGTCAAAGGTATACAGCCGTGCGGTAAGGGGTTGGTGAACAGCTGGATCCCGTGGTCAAGTGCTGGTCCAACCTGTTGGGGAATTGGTATCAGGTGGGACCAATAGGAGTCCGGGTGGGTGAGTTCTCGCCCGTGGCTCCCTTCCTGTCCCGTTCCGGTGTCCGTCGCCGAGCCTGGTGGTGCCCACACCAGGCTCGGCGCACTCTCCCCAGCGACCCACCCGTCCGGGCACGCTGGTGATCATGACTCAGCACACGTCGATGAACGGCACCGAACTCCCGCGCCACCACACCACCCTCGTCACCGGAGCCACCCAGGGCCTCGGCCGGGGCATCGCCCTCGATCTCGCCGCCCGCGGCGGCACCGTGCTCCTGCACGGCCGCGACGCGGGCCGGCTCGCCGCGGTCGCCGCCGAGGTCCGCGCCCTGGACGCCGGTGGAGAGGTCCGCGCCTACGTCGCGGACCTCTCCGACCTCGACGAGGTCGCGGACCTCGCCCGGCGGGTCCGGGAGGCGGAACCCCGGCTCGACGCGCTCGTGCACAACGCCGTGGTCGGCGGCGGCGCCCGTCCCCTCGTGCGCGAGGTCTCGGCCCAGGGCCACGAACTGCGCCTCGCCGTCAACCACCTGGCCCCGTACGCCCTGACCCGGGGGCTGCTGCCGCTGCTCACCGCCTCGGCCCCGGCCCGGATCGTCAACGTCGCCTCGATCGGGCAGGAGGCCCTCGACTTCGACGACCTCATGGTCGAGCGGGGGTACGAGGGGCTGCGCGCCTACTGCCGCAGCAAACTGGCCCTGATCATGGCGACCTTCGCCCTCGGCGCCGAACTCGACGGCAGCGGCGTCACGGTCAACGCCCTCCATCCCGCCCACCTCATGGACACCGAGGGCGTGCGCACGTACGGCCTCACCCCGCTCGTCGGCATCGAGGAGGGGGTCGATCCGACCGTCCGGCTCGTCGTCGACCCCGGGCTGGCCGGGGTCACCGGACGGTACTTCGACCGGTTCACCGACGCGCGGGCGCACGAGCAGGCGTACGACGCCGAGGCCGTCCGTCGCCTGATGGCGCTGACGGACGGCCTGGTGGGGGCGGCGGCGCCGGGGGTCTGACGCCCGGACGGGACGGCGGGCGCCGACGGCCCGGGCGGCGGCGGGGGCCGGCGCGGCGGCGCCCGGGCCGGGGCCGGACAGGGGTGCGCCCCCGGGACCGGGGGACGGTCGCGGGGGCGCGGGGTGCCGGGGCCGGCCGGATCTCGGCGGCCGGCCCGGGCGGGGCGGTGCGGTTCAGCGGAGGTCGAAGCGGTCCAGGTCCATGACCTTGGTCCAGGCCGCGACGAAGTCCGTCACGAACTTCTCCTCGGCGTCGTCGCTCGCGTAGACCTCGGCGAGGGCGCGGAGCTCCGAGTTCGAGCCGAAGACCAGGTCGGCGCGGCTGCCGGTCCACTTGACCTCGCCGGTCGCGTCGTCGCGGCCCTCGAAGGTGTTCGCGTCGCCGGAGGTGGCCGACCAGGTGGTGCCCAGGTCGAGCAGGTTGACGAAGAAGTCGTTCGTCAGGGTGCCCGGCTTCGCGGTGAGGACACCGAGGGAGGTCTGCGGCGCCGTGATGCCCAGGACGCGCAGGCCGCCCACGAGGACGGTCAGCTCGGGGGCGCTCACCGTGAGCAGGTTGGCGCGGTCGACCAGCAGGTACTCGGCGGGGAGGCGGACGCCCTTGCCGAGGAAGTTGCGGAAGCCGTCCGCCTGCGGCTCCAGGGCGGCGAAGGACTCGATGTCCGTCTGCTCCTGGGAGGCGTCCACCCGGCCCGGGGTGAAGGGGACCTCGACGGTCCGGCCGGCGTCGGCGGCGGCCTTCTCGACGGCCGCGGAGCCCGCGAGGACCACGAGGTCGGCGAGGGAGACCTGCTTGCCGTCGGTGCGGCCGGCGTTGAAGGACTCCTGGACGCCCTCCAGGACGCGCAGGACCTGCGCGAGGTCGTCCGGGTTGTTGGCCTGCCAGCCGCGCTGCGGCTCCAGGCGGATGCGGCCGCCGTTGGCGCCGCCGCGCTTGTCGCTGCCGCGGAAGGAGGCGGCCGAGGCCCAGGCGGCGCCGACCAGCTGGGCGACCGTCAGGTCGGAGGCGAGGATCTTCTCCTTGAGGGAGGCGACGTCCGCCGCGTCGACCAGCTCGTGGGTACGGGCCGGCAGGGGGTCCTGCCAGAGCAGCTCCTCCGACGGGACCTCGGCGCCGAGGTAGCGCACGACCGGGCCCAGGTCACGGTGGGTGAGCTTGTACCAGGCGCGGCTGAAGGCGTCCGCGAACTGCTCGGGGTGCTCGTAGAAGCGGCGGGAGATCTGCTCGTAGACCGGGTCGAAGCGGAGCGACAGGTCGGTGGTGAGCATGGTCGGGAGGTGCTTCTTCTCCGGGTCGTACGCGTCCGGGATGATCGCCTCGGCGTCCTTGGCGACCCACTGGTGGGCGCCCGCCGGGCTCTTGGACAGCTCGTAGTCGTACTCGAAGAGGTGCTTGAAGAAGTCGTGGCCCCACTGCGCGGGCGTGGTGGTCCAGGTGACCTCCAGGCCGGAGGTGATGGCGTCGGCGCCCTTGCCGGAGCGGTAGCTGCTCGCCCAGCCGAAGCCCTGGGCCTCGATGGGGGCCGCCTCCGGGTCCGCGCCGACGTTGTCGGCCGGGCCGGCGCCGTGCGCCTTGCCGAAGGTGTGGCCACCGGCGATGAGGGCGACGGTCTCCTCGTCGTTCATCGCCATCCGGCGGAAGGTCTCGCGGATGTCGCGGGCGGCGGCGACCGGGTCGGGGTTGCCGTTGGGGCCCTCGGGGTTGACGTAGATGAGGCCCATCTGGACCGCGCCGAGGGGCTCCTCCAGCTCGCGGTCGCCCGAGTAGCGCTCGTCGCCGAGCCAGGTGGTCTCCGGGCCCCAGTAGACGTCCTCGTCCGCCTCCCAGACGTCCGCGCGGCCGCCGGCGAAGCCGAAGGTCTCGAAGCCCATGGACTCCAGCGCCACGTTGCCGGTGAGGATCATGAGGTCGGCCCAGGAGAGGGACTGGCCGTACTTCTTCTTCACCGGCCACAGCAGACGGCGGGCCTTGTCCAGGTTGCCGTTGTCCGGCCAGCTGTTGAGCGGCGCGAAGCGCTGCTGGCCGGCGCCGGCGCCGCCGCGGCCGTCGCTGATGCGGTAGGTGCCCGCGCTGTGCCACGCCATGCGGATCATGAAGGGGCCGTAGTGGCCGAAGTCGGCCGGCCACCAGTCCTGCGAGGTCGTGAGGACCTCGGCGATGTCCCGCTTCACGGCGGCGAGGTCGAGCGCCTTGAACGCCTCGGCGTAGTCGAAGTCCTCACCGAGCGGGTTGCCCACGGCCGGGTTCTTGGCCAGGATCCGCAGGTTGAGCCGGTTCGGCCACCACTGGCGGTTGCCTCCGCCCTGGGTGGGGTGAGCGGCGCGCCCGTGGGCCACGGGGCAGCCGCCGGCGCCCTCGGCCTTCACGTCGCCGCCGGGTGCATCGAGGTTCTCAGACATGGGTATTCCTTCCGGACACGCGCGGGAAGGTCGCGGACACGGAGACCCGACGAAGCGGTGCCGCCCGGGGTGTTCCCCCGAAGCGGCACGTCACGTCCTCGTCTCCCGCCGTGTCGGACTCTTCCTGTCCCTTGGCCATCAACAAAACTGATCCTACAATGGACGAAGTCCAAGTCAAGAACGACGCCAAAGTGGTGACGAGCCGGGCCGGGGGACAGTGAGACTCCGCGCGCGGCCCTCGCCGAGAAGGAACAGGTAGGCCCATATGAGTGACCTGCTGGAGCGGCTGCGCGCCCGCGGCTGGCGGATGACGTCGCAGCGGCGTGTCGTCGCGGAGGTCCTCGCCGGTGAGCACGTGCACCTCACCGCCGACGAGGTGCACGCGCGCGCCGTGGAGCGACTGCCCGAGATCGCCCGCGCGACCGTCTACAACACCCTGGGCGAACTGGTCACCCTCGGAGAGGTGGTCGAACTCTCCACCGACGGCCGGGCGAAGCGATACGACCCCAACGCCCACCATCCCCACCAGCACCTGGTCTGCACGGACTGCGGGACCATCCGCGACGTCCGGCCCACCGGCGACCCGCTCGCCGTCCTCCCCGACTCCGAGCGCTACGGCTTCACCGTCTCCAAGGTCGACGTCACCTACCGCGGCCGCTGCCCGTCCTGCGCGGCCTGAACCCCGGGACGCGGCCCGCCCCGGGACCGGCAGGCACTCAGTCCCGGCAGGCGGCGCGGACCGCGCGGGCGTGCCCGAGGAGCCGCTCGTCGTCCTCGACCCGGTAGCGCACGCGGCCCCGGGAACCGCCCTCGTTGTCATGCCGCCGGGGCGAGGCCAGCTCGGCGCGCAGCAGAGGGAGGGCGGGGGCGGCGTCCCCGCCCATCCCGGCCCAGACCTCCGCAATCTCCGGGCGGTTGCTCCGCAGCCGCTCCCAGCCGTGGAGGCTCGCCGGGAGCGTCTCCTCCGGGTCGCCGCCCACATGCCACAGCGCCCGCGCCACCGCACCGGCCAGGTACCCGTCCTGCTCCTCCGGCCGGGAGGCGAGCCCGCGCAGCGCCGGCAGCAGAGGGGCCGCGGCCGGCCCCACGCGCGCCACCGCACACAGGGCCTCGTGGCGGTCCTGCCACCGCTCGGAGCGGAGCCCCGCCGCCAGCAGCTCCAGCACGCGCCCGGTCACCCCGGAGCCGCCCGCCGCCCACAGCGCGGCCGCCGTCTCGGCGTCCCCGGCCTCCCCCGCCCCGTCGGCCAGGCGCAGCAGAAGGGGGAGGGCCGCCGCCGCCCCGACGCCGAGGCGGGCCAGGACCCGGAGGGCCGGCCCCCGCGAGCGGATCCGCGCCTGGCCGTCGAGCCGCAAATACCCCAGCGCGGCCTCGGCCGCCGCCTCGGGGGCGGCCACCGCCGCCGCGCCCAGCAGCGCCTCCGCGAACGAGCTCCGCCCGGCGCCGACCATCGACCCGAGCCGTGCCGTCAGGGCGGGGCCCAGCAGGGCCGCCGTCCCGGGCCCCATCCGCTCCAGCCACACGGGCAGCTCCTCCGGCACGTGCCCGTACCGCAGGACCTCGGCGAGGCCCGGTACGGCCCGCCGGTCGCCCTGCGCCGCCAGCGCGCCGAGCGCCGCCCCGTAACTCGTCTCGTGCCAGCGCGCCTGCGGCGGCAGCCCCGGCCCGCGCGCCACGCGCTCGGCCAGCGCCTCGGCCGCCGGAGCCCCGACGACGGCGAGTCGTCGCAGCTCGCCCGCCGCCTCCCGCGCCAGGGCCGGATCGGACCGCAGCGCCAACTCGCCCAGGAGCCGTACGGGCTCCTCGTGCGGGCCCCGCCAGCCGGTGAGCAGGGCGCCCGCCATGTCGACCGCCGCGCGGCGCTGCTCCCGCTCGGCGCCGCCCAGCTGGTCGGTGACGAGGGCGAAGCGGGCCTCGACGCGGTCGCCCAGGGCGGCGTGCAGCTCACCGAGGAGCTCGGTCGCCCAGGGAGCCCGGGCGCCCGCGGTGTGCCGGGCGCGCAGCCGGCGCAGATACCCGGTCAGCGTGTCCGAGGGCTCCGGTTCCGAGGGTGGCGGCTCCGGGGCCGGCGCCCCGGACACGGCCGTCCGCACCTCCTCCGCCGCGAGCCGCGTGGTGACGTCCGGTGCGGGGAGGCGGTCCGGGGCGCAGCGCGCGAGGGCGGTGAGCGCGGCGAGGGGGAGCCCTCCGCCGGGCCGGCCGACCAGCGTCTCCAGGGCGTCCGCGACCGAAGCGGCGAGGCCGGTCTCGCGGACGGCCAGGTCACCGAGGGCGGCGGCCACCGCGCGGAGCACGGCCTCGTCGGGCTCGGCCGGCAGTCGGGCGACCAGCGCGTCCCGTACGGCCTCCGGGTCCGGGAGGAGCTGCGCCAGCGCCCCGGGCACGGCCCGCCGCACCCCCGGGTCGGCGTCGGCGAGGAGGGGCAGCAGGCTTCCGGCGCGGGAGCAGACGTCCGCCTCGGCCCGCGCGAGGAGCCGGCACCACTCCTCGTACTCCTCCTCGTCGTCCGACCAGAAGTCCAGCTCCTCCGGGTCGCGCTCGTCGCCGTGGATGCTCCGCAGCAGCTCCACCACGTGGCCGCGCCCCGCGGGGCCCGGGGTGGTGGCGATCTCGAAGAGGAAGGGGAGACAGGCCACGGTGCTGTCGTGCACGTCCCCCTGGTGGTGCACCGTCCCGTAGAGGGCGTCCAGGGCGCCCTCCCGCTCGTCCGCGTCGGCGGAGAGCAGCCCGCGCAGCATCTCCGGCACGTCGGAGGCGTCCCCGTAGGCGTGCTGGAGGGCGGTCCAGTCGATGGCGTCGATCCCGGTGAGCATGGTCCGAGTCTCCCTTCCCCCACTGACAGCCCCGGTGCCAGGGGCCGCTGACGGGCCGTCCGGAGCCGCGCGGCCCTCCGGAGCCGCGCGGCGGGGTGGGGGCGGCTGGCGCCTGACGGCTGCGCAGCGGGGCGGAGCCCTGGAGCGCTTGACGGTCCAGCGCCTCGCGCTGTTGGATGGGACGCGTTATTGGTCGCACGGCCAATAGTGCTTTCGTCCTGATCCCCGTCCTGGGAGTCCGCCGCATGTCGCTCTCCGCCTTCCCCCGCCCCGACCACCGCCTCCATGTGGCCGTCGACGCCGTCGATCCGCGCGTGCGGGGACGGGCGCGGGGTGCCCGCCTCGGCGAGGGGCTGCGGGCCGCGCTCGACGTCTACGACCGGCTGTTCGCGCTCGCGCGGATCACGGGGGAGGCCGTCAGGGGCGACGCCCAGCGGGCCCTCGACGTCATCGGCGGCTTCCGGCCCGCCCTGCGCGAGCAGATCGAGGGGATCGCGGAAGGCGCCGGCGTCGAACCGTGGCGGGTCGCCGCGCTCAACACCCGTACCGAGATCCTGGCCCGGAGCCGCGCCGTCCCGCCCGGCGAGTGCTCCACCGTCGTGCGCCGGGTCGCCGCGCCCGGCGGCGGCGCCACCCATCTCGGAGTCCAGACCTGGGACTGGCACGTCGAGCTCGGCGGCTCCTGGCACACCGTCGACTCCGGCGGCGGGGCCCATCGGTACGTCGGCCTGACCGAGTACGGCATCCTCGCCAAGATCGGCGTCAACAGCGCCGGACTGGCCCTCCACTTCAACATCCTCGGCCACCGCGACGACCGCGTCGGCGGCCTGCCCATGCACGTCCTCGCCGCCCTCGTGCTGGAGGAGGCCGGCGACGTCGCCCACGCGGTCGAGCTGGTCCGGTCCGCGCCGCTCGCCTCCTCCGGGTCCTTCCTCCTCTTCGACCGGGAGCGGGCCGTGCTGCTCGACCTGAGCCCCGAGGGGGTCTTCGAGGTGCCGCCGGTGGCCGACGGCACCCATCTGCGGACCAACCACTTCCTCAGCCCGGGGCCCGCGCGCGGCGAGAAGACGTGGCTCTACCAGCCCGACTCGGGTGAGCGGTACGACTTCCTGCGCGACCGCCTCGGACGGGCGGCCGCGGCGGACCACGACGCACTGCTGCGGCTGCTCGTCACCGGCCCCGGCGAGCCGCCGGTCACCTGCCTGCCGGACCCCGGGGCGCCGCTCGGGCGGCGGTGGGCGAGCCTCGCGACCGTCCTCCTCGATCCGGCGGCCCGCACCGCGCGGATCCTCGACGGGACCCCGGCGGAGCGTGCCGACCGGCCCTGGTACACGCTGCGCGCCTGAGAGGGCGCGGGTCGGGGCAGGGCCCCGCCCCGGCGCGGGCGGACCCCCGCCCCGGCCTGGTGGGTGTATGTTGCATCTATGTCCGCCCGGCGGGAACCGCCATGCGTGTGCGGTGCCCCGGACGCACCCTGGAGAAGGCGTGCCCGCCCGCCCCGTGCCCGCCCCGCGGCCGAGGCGCCCCAGCGACGCCGGAAAGGAAAGCGCCATGAAGGCACTGCAGTACCGCACCGTGGGTGCCGCCCCCGAAGTCGTCACCGTCCCCGACCCGGAACCAGGCCCCGGGCAGGTCCTCCTCAAGGTCACCGCCGCCGGCGTCTGCCACTCCGACATCGCCGTCATGAGCTGGCCCGCCGAACAGCTCCCCTTCCCGCTGCCCCTCACTCTCGGCCACGAAGGCGTCGGCACCGTCGCCGCCCTCGGCGACGGCGTCACCGGCGTCACCGAGGGCGACTCCGTCGCCGTCTACGGCCCCTGGGGCTGCGGAAACTGCTTCATGTGCGCCCAGGGCAAGGAGAACTACTGTCTGCGCGCCGCCGAGCTCGGCATCCACCCGCCCGGCCTCGGCGCCCCAGGGGCCATCGCCGAGTACATGATCGTCGACAGCCCGCGTCACCTCGTGCCGCTCGGCGGCCTCGACCCGGTCCAGGCGGTCCCGCTGACCGACGCCGGCCTCACCCCGTACCACGCCGTCAAGCGCTCCCTGCCGAAGCTCGTCCCCGGCTCCACCGCCGTCGTCATCGGCACCGGCGGCCTCGGCCACGTCGCCGTCCAGCTGCTCCGCGCCCTGACCGCCGCCCGGGTCGTCGCCCTCGACGTCTCCGAGGAGAAGCTCGCCCTCGCCCGGACCGTCGGCGCCCACGACACCGTCCTCTCCGACGCCTCCGCCGCCGGCACCGTCCGTGCCCTGACCGGTGGGCGCGGCGCCGAGGTCGTCCTCGACTTCGTCGGCGCCCCGCCCACCACCGCCGCCGCCGGCGCCATGGCCGCGGTGGAGGGGGACGTCACCATCGTCGGCCTCGGCGGCGGCACCCTCCCCGTCGGCTTCGGCGCCCTCCCGTACGAGGTGAGCGTCGCCTCCCCGTACTGGGGCACCCGCGCCGAACTCATCGAGGTCCTCGACCTGGCCCGCGCGGGCGCCGTCGACGTCCACACCGAGACCTACTCGCTGGACGAGGCGCCCGAGGCGTACGAGCGGCTGCACGCCGGCCGGGTCGACGGCCGCGCCGTCATCCTCCCGCACGGCTGACCCGCCCCACGCGCGCGCGTGGCCGGGCCCGTCGGCCCGGCCACCGGCGCCACGTAGGCTCGTGACGTGCCCCCCACCCGTCTGTACCGCGTCGCCGTCCTCGTCCTCGAAGGCGCCAAACCCCTCGACGTCGGCATCCCCGCCCAGGTGTTCACGACCCGCGCGAGCATGCCCTACGAAGTCCGCGTCTGCGGTGCCACCCCCGGCCTGGTGACCGGCGGCGACGGCCTCTCCTACAACGTCGCCCACGGCCTCGACGCCCTCGCCTGGGCCGACATCGTCTTCGTCCCCGGCTACCGCTTCCCCGACCGCGAGGACCCGCCCCCGGCCGTGGTCGAGGCCCTGATCGCCGCCCACGCGCGCGGGGCGCGGCTCGCCGCGATCTCCACCGGAGCCTTCGCCCTCGCCGCCACCGGCCTCCTCGACGGCCGGCGCGCCACCACTCACTGGCACTACGCCCGGGCCCTCGCCGAGAAACGCCCCCTCGTCCACGTCGACGAGAACGTCCTCTTCGTCGACGAGGGGAGCGTCCTCACCTCCGCGGGCGCCGCCTCCGGCCTCGACCTCTGCCTCCACATCCTCCGCGGCGACCTCGGCGTCGGCGCCGCCAACCACGCCGCCCGCAGGCTCGTCGCCGCCCCCTACCGCAGCGGCGGCCAGGCCCAGTACGTGCCCCGCAGCGTCCCCGAACCCCACGGCGAGCGCTTCGCCGCCACCCGCGAATGGGTCCTGCACCACCTCGACGAGCCCCTCACCCTCGACGTCCTCGCCCGCCACGCCGCCGTCTCGCCGCGCACCTTCTCCCGCCGCTTCGTCGAGGAGACCGGCTACACGCCCATGCAGTGGCTGCTCCGGGCCCGCGTCGACCGCGCCCGCGAACTCCTCGAACGCTCCGAGCGCGGGGTCGAGCAGATCGCCGCCGACACCGGACTCGGCACCGGCGCCAACCTGCGGATGCACTTCCAGCGGATCCTCGGCACCACCCCGAGCGACTACCGCCGCACCTTCACCCGGGGCGACTGACCCCTTCCGGAGGACCCGCGGGCCGCCCCGCCAGGTTCTTGGCACGATCCTTTCGGACCATGGCGATCTCGCCCCTGCCGCGCCGGGGCGCGGCGAGCGAGGCTGGGTCACGAAGAAACGGAAGGGACACCGCATCATGACTCGCATCGCCATCAACGGTTTCGGTCGCATCGGCCGCAACGTGCTCCGCGCCCTGCTGGAGCGCGACACCACGCTGGAGGTCGTCGCCGTCAACGACCTCACCGAGCCGAAGGCGCTGGCCCGTCTCCTCGCCTTCGACTCCACCTCGGGCCGCCTCGGCCGCCCGGTCTCCGTCGAGGGCGACACCCTCGTCGTGGACGGCCACCGCATCAAGGTCCTCGCCGAGCGCGAGCCGGCCAACCTCCCCTGGGCCGAGCTGGGCGTCGAGATCGTCCTGGAGGCCACCGGCCGCTTCACCAGCGCCAAGGACGCCCGCCTCCACCTGGACGCCGGCGCCAAGAAGGTCCTGGTCAGCGCGCCCTCGGACGGTGCCGACGTGACGCTCGCCTACGGCGTGAACAGCGACAAGTACGACGCCGAGCTGCACACGATCGTCTCGAACGCCTCCTGCACCACCAACGCGCTCGCCCCGCTGGCCGCCGTCCTCGACGAGCTGGCCGGCATCGAGCACGGCTTCATGACGACCGTGCACGCCTACACCCAGGAGCAGAACCTCCAGGACGGCCCGCACCGCGACGCCCGCCGCGCCCGCAACGCCGCCGTCAACATCGTCCCGACCAGCACCGGTGCCGCCAAGGCCATCGGCCTGGTCCTGCCGCAGCTCGACGGCAAGCTCGCCGGCGACTCGATCCGCGTGCCCGTCCCGGTCGGCTCCATCGTCGAGCTGAACACCACGGTCACCCGCGAGGTCACCCGCGAGGAGATCCTCGACGCCTACCGCAAGGCCGCCGAGGGCAAGCTCGCCGGTGTCCTGGAGTACTCGGAGGACGAGCTCGTCTCCTCCGACATCACCGGCAACCCGCACTCGTCCATCTTCGACGCGGCCCTCACCCGGGTCGACGGTCGCCACGTCAAGGTCGTCGCCTGGTACGACAACGAGTGGGGCTTCTCGAACCGCGTCATCGACACCCTGCTGCTGCTCGCCGGCTGACCCCGCGTCACCCGCGACGACGCCCCCCTCGGCACCGGCCGAGGGGGGCGTTGTCAGTGCCGCGTGCCAGCATGTCGATCATGAGCCGAATCATTTCGTACACCAGCGGCGACCGCTCCGAGGCCGTCGCCTACCTCGGTGCGGCGCAGCGCCTCACCGACGAGCAGCGGCGTGTGCTCCCCATGATCCGCGAGCGGTGCGAGGCCAGCCAGCGCGATCTGGACCATCAGGGCCTCGACTGGGACCTGACGATTCCGGAGGCCCTGGAGCACCTGATCGAGGGCCGCGCCGACGCGCCGGGGACGTACGCGGGCAAGGCCTACGCCCGGGCGCTCCAGCACATCATCGACCTCTGCGGCTCCGACCCCTACGACCTTGGCGTCTACTCCAAGCCGAGCACCTTCTTCAGCCTGCTCGACGAGCAGTTGAAGCAGCACGGCGTCCCCGCCGACCTGCTCCCGCACGGATTTCTCTTCTCCGGCCCGCCGGACGAGATCCCCTTCCACGTGCCGTACGCCGTCGACGGCCCCGACATCGGGATGCTGCCGCTCGACCGGGCCAAGCCGGCCGCCGACGCCTACCGCGCCGTGCGGGAGAAGATCGACCCCGACTTCGTCCACGACCTCGATCTCCTCATCGAGAAGCTGGAGTTCGAGCACGACGAGTGGGAGTCCACCAAGGCGCGCGGCCTGGACTGGTACCACCACGACACCCTCTTCTTCTCCATCAACGGCTGACGGAGTCGCGGACGGGGGCGGGCACCGGGTCCGGCAGGCCGAGCGCGGTGGCCAGGCGGGAGCGGTGCCAGTGGGGCGGGCCGAAGAGCCGGGCGGAGCCGTGCGCCCGCTTGAGGTAGCGGTGCGCGTCGTGCTCCCAGGTGATGCCGATCCCGCCGTGCAGCTGGATCGTCTCCCCGGCCACCTCGGCGAACGCCTCCGAGCAGACCGACTTGGCGGTGGCGGCGAGCCGGGTCAACTCCGGTCCGCGCGTGCCGTCCGCGGCGGCGAAGGCGGCTCCGAGCGCGGCGGAGCGCGCCGACTCGACCCGGACGTACGCGTCCGCGAGCCGGTGCTTCACCGCCTGGAAGGAGCCGATGGGTCGCCCGAACTGCACCCGCTCCGCGGCGTACGCCACCGTCAGTTCGAGGCACCGCGCCGCCGCGCCGACCTGCTCCGCGGCCAGCGCCGTGCACGCCAGGTCGAGGACATGCCGCAGCACCCGTCCGCCGTCGCCCTCGGCACCGACCAGCCGCCCCTCCGCCCCGTCGAGCACCACCCGCGCCTGCGCCCGGGTCTCGTCCATCGGCACCGTCCCCCGGCGGACGACCCCCGGCCCGTCGCTGGCCACCGCGAACAGCGACACCCCGGCCCCCGTCCGGGCGGCCACCAGCACCGTCGCCGCGTCGGCCCCGTCGAGCACGTGCTCCTTCACCCCGGTGAGCCGCCAGCCGCCGGGGGAGGCGAGGGCCTCGGTCCGCACCGCCTCCGGATCCCAGGAGCCGCCCTCGGCCCAGGCGAGCGCCGCCGTCGCCCGGCCCGAGACGAGCCCCGGCAGCAGCGCGGCGCACTCCCGCGCGGAGCCGGCGGCCAGCAGCGCCTGCGCCGCGAGCACCGCGGAGCCGAGATACGGGACGGGGCTCAGCTCCCGCCCCAGCTCCTCCATCACCACGTGCACCTCCACGGCCCCGCAGCCGGCGCCGCCGTACTCCTCGGGGACGGCGAGCCCCGCCACCCCGATCTGCTCGACCAGCGGCCGCCAGGCCGACCCGCCCGGATGCCGCCGGAGCAACTGTCGCACCGCCGTGCGCAGTTCCTCCTGCTCCTCGGTGAACCTCATGCCTCTGCTCCCTTCTCGACGGCGGATGCGGTGGTGGTGCGGGGCGCCGCCGGGGCCGCCTCGGACAGGTCCCTGCCGGAGCGGTCCGCGAGCAGGCCGCCCGCGAGCAGCGGGGTGAAGCCGCCGCCGGCCGGGGCGGCCTGCCGGTGGCCGAGCGAGGCGCCGGTGTGGCGGACGCGGGTGCCGGACATCGTGCTGTGCGGCAGGAAGCCGTGGTACGCGATGACGGTGCCGAGCAGGCTCGACAGCGCCGCCCGGCGCAGCGGCGCCGGGTCGTGCTGTCTCTCGGGGGTGTGCGGGGACGGTGCGGCGGACATGGTGCTCCCGGGTGCGGTGGGGAGGTTTCAGGGGGTGAGGACACGGGCGCGGCAGGAGGCGGGGGTGCCCCAGGCGTCGCGGAGCGGCCGTGCCTTGCGGATCCACAGGGAGAGGTCCAGCTCCTCGGTGTAGCCGACGGCGCCGTGGAGCTGGAGGGCGGTGCGGGCGGCGGTGTGGGCGGCCTCGCCCGCGGTGACCTTGGCGGCGGCGACCTCCCGGGGCGCCGTCCCGTGCGCGGCGAGGGCCAGGGCGGCGGCGTGCAGCAGCGGCTGGGCGAACTCCAGGGCGAGGAGGGTGTCGGCCAGGCGGTGCTTCACGGCCTGGAACGAGCCGATGGGCACGCCGAACTGGGTGCGCTGCTTGACGTGGGCGACCGTCCGGTCGAGCAGTGCCCGACCGAGGCCCAGGGACTGGGCGGCCGTCGCGAGGGCGGCGACCTCGGCGGCGTGCGCGGTGGCGACGGCCACCTCGGGGCCGCGGGCCAGGACGGTGCCGCCGGCGGCGGGCCGTGCCAGACGGCGTACCGGATCGGCCGAGGGCTGGACGGGGCCGGTGGCGTCGGCGATCCGTACGGTGTCGTCCTCGGCGACCAGGACGGCGTCGGCCAGGTCCGCGTCGAGCGCGAACGGGCCGGTGAACTCCGGGACGCGGAGGGAGACCAGCGCCCGGCCGGCGGCGACGCGGGGCAGCCAGGCGGAGGCCGCGGCCTTGTCGCCGAGCCGGTCGAGGAGGGCCGCGGCGGCGACCGTCTCGACGAGCGGTCCGGGGACGGCGTGCCGGCCCAGTTCGGTGAAGGCCACGGTCAGTTCGACCGGCAGCGGGCCGAGGCCCTCGTACGCCTCGGGCACGGCCAGCGCGAACACTCCGGCGTCCGCGAGCCGGGCCCAGAGGGCGCGTCCCGGGGCGTCGTCGCCGGCCGCCCAGGCCCGCGCGGCCCGGGGGGTGCCGGCCGCCGACAGGAGCGCGTCCAGGGTGCGGGCGAACTCCCGCTGTTCGTCGTCGAGCAGGAACCGCATCACCGGCGTCCCTTCGGCAGGCCGAGCAGCCGCTCGGCGATGATGTCGCGCTGGATCTCGTTGGTCCCTGCGTAGATGGGTCCGGCCAGGGAGAAGGTGTGCCCCTCGGCCCAGGAGCCGTGCGCGGGTGCCTCCGCGGCCTCGTCGGAGAGTTCGCCGTACGGTCCGAGGAGGTCGAGGGCGGTCTCGTGGAGCGCGATGTCGAGCTCGGACCAGAACACCTTGTTGAGGCTGGACTCGGCGCCGATCGAGCCGCCGGCGGCGAGCCGGGAGGCGTTGGCGTAGGTGAAGAGGCGGTAGGCGCTCGCGCCGATGACGGCGTCGGCGACGCGGTCGCGGACGGCGGTGTCGGCGGGGTCGGCGTGCGCGCGCCACAGGGCGGCGAGCCGGTCGGCGGCGGCGGAGAACCGGCCGGGGCTGCGCAGGGTGAGGCCGCGCTCGTTGCCGGCCGTGCTCATGGCGACCCGCCAGCCGTCGCCGGGCGCGCCGATCACGTCCTCGTCGGGGACGAACACGTCGTCGAGGAAGAGTTCGGCGAAGGCGGGCTTGCCGTCGAGCCGTCCGACGGGCCGTACGGTGACGCCGTCCGCGTCGAGCGGGAACATGAGGTACGTCAGCCCCCGGTGCGGCCGGTCCGCGTCCGGATCGCTGCGGAAGAGGCCGAAGGCGCGGTCGGCGAAGGCGGCCCGGGAGGACCAGGTCTTCTGGCCGCGGAGCAGCCAGCCGCCGTCGGTGCGCACCGCGGTGGAGCGCAGGCTCGCGAGGTCGGAGCCGGACTCGGGTTCGGACCACGCCTGGGCCCAGACGACCTCGCCGGACGCCATGGGCGGCAGGACGCGGGCGCGCTGCTCGTCGGTGCCGTGCTCGAAGAGGGTGGGGGCGAGCAGGTTGACGCCGTTCTGGGCGACGCGGCCGGGCGCGCCGGCGGCGTAGTACTCCTCCTCGAAGACCAGCCAGCGCAGGACGGAGGAGCCCCGGCCGCCGTACTCCTCGGGCCAGGAGACCACCGACCAGCGGTCGGCGGCGAGTTCGGCCTCCCAGGCGCGGTGGGCGGCGAAGCCCTCGGCGGTCTCCAGGGAGGGCAGGGGCGTGGTGGGCACGTGGGCGGCGAGCCAGGCGCGGGCCTCGGCCCGGAAGGCGTCGTCGGCCGCGGAGAAGTCGAGGTCCATCAGGCTCCCGCCGCCTTCATGGCGTGGATGTCCATGCCGCCCAGTGCGTCGCGGGCGGTCTCGGCGTTGTGCGCGTGCGCGAGGTGGTGCAGTCCGAAGACGGAGTCCATGCCCGTGTGCAGACCCTGGAGGTCCTCGGCCTGGTTGACGGCGCGCTTGGTGAGGGCGAGCCCCATGCGGGGCATCTCGGCGATCCGCAGGGCCAGTTCCATCGTCCGGGCCTCGAGTTCGTCGCGGGGGACGACCCGGTTGACCATGCCGACCTCGTGGGCGCGGCGGGCGCCCATCCGGTCGCCGGTGTACAGGAACTCCTTGGCGATCCGGGGCGGCATCACCCAGGGGTGGGCGAAGTACTCGACGCCGGGGATGCCCATGCGGACCACCGGGTCGGCGAAGAAGGCGTCCTCGGAGGCGACGATCAGGTCGCAGATCCAGGCGAGCATCAGACCGCCGGCGACGCAGGCGCCCTGCACGGACGCGACGACCGGCTTGGGCAGTTCGCGCCAGCGGCGGCACATGCCCAGGTAGACCTCGGACTCGCGGGCGAAGCGGCTCTCCGCGCCCTCCTTGTCCGAGTGGTCCCACCAGAGGCCGGCCCGCCGCTCGAAGGGCAGGTGCGCGTCGCGCTCCGGGGTGCCGATGTCGTGCCCCGCGGAGAAGTGCTCGCCGGCGCCGGCGAGGACGACGACCTTGACCTCGCCGTCCTCCGCCGCGCGGTAGAAGGCGCGGTCGAGGGCGTAGGTCATCGCGGAGTTCTGGGCGTTGCGGTACTGGGGCCGGTCCATGGTGACGACGGCGACGGGGCCCCGCCGTTCGTAGCGGACGGGCTCGTCGGACGTGGTGCGGGCAGCGGACATCCGCCCTCCTTCCCTAACAAGTGTTTGGTAGGTTAACGTACGGCCATGAGCAACGTCGAGGAGTTCCGCAGGGAGGTCCGCGGCTGGCTGCGGACCCACCTCACCGGCGAGTTCGCGGACCTGCGCGGCCGTGGCGGCCCCGGACGCGAGCACGAGGCGCACACCGAACGCCTCGCCTGGGAACGGCACATGGCCGCCCACGGATGGACCTGCGTCGGCTGGCCGAAGGAGTACGGAGGCCGGGGCGCGAGCCTGGAGGAACAGGTCGCCTTCCACGAGGAGTACGCCCTCGCCGACGCCCCCGCCCGCGTCGGCCACATCGGCGAGCAGCTCGTCGGACCCACCCTCATCGCCTTCGGCACCCCGGCCCAGCGCGCCCGCTTCCTGCCCCGGATCGTCGCCGTCGACGAACTCTGGTGCCAGGGCTACTCCGAGCCCGACGCCGGCTCCGACCTCGCCAACGTCCGCACCCGGGCCGAGCGGGACGGCGACCGGTGGGTGGTCACCGGACAGAAGGTGTGGACCTCAGGCGCCCACGAGGCCGACTGGTGCTTCGTCGTCGCCCGCACCGAGCCGGGCTCCGCCCGCCACCGCGGTCTCTCCTACCTCCTGGTCCCCCTGGACGCCCCCGGGGTGGAGATCCGGCCCATCGTCCAGCTCACCGGCACCTCCGAGTTCAACGAGGTCTTCTTCGACGGGGCCGGAACCGACGCGGACAACATCGTCGGCGCGCCCGGCGACGGCTGGAAGGTCGCCATGGCCACCCTCGGCTTCGAGCGGGGCGTCTCCACCCTCGGCCAACAGGTCGGCTTCCGGCGCGAACTGGAGGCGGTGATCGAACTGGCCGGGCGGAACGGCGCCGCCGCCGACCCGATCGTCCGCGACCGCATCGCCCGCGCCTGGACCGGCCTGGAGACCATCCGCTTCAACGCCCTCAGGATGCTCAGCGGCGTCACCGCCGGAGCACCCGGCCCCGAGGCGTCCATCAACAAGATCTTCTGGGCCACCTGGCACCGCGAACTCGGCGAGCTCGCCATGGACGTCTGCGGCGCCGACGGCATGCTCGCCGCCGGGGAGCCGTACGACCTCACCGACTGGCAGCGCCTCTTCCTCTTCTCCCGCGCCGACACGATCTACGCCGGCTCGAACGAGATCCAGCGCAACATCATCGCCGAGCGCGTCCTCGGCCTGCCCAAGGAGGACCGCCCGTGACCGGCACCCCACCCCCCTACCTCCCCGGCCACGCCCTGCTCGCCGGCCGCACCGCCGTCGTCACCGCCGCCGCCGGAGCCGGCATCGGCGGCGCCACCGCCCGCCGCCTCCTGGAGGAGGGCGCCGACGTCGTGATCTCCGACGCCCACGCCCGGCGTCTGAAGGAGTCGGAGGCGGAGCTCGCCGCCGAGTTCGGCGCCGGCCGGGTGGCCTCGCTGCCCTGCGACGTCACCGACGAGACCCAGGTCGCGGCCCTCCTCGACCTCGCCGAGGAACGCCACGGACGCCTCGACATCGTCGTCAACAACGCCGGGCTCGGCGGCACCGCGGACCTCGTCGACATGACCGACGACCAGTGGGACAAGGTCCTCGACGTCACCCTCAACGGCACCTTCCGCTGCACCCGCGCCGCGCTCCGGCGCATGAAGGCGGCCGAGGCGGGCGGCGTGATCGTCAACAACGCCTCGGTCGTCGGCTGGCGCGCGCAGAAGGGCCAGGCCCACTACGCCGCCGCCAAGGCCGGCGTGATGGCCCTCACCCGGTGCGCCGCGCTGGAGGCCGCCGCCTACGGGGTCCGCGTCAACGCCGTCTCGCCGTCCCTCGCCATGCACCCCCACCTCGTGAAGGTCACCACCCCCGAACTCCTCGCGGAGCTCACCTCCCGAGAAGCCTTCGGCCGGTACGCCGAGCCGTGGGAGGTGGCGAACGTGATCGTCTTCCTCGCCAGCGGGTACTCCTCGTACCTCACCGGCGAGGTGCTCTCGGTCAGCAGCCAGCACCCGTGAGACCGGCGCCCGAGCGGCGCCGCGAGCTCCTGGACGTGGCGGCCGAGGTCTTCGCCGTCCAGGGGTACGACGCCACCACCGTCCGCAGGATCGCCGACGCGGCCGGTCTGCTCGCGGGCAGCCTCTACTACCACTTCGACTCCAAGGAGTCGATGCTCGACGAGATCCTCTCCGGCTTCCTGGACGAGCTGTGGACCCGGTACGACGCCGTGCTCGCCGCCGGCCTCGGCCCCCGGGAGACCCTGGAGGCCCTCGTCACCGAGTCGTTCCGGGAGATCGACCGGCACCGCGCCGCCGTCGCCATCTACCAGAAGGAGTCCGGGCAGCTGCGGGACCAGCCCCGCTTCGGCTATCTCGCCGAGGCACAGCGGCGTTTCGAGCGCGCCTGGCTCAGGACCCTGGAGTCCGGAGTGGCCTCCGGGGACTTCCGCACCGACCTCGACGTCCGGCTCACCTACCGCTTCGTCCGCGACACCGTCTGGGTCGCGGCGTCCTGGTACCGGCCGGGCGGACAGCACAGCCCGGAGGAGATCGCCCGCCAGTACCTCTCGATGGTGCTGGAGGGGGTCGCGCTCCGAGCCGGACACCGACGCGCCCGACGGAGCCGCGGCACCCGCAGCCCCTGACGTGGCCGCGGCCCCTGACGTACCCGCAGGACCCGACACACCCGACGCACCTCACGTACCCCCAAGGAGTGACCATGGCCGAGGCCTACATCGTCGAAGCGATCCGCACCCCGGTCGGCCGGCGGAACGGCGGACTCTCCGCCGTCCACCCCGCCGACCTCGGCGCCCACGTCCTGAAGGCGCTGATGGAGCGCTCGGGCGCCGACCCGGCGGCCGTCGAGGACGTCGTGTTCGGCTGCCTGGACACCGTCGGACCGCAGGCCGGCGACATCGCCCGCACCTGCTGGCTCGCCGCGGGACTGCCGGAGGAGGTGCCCGGCGTGACCGTCGACCGGCAGTGCGGCTCCTCGCAGCAGGCCCTGCACTTCGCCGCCCAGGGCGTCCTGTCCGGCACCCAGGACCTCGTCGTCGCCGGCGGCGTCCAGAACATGTCGATGGTCCCCATCGCCTTCGCCAGCCGGCAGGCCGCGGCCCCGCTCGGCCTCACCGAGGGCCCGTACGCCGGCTCCGCGGGCTGGCGGGCGCGGTACGGCGGCCAGCCGGTCAACCAGTTCCACGGCGCCGAGCTCATCGCCGAGAAGTGGGGCATCAGCCGCCGGGACATGGAGGAGTTCGCGCTCCGCTCGCACCGGCGGGCGATCCGCGCGATCGACGAGGGCCGGTTCGAGCGCGAGATCGTGCCTTTCGGGGACGTCACCACCGACGAGGGTCCGCGCCGGGACACCTCCCTGGAGAAGATGGCCGGCCTGAACCCGGTCGTCGAGGGAGGGCGGATCACCGCCGCCGTCTCCTCCCAGGTCTCCGACGGGGCCTCGGCCATGCTGCTCGCCGGCGAGCGGGCCGTGCGTGAGCACGGCCTCACCCCGCGCGCCCGGATCCACCACCTCTCGGTGCGCGGCGAGGACCCGATCCGGATGCTCTCCGCGCCCATCCCGGCGACGGCGTACGCGCTGAAGAAGGCCGGCATGACGCTCGACGACATCGACCTCGTGGAGATCAACGAGGCGTTCGCGCCGGTCGTCCTCGCCTGGCTGAAGGAGACCGGCGCCGACCCGGACAAGGTGAACGTCAACGGCGGCGCGATCGCCCTGGGCCACCCCCTCGGCGCCACCGGCACCAAGCTGGCCGTCACCCTCCTCCACGAACTGGAGCGCACCGGAGGCCGCTACGGCCTCCAGACGATGTGCGAGGGCGGTGGGCAGGCGAACGTGACGATCATCGAGCGGCTGTAGGGGCGGGATTGTCCCCTGTTCCGTCGTCGCCGTCCGGCCGGAGGTCGGCGCAGGCTTTCCGATGCCCGGGAGGCCCCCTGGGGCCGGGTGGTGCGAGGGGGCCGTCGGGGCAGGGGTGGGGCAGGACACGCGTCCGCCGGGGTGGCTTCCACCCCGGCGGACGTCGTGCGTGCGGAGGCGTTCAGTCCGGGCGGGGCAGCGCGCGCAGCGCCGCCGCCGCCTCGGCCATGATCCGGTCGACGAGCTCCGCGCACGAGGGGAGGTCGTCGATCAGGCCCGCGACCTGGCCCGAGGCCATCACCCCGAGGTCGGTGCGGCCGTCCACCATCGACGCCTTGAGCATCATCGGAGTGTTGGCCGCGAGCAGGACCTGGCTCCAGGTCAGCTCCCTGCCGTGCTTCATCGCGAGGCCGTCCCTGACCATCCGGGGCCAGCTCATGCCGGACTCGCGCCGGAAGGCCGCCGCGTGCCGTACGGCACGCAGCAGCGCCGAGGCCCGGCCCGAGCGCTCCAGCGCGTCGACCAGCTCGGTCCTCAGCATCCGGTGGGGCAACCCGTCCACCTTGGTGGTGACGGTGACGTCGCCGACCGCCGCCGCCAGATAACGGTCCTTGACCGCGTCGGGGACGGTCGAGTCGGAGGTGAGCAGGAAGCGGGTGCCCATGGCGATGCCGGCCGCGCCGTAGGAGAGGGCGGCGGCCAGGCCGCGCCCGTCGTGGAAGCCGCCGGCGGCGACGACCGGGATGTCCACCGCGTCCACCACCTGGGGGAGGAGCACGGTGGTGGCGACGCTGCCGGTGTGGCCGCCGCCCTCGCCGCCCTGCACGACGACCGCGTCCGCGCCCCACGCGGCGACCTTCTCGGCGTGCCGGCGGGCGCCGATCGAGGGGATGACGACGACCCCGGCGTCCTTCAGGCGGGCGATCAGTTCACGCGAGGGCGCGAGCGCGAAGGAGGCGACCTTCACGCCCTCGTCGATGATGATCCGGACCCGTTCGGCCGCGTCCCCGGCGTCGGCCCGCAGGTTGACGCCGAAGGGCGCGTCCGTACGGGCCCTGACCTCGCGCACGGCGGACCGGAGCTGCTCGACGCCCATGGTCGCGGAGGCCAGGACGCCCAGCGCGCCCGCGTTCGCGGCGGCGGACACCAGCCGGGGTCCCGCGACCCACCCCATGCCCGTCTGCACGATCGGGTGCCGGACCCCGACGAGGGCGGTGAGGGGGGTGGCGATGGTGGCGCCGCTCATGCCCGGACCTCGCGGTCCCGCAGTCCCCGGGGGTCGATCTCCTCGCGGATCAGCCGCAGTTCCTCCGCCGTGGGATCCCGGGTGTACGGCACCTCCTCCGGCACGACGAGCGCGAAGCCGGTCGCCTCGCGCACCTGCTCGACGGTGACGCCCGGGTGGAGCGAGCGCAGCCGCATCACGCGGTCCGGGGTCTCGAAGTCGAAGACGCCCAGGTCCGAGACGACCTCCGGGACGCGGTGGTAGCGGGTGGCGGAGGGCCCGGCCGCCGCGGCCCGGTCGTAGCCGACGCCGCAGACCATGTCGACCCGCTCGACGAAGACCCGGGTCGAGTGCTTGGGGACCCAGTAACTCGTCGGGTTGTTGAGAGTGTTGACCGGCGCGCCGCGCACGCCCAGGAGCTGGCGCCTGGGCCGCTCCCAGTCGCCGATGCAGCTGATGTTCTGGTTGCCGTGCCGGTCGAGCTGGCTGGCGCCCATCATCACGTGGCGCCGCCCGGTGGCGACCATGGCCAGGTGCTGCCGGTAGGGCAGCCATCCCTCCACGATCCCGGGCGCCGCGCCGAGCGCCGGCACGTCGCCGACGAGCAGCGCCTCGCCGTCGGTGAGCAGCAGGTCGGGGGCGAAGACGCGCTTGGCGAGCCGGGCGCCGATCGTCGGGACGGTACCCATCGGGCTGGCCAGGACCTCGCCGGCGTGCCGCCACGCCTCGGCGCAGGCCACCACGCAGTACTCGGCGCGGGTGGCGGTGCTGGTGGTGTCGGTGCCGGTCATGCTTCCTCCCCGTGGAACGCCGCCACCGCGGCCTGGTACGCGTGCTCGTCGCCGGAGAGGAACCGCGCGGTGAACTCCCGCCACTTCTCCGGGTCGCGGGCCGCCTCGACGTAGTGGCGCTGGAAGGCCTCGTCCCGGTCGTACTCCGGCACGCAGGAGGTGAAGTGGGCGCCGTTCGGCGTCTCGACGACGCCGTCCACGAAGGCCCGCTTGAGCAGCAGGGTCTGCGGTCCGGCGTCCTTGAGCAGTTCGGAGGTGTCCACGATCCGCTCGCAGGAGACGTACGCCGTGTCGGCGGCCTCGCAGAAGAGGTCGTCGAAGTAGGGGTCGGGGCCCAGGTACTGGCCGTTCCCGTGCGCGTCGGCGCGGTTGAGGTGGACCAGGGCGGCGTCCAGGCGGAGCGCGGGGACGGCGACGAGCTCCTCGCGGTCCCCGTACGGCGAAGTGACGGTCCTGAGCGTCGGGTTGACGGTCATGACGTCGGAGGCGAGCCCGGCCCGGATCGGCATGAAGGGCAGCCGGTGTACGGCCGCCGTCAGCCCCCACATCATCATCGCCTCGTCCAGCTCCACCAGTTGGAGGGCGCCGCTCTGCCGGGCCGCGCCGAAGTGCGGCTCCAGCGGGACGGAGTCGAGCGTGGCGAAGGCGGCGACCAGTTTGCGGATCTTCCCCGCGGCGGCCAGCAGCCCGACGTCGGGTCCGCCGTACGAGACCACGATCAGGTCCGTGACGTCGGAGCGCAGCAGCGCCCGGACCAGCGCCATCGGCTTGCGCCGGGAGCCCCAGCCGCCGATGCCGATCGTCATGCCGCTGCTCAGCCGGCCGACGACCTCCTCGGCGGTCATCGTCTTGTCCTTGCTCACGACTTGTCCTCCCTCTTGTCCGTGCCGAAGGTGTCGCGGACGCGGTCGGCGACGCCGCTGAGGTTGGCCTCGAAGGTGAAGCCCTGCTCGAAGCGGTAGCTGCGCCGGACGTCCACCGGGTCGATGCCGTTGATGGCGGCCTTGGCGAGGCGGACGAGCCGCCCGTCCTTGGCGGCGATCTCGCGGGCCAGGTCGAGGGCCGCCTCGCGCAGCCCCTCGCGCGGGACGACCCGCCACACCGAGCCGTGCCGGTGCAGCTCCTCGGCGGTGACCGTGCGGGAGGTGTAGTAGAGGGTGCGCATCAGGTGCTGGGGGACCAGGCGGGCGAGGTGGGTGGCGGCGCCGAGCGCGCCCCGGTCCAGTTCGGGCAGGCCGAAGGTGGCGTCCTCGGAGGCGACGATCGCGTCGGCGTTGCCGACGAGGCCGATGCCGCCGCCGAGGCAGAAGCCGTGCACGGCGGCGACCACCGGCACCTCGCACTCGTAGACGGCGGCGAAGGCCTCGGCGCAGCCCTGGTTGGCGCCGAGGATCGCCTCCGGGCCGGTCGCGCGCTGGATCTCCTTGATGTCGACGCCGGCGTTGAAGCCGCGGCCCTCGGCGGTGAGCACGACGCATCGCGTCCTCGGGTCGGCGCCGGCGGCGCGGACGGCGGCGGCGAGGTCGTACCAGCCGCGGACGGGGAGGGCGTTGACCGGGGGGAAGTCGACGGTGACGACGGCGACGCCCTCGTCGGGGGCGGAGGTGGAGACACCCATGAGCAGATCAGCTACCTTTCCACCAAACGTTTGTTAGGTATGAAGGTAGCAGCGGTTCGGCCGCTGCGGGAGGTGTCCCTTGGCAGTGACCATCGATCTGTCCGGCTCCGTCGCCGTCGTCACCGGCGGCACCCGGGGCGTCGGCGCCGGCATCACCCGGGCCCTGCTCGAAGCCGGGGCGGAGGTCGTGACCTGCGCCCGGCGGGCCCCCGACACACCCGTCACCGCGGCCGGCCGCACCGCCCGGTTCCTCCCCGTGGACCTCCGCGACCCGGAGGCCGTGACGGCCTTCTTCGAGCGGGTGCGGGACGACCACGGGCGGCTCGACACCCTCGTCAACAACGCCGGCGGCACCCCGTACCGGACCCTCGCCGACGGCGGTCCGGCCCAGCACGCCCGGGTCGTCGAACTGAACCTCGTCGCCCCGCTCACCGCCTCGCTCGCCGCGCACCGGGTGATGAGCCGTCAGGACGGCGGCGGGTCCATCGTCATGGTCGGCAGCGTCAGCGGCACCCGCCCGTCCCCGGGCTCCGCCGCGTACGGCGCCGCCAAGGCCGGCCTGGAGAACCTGGCCCGCTCCATGGCCGTGGAGTGGGCCCCGCTCGTCCGGGTCAACACGCTCGTCCTCGGCATGGTCCGCACCGAACTCTCCCACCTGCACTACGGCGACGAGGACGGCGTCGCCGCCGTCGGCCGCACCGTGCCGCTCGGGCGCCTCGCCGAACCCGCCGACATCGGCGACGCCTGCGTCTTCCTCGCCTCCGAACGCGCCGCGTACATCAGCGGCGCGGCCCTCCCCATCCACGGCGGAGGGGAGCGCCCCGCGTTCCTCGACGCCGCCACCACCCACCACTCCTGAAAGGCAGGACCTCACATGACCGGACTCTGCGCGGGACGCGTCGTCGTCGTCACCGGAGCGGGCCGCGGCCTCGGGCGCGCGCACGCCCTCGCCTTCGCCGCCGAGGGGGCGAGGGTCGTCGTCAACGACCTCGGCGTCGGGCTCGACGGCGCCGGCGGCGGCTCCGGCCCCGCCCGGGAAGTCGTCGAGGCGATCGTCGCCGCGGGCGGGGAGGCCGTCGCCCACGGCGGGGACATCGCCACCTCGGAGGGCGCGGCCTCCCTCGTCGCCGCCGCCGTCGACACGTACGGCGGCCTCGACACCCTCGTCAACAACGCGGGCTTCCTCCGCGACCGGATGCTCGTCAACCTCGGAGAGGACGACTGGGACGCCGTCATGCGCGTCCACCTCAAGGGCCACTTCCTCCCGCTGCGGCACGCGGCGGCGTACTGGCGGGCCGAGGCGAAGGCGGGCCGGGGCCGGCGGGCCCGGGTGGTCAACACCAGCTCGGGCGCGGGGCTGCTCGGCAGCGTCGGGCAGGGCAACTACGCGGCGGCCAAGGCCGGGATCGTCGGCCTCACGCTCGTCGCGGCGGCCGAGATGGGGCGGTACGGGGTCCAGGCCAACGCGATCGCCCCGGCGGCGCGGACGCGCATGACCGAGAGCGCCTTCGCCGAGACGATGGCCGCGCCGGACAGCGGCTTCGACGCGATGGCCCCCGAGAACGTCTCGCCCCTCGTGGTGTGGCTCGGCTCCGACGCTTCCGAAGGGGTGACCGGCCGCGTCTTCGAGGCCGAGGGCGGGCGGATCACCGTCATGGAGGGCTGGCGGCCCGGCCCCACCGACGACACGGGCACCCGCCGGACCCCCGCGTCGGCGGGTGCCACGGCCCTGAAGCTCCTCGCCGAGTCGGAACCCCCGCGACCGGTGTACGGCACCCACTGAACGAACCACGAGCGCCACGGGACGCCCCCGCGCCGGCCCCGGACCCGGCGCGGGGGCGACGTGCTCCGTGCGCCCGCGCGGACCCGCCCGCGGGGGTTTCCCGCTCACCGGGAAAGGGCGCTCACGGGGCGCGGCGGGCGCGGCCTAGCCTCGCCGGACACAGCCACCGAACCGCCCCCAGGAGGGACCCGTCATGCTCACGGACCGCCGGCGCCACGAGGCGGCCGAGCTGCTGCGCTCCGCCGAACTGGGCGTCTCGCCGATCGCCCCGCTGAGCGAGGCGTACCCCGGCATCGACACCGAGGACGCGTACGAGATCCAGCTCGTCAACATCCGCCGCCGCCTCGCCGCCGGGGCCGAGGTGCGCGGCCACAAGGTCGGCCTCTCCTCGCCCGTCATGCAGCGCATGATGGGCGTCGACGAGCCGGACTACGGACACCTGCTCCAGGACATGGAACTCACCCCCGGCGTCCCGGTCCCCGTCGCCCGCTACTGCCACCCCCGCGTCGAGGTCGAGGTCGGCTTCGTCCTCGGCGACGACCTGCCGGGGGAGGGCTGCACCCCCGAGGACGTGCTCGCGGCGACCGAACGCGTCGTCCCCGCCCTCGAACTCATCGACAGCCGCATCCGCGACTGGCGCATCACGATCGCCGACACGATCGCCGACAACGCCTCCTCCGCCGGCTTCGTCATCGGCGAGGGACGCGACCCGCGCGGGATCGACCTCAGAGCCGTCGAGGCCCGGCTGACCAGCGGCGGCGAACTCCTCGCCGAGGGCCGCGGCGACGCCGTCCTCGGCGACCCGGCCCGCTCCGTCGCCTGGCTCGCCCGTACCGTCGCCCGCTTCGGCGTACCCCTCAGGAAGGGGCACCTGGTGCTGCCGGGGTCGTGCACCCGGGCCGTCGACATCGCGCCGGGCGCCACCTTCACCGCCGACTTCACCGGGCTGGGCCCGGTCTCCCTCTCCTTCACCTGAGGTGATGATGACCCGCAAGACCAAGGCGACCGCCGCCGTCGTCGGCTCCGGCAACATCGGCACCGACCTGCTGTACAAGCTGCTCCGCTCCGACCTCGTCGAACCCCGCTGGATGGTCGGCGTCGACCCCGACAGCGACGGCCTCGCCCGCGCCCGCCGGCTCGGCCTGGAGGTCACCCACGAGGGCGTCGACGCGCTCCTGGCCCGGGCGGAGACGCCCGACCTCGTCTTCGAGGCCACGAGCGCCCACGTCCACCGCGCCAACGCGCCCCGCTACGCCGAGCTCGGCATCAGGGCGATCGACCTCACCCCCGCCGCCGTCGGCCCGGCCGTCGTCCCGCCCGCCAACCTCCGCGCCCACCTCGACCAGCCCAACGTCAACATGATCACCTGCGGCGGACAGGCCACCATCCCCATGGTGCACGCCGTCTCCCGGGTCGTCCCGGTGGCCTACGCCGAGATCGTCGCCTCGGTCGCCTCCGTCTCCGCAGGCCCCGGAACCCGCGCCAACATCGACGAGTTCACCCGCACCACCTCCCGCGGCATCGAGACCATCGGCGGCGCCGCGCGCGGCAAGGCCATCATCATCCTCAACCCCGCCGACCCGCCCGTCATCATGCGCGACACCGTCTTCTGCGCCATCCCCGAGGACGCCGACCGCGCCGCCGTCACCCTCTCCGTCAAGGAGGCCGCCGAGCAGGTCGCCGCGTACGTCCCCGGCTACCGGCTGCGCGGCGAGCCGCAGTTCGACGACCCCAGCCCCGAGAACGGAGGCATGGCACGCGTCGCGATCTTCCTGGAGGTCGAGGGCGCGGGCGACTACCTCCCGCCGTACGCCGGAAACCTCGACATCATGACCGCCGCCGCCACCAAGGTCGGCGAGGAGTTCGCCCGGGCGCTTCTCGCCCCGGGCGAGTGAGGAGCCCCTGCCATGCCCTACTCCGACACCCTCGACATCCGGATCACCGACTCCTCGCTGCGCGACGGCTCGCACGCCAAGCGCCACCAGTTCACCACCGACGACGTGCGCTCCGTCGTCGCCGCCCTCGACGACGCCGGCGTCCCGGTCATCGAGGTGACCCACGGCGACGGACTCGGCGGCTCCTCGTTCAACTACGGCTTCTCCAGGACCCCCGAGCAGGAGCTGATCAAGGCCGCCGTGGCGACCGCCCGGCGCGCCACCATCGCCTTCCTCATGCTCCCCGGACTCGGCGTCAAGGACGACATCCGGGCCGCCCACGACAACGGCGCCGGCATCTGCCGGATCGCCACCCACTGCACCGAGGCCGACATCGCGGTCCAGCACTTCGGCCTCGCCCGCGAACGGGGCCTGGAGACCGTCGGCTTCCTGATGATGGCCCACTCCACCAGCCCCGAGGCCCTGGCCCGCCAGGGCCGGATCATGGCCGACGCCGGCTGCCAGTGCGTGTACGTCGTCGACTCCGCCGGCGCCATGGTCATGGACGACGTCACCGACCGCGTCCAGGCCCTCGTCGCCGAACTCGGCGACGACGCGCAGGTCGGCTTCCACGGCCACGAGAACCTCGCCCTGGGCACCGGCAACTCGGTCGCCGCCGTCAGGGCCGGCGCCCTCCAGATCGACGGCTCCACCCGCCGGCTCGGCGCCGGAGCGGGCAACACCGCCGTCGAGGCGTTCGTCGCCGTCTGCGCCAAGATGGGCATCCGCACCGGCATCGACGTCCTGAAGATCATCGACGCGGCCGAGGACGCCGTCCGCCCCGTCATGGACGAGGAGTGCCGGCTCGACCGCCTCGCCCTGCTCATGGGCCACGCCGGCGTCTACTCCAGCTTCCTCAAGCACGCCTACCGGCAGGCCGAGCGGTACGGCGTCTCCGGCGCCGAGATCCTGCTGCGCGCCGGCGAACGACGCCTCGTCGGGGGCCAGGAGGACCAGCTCATCGACATCGCCCTCGAACTCGCCGCCCGGAACTGACCCCACCACCAGGAGAACGTGATGACTGCGCTCAACGACGAGGTCCGTGTCATCGACGCCGGACGCCCGCCCGCCCGCTTCGCCCGGGGCTGGCACTGCCTCGGCCTCGCCGACTCCTTCAAGGACGGCGAGCCGCACGAGATCGAGGCCTTCGGCACCAAGCTCGTGGTCTTCCAGGGCCAGGACGACGGACAGCTCCACGTCCTGAACGCCTACTGCCCCCACATGGGCGGGAACCTCGCCCACGGCACGGTCAAGGGCGACGCCGTCGCCTGCCCGTTCCACGACTGGCGCTGGTCGGGCGACGGCCGCTGCGCCGGCATCCCGTACGCCCGCCGCGTCCCGCCCCGCGCCCGCACCCGCGCCTGGACCACGCTGGAGCGCAACCGGCAGCTCTTCGTCTGGCACGACCCCGAGGGCAACCCGCCGCCGGCCGGGGTCACCGTCCCCGAGATCGAGGGCGTCCACGGCCCGGACGCCGGCGAGTGGAGCGACTGGACCTGGAAGACCGCGCGGGTGGACGGCTCGAACTGCCGCGAGATCGTGGACAACGTCGTGGACATGGCGCACTTCTTCTACGTCCACTACGCCTTCCCGACGTACTTCAAGAACGTCTTCGACGGGCACGTCGCCACCCAGTACATGGAGAGCGCCCCGCGCGGCGACATGGACCTGGGCAACCTCAGCTCCCCGCTGCGCTCCGACGCCTCCTACTACGGCCCCTCCTACATGATCGACTACGTCTTCACCGAGGTGGCCCCCGGCGTCGAGATGGAGATGGTGCTGATCAACAGTCACTACCCGGTCGGCGCCGACAGCTTCGTCCTCCAGTACGGGGCGATCGTCAGGAAGCTGCCCGGCATGACCGACGAGGCCGCCGCCGAGGCCGCCCGGAGCCTGATCGGGGGACTGGAGACCGGCTTCGAGCAGGACATCGAGATCTGGCGGAACAAGACCCGGATCGACAACCCGCTCCTCACCGAGGAGGACGGCCCCGTGTACCAGCTGCGCCGCTGGTACGAGCAGTTCTACGTGGACGTCGCCGACGTGAAGGACGAGATGACCCGGCGCTTCGAGTTCGAGATCGACACCCGGCGGGCCAACCAGGCCTGGCGCGCCGAGGTCGACGGGAACCTGGCCCGCCGCGCGGCCGAGACCGAAGCGGGAGCCCCCTGACATGCGCCCCGTCCAGTGCGCGGCCTGCGGCAACCAGGTCCTGTGCGAGAAGTTCAGCCCCGCCCACACCTCCGTGCAGTGGACCGCCGACGCGGCCGTCGCCTGCCCCGAGATCCGCGACCGGGTGGGGCGGGGCGCCACCAGCGCCCGGATCCGCACCTGCCGGGCGCTGCGGGCCGCCATCGACCGCGCGGTCGCGGACGGAACCCTGGAGGCCGACGGTGTCCGTGTCGACGTCTGAGCCGGCGATCACGACCGGCACCGCCCGCACCCACCGGCTCCGGATCGTGGAGGTCGTCGCCGAGACGCCCGACGCGCGCTCCCTGGTCCTGGAGCCGTCCCCGGAGAGCGCGCCGCGCTTCGCCCACCGCCCCGGGCAGTTCCTCACCCTGAGGCTGCCCGGCGCGGACGGGCCCGTCGCCCGCTGCTACTCGCTGGCCAGCTCGCCGCACACCGGCGAACCGCTGAAGGTCACCGTCAAGCGGGTGGCCGGCGGGTACGGCTCCAACTGGGTCTGCGACCACCTGGCCGCGGGCGACGAGGTGGAGGCGCTGCCGCCGGCCGGCACCTTCACCCCCGGCTCCCTCGACCACGACCTGCTGCTCGTCGCGGGTGGGAGCGGCATCACCCCCGTCCTCTCCATCGCCAAGTCCGTCCTCGCGGCGGGCACCGGCCGGATCGTCCTCCTGTACGCCAACCGGGACGAGACCTCCGTCATCTTCCGCGACGAACTGCGGGCCCTCACCGCCGCCCACCCCGGACGGCTCCTCGTCGTCCACTGGCTGGAGTCGCTCCAGGGCCTGCCGGTCCCCGACCGGCTCGCCGCCGCGCTCGCGCCGTACGCCGGCCGCGAGGCGTTCGTCTGCGGCCCCGCGCCGCTCATGGACGCGGTGGAACAGGCACTGCGCACCCTCGGCGCCCCGGGCGGACGCATCCACCGGGAACGGTTCTTCTCCCTCTCCGGGGACGTCTTCGACACCCCCGCCCCGGCGGCCGCCACCGCCCCGGCGACCGACATCCGGGAGGGGGCCGCCACCCGCGAGGCGACCGGCGCCGTGACCGTGGAACTCGACGGCGAGACCCGTACGGTCGCCTGGCCGCCGTCGGCCCCCCTGCTCGACGCGCTCCTCGCGGCCGGGGTGGACGCCCCGTACTCCTGCCGCGAGGGCGCGTGCAGCGCCTGCACCTGCCGGGTCGTCACGGGCGAGGTGCGAATGGTCCGCAACGAGGTCCTGGACGACCGCGACCTCGCCGACGGCTACGTCCTCGCCTGCCAGGCCCTGCCGCTCACCGACCGGGTCGAGATCACCTACTCCTGAGCCCCCCCGCCGACGAGGAGCCCACTCATGCCCCGTACGTACCTGGTCACCGGAGCCGCCTCCGGCATCGGCGCCGCCACCACGGCCCTCCTGCGACAGCGGGGCCACACGGTCCTCGCCGCCGACCTGGAGGACGGCGACCTCCAGGTCGACCTGTCCACCGCCGAGGGCCGGGCCGCGCTCGTGGCCGGCGCCCGCGAGCTCACCGGCGGCCGGCTCGACGCCGTCGTCTCCTGCGCGGGCGTCGCCCACTTCGACCCGCTCACCATCCGGGTCAACCACTTCGGCGCGGTCGCCACCCTCGACGGACTGCGCCCGCTGCTCGCCGCCGGCCGCGACCCGCGGGCGCTCGTCGTCGGCTCCATCGACTCCGTGCACCCCACGGACCCGGCCCTGATGGCCGCCGCGGACGCGGGCGACGAGACCGCCGCGGTGGCCGCCGCCCGCGCGGCCGTGGACCGCGGCGAGGGACACCTCGTCTACTCCTCCTCCAAGGCGGCCGTCTCCCGCTGGGTCCGCCGCGCCGCCCCCGGCGACGCCTGGGCCGGCGCCGGCATCCCGCTCAACGCCGTCGCCCCCGGAGTGGTCCTCACCCCGCTGACCCGCCCGCTCCTCGACGACCCCGCGACCCGCGCCCTCGTCGAGCGGGCCGTCCCCATGCCGTTGCGCGGCCACTCCCGCCCCGAACAGCTCGCCCCGCTCATCGCCTGGCTCACCTCGCCCGAGAACACCCTTGTCACCGGCCAGGTCGTCTTCGCGGACGGCGGCGCCGACGCCGTCCTGCGCGGCGACCGCACCTGGTGACGACGACCCGCCCCGGAGGCACCGTGCACCCCCGTACCCTCGTCCGCTCCCTCGTGGTCCCCGCCGGCCCCGACACCGTCTGGGCGCTCGTCGGAGGCTTCGCCACCCTCGGCGACTGGCACCCGCACCTCCCGCCGGCCACGGTGGAGGACGGCGCCGACCCCGACGCCCCCGGCGCCGTCCGGGCCTTCACCCTGGACGGCGCGGTCGTCGCCCGCGAGCGGCTGCTCGCCCGCGACCCCGCCGCCCGCAGCTACCGCTACACGCTCCTCGCGCCGCTCGCGCTGCCCGTCGAGGAGTACGTGGCCACCCTCGCCGTCGCACCGCACCCGGACGGCGCCGAACTCCGCTGGTCCGCCGCCTACCTCGCCCCGGACGCCCTCGTCCCGCAGGTCGAGGCCGTCTTCGGGGACGGCGTCTACGCCACCGGCCTCGACGCCGTCCGCGAACGCCTCGCCCCGGGCCTCACATCCAGTCGCTGAACCGCAGCCAGGTCATCATGTTGTCCATCGACGGCTGCGGCACCCCGGCCGGCGCGGCCCCGACCGGCTCGGCCCGCTGCTCGGTCCGCCGGCCCGGGCCGAACATCGACTGCCAGACCGAGCGGGCGCAGCCGCGCACGGCGGGGGCGATCCGCTCCAGATCCCGGTGCACGCCGTGGCCGCAGACCGAGATCGCGGCCACGGCCCGGCCCGCCCCGCGCAGCGGCGCCGCGACGCAGAAGACACCCCGGAACCCCTCCTCCTGGTCGAAGGCCACCCCGCGCTCCCGGACGAGCGCCAGCTCGGCCCGGAAGGGGTCGGGGCGGGTGATGGTCCGGGGGGTGCGGGGCCGCAGCCCGTTCCGTATCACCTGCTCCACCACCGGGGCGTCGCTGAACGCCAGGATCGCCTTGCCCGACGCGGTGCAGTACGCGGGCTGCCGGCCGCCCGTCCGCGAGGGCACGCCGGAGTCGTCCGACCCGCCGATCCGTTCCAGATAAACCACCTCGGGCCCGTCGAGGACGGTGAGGTGCACCAGATGGCCGGTCGCCTCGTGCAGCGCGTGCAGATGCGGCAGGGCCGCGCGGCGCAGCCGGTTGTGGTGCGAGGCCATCGCGCCGAGCTCCAGCATGCCCATGCCCAGCCGGTAGTCGCGGCCCTCCCGCTCCAGCCACCGCAACTGCACCAGCTGGTCCAGGATCCGGTGCGCGGAGGAGCGCCGGATCCCCGAGCGCTGCACCACCTCGGTGAGCGTCAGGCGCGGTCCGCCGCTCTGGAAGGCGCTGAGCACCTTCGCCGCCTTCTCGAGAAGCGACAGCGGCGGCAGCGGCCCGGCCTCGGCCGGCCCGGCGGCCCCCACGGCCCGCATGTCCTGGACGGGCTCGGCGGCATGCGTCGTCATCGACACCTCCCACACGGACGGCGCGACGGGCGAAGGCCCTGCCGCGTCCGTAATCTCCGGTATTGCGTGGAGAGTGCCAGAGGGGGCGGGGCGACGGGAAGGGGGTGTTCCGTCTCGGAACGGTAACGCGTAGGTTCCCTCTCGTCACCCAAGAGGAGCCCAAGATCCGGGCCCCGGCCCCGAGAGGCACCCCATGCGCGACCACGACGTCCTCACCGCGGTCCGGGCGCTCGCCCCCACCCTGCGCGAGCGCGCCGACGAGGCCGAGGAGCTGCGCCGCGTCCCCGACGCCACGATCGACGAGCTCCACGCCACCGGCTTCTTCCGCCTGCTCAGGCCCCGCGCCCACGGCGGGTTCGCCGCCGCCCCCGAGGTCTTCCACGCCGCCGTCCACGAGATCGCCCGGGCCTGCGGCTCCACCGGCTGGACCACCGCCCTCCTCGGCGTCCACCCCTGGTACGTCGCCCTCCTCGACCCCCGCGCCCAGCACGACGTGTGGGCCGGTGACGACACCGCCCTGATCTGCTCCTCCCACGCCCCAACCGGCACCGTCACCCCCGTCCCCGGCGGCTACCGGCTCTCCGGCCGCTGGCACTTCGCGGCCGGTGCCGACCACGCCCGCTGGGCCCTGCTCGGCGGACTCGTCAGCGACCCCGACGGCCTCCCGCTCGACCTGCGGACCTTCCTGGTGCCCCGCACCGACCACCGGGTCGACGACGTCTGGGACACCGTGGGCCTGCGCGGCAGCGGCAGCAACGACATCGTCGTCGACGACGCCTTCGTCCCCGCCCACCGCACCCTCGGCTACGCCCCCGTCACCACCCTCCGCTGCCCCGGCCACGGGACCAACCCCGAACCCGTCTACCGGCTTCCCTACGCGGCACTCTTCACCACCACCGTCTCCACCGTCATGGTCGGCATCGCCGAGGGCGCCTACGACCACCACGTCGACACCGCCCGCACCCACCCCGCCCTCCCGCACGGCCGCCGCGTCGCCGAGGACCCCTTCGCCCAGGTCCGCATCGCCCGCGCCGCCGGGGAGATCGACGCCGCCCGCCTCCAGCTCGCCCGCAACACCGCCGAGCTCCACGCGGTGGCCCGCGCCGGCGGCGAACCCTCCGTCGCCCTGCGCGCCCGCGCCCGCCGCGACCAGGCCCTCGCCACCGAACGCGCCCTCACCGCCGTCGACCTGCTGCGCGAGA
This sequence comes from Streptomyces sp. NPDC014861, assembly GCF_043081625.1. Lineage (NCBI taxonomy): Bacteria > Bacillati > Actinomycetota > Actinomycetes > Kitasatosporales > Streptomycetaceae > Streptomyces > Streptomyces sp. NPDC014861. The sequence continues at coordinate 218,343 of NZ_JBIBWV010000005.1, forward strand.
ACACCGGCGGCAGCCCCCTGCGCAGCGACGGCGACGTCCTCTCCCGCGCCTGGCGCGACCTGCACACCGGCCGCGGCCAGGCCGCCAACGACGTCACGCGCGCCCTCACCCTCTTCGGCCGCGACGCCGTCGGCCTCGACGTCCAGGACCCCATGCTCTGAACGGCCCGCGGCGCCGTCGGTCTCGACGTCCGGGACCCCGTGCTCCGAACGGCCCGCGGCGCCTTCCCGCTCAGTGGGAGCGACGCGTTCACCCCGTGACCGGCTCGCCGTACGGTCCTGGCATTCCCCCACCACGACCCGAAAGGGGATGCCCCCATGGCCGACGACGTCCTGGCAGCCATCCGCGACCTCGCCCCCGTCCTGCGCGAACGCGCCGCGGAGGCCGAGGAGCTGCGGCGCGTGCCCGACGCCTCCGTCAAGGAACTGGAGGACACCGGCTTCTTCCAGCTGCTCCAGCCGAAGACCTTCGGCGGCCGCGCCGCCGACCCGGTGAGCTTCTACACGGCCGTCAAGGAGATCGCCAAGGCCTGCGGATCGACCGGCTGGGTCGCCTCCGTGGTCGGCGTCCACCCCTGGCACGTCGCCCTCTACGACCCGCGCGCCCAGCAGGAGGTGTGGGGCGAGGACCAGAAGACCCGCATCGCCTCCTCCTACGCCCCCACCGGCAAGGCCGCCGCCACCGAGGGAGGCTTCCGCCTCTCCGGCCGCTGGCACTTCTCCTCCGGCTGCGACCACGCCCGCTGGGCCCTCCTCGGCTGCCTCGTCACCGACGCCGAGGGCAAGCCGGTCGACATGCGCACCTTCCTCGTCCCCCGCTCCGACTACCGCGTCGACGACGTCTGGGACACCGTCGGACTCCGCGGCACCGGCAGCAACGACATCGTGGTGGACGACGTCTTCGTCCCCGAGCACCGCGCCCTCAGCTTCGGCCCCGTCACCGCCCTCGACGTGCCCGGCCACGAGGTCAACCCCGAACCCGTCTACCGGCTGCCCTACGCCGGCGTCTTCACCACCACCATCGCCACCCCGATCGTCGGCATCGCCGAGGGCGCCTACGACTCCTACGCCGAGGCCACCCGCAAGCGGTTCCGCGTCTCCTACGGCCAGCAGGTCGCCGAGGACCCCTTCGCCCAGGTCCGCATAGCCCGCGCCGCCAGTGACATCGACGCCGCCTGGCTCCAGCTCACCCGCAACATCGGCGCCATGTACGCCCTCGCCGAGCGCGGCGAGGAACTGCCCATGGAGCTGCGCACCCGCACCCGCCGGGACCAGGTGCTCGCCACCGAACGCGCGGTCGCCGCGATCGACCTGCTCATGGAGAACGCCGGCGGCAACGCCATGCGCACCGGCTCCGGAGCCGTCCAGCGCGCCTGGCGCGACGCCCACACCGGCCGGGGCCACGCCGCCAACGACCCCGAGCGCGCCCTCGTCATGTACGGGCAGTGCGCCCTCGGCATCGACGTCCAAGACACCATGGCCTGAGAGGTGCCGCAGATGACCGCGCCCACGTACGCCTCGACCTCCCGCACCGCCCAGGCGGCCGGACTCACCCTCCACTACCACGAGGCCGGACCGGCGGACCGGCCCGACGCCCCCGTCGTGATCATGCTGCACGGCGGCGGCCCCGGCGCCTCCGGCTGGAGCAACTTCGGCGGCAACCTCCCCGTCTTCGCCCGGGAGTTCCGCACCCTCCTCGTCGACCAGCCCTGCTTCGGCCGCTCCGACAAGCCCGAGCTCGACCGGGACTACTTCAGCTACAGCGCCCGTGCCGTCGCCGCCCTCATGGACGAACTCGGCATCGAACGGGCCCACTTCGTCGGCAACTCGCTCGGCGGCGGCACCGCCGTCCGGATCGCCCTCGACCACCCGGGGAAGGCCGACAAGCTCCTCCTGATGGGCCCCGGCGGCATCTCCGTCAACCTCTTCGCACCGGACCCCACCGAGGGCATCAAGCGCCTCTTCGAGTTCAACGCCGCACCCGAGCCGACGAGGGACCAGCTCCGCGCCTTCCTCTCCGTCATGGCCTACGACCGGTCCGTCGTCACCGACGCCCTGGTCGAGGAGCGGTGGGCCTCCGCCACCGACCCCGAGACCCGGCTCGGCTCCGCCCGCATGGCCGCCTCCTTCGCCGACCCCGCCTGGGCCGAGGCGACCATGCTCTGGCGCGAGGCCCACCGGATCACCCGGCCCGTGCTGCTCACCTGGGGCCGCGAGGACCGCGTCAACCCGCTCGACGGCGCCCTCGTCGCCCTCAAGGCGATCCCCGACGCGCGCCTGCACGTCTTCCCGCACTGCGGCCACTGGGCCCAGACGGAGCAGGCCGACGAGTTCAACCGCCTCGCCGTCGACTTCTTCACCCACTGACCCCGCCGAACCCCCTCAGCGAACACAGAGGTTCCCCATGGACATTCGCGCACTCGGCTACCTGCGCCTGGAGACCACCCGCCTCGACGAGTGGCGCCGCTACACCCTCGACATCCTCGGCATGGTCGAGGCCCCCGACTCCACCGACACCACCCTCCTGCTGCGCGTCGACGACCGCGCCCACCGCCTCGCGATCCAGGCCGGCGAGAGCGACCGGCTGCTCGCCGCCGGCTGGGAGCTCGCGAACGCCGCCGCCCTCGCGGACGCGGCCGCCGCGCTGGAGGCGGCGGGCGTCGCCGTGAAGACCGCCGACGCCGCCGAACTCGCCGAGCGCCGCGTCCAGGGCCTGATCCACCTCACGGACCCCTGCGGCAACCCGCTGGAGCTCTACTGGGGACAGGCCCAGGACCACACCCCGCTCGCCACCCCCTACGGCAACCGCTTCGTCACCGGCGACCTCGGCCTCGGCCACGTCGTCCTGCCGGTCCCCGACATCGAGGCGGCCCTCGACTTCTACGAGAACCTCCTCGGCTTCCAGCTCCGCGACTCCATGAAGCTCCCGCCGCAGGCCGTCCCCACCGCCGCCGAGCAGCGCGACTTCCACTGGATGCACTTCCTGAGCCCCAACCGCCGCCACCACAGCCTCGGCCTCTACCCCGGCGCCCTGCCCCCCGGCATCGTGCACTTCATGGTGGAGCTGGAGACCCTGGACGACGTCGGCCTCGGCCTCGACCGCATGCAGGCCGCCGGCGTGCCCATCGCCTCCAGCCTCGGCCGCCACACCAACGACCGCATGCTCTCCTTCTACGCCCAGGCGCCCGGCGGCTTCCAGGTCGAGTACGGCTGGGACGGCCTGGTCGTCGACCCCGCCACCTGGGTCGCCAAGGAGATCACCGCCGACAGCGTCTGGGGCCACCAGTGGAACGGCTGATCGACCCCGCGGTCTTCCGCGACGTCCTCGGACGCTTCGCCAGCGGCATCACCGTCGTGGCGGCCCTCGACGACGGCGAGCCCGCCGGCTTCGCCTGCCAGTCCTTCGCCTCCCTCTCCCTCGACCCCCCGCTGGTGATGCTCGCCGTCGGCCGCTCCTCCACCAGCTGGCCGAGGATCGAACGGGCCGGCCGCTTCTGCGTCAACATCCTCGCCGAGGACCAGCGGACCACCTGCGCCGCCCTCGGCCGCAGCGGCCCCGACAAGTTCGCCGGCGTCCCCTGGAGCGTGAGCGAGCACGGCACCGTGCGGATCGACGGCGCCCTCGCCCACGTCGAGTGCGAACTGCACGAGGTGTACGAGGCCGGAGACCACCACCTCGTCACCGCCCACGTCGTCGCCCTCGACGCCGGCGAGGACCGCGGGCCGCTGCTCTACTACCGCAGCCGCTACGCCGTCGGGGCCTTCTGATGCCCATCGACCCCGACAAGGCGAAGGCCGCGCCCCCGGTGCGGACCGAGGTCGTCTGGGACGACCGCGCGGTGCGCCTGTACCACCTGGCGCTCGGCGCGGGCGTCCCCGAGACCGACCCGCGCGAACTGCGCTACGTGTACGAGGGCCACGAGGACGGCCTCCGGACCCTGCCCACCTTCGGTGTCGTCGCCGGCGGCACCGGAGGAGTCGGCTTCCAGGTCTTCGAGGTGCCCGGCGTCGACATCGACCTCGCGCACGTCCTGCACGGCGGCCAGGAGATCACCGTCCACCGCCCGCTGCCCTCCGCCGCCCGCGCCACCGCCGTCACCCGCCTGACCGACGTGTACGACAAGGGGAGCGCCGCCGTCCTCGTCCAGGAGTCCACCCTCCTCGGCGAGGACGGCGCCCCCCTCCTCACCCAGCGCAACCACGTCTTCGTCCGCGGTGAGGGAGGCTTCGGCGGCGACCGCGGCCCCTCCGGCCGCCTCCCCGCCCCGGACCGCGAACCCGACCTGCTCCTCGACATCCCCACGCTCCCTCAGCAGGCCCTGCTCTACCGGCTCACCGGCGACTGGAACCCCCTCCACGCCGATCCGGCCACGGCCCGCCGGGCCGGCTACGACCGGCCCGTCCTGCACGGCCTGTGCACCTTCGGCATGGCCGTCAAGGCCGTCACCGACCGGTTCCTCGACGGCGACGCCGCCGCCGTCACCGGCTGCCGCACCCGCTTCGCCGGGGTGTTCCTCCCCGGCGAGACGCTCCGCCTGCGGATCTGGCACACCGCCGACGGCCACCGGCTGACCGCCACGGCCGCGGACCGCGACGACGCCCCCGTCCTCACCGACGCCCGCGTCACCACCCGCTGAACCGGCCCCGACCGCCGGACCGACTCCCCGAGGGAGAACGCGATGAAGAGCACACCCTGGGACCACACCTACGACGTGGTCGTGGTCGGCTCCGGCGCCGCCGGCATGGCCGCGGCCCTCACCGCCCGGCTGCGCGGCCTCACCGCCCTGATCGTCGAGAAGACCGACGCCTACGGCGGCTCCACCGCCCTCTCCGGCGGGGCCATCTGGGTCCCCGGCAACTTCCACCTGGACGCCGCGGGCCTCGGCGACACCCCGGAGAAGGCCCGCGCCTACCTGGACGCCACCGTCGGCGACCGCGTCCCCGACAGCCGCAAGGACGCCTATGTGCGGTACGGACCGCGGATGGTCCGCGAGTTCCACGACCGCACCGACGTCCGCTTCGTCTACACCCCCGGATACTCCGACTACTACCCGGAGCGCATCGGCGGCTACCCGCAGGGCCGCTCCGTCGAACCCGAGGTCTTCGACCTCACGCGCCTCGGCCCCGAGCGGCGCGCCACCATGCGCCGCGCCGGGCTCCCCACGTACGGCCTCACCATCACCTCCAAGGACTTCCACGACCTCAACATGGTCGGCCGCACCTGGGCCGGCCGGCGCACCGCCCTCAAGGTCGGAGCGCGCGCCGCGAAGGCCCTGCTCACCGGCCGGAAGCCGCTCTCCCTCGGCGAGGCCCTGATCGCCCGCATGCGCCACTCGCTCGACCGCCTCGGCGACGAGCTCTGGCTCTCCGCGCCGCTCACCGGCCTCGTCGAGGAGGACGGCCGGGTCACCGGCGTCCGGGTGCGCAGGGGCGGCCGCGACCTCACCGTCCGGGCCACCGGCGGCGTGGTCCTCGCCTCCGGCGGCTTCTCCCACGACCAGGCGCTCCGCGAGAAGCACCTGCCGGCCCCCACCTCCACCGCCTGGAGCGCCGCCGCCGACGGCCAGACCGGCGACGCCCTGGAACCCGCCCTCGCCCTCGGCGCCGCCGTCGACCTGATGGACAAGGTGTGGGGCGCGCCGACCGTCGTGCCCCCGGACGCCAAGCCCTTCTTCCTGGTCGCCGACCGAGGGATCCCCGGCATGGTGATCGTCGACTCGGCGGGCGAGCGGTACGCCAACGAGGCCGCCCCGTACCACGAGTTCGTCGACGCCATGTACGCCCACCAGGCCCGCGGCGCCGCCACCGCCGTACCGTCCTGGCTGATCCTCGACGCCACCGCGAAGTCCCGGTACATCTTCATGGGCCTCTTCCCCGGCCAGGCCTTCCCCCGCCCGTGGCGGGAGAGCGGCTTCGTCAAGCAGGCCGCGACCGTGGAGGAGCTGGCCGGTCTCATCGGCGCGGCCCCGGAGCGGCTGCGCGCCACCGTGGACCGCTTCAACGGCTTCGCCCGCGCGGGCAGGGACGAGGACTTCCACCGCGGCGACAGCGTCTACGACCGCTACTACGGCGACCCGACGCTCCCCAACCCGAATCTGGCGCCGCTGGAGAAGGGCCCCTTCCACGCGATCCCCGTGCACCCGGGCGACATCGGGACCAAGGGCGGTCTCGTCACCGACGCAGCCGCCCGCGTGCTGCGCGAGGACGGCACCCCCGTCCCCGGCCTGTACGCCTCCGGCAACGTGTCCTCCGCCGTGATGGGCGAGACCTACCCGGGCCCCGGCGCGACCATCGGTCCCGCCATGACGTTCAGCTGGCTCGCGGTCAACGACATCGCGGGCGACCGCGCGTGACCGGCCGCCCGGAGGAGGTCCTGCGCGACCGGACGGTCGTCGTCACCGGCGGCGCCCGGGGACTCGGCGCGGCGGCCGCGCGCGCGGCCGCCGCGGCCGGGGCCCGCGTGCTGCTCACGGACGTCCGGGAGGAGGAGGGGCGGGCGCTCGCCGCGGAGCTCGGCGACCGCGCCCGCTTCGCCCGGCACGACGTCACCTCGGAGGACGACTGGCGCGCGGTCGCCGACCTGGCCGCGCACACCTTCGGACGGATCGACGGACTGGTCAACAACGCCGGGATCTCCGGCGGTTCGCACGCGATCGAGGAGCAGACCGCGGAGGCGTTCCGCCGGGTCGTCGACATCGACCTCACCGGTGTCTTCCTCGGCCTGCGGACCCTGATCCCGGCGCTCCGGGCGAACGGCGGCGGCTCCGTCGTGAACATCTCCTCCGCCGCCGGCCTGATGGGCCTGGCCCGCACGGCCGGCTACGGCGCGGCCAAGTGGGGCGTCCGCGGCCTCACCAAGGTCGCCGCCGTGGAGCTCGCCGCCGACCGGATCCGGGTCAACTCCGTCCACCCCGGCATGATCCACACCCCCATGACCGCCCACCTGGGCCTCCCGGACGGCGCCGGCGGCTTCCCCGCCGCGCCCCTGGGGCGCGTCGGCGCGCCGGAGGAGATCGCCCGCGCGGTCGTCTTCCTGCTCTCCGACGCCGCCTCGTACGTCACCGGCGCCGAGCTCGCCGTCGACGGCGGCTGGACCGCGGGACCCGCCCTCACCACCCTCCAGGAGGACCGCTGATGCCCGTCGACCTGACCGGGAAGGTCGCGCTGATCACCGGCGCGGCCCGTGGCATGGGCGAGGCCGAGGCCCGCCTCTTCACCGCCCTCGGCGCCCGCGTCGTCCTCACCGACGTGCGCGAGGCCGAGGGGGAGGCGACTGCCGCCTCCCTGGGCCCGGCCGCCCGCTTCGTCCGCCACGACGTCACCGACGACCGGTCCTGGGCCGCCGCCGTGGCCGCCGCCCTCGACGCCTTCGGCCGGCTCGACGTCCTCGTCAACAACGCCGCCGTCTACTCCACCTCCCCCATCGTGGAGGAGGACCCGGCCCGCCTGGACACCCTCCTCCGGGTCAACCTCGCCGGCCCCTTCCTCGGCATCCGCGCCGCCGCCCCCGCGCTCCGCGCGAGCGGCGGCGGCTCCGTCGTGAACATCTCCTCGCAGGCCGGCCTCCAGGGCATCTGGGGTCACGGCGCCTACGGCGCCGCCAAGTGGGGCCTGCGGGGACTGACGAAGACGGCCGCCCTCGAACTGGGTCCGGACGGCATCCGGGTCAACTCCGTCCACCCGGGGGCCATCGCCACCGCCATGACCGCCCACCTCGGCACCACCCACCACCCCGGCGCCCCGCTCGGCCGGGTCGGCGAACCCGAGGAGGTCGCCCGGCTCGTCGCCTTCCTCGCCTCCGACGAGTCCTCGTACCTCTCCGGCGCCGAACTCGCCGTGGACGGCGGGGCGTCCGCCGGCCGCATGCCCCTCCTCCCCGCCAAGGAGTCCGAAGCGTGACCCTCCCCACCCCCGAGGTCCGGGCCCTCATCGACGGGGCCGCCGCGCAGTTCCCCCCGCTCGGCACCACGATGACCGACATCGCCGAGGTCCGCGCCTACTTCGCCGCCCGAGCCCGGCCCGCCGGGCCCCCGCTCCCGGTCGCCCGCGTCACGGACCGCGACGCGGACGGCGTGCCCGTCCGCGTCTACGAGGGCGGCACCCGGGCGGACGCCCCCGTCGTCCTCTTCTGCCACGGCGGCGGCTTCGTCCTCTGCGACCTCGACAGCCACGACGCCTTCTGCCGGAGCATCGCCGCCGCCACCGGCGCCACCGTCGTCGCGGCCGACTACCGGCGCGCCCCCGAACACCCCTTCCCCGCCGCCCCCGAGGACGCCTACACCGCCCTGCGGTGGGCCGCCGGGACCCACCCCGGCCGCCCGCTCGCCGTCGCCGGGGACAGCGCGGGCGCCCACCTGGCCACCGTCCTCACCCTGCTCGCCCGCGACCGGGGCGGCCCCCCGATCGCCTTCCAGGCCCTCTACTACCCGATGCTGGACCCCACCCGCTCCGGTCCCTCCCACCGGGAGAACGCGCAGGGCTACTTCCTCACCGCCGACCACCTGCGCTGGTACTGGGACGCCTACCTGCCCGACCCGGCCGACCGCACCCGCCCCTACGCGTCCCCGCTCACCCACGCCGACCTCGCCGGCCTCCCGCCGGCCCACGTCGTCACGGCCGGCCTGGACCCGCTGCGGGACGACGGGATCGCCTACGCCGGTGCGCTCGCCGCCGCCGGGGTGAGCGTGGAGCACCACCACCATCCGGGCATGTTCCACGGCTTCCTCTCCATGGCGGGCGCGCTCCCCGAGGGCGCCGAGGCCCGCGACTCGGCCTTCGCCGTCCTGCGCGCCGCGCTCGACCCCTCCTGACCCGACCCGACCCGACCCGCACCCGCGCCCCTGCGCCCACCGACCGGTGGGCGCAGGGGCGCGGGTGCCGCCCGTGGGTCACGCCCCGATGAGGTCGAACCCCTCGTACCCCGCCTCCGCCACCCCGGCGATGATCTCCCCGTAGACCCCGAAGCCGCCGATGAAGGGCATGAACACCCGGGGTTTGCCGGGGATGTTGGCGCCCTGGTACCAGGAGTCCGCCGCCGGGAACAGCGTCGCCGCCGCCCGGTCGCGACACTCCGCGACCCACCGCTCGACTGCCTCCTCCCGGGCCTCGATCGCCCGGTAGCCGTGGGTGTCGAGGTGGCGCAGGCACTCCGCCAGCCAGTCGACGTGCTGCTCCGCGCAGAGCACCACGTTGGCCATGACGGACGGGCTGCCGGCTCCGGTGAGGCTGAACAGGTTCGGGAAGCCGTCCACCCCGAGGCCCAGGTACGTCCGGGGGCCCGCGGCCCAGTCGTCCTTCAGGCGCCGCCCGCCGCGCCCCCGCACCTCGATCCGGTCGAGGGCGCCCGTCATCGCGTCGAAGCCGGTCGCGAAGACCAGGGCGTCCAGCTCCACGAGGGTGCCGTCGGCCAGGACGACGCCGCCGCTCCCGATCCGCTCGATGGGGTTCCCGCGCAGGCCGACGAGGCTCACGTCGGGACGGTTGAACGTGGCGTAGTAGTCCGAGTCCGTGACGATCCGCTTGGTGCCGATCGGGTGGTCGGTGGGCACGAGCAGATCGGCGACGGCCGGATCCTCGACCACGCCCCGGACCTTCTCCTCCCAGAACGCGCGCGCCGCCTCGTTCGCCGCCCGGTCGGTCAGCTGGTCGGGGAAGGTCTTGGAGTACAGCACCCCGCCCAGCCGCCACCGCTCCTCGAACGCGGCCCGCCGCTCCTCCTCGGACACCTCGAAGGTCGCCGCCGGATGGGCCTGGTGCGGCGAGCCGCCGCCGCTGAGCCGCGACAGGCGCCGCCGCTCCGCGTACCCCGCCCGCTGCTCGGCCCGCGTCGCCGCGTCGAGCGGACGGTTGCCGGCCGGGACGCTGTAGTTGGCGCTGCGCTGGAAGACCGTCAGGTGCGCCGCCTGCTCGGCGACGAGCGGCACCGCCTGGATGCCGGAGGAGCCGGTGCCGATGACGCCGACGCGCAGGCCCGTGAAGTCGACGCCCTCGTGCGGCCACGCCCCGGTGTGGTGGACGGGACCGGCGAACTCCGCGACCCCCGGTATGTCCGGCCGGTGCGCGGCGGAGAGGCAGCCGACGGCCAGGACGCAGTACCGGGCCGACACCGTCTCGCCCCGGTCGGTGCGGACCGTCCAGGTCAGCGCCTCCTCGTCGAGTTCGGCCGAGACGACCGAGGTCGAGAAGGAGTAGCTGCGGCGCAGGTCGTGGCGGTCGGCGACGTGGGCGAGGTAGCGCAGGATCTCGGGCTGGGTGGCGTACCGCTCGCTCCACTCCCACTCCTGCTGGAGCTCCTCGTCGAAGGAGTACGAGTAGTCCACCGACTCCACGTCGCAGCGGGCGCCCGGGTAGCGGTTCCAGTACCAGACCCCGCCCACGTCGTCGCCGCGCTCGAAGCCGCGCACGCGGTGGCCGAGGGCGCGCAGCCGGTGCACGGCGTACAGGCCGGTGACACCGGCCCCGACGACGATCACGTCGACGTCGGTGGGGGTGGTGGTGCTGTCGTTCACGATCGTGCTCCTCGTCCGGTGGTGGTGTGCCCCGCCAGCCCTCGCAGCGCCCCCTTGTCGACCTTGCCCGCCGCGTTGTGGGGGAGGGCGGGGAGCGCGTGGAAGGCGCGCGGGGTCTTGAAGTTGGCCAGCCGCTCGCGGGTGTACGCGGTCAGCTCCGCGCCGTCGATGCGGGCGCCCGCGGCGGGGACGCAGTAGGCGACGCCCACCTCGCCGAGCCGCCCGTCGGGCGCGCCGACGACCGCCGCGTCCAGGACGGCCGGATGGGTCCGCAGGACCTGCTCGACCTCGGCCGGGTACACGTTGAACCCGCCGACCACGAACATGTCCTTCAGCCGGTCGGTGATCCGCAGGAAGCCGCGCGCGTCCAGCACGCCGACGTCGCCGGTGCGCAGCCAGCCGTCCGCGTCCACCGCCTCGGCGGTGGCGGCGGGGTCGTCGAGGTAGCCGCGCATCACGTGGAATCCGCGCGTCAGGATCTCGCCCGGTTCGCCGGGCGGGGCGTCGATCCGCAGTTCGGTGCCCTCCAGGGCGGTGCCGGAGGTGCGGGCCAGCGTCTCGGGGGACTCGTGCGGCGGGCAGATCGCGACCACGCCCGTCGACTCGGTCAGCCCGTACGCGGTGGAGACGGCGCGGGCGCCGAGCCCGGTCCTGATCTCCTCGATGAGCGCGGTCGGGATGTTCGCCGCCCCGGTGACCGCCATCCGCATCGCGCCCAGGTCGTAGGAGGCGCGGTCGGGGTGGTGGAGGAGCGAGGTGAAGACGGTGGGCGCGCCGGTGAGGACGGAGATCCGCTCGTCCCGCATCCGGCGCAGGACGGTCTCCGCGTCGAAGACCGCCTCCGGCACGATCGTCGCCCCGCGCAGCAGGCAGGCCAGGACGCCCGCCTTGTAGCCGAAGGTGTGGAAGAAGGGGTTGACCAGCAGATGGCGGTCGCCGCGCCGCAGGGTGACGGTGCGGGCCCAGGCGTCGTACACGCGCAGGTTCTGCCCGTGGGTGGTGGGGACGCCCTTGGGCCGGCCGGTGGTCCCCGAGGTGAAGAGGACGTCGGCGGGGTCGTCGGGGCGGACGGCCGCCGAGCGGGCGAGCCGCCGCTCCGCCGTCACCTCCTCCCCGCCGGCCAGGAACTCCGGCCAGTCGCCCGAGTGGAGCGCCACCGTCCGGTCGAGGAGGGGGAGTTCCTCACCGGACTCCGCGAGCAGCGCGCGGTAGTCGGTGCCCAGGAAGTCGTGCTCGGTGAAGAGCAGCCGGGCGCGGGAGCGGCGCAGGATGTCGGCGGCCTCGGCCGCCCGGTAGCGGGTGTTCACCGGCACGAGGACGGCCCCGGCGGCCACCGCGCCGAGCGCGGCCGGCACCCATCGGGCGCTGTTGGGCGCCCAGACGGCGACCGCGTCGCCGGGGCGGACCCCCTGGGCGATCACCGCGCGCGCCACCCCGTCGACGCGGTCGCGCAGCTCCCGGAAGGTCCACCGGTCCCCGCCGAAGACGAGGGCCTCCTCGTCGCCGTACGTCTCGGCGGCCCAGTCCGCCAGCCGGGCCAGAGTCTCAGCGCCCCTCATGATCCGTCACGACCTCCTTGCGGGCCCGTCCCGTGCGGGGCGCGGGCGTGCGTCCACGACGGAGGGAGCCTCGCAGGGAGGGGCGGCCCGGCGCAGGAGCCGTTTCCCGCTCACCGGGAAGGCTCACCGGGAAGGCGCGAGGGCGGTGCGCGGCGGGAAGGCGCGAGGGCGAGGCGCGGGGCGAGGCGCGGCGGATCCGGGAACGACCGAGGAGGGGCGGCCGGGGCCGCCCCTCCTCGGGGTCGCTCAGATCTCGACGGGACCTAGTCGGTGCCGGTCTCCATGGCGGCGCGGTCGAGCGCCGTCTCCTCGGTGTCGGGGGTCTCGCCGCGGGAGGCGATCGCCTCGGCGCCGCCCTCGGGCATCGAGCCGATGAGGCCGGTGGCGGCGGCCTGCGCGGCACCGATGGCGGGGCCGCCGGCGCCGATGAGGCCGATGCCGGCGTACTGCTCCAGCTTGGCGCGGGAGTCGGCGATGTCGAGGTTCCGCATGGTCAGCTGGCCGATCCGGTCCAGCGGGCCGAAGGCGGAGTCCTCGGTGCGCTCCATGGACAGCTTGTCCGGGTGGTAGCTGAAGGCCGGGCCGGTGGTGTCGAGGATCGAGTAGTCCTCGCCGCGCCGCAGCCGCAGGGTGACCTCGCCGGTGACGGCGGCGCCGACCCAGCGCTGGAGCGACTCGCGGATCATCAGCGCCTGCGGGTCCAGCCAGCGGCCCTCGTACATGAGGCGGCCGAGCCGGCGGCCCTCGTTGTGGTACTGGGCGAGGGTGTCCTCGTTGTGGATGGCGTTGACGAGCCGCTCGTAGGCGGCGTGCAGCAGCGCCATGCCGGGGGCCTCGTAGATGCCGCGGCTCTTGGCCTCGATGATCCGGTTCTCGATCTGGTCGGACATGCCGAGCCCGTGCCGGCCGCCGATCGCGTTGGCCTCCATCACCAGGTCGACGGCGGAGGCGAACTCCTTGCCGTTGACGGTGACGGGGCGGCCCTGCTCGAAGCCGATCGTCACGTCCTCGGTGTCGATCTCGACCGACGGGTCCCAGAACCGCACGCCCATGATCGGGTCGACGGTCTCGATGCCGGTGTCCAGGTGCTCCAGGGTCTTCGCCTCGTGGGTGGCGCCCCAGATGTTGGCGTCGGTGGAGTACGCCTTCTCGGTGGAGTCCCGGTAGGGGAGGTCGTGGGCGACGAGCCACTCCGACATCTCCTTGCGGCCGCCGAGCTCGGTGACGAAGTCGGCGTCGAGCCACGGCTTGTAGATCCGCAGGTGCGGGTTGGCCAGCAGGCCGTAGCGGTAGAACCGCTCGATGTCGTTGCCCTTGAAGGTCGAGCCGTCGCCCCAGATCTGGACGTCGTCCTCCAGCATCGCCCGCACCAGGAGGGTGCCGGTGACGGCGCGGCCCAGCGGGGTGGTGTTGAAGTAGGCCCGGCCGCCGGAGCGGATGTGGAAGGCGCCGCAGGTGAGCGCGGCCAGCCCCTCCTCGACCAGCGCGGCGCGGCAGTCGACCAGACGGGCCACCTCGGCGCCGTAGGCCCGGGCGCGCCCGGGCACCGAGGCGATGTCGGGCTCGTCGTACTGGCCGATGTCGGCGGTGTACGTGCAGGGGACCGCGCCCTTGTCACGCATCCACGCGACCGCGACGGAGGTGTCGAGACCACCGGAGAAGGCGATGCCGACGCGCTCGCCGACGGGAAGGGAGGTGAGAACCTTGGACATGGCAATAGTATGCATGAATCCGCATGGCTATGCAACGCCGAGGATCGGTCCGGGTCCGCGAGCCCCCGGTACGGGCCGGAAGGGCCCGGTGGACCGGCCTCCCGCGAGGCGCCGGTCCACCGGGCCCCGCACTCAGCCGGCCGCGCGGTAGGCCGCGGTCAGCCGCGCCACCGCGCCCGCCGGATCACCGGAGAGCAGCCGGTGGTCGGCCTCGGCGAAGGGCTTCGCCACCGCCTCCGTGACCCGCTGCCCGATGCGATCCTGCACCAGCAGCCGGGCCCGGGCCACCAGGCGCCGCGCCTCGGGTGAATCGCCCCGCCCGGCCGCCTGGAGCACCCGGGCCGCGAGCCCGAGCGCCTTCAGCACCGGCTCCCCGCCCTTCGGCGCCGCCGTCAGGGTGGTGAGACCCCAGCCGTACGGGTACTGCGGGTCGTACGAGGAGTCGCCCACGTTCACCGGCAGCTGCGCCTCCGAGCGGGGCCACGTCACCGGGAGCTGCCCGGTGAAGGGCTTCCGCCCGTACAGCACGTCCGCGACGCCGTCGCCCTCCGTGCCGGGCAGCCAGGACGCCACCAGGGCGTCGATCCCCGGCAGCCGGTCGCCGATCAGCTGCGGCCGCCCGGAGACGACCAGGACCGCGCACGGCATCGCCGCGCACACCCGGTCCACCGCCGCCTTGTCGGCGTCGCTGAGCTCCAGGTCGTGCCCGTTGCCGACGTCGCCGACGCCCTCCGCGTACGGCGTCTCGCCGACCACCACGACCCCGGCGTCATAGCCCTCCACCGGTGCGGAGGCGTCCTGGGACCAGGTCAGTCCGGGCGTGACCTTCCGCATCCCGTCGAGGATCGTCGTGCCGGTGGTCCGCTTCCCGGGGGCGCCCTGCCAGCTGATCGTCCAGCCGCCGGTCTGGTTGCCCAGGTCGTCGGCGTTGGACCCGGCGACGTACACCTTCTGCGCGGCCTTCAGCGGCAGCACCCCGCCGTCGTTCTTCAGCAGCACCTGCGAGGCGGCCGCCGCCTCCCGGGCCACCGCCCGGTGTCCGGCCGAGCCGACCGACGGCAGGTGGGTGGTGTCGGCGTACGGCTTCTCGAAGAGCCCGAGCCGGAACTTCTGCTTCAGGATCCGGGCCACCGCGTCGTCGATCCGGGCGGCCGGGATCCGGCCCGCCCCGGCCTCGGCCACCAGGGTCCGGGTGAACTCCTGGTAGTTCGTCGGCACCATGATCATGTCCAGGCCGGCGTTGACCGAGGTCCGCACGTCGCTCGGGTAGTCCCCGGGGATCTGGTCGATGGCCTGCCAGTCGCTGATGACGAAGCCCTCGAAGCCCATCCGGTCCTTCAGCACCCCGTTGATCATCTCGGCGTGGGCGTGCATCTTCACCGGACCCTTGCCGTCGCCGATGACGTCGAGCGAGGAGTACGACGGCATGACCGTGCCGGCGCCCCGCTCCACCGCCTCCGCGAACGGCGCCAGGTGCACCGCCTCCAGTTCCTCGCGGGTCACCTCGGTGACCCCCTGGTCGATCGTGTACGAGCCGGTCGTCGACGAGCCGAAGGTCGTGCCGCCGTCACCCACGAAGTGCTTGGCGCTGGTCAGCACCTTGTCGTTGCGGTCCAGGTCGCGCCCGTCGGCCGCGCCCTGCATGCCGTTGATCACCGTCTCCATCGCGGTGACCAGCGCCGGGTCCTCGCCGAACGCCTCGTAGGACCGGCCCCACCGCTCGTCCCGCGTCACGCACAGGCACGGCGCGAAGTCCCAGGGCACACCGGTCGCCCGCACCTCCTTCGCCGTGACGGCACCCGTGCGCGCGGCGAGCGCCGGGTCGCGGGTGGCGCCGATGCCGATGTTGTGCGGCATGATCGTCGCCCCGGCCACGTTGTTGTGCCCGTGCACCGCGTCCACGCCGTAGATCAGCGGGATCTGGAGCCGGGTCGCCCGGGTGCGCAGCTGGTAGCCGTCGATCATCCGCGCCCACGCCTCGGGCGTGTTGGGCGAGGGCACCGAACCGCCGCCGGAGAGCAGCGAGCCGAGGGCGTACCCGGCGATGTCACCCGGTGCCCGCAGCGCGTTCCGCTCGGCCTGGGTCATCTGCCCGGCCTTCTCCTCCGGGGTCATTCGGGACAGCAGGTCGGCGACCCGGCGCTGCACGGGCAGCCGCTTGTCGAGGTACGGCAGCCCGTGCGCGTCCACCACGACGACCGGGTGCTCGGCGGGCGGCTTGGCGCCCTCGACGGTCAGCTCCACCGGGATCGTCTCGGCCACCTCGCCGGAGCGGTCCTTCAGCGTCTCGACGGTGATCGACCGGGTGGTGCCGGAGGGCGTCCCCGCGGGGAAGACGAGGCTGCCGGCCACCGGCCGGTAGTCCGTGCCCGCCTCGGCCGGGCCGTCGTCCCCGGTCGCGTAGGCGACCGTGACCGGCTGGTCCGTCGGCCGCGCGCCCGTGGTGTTCACGGTGATGTCGATCCGGGCGGCGGCGCCCTCCGCCACGGGATGCACGGCGGCCCCCGTGACGACCTGCGTGGTCAGCGCCGGCTCCGCCCTGCCGTACAGCTCGACGCCGTCGAGCGCGAAGGAGCCCGGCGCACCCGTGGGCAGGGTCAGCGCGTACCCCCACATCCGGTCCAGGCCGAGCACCTGGTCGATGCCGCCGACCGGCTGGTAGTCGGCGCGGTACTGGAAGGACGAGAAGGGGAGTTCGACGAGCTGCCAGCCCTCCCAGTCGTCGGTGAAGGAGGTCGTCCACAGCTCGGACGCCTCGCCGTTCGCGCCGCCGTCCTTGAGCTCGAAGTTGATCCGCTTGCCCGAACCGGGGGGCAGCGGCGCGGTGTTCTGCCCGTACCACCAGAAGCGGATGCCCCGGTGGGCGGTCCAGTCCTGCGCGGGCCGGTCGAAGGCGAAGTCGTGGGTGAAGCCGCCCCAGCCGCTGATGTCGTAGCGGCCTTCGAGGACCTTGGCGCCCTCGGGGGCGTCGGCCCGCTCGGCGAGCGCGAGCGTCGGGTGGTCGTCGGCGTCGCCGCCCCAGGTGAAGATCCCCTCGGCGGGCGGGTTCGCGAAGGGCACCTCGCCCTCGAAGCGGTCGATCGCCCGGGGCGCGGGGTCGTCGGCGCCCGGCGCGGCGGCGCTCGGCGCCGCTCCCGCGAGCAGCGTGGCGAGCACGGCCGAGACGGCGGTGGCGGCGGTGGCGGCGAGGGCGCGGCCGCGCCCCCTGTGCCGGTGGTGTCGATGGTGCGCGTGGTGCGGCATGCGGTCTCCTGAGGACGGGGGAGGGGCGGCGGTCAGGACGGCTGGTGGGTCCACTTCTGGTTGGCCGCGCCGGTGCAGGACCAGATCTGCGCGCGTGCGCCGTCGGCGGAGGAGCGGTCCGTCACGTCCAGGCACCGGCCGGCGGCCGTGTTGACCACGTCGTGGGTGGCCGCGTCGTACCTCCACCGCTGGGCGCCGGTGCCGTTGCACGTGTACAGCTGTGCCTTCGTCCCGTCGGCGACCGCGCCGCCCGTGACGTCCAGGCACTTGCCGAGGGCCCGGACACTGCCGTCGGCGGCGAGCGTCCACCGCTGGGCCGCCGTGCCGTTGCAGGTGTGGAGCTGGACGGCGGTGCCGTCGGCGCTCGCCCCGCCCGCCACGTCCAGGCACTTGCCGGCGAGCCCGGTCAGCGCGCCGGAGGGCGCTCCGGCGCCGGGGGTCCCGGACCAGGTGAAGGTGGCGGTGGTGCGGGCGGGCAGGGTGTACGTGAAGGACTGGCCGCCCCAGTCGACGCGGACGGACTGAGCGGAGCCGCCGCCGTTGTGCGCGATCAGCGCCTTGGAGCCGTCCGGGTTGCGCCAGGCCACGTTCCGCACGGTCGCGTTGTCGGTCGAGGCGATCCGGTACGCGCCCGGCTTCACGAACTTGGTGAGGTGACCGGTCGTGTAGTACTCGATCGTGTAGTCGACCTGCCCGGCCCTGGCCCCGCCCTCCTGCACGGTGACCAGCCCGGTGCAGGTGCCGCAGCCGCCGTTGTGCGGGCCCATGGACTGGTTGAGCGCCAGGCTCCACTTCACCAGGCTGCCGCTCCAGTTGCGGGCGTACGAGACGATGTCCTTCAGGTCCTCGTCGTGCTGGTTCCCGATCCAGGTCCCGCCGGAGTGCTCGGTGCTGAACTGGCGGACCGACGGGTACTGGTCGTGGACCTGGCTGCCGACCGCCGGGTCGCCGAAGTAGCCGTGCCAGGCGATGCCGCCGAAGAGCGGGTCGTCGCGGACGGCGGCGTCACCGAGGACGCCGGCGCCGAAGTTCGCGTAGTCGCCGTAGTTCCAGTCGTGAACCAGGACCTTGGTGTTCAGGCCGGCGGCCCGCAGGGCCGGGTAGAGGTGGTTCTTGGTGAACTCGGCCAGGCCCGAGGGGTTCCAGCTCATGCCGGGGTAGTTCATCGCCGTGGGGTTGCCCGCCTGGCAGCAGTTCGGCTCGTTCTGCACCGAGAGGTAGTCGACCTTGACCCCCGCCGCCTGGTAGCTCTGGACGTACTTGACCAGATACTGGGCGTAGGTGGGGTAGTGCTCCCACTTCAACCAGCCCATCTGGTCCATCCGGCCGTTGTCCTTCATCCAGCCGGGTGCGCTCCACGGCACGCCCTTGACCCGCAGCGCCGGGTTCAGCTGCTTCGCCTGCGCGGTCAGGAGCCGCACGGGGGTGTCGTAGCCGTTGGCGCCGAAGTCGTTCAGGTCGCAGCAGGTGTCGTCGAGGGAGACGTGCCCGGGGCGGGAGAGGTCCGAGGCCCCGATGGGGTTGCGGACGAAGGAGAGCCCGATCCCGTCGGTGGGCGAGAAGAGCTTGCGCATCACCTCGTCGCGGGTGGCGGCACTGATGGCGCCGCCGCGGAAGAGGTGGGCGGTGGTGTCGGTGATCGAGGCGCCGCCGCCCTCGAACTGCTGGTAGGTGGTGGACTCGTCGACGGTGACGGTGTGGTTCGCGGCGCCGCCTGCGGGGCCGAAGGCGAGCGGGGCCTGCGGGGCGAGTCCCCGGGTGACGGTACGGCCTCCGGCGTCGGAGGTGGTGGTCAGCCAGACGTCCACCCGCTCGCCCGCGGCCTGCGCGGTGGTGGGCGCGGTGAGGACCAGCCCGGTCGCCAGGAGGGCGCCGGTGAGGAGGGCGGCGAGCGAGCGGGGGCGCGTACGCGTCCCGTGCCGCGCACCCCGCAGAGGATTGAGCTGCACCTGACAACCCTTTCGTCGAGGCGCGCCGCTGTGCCGTCCGGACCCGGCCCGCCCGGTTCCGTCCGTGTCCCGCAGGACGGTGCGCCTTTTATCAAGCTGTGAACTTATGGACGCGCCGACCGCCCGTCAACCCCACCCGTATCCAACTCCCAAACTCTCAGGCCCCCTTGACAGCCCGTAAGGCCACTCTCGGCGCGCGCCGCGTTCGGGAGGTGACGGTGGCCCGCTCAGGACCCCGAACCGGCGTCCGCCGCCCCGCCCAGCCGGTCCAGGGCCGCCGCCGTCAGCGCCGCGACGGCCGCGGGGAGCGCCGAGCGCACCTCCGGCGCGAAACGGGAGGAGTGGTTCGGGGGCACCCGGTCCGGTCCCGCGGCCCACTGACGGCGACCCGCGACACCCGTCATCCAGTACACCAGCGGCACGTCACCGGCGCCGTGGAGCGCGTCTCCCGCCCCGCCGTACAGCGCGAAGTCCTCCGAGGCCGCCGACGCGGGCCAGTCCGCCACCCGCTCAGGACCGAACAGGGCCGTGTGGGCCGCCCGGACCGCCGCCGTCGCCGCCGGGTCGCCCCACAGCGCCGGGGCCCGGTTCACCCGCGCGATCTCCGGGTCGCGCGGACAGGCGGAGGCCGCGCACTCGGCCCGCGCGATCCGCTCCACCGACGCCAGCGCCCGGTCCAGGGACGCGTCGGTCAGCGCACGCAGCCCGATGCCGAGGGACGCCGTGTCGGGCACCACGTTGACCGCCGTCCCCGCCCGCAAGGTCCCCACGGTGAGCGTCACATGATCGCCCGGCGCGCTCTCCCGCGACACCACCGTCTGCAGGCGCAGCACCAGCGCCGCCGCCGTCACGACCGGGTCCACCGTGAGCTGCGGCGTCGCCGCGTGCCCGCCCCGCCCGTGCACCGTCACCTCCAGCGCCGCGCTCGCCGCCGTGACCGGCGCCCGGGGCGTGCCGTGCGCGACGAGCCCGGCCGGCAGCGGCGCCGCGTGCTGGGCGAGCACCACGTCCGGCACGCCGAACCGCTCGTACACCCCGTCCGCCAGCAGCGCCCGCGCCCCCGTCAGCGTCTCCTCCGCCGGCTGGCCCACCACGACCAGCGTGCCGCGCCAGTCCGCCGCCGTCCGGGCCAGCAGTTCCGCCGCACCGGCGGCCGCCGCCAGGTGCAGGTCGTGGCCGCAGGCGTGCATGGCGCCGTTCCCCGACGCGTAGGGCAGCCCGGTCTCCTCCACCAGCGGCAGCGCGTCCAGCTCGGCCCGCAGCCAGACCCGCGGACCGGGGCCGTTGCGCAGCACCCCGACCACTCCGTGCCCGCCGACGCCCCGGGTCACCTCCAGGCCGAGCGCCGCCAGCCGGTCGCCGAACAGGCGGGCCGTCCGCGCCTCCGCGCCGGACAGCTCGGGAGAGGAGTGGACATCCAGGTAGAGCGTCAGGGCGGGACGGACCGCCTCCCCGGCGAGGGCCAGGGCCAGGGCGGGGCGGGACGGAGTGGTGTACTCGGGCACGGTCTCTCCTTCGTCCGGCTTGCGCCGGTTCCTGCCGACGGGAACGGATCGATGGCGCCGCGCGCCAGCGGGATGCCAGCGGGCGGCGGGCCGAACGGTGAGCGGCGGGCGCTGCAATGGAGTCACGGCAGACGGCCCCGGACGGGGCCGCGGACCCTGAGGAGGCACCATGAACAAGGACCTGAGCACCCTCGCCGACGAGATCCTGGAGCTGGAGGCCGAGACCTTCGAGATCTCCGACTACTCGGACGCCAGCGAGGTCGTGCTGGCCGGCTCCACGAGCACCAGCTCCACCTCGACCTGCAGCTCCACCACCAGCACCACCTCCTGCTCCGCCTGACCCGCCCGGGTCCGCGGCGCGCCCCGGTGTCCATGGCCTCCACGGACACCGGGGCGCGCCGGTGCGTACGGGCCGGGGGCGTACCGCCGACCGGGCCGGACGCCGCGCGCCCGGCCCGAACGGAGCACGCTCCTACGGGAACGGGTGCGGCACCCGGTGGACCTCGCCGTCCGTGAGGTCCGTCGCCCGGTGGCCGCCCCGCCGCAGCGCGGTCCGCAGCCGGGGCATCAGAGGAGCCCGCTGCCGGTTCCAGCCGAAGTCGATCGGCAGCAGCCCCGGCACCAGGGTGCTGACCGTGCGCAGCCCCATCCGCTCCTGCTCCGGCGTCGTCTGGTCGACCACGACCACGTCGTGCCCGGCGCCCGTCAGCGCCTCCGCCACCACCCGCAGGTCGTCCCGCAGATCGAGCGTCCGGGGCCGCCCCGACTCCTCCCACTCCCGGTAGGTCTCCTCGAAGGAGCGCACCGCCCGCGGTTCGAGGAGGGCCCGCGCGTGCCCGGCCATCCGCGGCAGCCCGTACAGCTGGGCGTGGTCCTTCAGATGACGTACGCGGTCGAAGTCGTCGGCCATGGCCTCCAGCTCGGCCCGCCGCTCGCGCGTCTGCCGGGACAGGTGCGGGATGTAGGTGAGGACCTCCGAGAGCGCCCCCTCCACGGCCGCGCGCGGATCGAGCGAGGCCGCCGCCGCGAAGGACAGCAGTCCCGGGCCGCCGTCCCGGCGCACCGCGACCGCCGTCACCACCGGCACCGGCAGATCGATCCGGTTGTCCAGGACGTGCACGTCGTACCCCTGGAGCGCGGCCCGCTCCGCCATCGCCGCCGCGGCCCGGCCGCCGACCGTCGCCAGATCGACGGCGGGCAGCCGCGCCGCCCCGTACCAGGCGTTCAGGAAGGCATCCCGCTCCACGAGTTCGAGGAGACCGCCGAGCACCGCCTCCTCCAGGCTCCCGCCGATGGCGCAGCCGTTGGAGCACTCGAAGACGAAGTTGTCCTCCTGGAGTCCCGCGCTGTAGTAGACGAGCCGGGACGGCACGAGCACCGGCCGCTGGTCGCGCAGCGACCAGCCCCACTCCCAGGGGATCGGCCGGTCCGGGTCGAAGGGGGCGACGAGCGGGTCCTCCCGGTAGGTGCGCTCCGGGTAGAAGCCGCACTCCGCGGGATCGACGGCCCGCTCCCGCAGCGCGTTCCAGGAGCCGGTGACCGGTGCGCGAGGGGAGCGCCGGTGGGTGCCCGCGTACCGTTCGAGCCCTTCCAGGAAGGCCAGGGTGCGGCTGGTCGCGAAGACGTTCTCCTGTCCGCTCCACGTCACGTCGTTCAGCCCGGCGTATCCGCGCACGAAGACGCTGCCCGCCACCGGGGCCGTCGTCGGCGAGGTGACGCTCAGCCAGGTCCCGCCGCCCAGCGCCCCGCACACGGGATTGGCCAGCGCCTCCTCGGGGATCGGGTACGCGCCCGCCGGCCGCAGCCGGTACGTCCCCGGGTCGGGCTTGCGGCGCTCCACCGGCTCCAGCGCGCGCGGCCCCGCCTCCTCCGGCGCGGGCGCGCAGTCCGGGCAGAGCGGCTCGGCGAGCAGCGGATAGGTGCGCACCGCGAGCGTCGCCAGGTCGATCCGGGTGACCTGGGGCAGCGCCCGGTCGGCGGGCCCCGCCGCGGGCGGCTCGGCGCCCGGCCCGTCGAGGACCGCCGCGCAGACCGCCGCCACCGCGTCGTGCAGGTGCGGGGTGAGCAGCGGCCAGGCCCCGGCGGGGCTCGGACCCCCGGGCCCGCCGGTCTCCAGCGCGTCCCGCTCGCTCCGGCTGCGCAGCCGCTGCCAGCGCACGGCGAGACAGCGCCCGCAGGCGGGCGCGGTGCCGTCGCCGCCCCAGGGGCCGACCAGCACCGCGGAGGCGGTGAGGTGGACCCGGGCGGCTGCCCGCTCGGCCGCCCACGGGTCCGGCGCGCCCGGCCCGCCCCGCGGAGCGGCCGCGTCGGTGACCCCGACCGGCACCACCGGGACGTCGGCTCCGAGCCGCCGGGTCAGCGCGGCCCGCAGCTCCGCCCGGGCCCGGTCCATCGGCGGCTCCACGGGCCGCTCCGCCACCGGCGCGGTCACGACGACCTCGTCCAGCGGAAGGTCTTCACCGCGACCGCTCCGAAGACCACCGCGAACCCCACGAGCGCGGCGCAGCCCAGCCACACGTCGGAGAGGTCGCCGCGCCCGGCGAGCGCGTGCGAGACGGCGTCGTTGAGATAGCGCAGCGGCATCACGAGCGACACCTTCCGGAGCCAGTCCGGCATCGAGTCGAGCGGGAAGAAGGAACCGGAGAGGAACGCCATGGGCAGCATCAGGAAGTTGGCGACGGCGGCCACCGACTCCGGGGTGTCCGCGAGGGAGCCGATGATCACCCCGAGGAGGAGGAAGGTCGTCACCCCGAGCGCGAGCACCGGGATCAGCAGCGGCCAGCCGGAGGCGGGTTCCAGGCCGAAGACCGGCAGCATCGCCACCCCGACGAAGAGCAGGGACTGCACGGCGCCGACGACCAGGGCGATCGCGTACCGGGAGCCGATCACGGCCGCCAGCGGCGCGGGGGACATCCGGATCAGCCGCAGGATGTCGTCCGACCGCCACTGCATCAGGGTGAAGGCGATCCC
The DNA here is from genome assembly GCF_043081625.1 of Streptomyces sp. NPDC014861. Taxonomy (NCBI): domain Bacteria; kingdom Bacillati; phylum Actinomycetota; class Actinomycetes; order Kitasatosporales; family Streptomycetaceae; genus Streptomyces; species Streptomyces sp. NPDC014861. Next base: position 241,788 of record NZ_JBIBWV010000005.1, read on the forward strand.
GAAGACGGCGGCGTTCGCCACGCCCCAGGACAGCACGCCGGCCGCCGTGTAGGAGAGATACGACAGGCCGCTCTCCTCCACCGCCCGGCCCTTGAAGATCAGGCCGAAGACGACGAGGAAGAGGAGCGGGAAGGCGAAGGTGAAGAAGAGGGTGGTCTTGTCCCGGACCTGGGCGCGGTAGCCCGCCCCGGTCAGTGCGGCGTAGGCGCTCATGGTCACGGCTCCGTGGTGGTCTCGGCGGCGGGGCTCCCTGCGGCGTTCGCGGCGTCAGGGGCGGCGGTCGGGCTCGACGTGAGGTCGAGGTAGACGTCCTCCAGGCTCGGTGTGCGCGTCTGCACCCCGTCCAGGCCGACGAGCCGGTCGACGGCGGACAGCACCTGCCCGGGCGCGTGGGTCTCCAGGACCAGCGAACCGCCCTGCTCGCTCACCCGCTCCACCCCGTCGATCCCTGCCGCCAGTGCCCGGTCGAGCCGGCCCAGCGGCAGCAGCAGCCGGCTCGGCGCTTGCGCGGCGGCGACCAGCCGGTGCGGGGAGTCCGTCACCGCGATCCGGCCGTCGACGAGGATCGCGATCCGGTCGCACAGCGCCTCGGCCTCGTCGAGGTGGTGGGTGGTGTAGACGATCGTGCGCCCCGCCGCCTTCAGCCCGCGCAGCACCTCCCACAGGGCCCGCCGGGCCTGCGGGTCGAGCGCGGCCGTCGGCTCGTCGAGGAAGATCAGCTCCGGCCCGTGGACCAGGGCGGAGGCGATGGCCAGACGCTGCCGCTGCCCGCCCGAGAGGTTCTCCACCCGGACCTTCCGCTGCGCGGTCAGACCGACCGCCTCCAAGGTGGCGTCCACGCTCCCGGGGCGCGCCCCGTAGAGCGCGGCGACCGTACGCAGGTGCTCGTGGGCGGTCTGGCGGACGAAGAAGGCCGAGGACTGCGTCTGCACCCCGATCCGGGGCAGCAGGCCGGTGTCCCGGGGCCAGGGGGAGCGGCCGAAGAGCGCGACCGAGCCCGTGTCGGCCCGGCGCAGCCCTTCCATGATCTCCACCAGGGTCGACTTGCCGGCCCCGTTGGGGCCGAGCAGTCCGAAGAACTCGCCCTGGCTGATCTCCAGGGACACGCCGTCGACGGCGAGCCGGTCCCCGTAGCGCTTGGAGACCGCCTCGACACGGACGGCCGCGGACGGCGGTCCGCCGGCGGGATGGGTGGACGACATGGCCTGTACCTCACTCATGTGGTGCGTGGTCCTTCGACGGAGGGGAGGGAAGGGGGGTGCGGCGGTCACCGCAGCAGCAGGAACAGCAGGGTGGCGGTCGCCGCCGCGGCGAGCAGCACCAGGAGCACGGCCCCCGACGCGTACGCGGTGTACAGCCGCCGCGCCCGCGGCGGGTAGCCGGCCACCGCCTCCGCCCCGCCGCTCCGGCGCAGCGCCAGATAGGCGCGGGTCTCCGGAGCGAGCCGGGCGGTGCCGAGCGCGTGCCCCAGCATCCGGTAGCCGTCGAGCGGCGGCAACGGCACCAGATTGCCGAGCCCCTGGATGGTACCGAGCAGCAACAGGCCCGCCACGAAGGGCCGTTCGTCCGCACCGGCCGGCAGCAGCAGCCACCAGGCGCCGAACGGCAACAGCAGCGCCATGTTGAGGTACGCGCCCGCTCCGGCGATCACCAGCTTGGCCCGCAAGCCCGGCAGGAACAGGTAGTCGTCGACCGTGCAGTACAGCAGCGCGGCCGGCAGCCGCCACCTCAGCCCGATCTCGGTCACGTGCCCGCCGTAGTGCCGGGCGGCGACCCCGTGGGCCAGCTCGTGCACGGTGATGCTGAACCAGAGGAAGAGCGCGATCCCGGCGAGCGCCGCCGGCTGCCCGGTCAGCCCGCCCGCCGCCGTGACCAGCGGCCCCGCCTGCCAGATCAGCACCCCGAGCAGCGCGAGGACGGCGGCGCCGAGCGGCAGCTGGACGACCGGGTGCAGGACCGGGCGCAGCACCCGGTGCAGGCGCGCCGTGGTGGCGCCGGCGTCCCGCACCATCGGACGGCTGCCCCGCCAGAGGGAGTTGGGTGGGGCCGGTTCCGGCGCGGGCACCACCGGGTCCGGCGCGCCGACCAGCAGCCCCCGGGTCCCGAGCAGGCCGAGCAGCCGGTTCCAGTGCTCCTCCCCGACCCTGCGCCCGAACCGCTCCGCGTACAGCGGCGCCAGTTCGTCCAGGGTGCGGGTCCCGTCGAGCCGGGCGATCAGGAAGTGCTCCTTCTCCCCGACCTCGAACGCGGACCCCGTGACGGGGTGCCGGATCAGGCGCACGGTCCTCGGCCCGCGCAGCAGCGGCGGGCTGAACCGCACTCCGGCCCGCAGCTCGGGCCGGTACGCCCGCCGTGCGGCCGCCGCCGTCACGCGTCCACCCCCACCGGGTCCGGCACGCCCTCGCGCAGCACCCGGGCCAGGACGAAGGAGAGGTACGCCTCGTCCCGGATCGTCACGTGGAGCCGGTTGTTGGTCATGTGCATGTACGGGGACAGGAGCCGGGGCAGCACCGCCGACACCTCCGTCAGCGGCTCCAGCGGCGGCGCGCCCACCGGCTCCGTCCGCTCCTGCCCGGTGTCCTCGCGGGCCGGCCCCTCCCACACCGGGAACAGCAGCTCGCCCCGGGCCGTCAGCTCCTCCACCCGCGACCGCAGCTCCAGGCAGTGCGCGGCCCAGCCCCGCAGGAAGGACGGCAGCCGCTCCGGCTCCCCGGCCCCGACCGCCGCGCGGACCGCCGCGAACCGGCGGGCCAGCGACGGGGCGAGCTCCGCGTAGCCGCGCTCGTACTCCTCCGAGCCGATGAACCCGCTGTCGGGGAACGCCCGGTGCCAGAACCGGTAGTAGCCGTCCAGGTAGTCGGCGAGCCGGTCCTCCTCCGGCAGGAAGCAGCTCGCCATCACCATCATCAGCTGCGCCGAGGTGCCGAGCAGCACCGTCCGCAGATGCAGGTTCATCGTCCGGAAGGCGTCCACGACGAGGTCGCTGGAGTGCCGGAAGTGCCACTCCGCCAGCTCCACGCCGGCCGGCCCGCCGTACTTGGCGTACTCGGGGGCGTACGGCTCCTCGCGGAAGGAGTTGTTGGGCCGCAGCCGCATCCGGCCGTCCTCGCCCATGTACCGGGTCCGGTCCTCGCCGGGGAACTCGATGTCGAACAGGGCGTTGTAGAAGTCCTTCAGGAACCCCGAGTCCACCTCGTACAGCGCCGGCCGACTCCTCAGGAAGGCGGCGAGCGCCTCCTCGGCCCGCCGCCGCACCTCGGGGGCCGCTGCCGCGCTCGACGGCCGCAGCCGCAGCCGCACGTGCGGACCCTCAAGCCAGTAGTTGATGAAGAAGTACCCGGCCAGCAGCCCCTCCTCGGAGAGCCGGGCGACCAGCGGGCGCACGCAGTCGACGAGCAGCGGCCGGGGGCTCGCCGCGTAGAAGACGTGCAGCGCCAGCCAGGGTCCGGGGTCGCCGGCCGGGGGGTTCGGGTGCGGGGTGGTCAGTTCCGGCATGTCGGGCCGTCCTCTGTAGCCGTACGGGCAGGGGTGCGGGGAGCGGGGGAGGTGAAGGTCTCGACGGCCAGTTCGGCCACGTGCCGGCCGCGCGCGGAGACGAGCTGGAGCCCGTCCTCGTCCGGCAGCGACTCGCGCAGCACCACCGACGCCCCCTCACCCCGGTCGATCAGGGCGTCGAAGGCGGCCAGCGACAGCGGGCTCTCGAAATCCACGTACAGGGGCTTCGCGCCCGGCGCCCGCCGCCCGGCCCGCTGGGGGGTGGCGAAGACCCGGTCCGGCAGCCCGTGCGCCCGCTGCCAGCGGCGCCACTCCAGCCACCAGGCCGACTCGTCGCCGCCCGGCCGGCGCGCCGGCAGGACCGCCGTCCCCGCCGTCCACGCCCGCCGCGCCAGGACCACGTCACCGTGCACGACCCGGGGCCTGCGGGTCACCCCGTCCACCGCGCGCCCCTCCGGCACCCCGCCCCACACGTCGGCCGGCGCCATGGTGCTCGGCGACAGGAGCAGCAGCGTCCGGGGGATCGCCGGGAGCGCCACCGGCACCAGGTAGCCGAGGTAGACGGGGATCACCCGGCAGCCGAGCCGCCGCGAGCGCAGCACCAGCCGGTCCGTCTCCTCGTCGTGCGTCAGACACAGGTCGTCCAGCTCGATCCGGGCCTCCTCCGGCACCGTCGACGTCTCGCCGGGACAGACGATCTGGTGGTCCGTCAGCCTCCCGTGGAGGTTGAGGTTGCTGGTCACCGGGCCACCGGTCAGCTCCGCGAAGACGGCGCCCTCCGGCTGCCGCTCCCGCAGCTCCTCCCGCAGCCGTGCCGAGAGGCCGGCGCGCGCCGCCCCGCCCCCGTCCGTCCCCTCGCCCCCGCCGTCGAAGACGTGGGTGAAACGGCTGAAGGGGAAGGCCGGCCCGCCGTACGAACGGTTCAGCACCACCCGGGGCCCGTCCGTCCCGCGGCCCAGGCCGATCTGCAGATGGTGGCTCCGCGGGACGAAGTCCCCCGACAGCGGGGCGAGCTCCGCGGCCACGCCGGAGAGCAGTGAGGCCGGGAGCCGAAGCTCCTCCGCTCCGCCGTCCCGCTCCCACGCCTCCCGCATCCCCGCCGCGAACCGCCGCCGCGCCTCGTCCAGGCTCCGCAGCGCCGGCTGCCCGAGCCAGTTCTCCTCCGGCACGTAGGACCCGTCCGCGTCGAACGCGACGCGCCCGGCCGTGAACGACAGGTACTGGTCGAACAGGTCCTCGTGGAAGTCGTGCACAAGCCCCAGCAGATCGTCGCAGCGTCCGCCCCGCCCGTACCGGGCCAGGAAGAAGCCGTGCAGCGTGATCCGGTGCGCCAGCGTCAGGTCGAAGAGCGGCAGGACGCCCTCCACCGCGCGCAGCGCCCGCCCGGTCTCCCCGCCGAGCAGTTCCGCGCCGGCCGTCACCGCCTCACCCGCGCTCACGTCCTCGTACAGCAGCGTCTGCGGCAGCGTCGGCGCCTGGGCGCCGAGCCCGGCGAGCACGCCGAGCAGCCCCTCGCGCAGCTCCCGCAGGAGCGCCCGCCGTTCGGCGAGCCCGGCGGCCGGATAGCGGGCCAGGCACGCCGCCGGGCCTTCCAGACCGCCCGCGACCGTCTCCGCCCAGTCGGTGCCGAGCCCGCGCAGCGCCTCCTGGAAGGAGCGCAGCGGGTCCCCGTCGTGCACGTCCGGGCGGAGCGCCGGCACCTGCACCATGCCGACCCCGAGCAGCGCCGCCGCGTACCGCTCGCACTCCGCGGAATCCGCCCCGTGCTCCCGCCGCAGCCACCCGATCAGGTCCCCGTACCGCAGGCCCTCACCCGCGCCGAGGAAGCCGAGCAGCCGCTCCAGGGCGCCGCTGCTCCGCAGGTAGAACAACCGGTCGCGGACCGCGTCGAAGGTGACGGCCGCGCTGTCGTCGCCGGCCGTCACCCACTGGCGCACATAGCGGATCCGGTCCTCGTCGCGCCCCCAGCCGGGGGAGAGGACCACGGGGAGGTCACGCCGACGCGCGGGGTCCGCGAGGATCAGCTCCGCGATCCGCGCGAGCGCCACCACCGTCAGCCGGACGTGGCCCGACCGCTCCTCGCCGATCCGCAGCTCCCCGCCCGCCCCCGTCCCGGCCGCCGTGCCGTCGCCTGCCGCGCCCCCGCCCGCCCCGTCTCCGCCGCCGTCGGTGAACACCCCCGACGCCACCGGCGTCAGCGTGCTGAACGGGCTCGTCTTGCAGACCGTGCGGTAGAGGTACGTCAGGGCGGAGCGCTCGATCTTCCGCATCCGCCGGTCCGGCACGGCCGCCCGGTCCGCGAGGTACGCGTCGAGCCGCGAGTCCAGCGTCGGCGAGGCCAGCAGCAGCCCGAGCCGCAGCCGGTCCTCCGCGAGCGCCGACCGGAGCGCCCCGCGCGCCCCGCGCACCTCCTCCGCGAGCAGCCCGGGGCCCTCCGCGAGCAGGTCGGCGTACCGGGCCCGGTCCTTCAGCCAGCCGCCCACCCGCGCCCCGGCCGCCGGGTCGAGACCGGCGACGAGCCGCTCGGCGGCGTCCGGGTCCGAGGGCGGGCGGTTGTTGAAGACCTGGCGGCGCAGCGCGAGCAGCGCCCTGCGGGCGTGGTCGCCCGAGGCGTCGGCGACGGGGATGAGCCCGTGCAGCACCTCGCTCAGCGCCTCGCCCTCCCCGGCGAGCCGGTCCTCGTGCGCCAGGACCTCGTCGGCCCAGGCGCGGGCGCGCGGGCAGCGCAGCCCCCGGACGGTCTCCACCGGCAGGCCGGCCGCGCGCAGCAGGAAGCGCCGCCCGACCTCCCAGCCGGGTGTGGTCCCCTCCGTCGTCGTCATCGCGGCCCCCTCAGGCGATCTCGTGGCGGAAGTCGGCGGGCCGGGGACGCTCGTGCCCCAGCGGCATGATGAGCAGCGGCGCCTCCTCGGTCCCCGCGAGCCCCAGCCGCTCCACGAACGACACGTTGTCGAAGCCGAGCGCGACACCCGCGCCGACTCCCAGCGCGGAGGCGGCGAGGTAGAAGGTCTGCGCGACGGCGCCGGCCGTCCCCACGGCGATCCGGTAGCCCCGGTCGCCGACCGCGTCCAGGACGGCCGCGGTGCGGACGGTCGGCACGAGGACGGCACCGGCCTGCTCCAGGTTGTAGTTGGCGAGGAAGTAGTTCGCCTGGAGGAAGTCCCCCTGCGGGCCGGGGACGACCGGCAGCAGCCCGCCCGCGTCGGGGTCGTAGGCGTAGGCGCCCGGCTCGATCCCCTCCACGTGGTTGACGAAGACGTACAGCCGCACCAGCGACCCGCCGCCCCCGGTGCCGGCCTCGCCGCCCAGCGACGTGGCGGCGCAGGCGGCCAGCACGGCCGACAGCTCGCCCGGCGTCACCGGCCGGGAGGCGTCGAACCGGCCGAAGCTGGAACGCCGTTCGCGGAGCACCCGCCGCACCGGCACCTCGGGCAGCACCGGCGCGGGCAGCGCCACCCGGTCCGGGCCCTCCGGCAGCGGCCCGACCGCCGCCGCGCCGAGCGCGCCCGGCGCGGGCCGGCGGGCGGCGCCGGCGAGCGTGGCCGCGTGCATGGCCCGGACGGTCGGGAAGCCGATGACGGTACGGGACCGTTCCAGGTCCCGGTGGCGCACGGCGGGATCGGGCGCGGCGGCGGTCTCCACCGCGGCGGGCGCGCCGTCCCAGGCCAGCGGAACCACCGCGAAGACCGTCTCCTCCTCGCCCGCGGTGCCGAGCAGCCGGTTCAGCCGCGCCTCGTCGAACCAGAGCACCGGCCCGACGGCGAGGCCGTGCGCGGCGGCCCACACCCGCCAGGTCTGCACGAGCGTGCCCACGTCGGTGCAGACGACGTGGAAGCCGAAGCTGTTGTACTTGAAGGCGGTCTGCCAGTACTTCACCGAGAGCAGCAGGTAGTGGTCGGTCTCCCGCGCCGGGGCCGGCGCGTCCGGGCCCAGCGCGTCGCGCACCGGTGCCGTCACGTCCCCGGTCAGCACCCGCTGCACGGCGTGCCGGTGCACGTCGTAGTGGTGGAGGCCCGGGGTGAGCGGCCCGGAGGGCCCGGCCGCCCAGTGCACGGCGACGGGGTACAGGCCGCCGCCGCCGGCCGTCCCGCGCGACCAGTTGGCGTGCGGGTAGAGCGGCAGCCCCGGCAGGTCGCTGTTGGCCTGGACGCCCAGGCGGCGGCCGGTCAGACCGTAGGAGTCCTTCAGCATCGCGGCCAGCAGCGGCAGGGTGAACCCCGCCCCGGTCGGGCGGTCCGGCGCGGGCAGCAGCCCGGCCGCCGCGGAGCCGGTGCCGCCCCCGTCCGGCAGGGCGTACGGCTCCACCCCCGGGTAGAACCTCCCCTTGCGCGGGGCGTCCGGCCAGTCGGGGACGAAGTCGGCGGGTTCCATCGGGACGCGGCCGCGGTGCAGCACGGCGTCGGCGTACTCATGGGCGTACCCCATGGGGTCGGCCCCCTTTCGGACGTTCGGATGGCGGGCGGGTCGGTCGGGCGGCGGGCCGGCTCACGGGAACGGATGGGGGGCGGGATGGAGGCCGGCGGGACCGAGCGCCGCCCGCATCCGGGGCATGTGGCGGGCGCGCTGCCGCGCCCAGCCGAAGTCGATCGGCAGCAGACCGGGCACCAGCACCTTGACCGTGTGCAGGCCGAGGGCCCGCTGCTCGGGCAGCGTCTGGTCGACGACGACCACGTCGAAACCGTCCGCCGCCACCGCGTCCACCGCCCGCAGCAGGTCCTCCCGCAGATCCGGCGAGGCGGCCCGCCCCGAGGCGTCGGGCCAGGCCAGGTCGGCGACGGCGAGCGGCGGGCCCGGCGCCTCCTGCCGCAGCAGGAAGTCGGCGTGCCGGGCCATCTCCGGGATCCCGTACAGGATCGGATGGTCGTGCAGGCTCGTGACCAGGTCGAAGTCGGCGGCCATCGCCCGCAGTCGGACCTCGTCGCGTACGGTCCTGCCCACCAGGTTGACCGCGTCGGTGGCGATCTCGCACAGCGCCGAGTCGAGCGCCGACTCCGGGTCGAGCCCGGCGCCCGCCCCGAAGCACATCCGGCCGATGCCGCCGTCGACGCGCTCGGCGCACGCGGTGACCACCGGGATCGGGAACCCGGCGCGGGTGTCGAAGAACCGGGCCCGGTAGCCGTACATCGCCAGCCGGTCGACCAGGTGCCGGGTGGAACGCCGGGCGCTGGTCGCCGGGTCGATCTCGCGCAGCGGCCGCTGCCCGTACCAGGCCAGCAGGAAGGCGTCCCGCTCCACGACCTCCATCAGGCCGAAGTAGACGGCCTCCTCCAGACCGCCCCCGGACGCGCAGCCGTTGGAGCTCTCCTGCACGAAGCGGTGCTCCAGACCGGGGGCGTGGTAGTACGCCAGCACCTCCGGCACCGGCCTGGGCTTCCCGTCCCGCAGCGACCAGCCCCACACCCACGGGAGCGGCCGGTCCGGGGCGAACGGCGTCACCCGGGGGTTGCCCCGGTGGAAGGCGGCGTCGTAGAGGCCGGTCACACGCGGGTCCACCGCGTCCGGCCCCAGCTCGTCGAGAGAGGCGACGAGCGAGGCGGGCCGGGCGCGTGCCCGCATCCCCGCGTACCGTTCGAGCCCTTCCAGGATCCCGATGCTCCGGCTGCGGTCGTACGTGTCCGCGTGCCCGCCCCAGAAGGTCTCCCGCAGATAGGAGCCGGAGCGCGTCGAGAAGCAGCCGACGGTCGCGGACGTGGTGGTCGAGGCCACGTCGAGGACGACCGACGGACCGACCGCGCCCCAGTACGGATTGGCGAAGGCGTCCACCGGAAGCCCGTACGCCTCGACCGGCCGCACCCGGAACGCCCCGGGACGGTGCTTCGGCGCGGCCCGCAGGGCCGGCTCGGCGCCCTCCGCCGAGTCCGTGCCCACCCGGCCGCACTCCGGGCACTCCGGGTCGGGAACGAGCGGATGGGTGCGCACGGTCAGCGCGTCCAGGTCGAGCAGCCGTACGTACGGATACGGCCCCGGCCCGGCCGGCTCCCCTTCGAGGCCGGCCACCAGCGCGGCCACGGCCGTCGCCGCGAAGGGGATGCCGTACGGCCACGCCCCCGCCGCCCGGGTGTCCCCGCCCAGCTCCAGCCCCTCGCGCAGCGGCACCGATCGGACCCCCTGCCAGCGCCGCTCCAGACAGGTCGCGCAGCCGGGCGCCCCCTCGGCCGACGGCCACGGCCCGATCACGATCTGGCGCCCGTACAGCCGCACCGGCAGCGCCCCGGCGCGACCGGCCGCCCGGGCCGGGGCGGTGCAGGCGTCCACGAGTCCCAGCGCCGCCACGTCGAACTCCCGCTCCACCGCCGCCACGTCGAACTCCCGCTCCGCCGCCGGCTCGGTGAGGGCGGTGCCCAGCGCCCGGGCGAAGGCCTCCGCCTCCGGGTGCCCGGGCGCGGCGTGGTCCGGGGGAGCGCCGGCCTCAGCCGGCATCGGTGACCGCCCGGGTCAGCAGGACGCGGACGGTGAGGATGCCGGCCACCGGAAGGTCGGCGGCGTGGGTGGGCACCACGAAGGCGTCCCGCCCGGCCGCCGCGAGCCGCTCCAGGACCCGCGCCCACTCCACCGGCGCCCCGGCACCCTCGACCGGACCCGGCTCCGTCACGCGTACGAGTGCCGGGTCGAGGTCCCGCAGCAATGGATCGCCCGGATCGGCGCCGATCCTCGACTCCGGTCCCTCGAAGTCCAGTTGGACCTCACCGAGCAGGTCCCGCACGGCGTCGACGGCCGCGCCCGGCAGATCGGGCGCCGCCCCCACCGCCCAGCGGCCCGCGCCGCCGGTCCCGGTGGTCCGCGCGAGCACCACCGAAGCCCCCGAGCGGTCCCGCTCACCGAGGTCGAGCAGCTCGACGTCCAGCCCCAGGAGCGCGCCCGAGCGCAGCAGGAACGTCAGCTCCGGATCGTCCCCGCAGGCCTCCGGCGCGAGCACGGCGACCCGGCCGGCCCCGGCGAGCGCCAGGCGCAGGGCGTCGTGCGCCAGCGCCGACAGGAGCCCTGCCGCCGCCGCCTCCGGCAGGTCGGTGCCCGCCCCGGCGCCCGCCCGGGTCGGTTCGAAGCGCCGGTCGGCGTTGGCCGGGCCGAAGGGCCGCACGGCACCGGCCGGCACCCGCACGGCCTCCTTCGTCAGCAGCGAGGTCGCGGCCGTCCACGCGGTCGCGGCACCGGAACCGCCCGTCCCCGACGCGATGGTGAGCGCCTCCGGAGCCACTGACGGGAGCCCGGCCGCCGCCGGTCCGGCGGCGGGCACCACGTGCTCGGCGTAGAGCACGGCCGCCGCGTCCAGCGCCCGCAGCCGCGCCCCGGCGGTGTGGTGCACGTCGAAGGCGGTGACGGTCCTGGTGCTCCCGGGGCCGAGCCCCAGGGTCACCGCGCCGACCTTGAGCGGGGTCTGCGTCAGCCGCTCGTCCGCGTAGCCGGTGAACACCCCGGCGTGCGGCCCGATCAGCGCCGAGCGCCGCTCCAGCTCCGCCAGCGGGCCCTGCGCCGCGTCGTCGTCCGGCGCGGTGGCGACCGTCGGCAGGAAGGCCGGCCGGGCGGGCGCCGACGTCAGGTCCACCGGTTCGGGGGCGGCGGCCGGCCGCGCGCAGAACGGGCAGCGCGGGTGCGGCAGCAGCGACTCGGCGGCCACGTCGAAGGTCGCGGTGTGCTGGACGAGCAGCTTGTCGCGGGTCTCCGCGGGCAGGACGCCGGTCGTCAGCCGGAACACCTCGTACCCGAGGAGGTTCCCCAGCATCGCGGCGAGCGGCCCGGCCGGAGCCGCACCGGCCGGGCCGGTATCGAGCGCGAGCCCGCCCCACAGCGCGGCGGCGTCGGCCGCCTCGCCCGCCGCGCCGAGCCTGAGGGCGGCGCACGCCCAGCAGGTGGTGGCCTCCGCGTCCATCACCGGGCCGACCACCGCGCGGTCGCCGAAGGTCCAGGCGGGCAGCAGCGCCCGGCCCTCCGGGACGCCGGCGCGCAGCAGCTCCAGGACGGTGCCCGGTGTGCCGGGCGCGGCGGCCACCACCAGGTCGTACCCCTCGTACGCGGCCCAGCCCGCACCGCCGGCGGGAAGCACGGCCAGCTCCACCGGGCAGCCCTCGGCGGCGAGTTCGGCGGCCTCGGCGCGGACGGCGGCGAAGTCCCCGGAGCCGGCGCCGGTGCCGTCGGCGAGCGCGGGCTCGACACCGACGGCGGCGCAGCCGTTGCGGAGCAGGGAGAGGGCGCACCAGCGGGCGACCGGGCCGTCGCCGAGGACCGCGACGCGGGTGGCGCGATAGCGGGCGAATCGGGCGTCGGCGTCGTCGGCGTAATGGTCGACGTAGGCGATCTGCGGGGCGAAGCGGGCAGCCGCCGCCGGGTCGGTCGCGGGGGCGTCCGGGTCCTCGGCGGGCGCGGGGACGGGTCGGGCGAAGCCGCGTGCGTAGAGCGCCTTCACCAGCTCGCCCACCATGGCCTTCTGCCGGTCCCCGAAGCCGCCGCAGATCTCCTCGACCGTGCGCGCGCCGTCGAGGTGGGGGAGGAGCAGGGTGGCGAAGCGGTAGCCGGAGGCCCCGGTCAGGCGGAAGCCGCCGTCGGCGTTGTGGAAGATCACGCCGTCGGGGGTCCGGGTGTAGAGGACGTCGCGGCGGACGCGCGGCCGGGTTCCGGCGACGTCCGAGTACGACGGTGAGGAGCTGCTCATACGTGCGTCACACCTCTCGTGGCGGGGCGGGGCGGGGCGGGGCGGGGCGGCACGGCCCGGGGTGCGGGGCCGGTCGCCGAGGGGGTGGGGACGGTGCGGTGGGGACGGGTGGGGGCGGTGGGACGGACCGGCTCGCGTGGGACGCCGGGGGAAGCGGGGAGGGGCGGGAACGGGGCCGTCAGCGCAGTACGGCGGGCAGCGGCGGCCGCTGCGGTGGCGGAGGGGGACCGGCGGGGGCGCCCGCGGTCCGGCGGGCGTGCGCCCGCAGCAGGGCGAGCGGCCGGAAGGCACCCGGCAGGCCCTCCTCCAGGAAGCCGGCGTCGAGGAGTCGTTCGAGGGTCAGCTCGGCCGCCTCCGCGGGCACGTCGAGGACGGTCGCGGCGCGTTCCGCGGTGAGCGGCTCGAACGGGCTGGCGGCGAGGCGCAGATGGGCCTCGGCGAGGGCGGGGGAGAGCCGGCCCAGGGCTTCGTCGAGGCGCTGGGGGACTGAGGTGCGGGGGTCGTCGGAGAGGCTGAGGCGCCCCGCCGGATCGCGGGCGAGCCAGTCGGCGTAGTCCGCGAGCCGCAGCCGGGGCCGGGTCAGCAGCCGGGCGGCGGCGATCCGCAGGGCGAGCGGATGGTGGCCGCAGGCGTCGGCGAGGCGCCGCGCGGCGGCCGGTTCGGCGGCGATCCGCTCCGGGCCGAGCGCGGTGGTGAGCAGCGCGCGGGACTCGGCGGGGGCGAACGCGCCGAGCCGGTGCACGGTGCCGCCGTGGGTGGCGACCAGGGCGGCGAGTCCGGTGCGGCTGGTGACGAGCGCGGCGGCACCGGCTCGGGCGGTGAGCAGGGGGCGTACCTGGTCGGGGTGGACCACGTCGTCGAGGACGAGCAGGGCGGAGCCGGTACGGGGCCCTTCGGGCAGGGTCCGGCGCAGCTCGGCGGCGGCCTCCTCGGCCGTGCGCGGGGTGCCGTCCGGGTGGGTGAGCGTGACCAGGGCGCTGCCGCCGGGGTGCCGGTCGGCCACGAGGCGGGCCACGTGGAGGACGAGGGCGCTCTTGCCGATGCCGGGGGCACCGGAGAGGACGGCCACAGGGGCGCGGCCGCCGTCGGCCTCGCCGCGGGTCAGCAGTCGCACCAGGGCGTCGACCTCTGCCTCACGGCCGGTGAAGCCGGGCACGGTCGGCAGCGGCGCGGTGGCGGTTCCCGAGGGTGAGGGGGGAGCGGTGGCGCGGCCGGCTCCGGCGGTCCGCTCCGGGCCGGGTCGCCCGGTTCCGGGCGGAGCTGCTCCCGCCGTGGTCGCGGCCGCGGTCCCGGTGGGGGTTCCGGGCCCGGCCCCGGCGGGGGCGGCGGCCGGGCGCAGTGGTCCCCGCCCGCTGTCGTCGGGGCCGAGGTCCTCGCCGCGCAGCATGGCCAGTTCGAGCCTCCGCAGTCCGGCCCGGGGGTCGACGCCGAGCCGGTCGCGGAGCTGTTCCTTGACGCGCCGGTACTCGGCGAGCGCCTCCGCCTGCCGTCCGAGCCGGTAGAGCGCCGTCATGAGCTGTTCGGCGAACCGCTCATGGGCCGGGTATACGCGCGTAACCTCCCACAGATCGACGAGTGCCTCACGACATCGGCCGTGCTCCAGCTCGATGTCCACGACCCGCTCCAGGACCCGCAGCCGCTCCTCCGCGAGGCGCGGCACCTCGTCGCGGTGGAGCAGTTCGGAGGGCACGTTGGCGAGCAGGGGGCCCTGCCAGAGGGCGAGCGCGGCGCGGAGCTCGTACAGCTCGGAGCCGGGGTCGCCGGTGGCGGCCCGTTCGACGAGCCGGCGGAAGTGGAGCAGGTCGAGGGTCCCGGCGTCGGCGTCGACGCGGTAGCCGCCGGCCACCGCCACCACCGCCTGGTCCTCGATGCCGTACTTGGCGAAGAGGCGTCGCAGCCGCAGCACGCAACTCTGCAGGGCGGCCTTGGCGGTGGACGGCTGCTCCTCGCCCCAGACCGCCCCGAGGAGCCGGTCGGTGGAGACGATGGACCCCGGGCGGACCAGCAGGGCGGCGAGCAGGGCCGTCGGCTTGGACGGCGGCAGCACGACGGTGTCCCGTCCGTCGGTGATGCTCAGGGGCCCCAGCAGTTGGAATCGCACGATGTCTCCGTCTTCCCCGAGTCCGGACCCGGCCGCGGACGTGTGGTGGGCCGGTGGTGCCTGGTCGTACGACGGGCGGGTGGCGGGCTCGCCCGCCGTCCGCCTCTGCGGATCCGGCCCGGCGGCGGTCGTCCGGCCGGGCGGAGGACTACGCCCCGGCGGAACCGGGACGCCGGAGGCGGGAGGTCGGGGGCCGAGCGGGGACAGCGGGCATGCGGAACCACCGGGGGGAGTGGAGGGGCGGGCGATGCGCTGGGCGGTCGTGGCCGGGAATGGCCGGAAACGTGGGGGTCGCGACCCCGGTCGGCGGCGGGGTCAGGACGGAAGGTACAGGGAGCGCGGAGGGCGGAACAGGGGGCGTGCGCTTCAGGTCAAGCTCCCCCGCGTGCTTGACGGTTCGGCGTCCGATGTGCGCGGTCGCGGAACCGGAAGCCGGACCGCGCGGGAACCGCCGAGGTCGCCGACCCGGTGTGTCCACGATCCGGACGGTCACCGGAACGGCGTCTCACCGGTGGCACGCCGGCCGGCGGGTTCGGCCGGTGAACGAACAATGACCGCTTTTCGATCAACCACCGGCCGGGGGAGTCGCGTCGAGGGCGATCCGGGCCAGGACCGGGAGGTGGTCGCTGCCCGTCCCGGGGAGGGGGCGGATCCGGGCCACGGTGCCGCCCCGGGCCAGCACCTGGTCGATCCGCGCGACCGGGAGGACGGCCGGGTAGCTCAGCGCGAGGCCGCGCTCGGGGGCGTCGAGGCGCGAGGTCAGCGGGGCCAGGCCGCGGTCGTCCACGGTGCCGTTCAGGTCGCCGGCCAGGACCACCCGAGCGTTGCTCTCCGCCGCCAGGATCCGTCCCAGGAGGGCGGCGCTCTCGTCACGCCGGGCCGACGCGAGGCCGGCGGGCCCGAGGCGGACGGACGGCAGGTGGACGACGTAGGCCGCCACCTCCCCGTACGGGGTGCGCACCTCGGCCCGCAGCGCCCGCTGCCACGGCTCGGTGACGTCCTTCGGCTTGATGTCGAGGGCCAGGGTGTCGCCGAGCGGGTGGCGGGACCAGAGGCCGACCGTGCCGCGCACGGCGTGGTGCGGGTAGCGCGCCGAGAGCTCCCGGCGGTAGACCGCGAGCGCCGGATCGACCAGCTCCTGGAGCGCGATCAGGTCGGCGCCGCCGTCGGCCAGCGCCCGGGCCGTGCCGGTCGGGTCGGCGTTGTCGTCGGCGACGTTGTGCTGGACCACGGTGAGCTCGCGGGCGCCGGGCGGGCCGGCGGGCAGCAGCAGCGGACCGAAGGCGGTCGTCCACGCCACGACCGGGACGAGCAGCGCGACCAGGGCCGTACGGCTGCGGCGCACCGCCGCGCAGAGCAGCAGGAGCGCGGTGAACGGGCCGAGCCAGAAGAGGAAGGTCTCCAGCAGACTGCCGAGGCGACCCGGGGTGTTCGGCACGAAGCGGTGCAGCGCCAGCACCCCGGCGGTCACCAGGCCGAGAGCGGCGAGCAGCCACCCCCGCGGACGCCCGCCGCCGGGCCCGTGTCCTGTGCCGGGCTCGGGTCCGCGCGCGCCATCCGGATCGCGTCCGTCGTCCGGCCCGTGTCCTCTGTCGGGTTCACGTCCGCTGTCGGGTCCGCGCGCGCCATCCGGCTCGCGGCCCCCGGCGGGCCCGCGCTCTTCGCGCGGTCCGCGTTCGTCGCTAGGGCCGCTCCCGCCGTCCGGTCCGCGTTCGTCGCTCCGGCCGCTCCCGCCGTCCGGTCCGCGTCCGATCCACCGCGTGCGGCGCCCGCCCGGTTCTCCTTCCCGCCCCGCCACGTCCATCCGTCCTTCCCTCGGTCGTCCCCCGATCGTCCCCCGATCGTCCCCTGGCGTCCCTGATCAGGACGTTCCGGGCCGGTCGGCGGTTGCCGGCCGTTTGGGAGCGACTTGGGATGGGCATGTCAGGGCGCGGTCGTCCGTCCCGTCAGGCCCACGGCGCGACCTCCGTACCCCCCACCCCCTCGACCCCCTCAGGGAGCCGGAGTTGAAGACCTCGCGCCGCGTCACGAAGGGAGCCGCCGTCCTCGGCAGCGCCCTCGCGCTCCTCCTCGCCTTCCCGGGCGGTGCCCTCGCCGCCCCGCCGCCCGCGCTCCCCGCGAACGCGGACGCCCTGGAGCGGACGTTCCAGCCCGCGTACGACTACGACACCGACGGCTGCTACCCGACGGCCGCGATCGGCCCCGACGGCACCCTCAATCCCGGTCTCAAGCCGTCCGGCACGGTCAGCGGCCAGTGCCGGGACGCGTCGGACCTCGCGAGCACCAACGGCTACGCCCGCTCGCTCTGCAACAACGGCTGGTGCGCGGTCCTCTACGGCCTCTACTTCGAGAAGGACCAAGCCGTCTGGGGCAGCGGACTCGGCGGCCACCGGCACGACTGGGAGCACGTCGTGGTCTGGATCCAGAACGACCAGGCGCAGTACGTCGCCACCTCGAACCACGGGTCCTTCACCGTCCACGCCCGCGACCGGATCCGCTGGGACGGCACCCACCCCAAGGTCGTCTACCACAAGGACGGCATCGGCACCCACTGCTTCCGGGCCGCCAACACCAACGACGAGCCGCCCGAGAACCACCGGGGCACCTGGCAGTTCCCCGCCCTCGTCGGCTGGAACGGCTACCCGCCCGGAATCCGCGAGAAGCTGACCGGGGCCGACTTCGGCAGCGCCCACTTCGGCCTGAAGGACGGCAGTTTCGCCGCCCACCTCGCGAAGGCGAAGCCGGCCGGCATCCCCTTCGACCCGTACGCGTAGCCCGCGCGGGACCGGGTCAGGTGGAGACGCGGTCCCGCAGCGCCGTCTGCCAGGCGGGCGCCGGAACGCTCGGCGCCCGCTCGGGCCTGCGCCCGCCCTGGGCGAAGAAGTCGACCAGGGGCAGCAGCCCGGCTCCCACCGTCACCGCCTCGGGCCCGAGCGTGCCGAGCGCGATCCTGGTACGTCCGCCGGGGTGGCGGAGCGCGTACGCGCGGGCGTACGCGGAGACGGAGCCGAGGAAGCGGCTCCCCAGCTGAAGGCCCGCCCACCCGCCGACCAGGATCCGCTCGGGCTGGAAGAGGTTGATCAGATCGGCCAGTCCGGCCCCGAGGTACTCGGCCGTCTCGTCCAGCACGGCGACGGCCGCCATGTCGGGGCCCGGCGCACCGCCGGGGGGCTCGGCTCCCGGGTCGTCCGGCGGGTACGCCGCGGCGAGCATCGCCGTGAGGGCCGTCTCCTCGTCCGCGCCGGCCGGCGGCTCGCCGCCCGCGTCGCGCCAGCGGGCGAGCAGGGCCTCCGCGCCCGCGTACGCCTCCAGGCAGCCCTGGGCGCCGCAGCGGCACCGCCGCCCCCGGACCCGTACGGTCAGATGGCCCCACTCCAGCGCCCGCCCGGGACCCAGGGGGTCCGTCACCACGCACGCGCCGACGCCGGAACCGAAGAGGACCACCACGGCGCTGCGGGCGCCGCGCCCCGCGCCGAACCACATCTCGGCCTGGCCGAGGGTCTTGGCGCCGTTCTCGATCCGGTACGGGACCTCCGCCGGCAGCTCGACCGTCTCGCGCAGCAGCCGCTCCAGCGGCACCGCGTCCCAGCCGATCGTCTGCCCGTGCACCACCGCCCCGTCCTCCGGTGTGCGCTCGACGATGCCGGGGACGCCGATCCCGACGCCGAGCAGCCGCTCCGCCGGTACCCCGGCCGTGCGCAGCACCTCGGCGATGCCGTCCCGGAGGTGGTCGACGACGACCGCCACCTCGTACCGCGCGGTCCTCGGCCCCGACGGGGCCAGCGGGCGCTCGGTGCGGGCCAGCTCGGTGAGCGCGAGGTCGAAGAGCTCGATCCGCACCCGGGTCTCGCCGATGTCCACGCCGATCATGCAGCCGCTGCCCGGCGCGATCCGCAGCAGGGTGCGCGGCCGGCCGCCGGCCGAGTCGACGCTGCCGGCCTCCTCGACGAGTCCCTCCGCGACCAGCTCCGCGACCACGTTGCTGATCGATCCGGAGGAGAGCCCGGTCGCGGGACCGAGCGCGAGCCGGCTCATCGGGCCGTCGAAATAGAGCCTCCGGAGAACCGCCGTCCGGTTCTCGCGCCGCAGGTCGCGCACCGTGCGGCCACTCTTCGCGTGCACTCTCGTCCCCGCCCCTCGTAGTCGTCCGCTGCAACATACCCGCACGACAAGCCTTGACGCGACCTTCTCATGGGGTTTAACTCACATCCTAAATTAAGCCGACGCGGCGGAGAGCGGTCCGGGCGCTCCCCCTGTCGGTCCTCCCGCCTTCCCTGAAAGGGACCAGGAGCCATGCGCAGAATCAGAGCCGCCGTCACGGGTGCCGTCACCCTCTCCCTCGTTCTCACCGCGACCGCCTGTGGCGGCGGCGGCGAGGACAACGGCGGCCAGGCGACGAAGACCCTCACCTACTGGGCCACCAACCAGGGCTCCAGCCTGGAGGTCGACAAGAAGGTCCTCCAGCCCGAACTGGACGAGTTCGAGCGCCGCACCGGCGTCAAGGTCAAGCTGGAGGTGATCCCGTGGTCCGACCTGCTCAACCGGATCCTCACCGCCACCACCTCCGGCCAGGGCCCGGACGTCCTCAACATCGGCAACACCTGGAGCGCCTCCCTCCAGGCCACCGGCGCCCTGCTGCCCTGGGACGCGAAGAACTTCGAGGCCATCGGCGGCAAGGACCGCTTCGTCGACTCCGCCCTCGGCTCCACCGGCGCCCCCGGCCAGGACCCGGCCGCCGTCCCGCTCTACTCGATGGCCTACGCCCTCTACTACAACAAGCAGATGTTCAAGGACGCCGGCATAGCCAAGCCGCCGACGACCTGGGACGAGGTGGTCGCCGCCGGCAAGAAGCTCAGCAAGGACGGCAAGTGGGGCATCGGGGTCGAGGGCTCCAACCTCTCCAACAACATCCACCAGGTCTTCGTCCTCGGCAAGCAGCACGGCGCCGACTTCTTCACCGCCGACGGCAAGCCCGACTTCACCTCCGACGGCGCCGTCGCCGCCGTCAAGCAGTACGTCGACCTCATGGCCACCCACAAGGTCGTCGCCCCGGGCAACGCCGAGTACGCCCAGAACCAGTCCCTGAGCGACTTCGCCAAGGACAAGACCGGCATGGTCCTCTGGCAGACCCCGTCGCAGACCTTCGCCTCCCAGGGCATGTCCGAGGAGGAGTGGGGCGTCGTCCCCGCCCCCGTCCCCTCGGGCAAGCCGGGCACCGGCACCGCCACCAACTCGATGGTCGCCGGCATCAACATGGCCGTCTTCAAGAACACCAAGAACCTCGACGGCGCCCTGAAGTTCGTGAAGTTCATGACCAGCGACGAGGAGCAGATCGCCCTCAACAAGACGTACGGCTCCGTGCCGCCGGTCAAGACCGCGCAGAAGGACGCGGCCTTCTCCGGCCCGTCCCTCGCCGTCATCCGCGACACCCTCGCCTCCAGCGCCGCCGCCCTCCCGCAGGTCCCGGAGGAGTCGCAGTTCGAGACCGTCGTCGGCACCGCGGTCAAGGAACTGTTCGCCGACGCCGCCGCCGGCCGGCCCGTCACCACCGAGTCCGTCAAGGCCAAGCTCGACAAGGCCCAGCAGCAGATGCCCAAGAAGTAGGCACCCGCCCCATGACCCAGACCGCCGTCACCCCCGCGCGGGAGCCGGCGGTGCGCAAGGCCACACCCGGAGGGGCGCGCACCGCACGCCGCTCCGGGCGTCGCCGTCTCGCACTGCCCTACCTGCTGCTCCTGCCCGCCCTGCTCCTCGAACTCCTCGTCCACCTCGTGCCGATGCTCATGGGCATCACCATGAGCTTCAAGGAGCTCACCCAGTTCTACATCCGCGACTGGGCCGCAGCCCCCTGGTCGGGACTGGACAACTTCTCGGTCTCGCTCGACTTCGACGCGGCCGTCGGGAAGTCGCTCCTGAAGTCCTTCCTGACCACCTGCCAGTTCACCGTGCTCTCCGTCGGCCTGTGCTGGCTCCTCGGCACGGCCGCCGCGGTCCTCCTCCAGGAGAAGTTCCGCGGCCGGGGCGTCCTGCGCACCCTCTTCCTCGTCCCGTACGCCCTGCCGGTCTACGCCGCCGTCATCACCTGGGCGTTCATGTTCCAGCGCGACAACGGCGTCATCAACCACGTCCTCCACGACCAGCTCGGCATCGGCGACAGCCCCGCCTTCTGGCTGATCGGGGACAACAGCTTCTGGGCCCTGCTCGTCGTCTCCGTCTGGAAGGGGTGGCCCTTCGCCTTCCTCACCGTGATGGCCGGCCTCCAGAACATCCCCCGCGAGATGTACGAGGCCGCCTCCCTCGACGGGGCCGGCGTCTGGAAGCAGATCCGGCACATCACCCTGCCGTCCCTGCGCTCCGTCAACCAGGTCCTCGTCCTGGTCCTCTTCCTGTGGACCTTCAACGACTTCAACACGCCGTTCGTCCTCTTCGGCGAGGCGGCGCCGGAAGCCGCGGACCTCATCTCGCTCCACATCTACCAGTCGTCCTTCCAGACCTGGAACTTCGGCACCGGCTCGGCCATGTCCGTGCTCCTGCTGCTCTTCCTCCTCGTCGTCACGGGCGTCTACCTCCTGCTCACCACCCGCGGAAGGAAGACCTCCGATGTCTGACGCCGCCCACGCCCGCACGGCCCGGCCGCGCTCCCCGATGGCCCCGCCCCGCTCCTTCCTCTGGACCCGGCGGATCGTCCTCACCCTGCTCACCGGCTTCGTGCTGCTGCCGGTGTACGTGATGATCTCCAGCTCGCTGAAGCCGCTGGAGGACGTGTCGGGCAAGTTCGAGTGGATCCCGTCCACGCTCACCGTGGCTCCCTACTTCGACATCTGGGAGACGGTCCCGCTCGCCGACTACTTCGTGAACTCGATCGTCGTCGCCGGCGGAGCCACGGTCCTGTCGGTGATCGTGGCGATCTTCGCCGCGTACGCCGTCAGCCGCTACACCTTCCGCGGCAAGCGGGTCTTCACCGTCACCGTCCTGTCGACGCAGATGTTCCCCGGCATCCTCTTCCTGCTGCCGCTCTTCCTCATCTACGTCAACCTCGGCAACGCCACCGGCATCGCCCTGTTCGGCTCCCGCGAGGGCCTGATCCTCACCTATCTGACCTTCTCGCTGCCGTTCTCCATCTGGATGCTCACCGGCTACTTCGACTCGATCCCGCGCGAGCTGGACGAGGCGGCCAAGGTCGACGGCTGCGGCCCGATCAAGGCGCTGTTCCGGGTGATCGTGCCCGCCGCCCGGCCCGGCATCGTCGCCGTCGCGATCTACGCCTTCATGACGGCCTGGGGCGAGGTCCTCTTCGCCTCCGTCATGACCAACGACACCACCCGCACGCTCGCCGTCGGCCTCCAGGGCTACGCCACGCTCAACGACGTCTACTGGAACCAGGTGATGGCCGCCTCCCTCGTGGTGAGCGTCCCCGTCGTCGTCGGGTTCCTCCTCCTCCAGCGCTACCTCGTCGCCGGCCTCACCGCGGGTGCGGTCAAGTGACGTCCTCCCAGCCCCGTTCCGCAGAAAGGGACCCCGTGTCCGACCACACCGCCCCGCAGCCCGACCTGGCGGCCTTCCCGTCCTCCTTCGCCTGGGGCACGGCGACCTCCGCCTACCAGATCGAGGGCGCCGTGGCCGAGGACGGCCGCGCCCCGTCCATCTGGGACACCTTCTCCCGCGTCCCCGGCGCGATCGACAACGGCGACAACGGCGACACGGCCTGCGACCACTACCACCGCTGGCCCGAGGACATCGCCCTGATGAAGGAGCTCGGCGTCGACACCTACCGGATGTCGATAGCCTGGCCCCGGGTCCTCCCCGGCGGCGACGGGCCCGTCAACGCCGCCGGACTCGACTTCTACGACCGGCTGGTCGACGGCCTCCTCGACGCCGGGATCACCCCCTCCGTCACCCTCTACCACTGGGATCTGCCGCAGGCCCTCCAGGACCGGGGCGGCTGGACCTCCCGCGAGACCGCCGAGCACCTCGCCGCCTACGCCTCCGTCGTCGCCGGCCGCCTCGGCGACCGCGTCACCAACTGGGCCACCCTCAACGAACCGCTGTGCTCCGCCTGGATCGGGCACCTGGAGGGCCGGATGGCCCCGGGCCTCACCGACCTGACGGCCGCCGTCCGCGCCTCGTACCACCTGCTCCTCGGCCACGGCCTCGCCACCGCGGCGGTCCGCGCCGCCGCCCCCGGCGCCCGGATCGGCCTCGTCACCAACCACTCCACCGTCGAGCCGGCCTCCAGCAGCCCCGAGGACCTCGCCGCCGCCCGCCGCATGGACGGCCACAGCAACCGCTGGTGGCTCGACCCGGTCTACGGCCGAGGCTTCCCCACCGACATGCGCGAGCTGTACGGGGTCGACCTCCCCGAGAAGCCGGGCGACCTGGAGACCATCGCCGCCCCGCTCGACTGGCACGGCCTCAACTACTACTTCCCGGTCACCGTCGCCGACGACCCCGAGGGCCCCGTCCCGTACGCCCGCGAGGTCCGCCTCCCGGACGTGCCCCGCACCGGCATGGACTGGCAGATCGAGGCGGCGGGCCTGGAGAGCCTGCTGCTGCGGCTCACCGAGGAGTACGGCGTCCGCGAGCTGTACGTCACCGAGAACGGCTCCGCCTTCCCCGACAGCGTCGCCGCCGACGGCTCCGTCCACGACCCCGACCGGACCCGCTACCTGGAGCAGCACCTCGCCGCCTGCGCGAGCGCCGTGCGCAAGGGCGCCCCGCTCGCCGGCTACTACGCCTGGTCGCTCCTGGACAACTTCGAGTGGGCCTACGGCTACGACAAGCGCTTCGGCCTCGTCCACGTCGACTACGCCACCCAGAAGCGCACGATGAAGACCACCGGCCGCCGCTACGCCGAACTCATCCGCGCCCACCGCGAGCTGCGCGGCTGACCCGCGGGCGACACGACCGCGCGGCGGGCCGCCCCGACCGTGAAGGGGGCGGCCCGCCGCGCGGTCGTGGGGTGGAGCCCGTAGGGGCCCGATCCGCCGGGGCGCCGCGCGGGGCACCGCCTGCGCGCCGCCGGCCCGGGAGCCGCCTCGCTCAGGCCGACTCCCGGACGACCAGGACCGGTTCGAAGACCTTCGAACCGGTCTCCGCCGCGTCCCCGTCCCGGGGGTCCAAGCGGTCCAGGAGCAGACCGGTCGCGGCCGCCGCCATGGCCTCGACCGGCTGCCGCACGGTGGTCAGCGCGGGCTCGGCGTCCCGGGCGGTGGCCGCGTCGTCGAAACCGATCACCGCCACCCGCCCCGGCACGTCGAGGCCCCGCTCCGCGAGGTGGCGGACGGCGCCGCGGGCCATCACGTCGTTGGCGGCGAAGACCGCGTCGATGTCGGGGTGCCGGTCGAGCAGCCGGGCCATCGCGTCCCGGCCGCTCTCCTCGGTGAAACGGCCCCGCTCGACCGGCACGTCGACGACCCCGCGCGCGGCGAGGGCCGCCGTGAAGCCGGCGAGCCGCTCCCGCGCGGTCGGCGCCGACGCCGGTGCGGCGATCGTCGCGGGGCGCCGCCGCCCGGTCTCCCACAGGTGCTCGGCCGCGAGCCGGGCGCCCGCGGTGTTGTCCAGGTCCACCCAGTCGCAGCGGACCCCGTGCGGAGGGCGCCCGAAGAGCGCCGTCGGCAGCCCGGCCGAGGCGAGCATGCCCGGCAGCGGGTCGTCCTCGTCGAGCGGCACCACGACCGCCCCGTCGCCGCCGCCGCGCCGCAGGTACTCGACGAGCTGGAGACGGGCCGGCTCGGACTCGGCGACGAGCAGCACCGGCTGCACCGCGCGCTCGCGCAGCACGGGCAGGACACCGTCGACCACCCGCCCGAAGAACGGGTCGGAGAAGAGCCGGGCGGTGAAGGAACCGCCGGTCGCCGACAGGACCAGGGCGACCGCGCCGGTGCGCCGGGTGACCAGCGAGCGGGCCGCCTGGTTGGGCGCGTAGCCGGTCCTGGCGACGGCCGCGCGGACGGCTTCCTGGATGTCCGGAGCCACGTTCCGCACGCCGTTGACCACGCGGGACACCGTCGCGCGTGACACCCCCGCCTCGCGTGCGACGTCCTCCAGGGTCGGACCTCGATTCCCCATCCACGCACTTTATCGGTGCGGTGTGTCCGGAGGGTGGGCAGTACGCGACGGATCCGGACACTCTGTGATCGATGCTTAATGCAAGTCAAAAGAAAAGTCGTGTCACATGGCTTGACCGTCGACTCCGGCCCCGTGCAAGGTTTCGGAGAGCGCTCTCCCATGTGTCCGTCACGTATCACCGAGGAGATCCATGTCCTCCGTAGGGTCCCCGCCGCCCCGCCGGCTCCCCACATCCCCACTCCGCCGCTCCATGGTCGGCGCCCTCGTCGCCTCCCTGGCCGGCACGCTGCTCGCGGTCGTCCCCACCACCTCGGCCCAGGCCGCCGAGACCCTGCTCTCCCAGGGGAAGACGGCCACCGCCTCCACCGCCGAGGGAGCCGTCTTCCCCGCCTCCGCCGCCGTCGACGGCGACCTCGGCACCCGCTGGGCCAGCCAGTGGCAGGACGCCCAGTGGCTCCAGGTCGACCTCGGCGCCAGCCGGCAGCTCAGCAGGGCCGTCCTCACCTGGGAGGCGGCCTACGGCAAGAACTACGAGATCCAGGCCTCCGACAACGGCACCGACTGGCGCACCGTCACCGCGGTCTCCGCGGGCGACGGCGGCACCGACGAGGTCACCCTCTCCGGCTCCGGACGCTACGTCCGCATGAACGGCCTCACCCGGGCCACCGGGTACGGCTACTCCCTCTGGGAGTTCCAGGTGTACGGCACCACCGACACCACCGGCCCGACGCTGCCCGGCGGCGGCGACCTCGGCCCCAACGTGCACGTCTTCGACCCGTCCACGCCCGGCATCCAGGCCAAGCTGGACCAGGTCTTCCAGGAGCAGGAGTCGGCGCAGTTCGGCAGCGGCCGGCACGCCTTCCTCTTCAAGCCCGGCACGTACAACAACCTCAACGCCCAGATCGGCTTCTACACCCAGATAGCCGGCCTCGGTCTGCGCCCCGGCGACACCACCATCAACGGCGACGTCACCGTCGACGCCGGCTGGTTCAACGGCAACGCCACCCAGAACTTCTGGCGCGGCGCCGAGGGCCTGACCCTCAACCCGGTGAACGGCACCAACCGCTGGGCCGTCTCGCAGGCGTCCTCCTTCCGCCGCATGCACGTCAAGGGCGGCCTCAACCTCGCGCCGAACGGCTACGGCTGGGCCAGCGGCGGCTACATCGCCGACTCCAAGATCGACGGCCAGGTCGGGAACTACTCCCAGCAGCAGTGGTACACCCGCGAGAGCTCCATCGGCGGCTGGTCCAACAGCGTCTGGAACCAGACCTTCTCGGGCGTCGAGGGCGCTCCGGCCACCTCCTTCCCCGAGCCCCGCTACACCACGCTCGACACCACGCCGATCTCCCGTGAGAAGCCCTACCTGTACCTCGACGGCAACGAGTACAAGGTGTTCGCCCCCGCCAAGCGGGTCAACGCCCGCGGCACCAGCTGGGCCAACGGCACGCCGCAGGGCGAGTCGATCCCGCTGAACCAGTTCTACGTGGTCAAGCCGGGCGCAACCGCCGCCACCATCAACGCGGCACTCGCCCAGGGCCTGCACCTGCTGTTCACGCCGGGCGTCTACCACGTCGACCAGACCATCAACGTGAACCGCGCCAACACCATCGTGCTCGGCCTCGGCCTCGCCACGATCATCCCGGACAACGGCGTCACCGCGATGAAGGTCGCCGACGTCGACGGCGTCCGCCTCGCCGGCTTCCTGATCGACGCCGGCCCGGTCAACTCCGCGACCCTGCTGGAGCTCGGCCCGCAGAACTCCTCCGCGGACCACTCCGCCAACCCCACCACGGTGCAGGACGTCTACATCCGCATCGGCGGCGCCCACGTGGGCAAGGCCACCACCAGCATGGTCGTGAACAGCGACGACACCATCATCGACCACACCTGGGTGTGGCGCGCCGACCACGGCGAGGGCTGGGGCTGGGAGACCAACCGGGCCGACTACGGCGTCCGCGTCAACGGCGACGACGTGCTGGCCACCGGCCTGTTCGTCGAGCACTTCAACAAGTACGACGTCGAGTGGTACGGCGAGCGCGGCCGCACGATCTTCTACCAGAACGAGAAGGCGTACGACGCCCCCAACCAGGCCGCCATCCAGAACGGCACCACCAAGGGGTACGCCGCCTACCGGGTCGACGACTCCGTGAACACCCACGAGGCGTGGGGCCTGGGCAGCTACTGCAACTACAACGTGGACCCGACGATCGTCCAGGACCACGGATTCAAGGCGCCCGTCAAGCCCGGAGTGAAGTTCCACAGCCTCCTGGTGGTCTCCCTCGGCGGAATGGGCCACTACAACCACGTCATCAACAACACCGGGGCGTCCACCATCCCCGCCGGCACCTCCACCGTGCCGTCCACGCTCGCCAACTTCCCGTAACGAGCCGTCTCCTCTCCAGCGGTCTCCGGTAGCACGACGGAGCCGACCGCGACTCCCCGGGCCGGGTGTACAGTCCCCGCGCCCCGGCCCGGGGGCACTTCCCGCACCATGCGACCAGCCAGGACGTCTCCACCCGCGCGCACCCACTGGAATGGCAGGGGCATGTCAGCGCGCTGGTTCGGGTCCGGAGGCGCCGCGCCGGCGGGCGAGCCCCCGCCGGCGACCGGTCGCACGTCACCACCATTGACCTCAGGAGTCGCCATGTCCCATCCCCCCTCCACGGCCGCACCGGCCCGCCGCACACGCGGCGCGGCGGCAGCCCTGACGCTCGGAGCGCTCCTCGCCTCCTCCCTCACCGCCCTCGCCACCGCCCCGGCCGCGAGCGCCGCGGAGACCCTGCTGTCCCAGGGAAAGACGGCCACCGCCTCCTCCGCCGAGGGCGCCGGCTTCGCCGCCTCCGCCGCCGTCGACGGCAACCTCACCGGAACCCGGTGGGCGAGCCAGTGGAGCGACGCCCAGTGGATCCAGGTCGACCTCGGCGCGACCAAGGACCTGAGCCGCGTCGTCCTCACCTGGGAGGGCGCGTACGGCAGGAACTACGAGATCCAGGTCTCGGACAACGGCACCGACTGGCGCACGGTGAGAACCGTCACCGGCAGCGACGGCGGCACCGACGACCTCGCGATCTCCGGTTCGGGCCGGTACGTGCGCATGAACGGCCTCGTCCGCTCCAGCGGCTACGGCTACTCCCTGTGGGAGTTCCAGGTGTACGGCGAGAGCGGCGGCACCAACCCGCCGCAGGGCGGCGCCGTACGCGTGACGGGCTCCCAGGGCAACTGGCAGCTGACCGTCGGCGGGCAGCCGTACACGGTCAAGGGCCTCACCTGGGGTCCGGCGATGGCCGACGCTCCCCGCTACATGCCGGACCTGAAGTCCATGGGCGTCAACACGGTCAGGACCTGGGGGACCGACGCCTCCAGCAAGCCGCTGCTCGACGCGGCGGCCGCCCAGGGCCTCAAGGTGATGAACGGCTTCTGGCTCCAGCCCGGAGGCGGCCCCGGCTCCGGCGGCTGCGTCAACTACGTCACCGACACGACGTACAAGAACAACATGCTCACCGAGTTCGCCAAGTGGGTCGACACCTACAAGTCGCACCCGGCCACCCTCATGTGGAACGTCGGCAACGAGTCCGTCCTCGGCCTGCAGAACTGCTACTCGGGCGCCGAACTCGAAGCCCAGCGCAACGCGTACACCTCCTTCGTCAACGACGTGGCCAAGAGGATCCACGCCATCGACCCGGACCACCCGGTGACCTCCACGGACGCGTGGACCGGCGCCTGGCCCTACTACAAGCGCAACGCCCCGGACCTCGACCTGTACTCGATGAACGCCTACGGCGACCTCTGCGGTGTGCGCCAGGACTGGATCGACGGCGGGTACGACAAGCCCTACATCATCACCGAGACGGGCAACGCGGGCGAGTGGGAGGTCCCCGACGACGTCAACGGCATCCCCGACGAGCCGACCGACGTCCAGAAGGCCGAGGCCTACACCAAGGCGTGGGGGTGCGTCACCGGGCACCAGGGCGTGGCCCTGGGCGCGACGATGTTCCACTACGGACTCGAGCACGACTTCGGCGGCGTCTGGTTCAACCTGCTCCCCGACGGCCTCAAGCGCCTGTCGTACTACGCCGTCAAGAAGGCCTACGCCGGATCGACCGCCGGTGACAACACCCCGCCCGTCATCACGAACATGACGGTCGGCACGCCCACGGCGGCGCCGGCCGGCCGCGAGTTCACCGTCCGCGCCGACATCCGCGACCCCGACGGCGACCCGATCACCCCCAAGATCTACCTCAGCGGGAACTACGCCAACGGCGACAAGCGCCTGATCGACGCGCAGTACCGCTCCCTGGGCAACAACACCTTCGCCGTCACCGCGCCCGAGAAGCTCGGCGTCTGGAAGGTCTACATCCAGGCCGAGGACGGCCGCGGCAACGCCGGCATCGAGACCAAGTCCGTGAAGGTCGTCGCCCCGCCCGTCACCGGCACGAACATCGCCCAGGGCCGGCCCACCACCGCCTCCTCCGCCCAGGCGTCCTACGGCGACTGCCCCTGCCCCGCGAGCAACGCCACCGACGGCAACACCTCCACCCGCTGGGCCAGCGACTGGAGCGACCCGCAGTGGATCCAGGTCGACCTCGGCTCGGCCAAGCCCGTCCGCACGCTCCAGCTCGTCTGGGACCCGGCCTACGCCAAGTCCTACGAGGTCCAGGTCTCCGACGACGGCAACACCTGGCGCACGATCCACACCACCACCACGGGCAACGGGGACATCGACACCATCGAGACCGCCACCACCGCCCGGTACGTCAAGCTCCAGCTGACCGCCCGCGGCACCGGCTGGGGCTACTCCCTCCATGAGTTCGGCGTCTACAGCTGACGGAGCCGGACCCCCCGAACCGGGGTGACGGGGCCCGCCGCTCGGCTCCGTCACCCCTGCACCACCGCACGAGGCGAAAGCCGTCCACACCCACCGAAGCGTGGCGCCCCGCGTTCACGCGACCTCCCCCCACGGGCAGGAGATCCCCATGAGATCGAGTCCGAAGCGGCTCTCGGTACTTCTCGTCAGTACGGCCCTCATCGCCGGCGCCCTCGGCATCGGCACGATGGCCCAGGCCACCGACCCGGAGCAGGGCGTCCCGCCCGCCGTCGCCGCGGCCGCCAACCACGTCGGCCACCAGATGGCCGCCTCCACCCAGGCGTCGGGCGACGACGCCGACGGCGACGGGTACATCCCCGCGAACCCGCCGGTCACCGGCGTCACCCCGTCCACGGAGACCCCGCCCCCGGCCTACCACCACGAGTTCCAGGCCGGCTGCTCCGTCAGCCACACCGCCCCGGACGACCCGATCGTCTACCCGGGCCAGTTCGGCAAGTCCCACGACCACACGTTCATGGGCAACACCTCCACCGACGCCGCCAGCACCACCGGCTCGCTCTACGGCGGCACCACCACCTGCAAGGCGCCCGCTGACGCCTCCGGGTACTGGATGCCCTCGCTGTACAAGGGCGACCAGAAGATCCTGCCCGTCGGCCCGCAGGTCATCTACTACAAGGCGGGCGTCACCGACTACCGGAGCGTGCGGCCCTTCCCCAAGGGACTGCGCTACGTCGTCGGCAACCCGATGCAGACCGCACAGGAGTTCCGCGGCCACAAGGGCTTCGTCGAGGGCTGGGAGTGCGGTGACAGCTTCTTCAACACCGACATCCCCGCCCACTGTCCCGAGCGGCCGGACGTCCAGCTCAACCTGCGCATGCAGGCGCCCAGCTGCTGGAACGGCCTGCACCTCGACACCCCCGACCACAAGAGCCACATGGCCTACCCGGTGGTCAAGCCCGGCACCAACGACAACATGTGCCCGGCCTCCCACCCGGTGGCCCTGCCGATGATCGAGTTCAAGATGGCGTGGCCGGTCAACGGCGACATGAGCCAGGTCCGCCTGGCCAGCGGCCGCGGCTACTCCTTCCACTACGACTTCTTCAACGCGTGGGAGGAGCGCACCCTCAAGGCCCTGGTCGACCACTGCATCAACGGTGGTCTCCAGTGCGACACGCGGGGCTTCGACCTGTACCGCCCCGAGCGCGGCACGGTGCTGAACGCCGACCACCGCCTGCCCTGACCCCGTCCACCCCGTACGGGGCGGCCCGGACGCCCGATCGCGGCGTCCGGGCCGCCCCCGTGCGGCTCCCACCCGGAGTTGCCCATGCCGTCCGTCGACCTGTCCGCCGCCGCCACGCTCGCCCCCGACCGCTTCCCCGCCGACGACGCCCTGATCGCCCGGCTCCCGCCCGGCTTCCGCATCGGCGCCGCCACCTCCGCGTACCAGATCGAGGGAGCCGCCGCCGAGGACGGCCGCACCGCGTCCATCTGGGACACCTTCTGCCGCGTCCCCGGAGCCGTCGACAACGCGGACACCGGGGACACCGCCTGCGACCACTACCACCGCATGCCCGAGGACGTCGCCCTCATGGCGGAGCTCGGCCTCGACACGTACCGCTTCTCCGTCTCCTGGCCGCGCGTCCAGCCCGGCGGACGCGGCCCCGCCAACGCGAAGGGACTCGCCTTCTACGACCGGCTGGTCGACGAGCTCCTCGCGCGCGACATCGCCCCCTGGCTCACCCTCTACCACTGGGACCTGCCGCAGGAGCTCCAGGACGCCGGCGGCTGGACCTCCCGGGACACCGCCCACCGGTTCGCCGACTACGCGGCGCTCGTCCACGACCGGCTCGGCGACCGCGTCACCCACTGGACGACCCTCAACGAGCCTTTCTGCTCGGCGGTCCTCGGCCACGTCGAGGGCGTCCACGCGCCCGGCGGGCGGTCCCTCGCCGACGGCGTCGCCGCCGTGCACCACCTCCACCTCGCCCACGGACTCGCCGCCCGCAGGCTGCGCGCCGACGCCCGCCGCCCGCTCGACCTCGCCGTCACCCACCTCCTCGGCACCAGCGCCCCCGCCACCGACACCCCCGCCGACCGCGAGGCCGCCCGCCGCGCCGACGCCTTCGGCTTCCGCTTCTACCTCGACCCGATCCTGCGCGGCTCCTACCCGGCGGACCTGGTCCGCGACCTCGCCGCCCACGGGATCGAGATCCCGGTCCGCGACGGCGACCTGGCCGCCATCGCCACCCCGATCGACACCCTCGGCGTCAACTACTACCGCTCGATGCGCAGTTCGGGCACGGACGAGGACGGCGCGGAGACGGACGCCCAAGGCCGCCCGGTCACCCGCGGCCTGCCGCACGGCGACCTGCCGGTCACCGGCCTCGGCTGGGAGGTCATGCCCCACGACCTCACCGACCTGCTGCTCCGCATCGCCCGCGACTACCCCGGCACCCCCATGGTGGTCACCGAGAGCGGCGCCGCGTACGAGGACGTGCCGGACGCCGGCGGGTTCGTCGACGACCGGGACCGCACCGCCTACCTCTCCGCCCACCTCGCCGCCGTCGCCCGCGCCCGCGAGGCCGGCGCCGACGTGCGCGGCTACCTCGCCTGGTCGCTCCTCGACAACTTCGAGTGGGCCTACGGCTACGCCGCACGCTTCGGCCTCGTCCGCGTCGACTACGACACCCAGGCGCGCGTCCCCAAGCGCAGCGCCCACTGGCTCCGCGACACGGCCGCCCGCGTCCGCGGCGGAGCCTGAACCCGGCGATTGCGGGCGGCCCCGGCGCGGCGGACGATGGAGGGGGAGGGCGCGCCGGGCAGGACAGGACCGGAGAGCCGTGCGGGACCGAAGGAGTCGTCATGGGCGCCGAAGAGCAGACCGACCCGCTGGCCGGCTGGACCGCACGCCTGCTCCGCCTCGGCCCCGGGATCTCCCGGGACGACGCCAGGGCGTTCGTCCACGACCTCTACGCCCACGCGCAGTCCACCCTCGACGCGGACCGCGCGGAGGCCGACTTCGCGCGCGAGGAGTAGCCGCCCGGCCCTGGGCCCGCGCCGGCCCGCCCCGGCCTTGCTCCGGGGTCGCGCCGCCCCCTGGCTTGCTTCGGCCCCGGGCTTGCTTCGGCCCCGGGCTTGCTTCGGCCCCGTGCCCGGCCCGGGCCCGCGCCCGCCCTGGGCGCGCGCCGCGCGGGCCCGTTCCCGGGCCCGCGCTCAGTGGTTCCGCCCCGGGTTCCGTCAGTCGCGGAGGGCCCTCAGGAGGACCAGCACGCCGGAGACAGGCACGGCGAGCCCGAACACGCCGATCAGCAGCACCTCCACCGGGCCGAGCCGGCCACCGGCGAGGAGCAGTCCGCCGAGGAGGAGCAGCGCCGGCACGGCCACGGCCGTCGCCGTCCCGATGCGCTTGTGCCGGGCGTCCCACAGCGGGGTCCTCCACAGCAGCGCGAGTCCGATCGCGAGGACGAGCGCGCCCGCGAACGGGGAGGCCAGGACCAGCATGCCGCCGAGCGCGGGGAGCACCGCGACGAGCCGGCCGACCTGGCGGCCGGAGAGCGGGCCGGTCGGCGCGGGGGCGGCGACGGCGCGCGGCTCCTCCTCCGCGAGGGCGGAGGCGGCCACCGTACGGGGGTCTCCCAGCTCGGCGAGGACCGCGCGGATCCCGGCGTCGTCCCGGGCGTCGCTCACCTCGATGTGCTCGCGCAGGTCGGCGAGGAGCTCGGCCCTGCGGTCGGCCGGGAGCGCGGCGGTCTCGCGGGCCACGGAGTCGAGGTAGGCCGCGACGAGCGGGTGGTCGATGGCGTTCATGCGGGGTCCCCCTGCGGGTCGTTGAGGAAGTGGTCGACGGCGTTCCGGAAGTGCGGCCACGCCCCGGCGAACTCGGCGAGCGCCGTCCGGCCGAGGGCCGTGAGCGCGTAGTAGCGGCGCGGCGGCCCGCTGGGGGACTCGCGCAGCTCCGTGTCGACGAGCCCCTCCCGCCGCAGACGCGACAGCAGGGGGTAGATCGTGCCCTGGCTCGTGGTCATCACGCTGACCGCGGCGAGCTCGGTGAGGAGTTCGACGCCGTACTTCGGCTCGTCCCTGAGCAGCGCGAGGACGCAGTACTCCAGCACTCCCTTGCGGAGCTGGCTGGGCACCCTGCCCCCCGCCTCGTTCATTGCGTTACCAGGAACCATGCAATGCAAGATAGCGTCGTCGGGTGTCCGCGACAAGCCGCGCCCCGCCGCCGGGCTCCGGGACGCCCGACGGGAACCGGCCGCCGTGGCCGAACGTGTAACGGGGGACGGACGCGACGGGACGAGGGGAGACACGGTGGTCGCCAACGAGGCGAGGATCGACGGGGACAGCCTGCTGCTGGGCGACGGGGTGCGGGTGCGGTTCGTCCGCACGCTCCGGCTGCCGGAGACCGGGACGCACGGCCTGCCCCCGGGGCTCGGCACCTTCCCGCTCCGCCGGGTCGAGGACCACCTCGACACCGTGCCCGAGCAGTGGCGCGCCAAGGGCGGGGTGATGATGCCGGTCTACCTCCGCGAGGCGATGTGGCTCAGCTTCGCCGGCAGCCCGGAGCCCACCGCGCTCCAGGTCGGCGTCGGCAAGGTCTGCGCGATCTCCGGCGAGAAGTGGACCGGACGGCTCTCCCGGCGCCCGCAGAACTACGTGGTGCTGCCCCGCCAGCCGTGGCTCGACGGCATCAACTCGGGCAAGGGCACGGTGCGTCAGTTCGTCGCCGTCCCCCTCGGCATGGGCGCCACCGTCGAGGGCCAGGTCACCGGCGAGGAGACCGTCGGCGGCCTCCAGCTCCAGGCGTTCCCGCTGGCCCCGAAGCCCCGTGCCGCCTGGCGCGAGGAGCAGCGCCGGCTCGCGGAGGAGCGGCGCCGCCAGGCCGAGGAGCGGGCCCGGCTCCTCGCGGCGGGTCCGCCGCCCGCGCCGTCCTTCGGCGGCTACGGCGCCGCCCCGGCGATGCCGATGGCCGCCCCGGCGGGCGCGCCGCGGGCCGCCGCCGCGATGGGCATCGGAGCCGGCGGCACCATGCGCCAGGAGGTGTACCAGGACGACCGGCCGGCCCGCGACTGGTCCGACACCGCCGACGCCCGCGTCTTCGTCCATCTGGTGACCCCGCCCGAGTGGCGCCGGATCACCGGCGAGGAGCCCCCGCCGTCGCCCGTCGACCGCGCCGCCTACACCCGCGCGGGACTGCCCTGGTACGACTACTTCGACGCCGACGGCACCGACCTCGACCCCTCCGGCACCCTCGCCGACGTGAAGCCCGTGGGGGAGTGGCTCGGCGACGACCTCGACCCGTGGACGCAGCCGTCCCCGTACCAGGTCAAGCCGCTCGGCCCCCCGCCGCCCCCGCCGGGCGGCACGCCGATCGCGGACGGCGACTGGTGACGCGTACCGGCTGATCCGCCGGCACGGGGGCACGGGGGCACGGGGGCACCGGTGGCGGTGCCGGCGTGGGGCGGTACGGGAGCCTGGGGTCGGTACCGGGTATCCGCCCCTGTACGAGGAGCGGCGCCGGCCCCGTGCCGCCGCGGCCCCGGTCCCCTCCGTACCGGGACCCGCCCGCGGGGCTCGGACCGCGGCGCGGTACGAAGGGTCCTGTGAACGACTCGACCCAGCCCGCCACCATCCGCGTCTTCATCGCCCTGGCACCGCCCGACGACGCCAAGGACGAACTCGCCCACGCCCTGGCACCCGCCTACGCGGCCCACCCCGGCCTGCGCTGGAACCGGATCGAGGACTGGCACATCACCCTCGCCTTCCTCGGCGAGCTGCCCACCGCCACCGTGCCCCTCCTGCACGACCCCCTCGCGGAGCTCGCCGCCGCCCGCCGCCCCCTCGGCCTCGCGCTCCGGGGCGGCGGCCACTTCGACTCCCGGGTCCTGTGGAGCGGCATCGCCGGCGAGGTCCCCGGCCTGCACCGGCTCGCCGACGACGTCCGCACCCTGGTGAAGGAGGCCGGCATCCCCTACGAGGGGCGCCCGCTGCGCCCGCACCTCACCCTGGCCCGGGCCCGGCGCGGCGATCTCACCGGCGTCCCGGACGCGGCCGGCGTCCTCGACGGCTTCGCCGGCCGGACCTGGCCGACCGCCCGCCTCCACCTCGTCGGCAGCGACTACGCCCGGGGCCCGGCCCCGGTCCGCTACCGGGACATCGACTCCTGGCCCTTCACCGGCGTCTGACCCCGAACGCCCCCTGCCTCACGGCGCGGTGATCAGCTCGCTCAGGCGCGTGGCGAGCCACGGCCTGCGGCCGCCGGCCCGCATCCGGCCCAGGGCGATCGCCCTCCAGAGCGGCATGCGGCCGAAGGAGACGAGCAGGAAGGCCGTCGGCGCCGCGGTGATCCGGCAGTCGTACGGGCGCGGCGCCGGGTCCCGGGTCACGGTGGCGGCACCGTCCTCCACCACGACGGCGAGCTGCGGACCGCCCCTGAGCGCGAGGTCGAAGGCGATGCGCACGCCCCGCGCCTTCTCGGCGTCGAGGGCGAGCGGCATCATCGTCGTCATCGCCTGCCCGATCACCAGGGACGCCTCCTCGGAGGTGAGGGCCCACGGCCTGCGCGCGCCCCGCGCCATGTCGAGACCGTGCACCAGGGTCTCGCTGAGCATCAGGCCCGTCGCCGCCGTCAGCGGGACCGTCCGCCCGGGGCCGTACCAGGGCGTGGGCACCGGCGTGTCGGGCGCGAGGCCCGCCGAGTCCCGCAGGAAGGCGGCGCCCCGCTCGGCCAGGATCGGGCCCAGCCGCCTGCGCTCCGCCCCGGCGACGAGCCCGACGGACAGCGCGTTCACGGCGGCGATCCGTCCGCCGAACGTCCCGTCCCGCCCGTCCGGCACGGCGGCCCAGTCGATGCCCCCGGCGGCCTCGCCGCTCCGCTCGCCGGGGAGCGCGGAACCGAAGGCCAGGTACACGGCGGCGAGGTGCGCTCCGACGTCCCCGACGGACCACGCCGGGACCCCCGACGGCACCTCCAGGTCGCCGATGCCGCCCGTCAGCGCGACCAGCCGCCCGATCGCGGCCTCCAGCGCGACACGCGTCCGCGCGTGCTCGGCCACCGGGTCGAACGTCGTGACCGCACCCATGCGATTCCCCCAGGACTGTGGACGGGCCCGCACATTACCGCCCGGTAGCATCAGGGCGACAGGGGTCGCGCATCACGGGCGGGACGCCGCCCCGCGCCGACCCCGGTGTCCCACGGCGTCCTCAGAGGGCCCCCGCACCCGGCGCCGTCCCCCGGCGCGGGGTCCTGAGCCGGTCGAGGAGGGCCGACTCCGCCGCCTCGGAGCGCGCGTCGCTCCACTGTCCGAGCGGCACCGCCCGCAGGTGCCGCCCCCGCGGGTCGAGCAGATGACCGCCCAGCTTCATCGGCCAGAGCGTCAGCGCCCGGTCCATGACCACCAGTTCGGGGAACCGCTCGGCCAGCCGCGTCTCGAACGGAGCGATGTCGTCCACCGACCGCAGCCAGGCCGCGAGCAGCAGGTTGTACGGCCCCGACAGCGACGCGCACAACCGGATCTCCCGCAGCGCGCTGATCCGCTCCGCCAGCCGCGGCGCCCGGCTCTGCGGCACCGCGGCCCACAGCGACACCGACACCGGCCACCCCGACAGGGCCCTCGCCACCTCACAGCGGTACACCAGCGCGTGCTCCGCCTCCAGCCGGTCGAGCCGCCGCCGCACCGTCGTCGGACTGAGCCCGGTCCGCTCCGCCAGCCCCGCCGCCGACCGGCGCGGATCCTCGCTCAGCACCCGTACGAGCTCCAGATCGCGCTCCTCCAGGAGCCGCCCGCCCGCGGGCCGGGCCGGAGCGGGACGGTCGGGGCCCGCGAGCCGCCGCCGCTGCTCCTCGGACAGCCGGTCCAGCCGCCACCGGCTCCCCTCGGTGTGCAGGGTGGTCGCCACCTGCGTCCGGGACGCCGCCACCCCGGCCAGCGCGCCCAGCCGGAAGCCCACGTACCGGGCCAGCTCGGCCTGGTCGGCGAAGACGGCGGTCACCAGCAGGTCCCGGCCGCCGCTGACGTGCTCCAGATTGAACACATGCGGATCCTCGGCGATCTCCGCCGCGACCTCGTGCAGCCGGCCGGCCGCGCAGTCCACCTCGATGAAGGCGACCACGGCGGGCGCCTGCGCCCGGACCGCCGGATGCACGCTGATCCAGGCGTTCCCGGCCCGGGTCAGCCGCGCCCAGCGGCGCGCCACGGTCGAGGCGTCGAGCCCCAGCGCCTCGCCCACGGTCTGCCAGTCGGCGCGCGGAGCCACCTGGAGCGCCGTCACCAGCAGATAGTCCAGTTCGTCGAGCACGTCCACCACTCCGTTCCCGAAACGGCTCTTTCGCGCAAACGATCACCGCTCATCGGCGGATCCCTGCAGGCGGATGCCGTTCATCCGGCGGATCGGCACTATACCCGGCATGTTCACGCACAGCGACGCCCTGGCCATCGCCGACCCGCTCATCGCCCTGCGCCACGACCTCCACCGCGAGCCCGAACTCGGCCTCGACCTGCCGCACACCCAGCGCAGGGTCCTCGACGCCCTCGCCGGACTGCCCCTGGAGATCACCCTCGGCAAGCGGCTCACCTCCGTCACGGCCGTGCTGCGCGGCGGCCGTCCGGGACCCGCCGTACTCCTCCGCGGCGACATGGACGCCCTCCCCGTCCACGAGGACACCGGCGTCCCGTACGCCTCCGAGGCCCCGGGCCGCATGCACGCCTGCGGCCACGACCTGCACACCGCCGGACTCGTCGGCGCGGCCCGGCTGCTCGCCGCCCGCCGCGACGAACTCCCCGGCGACGTCGTCCTCATGTTCCAGCCCGGCGAGGAGGGGATGGGGGGCGCCGGCCTGATGATCGAGGAGGGCGTCCTCGACGCGGCGGGCAGCCGGGTCGTCGCCGCCTACGCCCTCCACGTCACCTCGACCCTGCTCCCCACCGGATACGCCGCCGTCCGCCCCGGCCCCATGCTGGCCGCCTCCGACTCCGTCACCGTCACCGTGCGCGGCGCCGGCGGCCACGGCTCCTCGCCGCACTCCGCGAAGGACCCCGTACCGGCCGTCTGCGAGATGGTCACCGCCCTCCAGACGATGGTCACCCGCACGGTCGACGTCTTCGACCCCGCCGTCCTCACCGTCGGCTCCCTGCACGCCGGCTCGGCCGGCAACGTCATCCCGGAGACGGCCGTCCTGGAGGCGACCGTCCGCTCCTTCTCCACCGCCACCCAGGCCGCCGTCCGCGCCGGCATCGCCCGCGTCGTCCACGGCGTCGCCGCGGCCCACGGAGTCGAGGCCGACCTCGACTACCGGGAGAACTACCCGGTCACCGAGAACGACCCGGCCGAGGCCGCCTTCGCGCTCCGCACCGCGCAGGGGCTCCTCGGCGCCGACCGCGCCTTCGAGGCACCGCGCCCGCTCACCGGCTCCGAGGACTTCTCCCTCGTGCTGCGCGAGGTCCCCGGGGCGTACCTCGGCATCGGCGCCTGCCCGCCCGACCGCGACCCCGCGACCGCCCCCATGAACCACTCGCCCCGGGCCGTCTTCGACGACCGCGCCGTCCTCGACGCGGCCGTGCTGCTCGCCGAACTCGCCGCCCGCCGCCTCCAGGAAGCCGCCGAGGAGCCCGCGTGACCACCCCTGACCGCCCGACCCCCGACCGCCCCACCGCCGACGACCCCGTCCCCGACCGTCCCGCCCCCGACCGCCTCACCGCTGACGGCCCCGTCCCCGACCGCCCCACCGCTGACCGCCCCGTCCCCGACCGTCCCGCCCCCGGTGGCACGGACGCCGCCGCTCCGGGGTCCGGACGGACCGGTGCCGGATCCGTCCGGGCCGTCGTCGGGCTTCTCGTCCTCTTCGAGCTGACCAGCGGCTTCCTCCAGGGCGGCATCGCCCCCCTGCTGCCGGAGATCGGCCGGGAACTCGGCATCCGGGACGCCGACCTCACCTGGGTGCTCTCCGCCCAGCTCCTCGCCGCCGCTGTCAGCGTCCCCGTCCTCGGCCGCCTCGGCGACCTCCACGGACACCGCAGGGTCCTGCGCTGGGCGCTCGCCTCCGTCGCCGTCGGCACCCTCCTCGTCGCCCTCGCCCCCAATCTGGAGGTGCTGCTCCTCGGCCGCGTCCTGACCGGTCCGCTGGCCGCCCTGCTGCCCCTGGAGATCGCCCTCGTACGCGACCGGCTGCCGCTCGGCCCGGCCCGCTCCGCCATCGCCCGGCTCGTCGGCGCCCTCGCCCTCGGCACCCTCCTCGGCGGTGTCCTCACCGGCGCCGTCCACGAACTCACCGACGACGTCCGCCTCACCCTCCTGCTCCCGGCCGTCCTGGCCGCCGCCTGCGTCCCCGTCTCCTTCCTCGCCATCCCCGAGTCCCGCCGCCTCGCCCGAGGGCGGCTCGACCTGCCCGGCGCCGTCCTGCTCAGCGCGACGATGCTGCTCCTCCTCTCCGGCGTCTCGGCCGCGCAGGACGACGGACCCGGCCTCTCCGCCCTCGTCCAGCTCGGCCTCGCGCTCCTCCTCGGCGCCGTCTGGACCCGCGTCGAACTCCGCACGGCCGAACCCCTCGTCGACGTCCGGGCGCTCGCCGACCGCCGGGTCGCCCCCTTCTTCCTCTGCGCGTTCGCCTTCGGCGTCGTCTACTTCGGCGGCCAGGCACCCGACGCCACCTTCCTGGCCGCCGACCCCGCCACCACCGGCTACGGCTTCGGGCTCTCCGCCCTGTCGATCTCCCTGGTGGCGCTCCCGGCCGCGGCGACGGCGGTCGTCACCGCCTCCCTCACCGCCCGCATCGCGGGCCGGACCGGCTACGTCCCCGCGCTCGCCGGCTCCTTCGCACTCATCGCGGCGAGCTTCCTGACGACCGCCGTCCTGCACACGGCGGTCTGGCAGCTCGTCGCCGCGAAGATCCTCGCGGGACTCGGCCTGGGAGTCGCCCTCGGCGCCATGCCCACCGTGATCGCGGAGGCGAGCGACCCCTCCCGGACGGGGGTCACCACCGCCCTCTACAACAACGTGAAGACGCTCGGCGGCGCGATGGCCGGCGGCGTGATGGCCGCCGTCCTCACCGCGTCGGCCGCGCCGACGTCCGACACCCCGGACGCATCGGCGTACGTCACGGTCTGGCTGCTCTGCGCGGGTGTCGCCGCCGCGGCCGCCGCCCTCACCCTCGTCGCCCGCCGCGCCGCGCCGCCGCGCACGGCGGAGCGCGACACGGACCGTACTCCCGCCGGTTGACACGAGCCCGCCCCTCCGGCCAGGGGGGCGGGCCCGAGGACGGCGAGGAAGAGGACGAGAATGGGCCACTTCGGAGAAGGAGGCCGTCGCATGACCCTCGTGGCACTGATCAACCCCAACACCGAAGGCGCCACCACGGCGATGATGGCCGCCATCGCCCGTCGCGTCCTGCGCCTCGAGGACGGCTACGACGTCCAGGGCGTCACCGTCGCCGCGGGACCGCCGATGCTCATAGACGAGGAAGCCCTGCGCGCGTCGGTGGAGCACGTCCTCGACGCGGCGGACCGCCTCCTCACCGGACCCGCCGGTGACCGCGTGGCCGCCCTCGTCGTCGGCGCCTTCGGTGACCCGGGCGTCGAGGACCTCCGCGCCCGCACCTCCGTCCCCGTCGTCGGCATCGCCGAGGCCGCGATGCGCGAGGCGGGCGTGGACGGCCGCCGCTTCGGCATCGCCACCACCACCCCCGGCCTCGCCGCCGCGATCGACGCCCGCGTCGACCGCCTCGGCCGGTCCGCCCAGTACACCGGCCTCCGCCTCACCCCCGGCGATCCGCGCCGACTGGCGGCGACCCCGGCCGAGATGACGGAGCGCCTGGCCGAAGCCGTCGACCGCTGTGTGCGGGAGGACGGCGCCGAGGCGGTCGTCATCGGCGGCGGCCCCCTGGGCGAAGCCGCCGAAGCCCTCCGCCACCGCTTTCCTGTGCCGGTCATCGGCCCCGTCCCCGCGGCGGCGCGCGAGATCCACCGCCTTCTGACGGTGTGCGGTCGGGCGGCCGGGGGCCGGGAAGGTCGCCCGTAGGGGTGAGATCCGCGCCAGGTCCGTGACCTCCCCGGGGGACGGCGGTTGCGGGGGCATGCGCATGACGTCGATGCTCGGGGTGGCCCTCACGGCCGTGTTCCTGGCGGCCGTCGCCGGTGCCCCCGCCGCCCCCGGGGGGTTCGATCCGTGCGGCTACGAGGCCGCCGGCACGCTCCACCTACGCACCGGCCCCGGCGCCTCGCGCGCCTCCCTGGGCGTCCTGCGCGCGGGCGACGACGTCACGGTCCTGCGGGAGTCCGGCGACTGGTACCGGGTGAGCCTCGACGACCGCGCGCGGACGGGGCTGCGCGCCGGCACGGAGGGGTGGGCCCCGAAGGACGGCATCCGTCCGCTCCGCTGCGTGCGGGCGGACGGCTAGGGGCTGTCGTCGGACTCCCGTCTGCCCCGCGACGCCATGCACGCGCTCTCGCCGCACCGGACACAAGCCCGAGTACGCCCGGTACGAGGGCATGCGCCCGGCACGCTAGGCGCCTCCGCCCTGCGCGGCTCGGTCGGAGTCGCTGCGCAGCACACAGAACTCGTTGCCCTCGGGGTCCGCGAGCACGGCCCACCCCGAACCGTCCTGTTCCCGGAGGTCGTCGAGCAGGGTCGCGCCGAGCCCGAGCAGCCGCTCGACCTCCGCTTCGCGGGTGGTGGACGGCCGCAGGCACAGATGGATCCGGTTCTTGCCGCTCTTCGGCTCCGGCACTTCGTTGAAATACAGCACGGGCCCGCCCGGCAGAAGCACCTGCGCCTCGCGGGAGCCCGGCTCGCCCCGCGGATCCACCGGAGCGCCGGTCACCTCGCTCCAGAAGCGCGCCAGCGCGTACGCGTCCGCGCAGTCGATCGCCACGTTCTGCACCACGGATATCATGCGGCGATCCTGCCGGAGTCGCGCCCCGACCGCCACCGGCACCCTCACCGGCGACCGGCTCGTCGGCGGGTGGGAGGGGCCGGAGGGCGAGCGCCCGGTGCTCCGTGGCGACGGCACCTTCTGCGCGCGGGCGTTCCCCCGCGGTCTGGCCCACGGGCAACCGGTCGACTCCTGCGGCCGGTGGTCCTTCAGGGACGACGGCGACACCGACCAGGGCATCGGCCTGGCCTTCGCCCGGCCCTCGTACGCCATGATCGGCCTGCTGCGCGTCTCCGGCGGGAACGGCGGCCGGGGGCTCCACGTCCGCAGGGACACCGACGACGCGAGCGACCGGCCGGCGCCGCGGAGGGCGACGGCGCGCTGAGGAGTCCGCTGCCGGCCGTCGCCCCCCGGCGTTCCGTCGGTCAGCCCCGGGTGGCAGGGGCGCCGGGTCCGCAGGAGCGGAGGGCTGCTTCGAGGGCCGGTCCACTGCCCTCCAGGTCGGCCCGCGACTCCTCGCAGCGCAGGACGCCCCCGCCGTCGACGGACCAGCTGGTGGCGCTGCCCGTGGAGGGTTCGCCGCCGGTGCAGGTCCGGCGGAAGTCGGCGGTCACCTCCCGTACGTAGGCGTACGAGACGAGCGTGCCGGGGCCCGAGGCCGCGGACCTGATCGTGTCGAGGTCCGGTGCGGGGCGGCCCGCCTCGGCGAAGGCGGAGTCCTCGCCGCCCCCGCCGACGTGGGCGCCCAGCGAGCGCAGCGCGGTCGCCGGGTCGGTCCTCGGCCCGGTCTCCGTCGCCGCCTCGGTGCGCGGGGTGTGGAGCCGCCGCAAGGGCTGCGTGAGCCTTCCGCCGTCCTCGCCGAACGTCTGCCTCTTCGCGACGCCGGTCAGGACGTCCCGCTCCACGACGTTCGACCACGCGTACGCGCACGCCTCCGCGGCCTTCGCCGCCCCGGCGGGGCGGGCCCCGTCGTCGGACGTGCAGGCCGCCGTGGCGGCGAGCAGCGGGGCGACGGCGCACGCCGCCGCCCACCTCTTCACGGTCTTCATGATGTCGTTCCCCCGTTTCGCCATGGTCGATGGCGCTACCGACCTTGCCCGCCACCCTCCCTTCCCGCCAAGCGACTTGAGCCACATCTGAGCGTCGGGGCCGGCAGCCGCGGGCTCGGAGGGCCGGTCCGGCGCGGCCGGCGCCGCGCTCCCCGGGAGGCGTCAGCCCGGGCGGAACACCCGCA
Source organism: Streptomyces sp. NPDC014861 (assembly GCF_043081625.1). Classification (NCBI taxonomy): domain Bacteria; kingdom Bacillati; phylum Actinomycetota; class Actinomycetes; order Kitasatosporales; family Streptomycetaceae; genus Streptomyces; species Streptomyces sp. NPDC014861. The sequence goes on from NZ_JBIBWV010000005.1 coordinate 285,023, forward strand.
GCTCCGGCACCTCGAAGGACATCTCGGTCGTCCCCGGGTCGGGTGCGGGGTGGTAACGACCCGCACAGACCGAGAGGTTGACGATCAGATACGCGTGCCAGGAGCGGCCCACCCCCCTCCCGTCCGAGAACACCTTCGCGCCGTTCACCCACCACACCACGGACCGGGCGCCGAACTCGGTCCGCAGCCTCACCCAGCCACCGGGGCGCACGGCGGGGGAGCGGTGGTAGAGGTGCGTGCCCCGCACCCGGTTCGAGAGTTCCAGGAGGTCGGGATTGTCCGGGTGGTACTCGAAGATGTCGACCTCCTGCCCGCCGTCGCGCCACGTCCAGATCGCCGGCCAGGCACCCGTCTCCACCGGAAGCCGGACGCGCGCCTCCAGCACGTCACCGGCCCGCACCTCGAACCCCTGCGCGCTTCCCTCCGTGGTCAGCAGTCCGCTGTCCCAGAGCCCGTCGCGGCGGCGGGTCGCCCGGAAGACCCCGGAGCGGCTGTACGCGGGATCAGACACGAGATGGTCGAGCTTGTTGTCGAGCGGGTTGACCGGACCGCCGTCCGGATAGGCCCAGGACCGCCCGGCGACCCACTGCTCGGGCGACGTGAAGTCGGCGGTGAGGACGGGGGCGGCGGGGAGGGGTGGCAGCGACATGACGGCTCCTCACGGAACACTGGGCGTTGCCGAACGGACGGCAAGGTCACTTGAATGGCTCCCCCACCTGGGCCCTCACATGCGGAACCCCCCGCTCCCTGGCGAGAACTCGTCACGACCGCGGCTGCCGCCGCGACCACCCGCGCGCGGCTCCGGCTCCGGGCAGCGCGGCCGCGCACCAGGACCGGTCGACAGGGAAGGACCGGTCGACGGGAAGGACCGGTCGACGGGGAGGACCGGTCGAAGGGGAAAGACCGGGCGCTCAGTCCCGTACGAGGCAGAAGGGGTGGCCCGCCGGGTCGGCGAGGACGCGCCAGCCGCCGTGCGCGTCACCGCCGTCGAGAACCGTGGCCCCGCCGGCCACGGCCCGCGCCTGCGCCTCGTCCAGGTCCTCGACGCCCAGGTCCAGATGGAACTGCTGGGGGTGGCCGGGGTCCGGCCACCGCGGCGGGCGGTGGTCCGCCACGCGCTGGAAGGCCAGCACCAGGCCGTCCTCCGTGTGGAGGGTGGACCAGTCGTCGTCCAGGGACCAGCGGGGGTCGGGACGGTCCACCGTCCCGCCCAGCAGCGCCCGGTAGAACCGGGCGAGCTCCCTGGCGTCCGGACAGTCCAGCACGACGCACTGCAATCTGGCGATCATGCCGAGAGCGTAGGTCAGCGGCTGGTCGGGAGCCGCCCCGGTTCGTCCACGACGCCGCGTGCGACGACCGCCACGGAGGTGACGACATCTCCCTCCTCCCCCCACGGGCCGGAGCGCAGGAGAACCGTGCGCTCGCCGAGGAAGCGCCCGGTCTCCCCGTCGAAGATCCATTCCACGCGCTCGCCGTCGTGGACGCGCGCCACGGCCACGCCGGTGCGGCCGGCCGCGTCCACGGCCCCGGGGAGCGTGACGACGCCGGGGACGCGGGCCGCCGCGCGGTAGAGCGCGGCCGTGGTCGCCGGCGGGACGACGGTGCCGCGGAGCAGGTCGCCGATGGCGACGAAGGCCTGCTGGTCCGGACCCGTCGTGGAGCCGCTGCCGGGCCCGTGGTTCGCGACGGCGTCCTCGCGGATCAGCCTCAGCAGCTCGTCGGGATCGTCCGGCAGCGACGCGGCGAACGCGTACGTCGGCGCGTGCAGACCGGCCTTCCCTCCCGGGGCGCCCGGGATCGGGTCGTCGCGTCCGCCCCCGCGCGACAGTCCCGGCCGCGTGCCGTCGACCGACGTCCACCGCTCCCCGTCCTCCCGCTGCCGGCTCCGGTCCATGCCGCCGGCCGCGTTCTCGCTGAGGGTGGTCGTGTGGCCCACCACCTTGAGGTAGACGTACTGGTCGGCCCGTACCGGCGCCGCCGGCTCGGCGGCGGCGGCCAGCGCCGTGCGTTCGAGCAGCGCCACGGCCGCCGGGTCGGCCGGTGCCGCCGGCGGCGGGCCGGACGGGGACCCGAGGGTCAGTGTCAGCACGCCCACCGCCACGGCGCTCCCCAGCACGGCGACGTACCTCCGCCGCCCGGCCGGGCTCCCGGTCCCGAGCCGGGCGGTCCGGTCGATCTCGCTCAGGAGGTGCCGTCTCCGCTCCCGCTGCCGCTCCTCCGTCGGCCCGGGGACCGGGAAGGCGGGAACGCCCCCGCGCGCCGCGTCGAGTCCGTCGTCCATACGCCCGTCGTCCACCTGTCCCTCGGCCCCGCTCATCCCGCGCTCTCCCGTCCCGCCTTCACGGCTCTCCTCGGCGGCCGTCCGGACGACACGGCCCGCTGCTCCCGGTCGGCCGCCTCGCCGCCCAGTTCCTCGTCCACGAGCAGCCGCAGCCTGTGCCGGGCGCGGGAGAGCCGCGACCGGACCGTGCCCACGGGGACGCCGAGGGCGACCGACGCCTCCGCGTAGCCCAGTCCGGACCAGACGACCAGTGCCAGCACCTCACGGTCGCGCTGCCGCAGACGCCGTACCGCCCGCGCCACCGCGGCCAGACGGGCCGCGTCGTGCAGCTGCCGCACCACCCCGTCCGACACGTCGGGCAGCGGCTCCGGCGGAGGGAGCCGGGCCATCGCGGCACGGTGGCGGCGGGCGGCGCGGGAGGTGTTCCGCGCCACGTTCGTGGCGACGCCGAACAGCCAGGCGCGTACGTCGCACACCTCGCCCCGCAGCTTCCCCCGCCGCTTCCACGCCTCCAGAAAGGTGAGCGACATGACGTCCTCGGCCACCGCCCGGTCGCCGGTGAGCCGCACGGCGTAGGCGTGCACGGCGCGTCCGTAGGCGTCGAAGAGCTCGCCGAAGGCGTCCCGGTCGCCGGCCCGGAGCCGTTCGTTCAGTTCCCGTTCCACACCGACAAGTGTCCGCAGCCCGGCACGGGTTCCCTTTTCCGGAGAGCCGATTCCGAACAGAGCGGTGAGTCCGTGCTCCACCGGCCTGTGCGGCCTGCCCGGACGCCGGACAGCGGCCCCTCCGGCGCCCGGGCGGCAGGCGACCCGCCGCCCTCCCGGTACCCGGTGGCCGCTCAGCCGTCGTCGACCCCCGTACGGCGACGGCTGAAGTCCATGACCCAGTTGACCACCCAGTCCTCCGTCCCGGCGGGCGCGAACGCCTGCTCCCAGCGGGCCGTCTCCGAGGTGATGTCCGACCAGCGGAACCGCACGCCCACGGGCCGCCCGCCGTAGTGGTCCTCACCGCGGAACTCGCCCGTGCCGTCCGCCGCGAAGCGCCCCCGCACCGGGGGGTCGAGGCGGCCGGTCCGGGTGCTCGACCAGTGGAGCGTCCACTCTCCCGTGTCCGGCTCGTACAGGCGCAGGGTCAGACCGCTGAAACCCTTCGAAGGGAAGGAGATCTCGTCCACGTGGGCGCGGCCGTCCCAGAACAGGCGTCCGGAGGTGCGGCCGTCGAACTCCTCCCAGCCGGACTCCGGGTCCAGGAAGTCGGAGAGTCTGCGGTTGCGGACGGCCCACTAGCCGACGAGGAAGTCGAAGGCACGGCCGGCGGTCATCCGGGCATCACCCCGCCCGAGCCCGTCGCCGAGGAAGTCGAAGGCACGGCCGGCGGTCATCCGGGCATCACCCCGCCCGAGCCCGTCGCCGTCGTGCCGGTGCGCAGCGAATCCGCGAGGTAGCCCGGCAGGTCGGGAGTGTCGGGGGCGAGCATGTGGCGGATCCAGGCGGTGCGTTCGTGCTCCAGCGGTGCCAGCTCCCAGACGCAGCCGATCCAGGAGCGGTCGCGGGCCGTGCCCGTGAGGCGGACGAAACGGGTGGGGTCGGTGTCGGGGCAGTCGAGCGCGGGCTGCCCGGCGGCGGCCCCGGCGAAGTGGAGCACGTTGTCCCAGGCCCAGCTGTACACGTTGAGGTACGCCCCCGTGTCGCCGCCCCGGTGCAGGACCACGAAGCTCGCGGCGGGCGTGCCGTCCGGCGCCGGCAGCAGCTCAGGAAGCAGGGCGTCGGCCGCCCTCTCCACCTCCGGCTCGATGCCGGCCCGGTCGGACGTGACGTGGTAGCGCTTGATGTGCCGGCCGCCGATCTCGACGGGCTCCGGCACGAAGAGGTACTTCTCCGCGAAAGCCATGGCTGGACTGTAGGAGCCCTTCACTGACACCGTGTGTCAGTGAAGTCCAGCCGTCTTCTGTCGATCCTGCTCCTCCTGGAGACCCGTGGCCGGATGACCGCCGGCGAGCTCGCCGACGAGCTGGAGGTCTCCGTCCGCACCGTCTACCGGGACGTCGAGGCGCTGCACGCCGCCGGAGTGCCGCTGTACGGGGACGCCGGGCACCGCGGCGGCTACCGGCTGCTCGCCGGGCACCGCTCGCGGCTCACCGGCCTGTACGCGCGCGAGGCCGAGGCGCTGGTCCTCGCCGGACTGCCCGCCGCCGCCGAGGAACTCGGGCTCGGCGGCCACTTCGCCGACGCCCGGCTGAAGCTCCGCGCCGCCCTGCCCGCCCCGCTGCGCGAGCACGTCGACCGGCTCCGCACCCGCTTCCACATCGACGCGCCCGGCTGGTACGCGGAGTCCACCGAGGCGCCGTTCCTGCCGCAGGTCGCCGAGGCCGTCCGCGCCGGGCGAGTGCTCGCCGTGCGCTACCGGCGCTGGCGGGAGCCGACCGATGTCGACCGCCGGCTCGCCCCGTACGGCCTGGTGCTCAAGGCGGGCCGCTGGTACCTGGTCGCCGGGCCCGGCCCCCGGACGTACCGCGTCGACCAGATCATCTCCCTCACCGTCACCGACGAGGAGGCGCCCGTCCCGCCCGGATTCGACCTGGCCGCCCACTGGGAGGAGAGCCGGCGGGACTTCCACGCCCGGCTCCACCAGGGCGAGGCCGTCGTACGGATCTCCCCGCTCGGCGCGACCCGGCTCATCGGCGCCGCCGCCCGCGCCCTCGCGGAGAACGGAGTCCCCGAACCCGACGGCTGGACCCGGGCCGTCCTGCCCGTCGAGACCCCCGACCACGCCCACGCCGCCTTCCTCGCCCTCGGCGCCGAGGTGGAGGTCCTCGCCCCGCGGGAACTGCGGGAGCGGATCGCCGCCACCGTCCGCACCCTGGCGGAGCGCTACGGCTGAAAGGCCGCCGGCCGCCCCGGCCGCCGGAATTCGCTTGCGCCCGTCGTCGCCACGCGTGAAGGTCGCCGCACCGGACCATCCCGAGGAAGCGGAGCCGATGCCCACCCAGAACCCCAGCACCGAGAACCACGGCCCCGACGGCGGCGCCCGCGACGCCGCACCGGACCGGGCCGCGGAGCCCGTCGCCCGCACGCGGGGCCGGGGCGGCGCGCGCACAACGGGGCCGACGACGGTGCCGATGCCGCAGGGGCCCGTACTGGAGGGGACGCGGGTGCGCCTGGAGCCGCTGGGCCACCGGCACACCGCGGACCTCGCCGTCGCCGCCGAGGAGGACCGGAGCGCCTACGGGTTCACCTGGGTGCCGAGAGCGGCCGAGGTCGGGGCGTACGTGGACGCGCAGCTCGCGCGCGCGGCGCACGGCACGCTCGCCCCGTACGCGCAGGTCGACCGGGCGACCGGACGCGTCGTCGGGGCCACCGCCTACTGGGACCCGAGGCCGTGGCCCGCGGGGGACCGGGACGGGGTGTGCGCCGTCGAGGTCGGGTTCACCTGGCTCGCCGCCTCCGCCCAGGGGACAGGGGTGAACACCGAGGCCAAGTACCTGCTCTTCCGCCACGCGTTCGAGACCTGGGGGGTCGCCCGGGTCGATCTCAGGACGGACGCCAGGAACGCCCGCTCCCGGGCCGCGATCGAGGCCGTCGGGGCGCGCTTCGAGGGCGTGCTGCGCAGCTCGTCCCGCTCCTGGGCGCAGGGCGAGGACGGCCGGCTGCGGGACTCGGCGGTGTTCTCGGTCGTCGCGGACGAGTGGCCGGAGTGCCGGGCCCGGCTGGAGCGGCGCATGGAGCGCGCCCCGGTCACTCCGGGCGGCTGAAGCGGCGGGCCGCCCACAGCAGCGCCAGCGCCCCCACCGCGAGGAGCAGCCCCGCCTCCAGGGCGAGGGGAGGCTGCCGGCCGGCCCACTCGACGCTGCCGGCGGCCGACTGCCCCGGGGCCCGCAGGCCGATCGTGCGGCGCAGCACGTCCACGCCGTACGCGATCGGGTTCGCGGCGGCCAGCGCCTGCGCCCAGCCGGGCAGCGACGCCAGCGGGAAGAAGCCGCCCGAGAGGAAGAGCAGCGGCATCATCACCACGCCCAGCAGCGTGTGGAAGGTGTCCGGGCTGCGCAGGCCCACGGCCAGCGCCAGGGACAGCGCGGTGAGCGCGAAGGAGGCGAGGAGCATGCCGCCGAGGAGCAGCAGCAGGAGCACCGGGTCGTACGGCAGCCCGACCGCACCGGCCAGACAGAGCAGGACGGCTCCCTGGACCGCCGCGACCAGCGTGCCGCCCACGCAGCTGCCCAGCAGGAGCGAGGTACGACTGACCGGCGCCATCAACAGCTCGCGCAGATAGCCGCTCTGACGGTCCGTGATCAGCCGGATGCCGACCATGATGGCCGGCGTCTGCACGGTCATCATCAGCATCCCGGGAAAGAGGTACGCCTGGTAGCCGACACCCAGCGAGGCCGCCGGGATGAGCGCCGCCAGACCTCCGCCCAGGATGAACAGGTACAGCACCGGGTGGAGCAGCATCAGCGCGGTGGGGACCCGCTGGCGGGCGAGCCGGAGCAGATCGCGGTGGACCAGGGCGTGCACGGCGCGCAGTTCACGCCGCAGGCGCCCCGCCCGCTCCGGCTCCGTCGTGCCGTCGGCGGGCGCCGGCAGGGTGAGCGCCGTCATCGCGTGCCCCCCGTCCCCGCGGGGCCGGCGATGGTGCGGCCCGTGTGGTGGAAGAACACGTCGTCGAGGGTGGGCGGCGTCGCGGACGCGGCGTGCACGGCGATGCCGTGGACCTCCAGCGCCGCGCACAGGCGCGGGATCCACGTGCTGCCCTCGGGCACCCGCAGCCAGACGCCGTCCGCGTCCACGTGGACGGTCCGCTCGGGCGGGACGAGGAGCCCGGCGATCCGGCGGGCCGCCCCGTCGTCGCTCGTGCGCAGCACCACCCGGTCGTCGCCGATCTCCGCCTTCACCCCGTGCGGCGTGCCCTGCGCGACCAGCCGGCCCCGGTCGATGATCGCCAGCCGGTCGCAGTGCTCCGCCTCCTCCAGGTAGTGGGTGGTGACGAAGAGGGTGCTGCCGTGCCGGTCGCGCAGCGCCCGCAGGTGCTCCCAGATCCGGGCGCGCGCGTGCGGGTCGAGGCCGGTGGTCGGTTCGTCCAGGAACAGCACGCCGGGGGAGTGCAGGAGCTGGCGGGCGATCTCCAGGCGTCGGCGCATGCCGCCCGAGAGGGTGCGGACCGGGGAACGCCGTCGGTCGCTCAGGTCGGCCAGCTCCAGGACCTCGGCCGTGCGTCGGCGGACGTCCGCGCGGCGGAGCCCGTACAGGCGGGCGTGGACGCGGAGGTTCTGCTCGGCCGTCAGGTCCGGGTCGAGGGCGCTGTGCTGGAAGAGCAGGCCGACCCTGCGCCTTACCCGGTCGGGCTCGGTCAGGACGTCGGCGCCGGCCACGGTGGCGCGGCCGGAGGTGGGGCGGGCGAGGGCACACAGCAGGGCGATCGTGGTGGACTTCCCGGCGCCGTTCGGGCCCAGGAAGGCGAAGGTCTCGCCCCGGCGCACGTCCAGGTCGAGCCCGCGCACCGCGTCGGTGGTGGTGCCGTCCGGACCGCGGTAGCTCTTGACGAGCCCCCGCGTGCTGATGGCGAGCACGGGATCCAGGGGCTCGGCGCTCGCGGCCGGTGCCGTCGCACCGGCCGGCTCGTGGTCACGGGCGTGGAGCTGCATGGGTCCCGTCCTCGTCCAGGGGGTCGCCGTGGATGACCGGCCGGGGGTGCGGGAAGGCGACGGGAGCGACGCCTCGCGCACCCCCGGCCGGCCGGGGACCTCACCCCGGCCGGTGGCTGCCCCGGGACAGCAGCCGGCCGGAGGAGGCCGTGTGCGCTACGCGCAGCTGATACCGATACAGACGGTGTTGAGGAGCGTCAGCAGGCCGACGCACTCGCACGTGGCGGCGAAGGGCGCTCCGTCGACGCCGACGGGGTCGGTCTCCGGAAGGGCGTGCAGTCGGGCGAGCAGTTCGAGGTCCTGGTTCTCCATGGCATTACTCCTTCTCTGTGAGGCGGCGGCAGTGTCTCTGCCGCTCAGACCGGCTGCTGGACCATCCAGTGCCGGGGCTCTAGGGGGTGGCGGATCCTCAGGAGGAACGCCAGGATTCCGGCGGAGCCGTCGCTCCAGCCCGTCGAGACGTCCCCGTACTCGTTGGGGAAGACGACGTGGCCGCCGCGGCGGGCCCCTTCGGAGACGATGAGTCGGGCCAGGTCCTCGGCGCTCGCGCGAGGGGCGCCGTCGCCCGTCGCCTCCGCCAGGTCGAGGAGCAGGTCGCCGTTGCCGGCCAGGCCGTGGCACTGGGTGAGCGCCGCCCGGGACGCCCGCTCCGCGACCGCCCGGGCCGAGCGCCGGGCGAGGCCGTCGAACCGGTCGTCGCCGGTCGCCCGCCCCAGCCGGACCAGGAACGAGCCGATGCCGCCCGAGCCGTGGCACCAGTACGGAGCCGTGGGCACGTCCCCGGACTGCGCGGGCCACTGCGCCGCGCCGCCGACGTCCACGGCGTGCGCCACCAGGTGCTCGCCGGCCGCCACGGCCAGGTCCAGGTCCTCCGCGCGGCCCGTCACGGACGCGGCGGCGAGGAGGAAGCAGCCGATGCCGGACGTGCCGTGGGCGAAGCCGAGGTACCGCTTCCCCGCCTCCTCCGCGACGGCCTCCGCCGGGACCGGCCAGCTCGCCCCGGGACCCTCGCGGCGCGCGGCGGCCGTCAGCCGGTCGGCCGCCTCGGCCACCACCTCGGCGAGGCGCGGATCACCGGAGCGCCGCCACAGGTGCACGGCGGCGAGCCCGCCGCCCGCCGTGCCGTGGGTGATGTCATGGCTGGGCGTCGGTTCCTGAGGGGCCAGCGCCAGGGCCAGCGCGTGGTCGACCAGCTCCCGGTCCTCCAGGGCGCGTCCGGCCTCGTACAGCGCCCACGCGGTGCCCCGGGCGCCGAAGTGCAGACCGGGGCGGGCGGAGCCGGGGTCCGTGCGGTCGGCGATCCAGCGGCCCGCGGTGGACAGGACCGCCGGCAGCGCAGGGTCGCCGGTGAGCGCGAAGTACCGCGTCAGCACGGCCAGGACACCGGCCGCGCCCTGCTGCACGGTGCAGGGGTCGGTCTCCCCGGCGCGCGTCGAGACGGGCCACAGCCGGTCGTCGCCCGGCGTCATGGTCTCCACCAGGTGCCGCACGATCCCGGCGACGGCGGCCTCGGTCGGGTCGCCGGACGGCTCCTCCTCGCGCACGGGACCCGCGGCGTGGGCCGGGCGGGCGCCCCGCAGGGCCTCTCGTGCCCCGGCCGGGTCCCACCGCGCGGCGGGGTCGTCCCGCATCAGCCCGAGGATCAGCTCCCGCATGCCGTCGGGGAGGCGTACGGAAGCGGTGCAGGCGGTCAGCCAGGAGGCGAGCCGCCGCTCCGCCGGCCGGTCCGCCGGCTCCTCGTCCAGCAGGTTCGGCACCTTGCCCGTGAGGACGAAGCACACGGTGGCGCCGAGGCTGTAGGCGTCGCCCGTCGGGGAGACCGGCGCGTCGAGCAGGCGCTCGGGCGGGCTGAACCCGGGGGTACCCACCCGGGTCGGCAGCGGGGTGTCCTCCTCCAGGACGGCGAGCTCCAGGTCGATGAGGCGGAGTTCGCCGTCGGGGCGGACCATCACGTTGCCGGGAGTGAGGTCCCGCAGCACGCAGCCCCGGGCGTGGGCGGCCGCCACCAGCTCGACGAGCCGCGCGACCTGCTCCGTAGCCTCGGCGAGGTACCGCTCGCCGCCGACGTCGCGGAAGCGCTCCGCGACCCAGGTGCGCAGCGGTACCCCCGGCACCTCCTCCTGGGCCAGGAACAGATGCTTGCCGTGCTCGAAGAGCGCGAGCGGCTCCGGAGCCAGGCCCGTGCCCCGCAGCTTCTCCAGCACCCGGGCCTCCGCGCGCAGCCAGTCGCGCACGTCGAAGCCCGAGGCGTCGGCCTCCACGTGCGGCCGGGTCTCCTTGATCACGACCGGGGCGCCCGTGCGGACGTCGCTGCCCCGGTAGACACCGCCCTTGTTGGTGTGCCGGATCGCCTCCCGTACCGAGAACCGTCCGCCGAGCAGCACCGGGCGGGTCTCCGCCCCCGCCGGGCGCGCCGCGCCGGGCACCGGGGCGGGGAACGGGCTCACCGCCCACTCCGGAGGCGTGTACGCGCCCGTCCGCCGGTCCTCCACCGGGTTGCCGTCGGGGTCCTCGTAGTACCAGACCAGCAGTCCGTCCGCCGAGAGCCGGCGCCGGGCGACGAAGGCGCCGTAGCGGTAGTGCACGAGGCTGTCGACGGCGTACTGCTGGTCGGACAGGATCCGCGGCCCCGCGAGACCGGCCGTCGCCCGGTGCAGCTCTCCGGCGAGCCGGGCCGCGTCGGCGTCCGAGCGCGGATACACGGTGACGAACTTGCCGGAGCTCCCACGCGGCGTCGCCCGGGAGTTGAGCGCGCTCACCTGATCCAGCGACCGGGCGAACTTGAACCCCGACGCGTCCGGCAGCAGCACCTCCAGGGCCTTCGCGAGGACGTCCGGCGCGGACGCCGCCGTCGCCGACACGTGCAGCTTCCAGCCCTGCGGGCGCTGCTCACCGGAGCGCGGTGCCACCCGGCACCACATGTCGTCCGACGCGGTCGTCCAGCGCTCGCCCGTGCCCGTGGCACGCAGCGCTCGGTGGAACAGATCTTCCAGTACGGCTTCGGTGGCCTGGCTCGTCATGCCCATCCCTCTCAACGGTGAGAACCGCTGGCGGGAACGTGCCCGGCGCACGTGCCGACCCCACCTGCCCACCCCTGGATTCACCGGTTACGGCGAGCGCGCGCCGCGGAAGTCCCACCGGGAGGCGCGCCCGGCGCGGAAGGGCGCACTGCGGCTCGCTCAGGGGCGGCAATGCCCGCCCACGAGGGGAAAAGGGCCGAACCGGCGGCACGTCAGGGGCGTCCGACCTGTGCGCCCCCCTCGCGCGGCAGGCGTTCCGTGATCCGCTCCGGGCGGTGGGCGGTGGGCGGTGGGCGACGGGCCGATGGGCGGTCGGCGGCGGCCAGGTCGAGGGCGCGGGCGGCCGACCGGGAGCCGGCACCCGCTCAGAGCGGGTGCCGGGCCGTGCCCGAGGAGACTGCGGCCCCCTGGGCGCGGAGAGGTTCGGCCTCGGTCCGCGGTGCGCGCGCGGCGCGTCAGTGGAGGACTTCGCGCTCCCACTCCCCGCTCGGCTGCGTGTGGAGCCGCCAGTAGTGCTCGGCGATGTCGTCGGGGTCGTACGCCGTCCCGGGCGCGACGGCCCCCGTCACGGTGACCGTGGCGACGTGCACGCCGGACGGGCCGTACTCCGTGTCGAGCAGTTCGACCAGCGCCCGCACGCCCGCCTTGCCCAGCGAGAGGCTCACGTACGGCGGCTTCATCTCGGGCATCCCGCCGGTGACGACGAAGGTGCCCCGGCCGCGCCGCGCCATCGCGGGCAGGAGGTGCGCCGCGGTGGTGAGGGCACCGAGGACGTTGACCGCGTAGGCCGCCAGGTGGTCGCGGTGCGGGAGTTCGCCGACCGCGTCGGGCCGGATGACGGCCGCGTTGTAGACCACGACGTCCGGTTCGCCGAGTTCCGCGACGGCGGTGTCGAGGGCGGCACGCAGGCCCGTCTCGTCGGTGACGTCGGCGGTGAGGGGGAGCGCCCGCACCCCGAGGGGGCCGAGGGCCTCGGCCGCCGCCGACACCGTCTCCTCCGTCCGCGCCACCAGCCCGACCGGCAGCCCCTCCCGCGCGAACCGGCGCGCCACCGCCTGCCCGATCCCCGGGCCCGCCCCGATGACCAACGCTCCCGCCATGACCACTCCTTCGTCTCGTCGTGCGATGCCACGAAGGTCAACTCCGCCCGGCCGCCGCCTCTTCCCGGGAGCCGCCTCTTTCCGGGAGCGGGAGCCGGGAGCCGGGTGACGGGTGACGGGTGACGAGTGAGGGGTGAGGGGTGACGGATGAGGGGTTGGCGGCCGAGCCGCTGGCCCGAGCCGAGCTTGAGGGAGTGTCGGAGGGGCCTGTCAGGATCGTCGGCATGATCGATGTGAACGAGCTCGTCGCCCGGGTGGCGGCGCTGCCGCGGGCGGTTCCGGGGCCGCCGCCCCCGGCCGTGAGTCCCGAGGACGTGGCCGCGGCGGAGGGCGCGCTCGGGTTCCGGCTGCCGCCGCTGCTCGCGCGCCTCTACCAGGACGTGGGCAATGGCGGTTTCGGCCCCGCGTACCACTTCCTCCCGCTGACGGGGGAGGGGCGGACGGTGCTCGGCGAGTACGCCGCCGAGCGGGCGGCGTCGGCCCGCGCGGCGGTCCCGTACTGGCCGGAGGGGGTCCTGCCGGTGCTGGACTGGGGCTGCGGGATGTACGCGGCCGTCGACTGCCGGGACGAGAGCGGCACGGTACTGCTCTTCGAGCCGAACGTACTGGGGGACGCCGCCGCCGACGCCTGGTTCCTCGACGCCCCCGGCCTGGCCACGTGGCTGGAGACCTGGCTCGCCGGTACGGGGTGGTACCGGGAGGACGAGCAGGAGGACGACCGGGCGGTCCGGCAGCCCGTGCCGTGGGAGGAGGCCGCCGCACGGATCGCGGGGGCGTCGTGACGGCGCGGGGCGGGTCCGCTTGACCTTGACACGGTGACAAGCCTTTGACTGCCGGTCGAGGAGGTGGTCCCTATGACCATGACGCAGCAGGAGCAGGAGCAGGAGCAGGAGCAGGAGCAGGAGCAGGAGCAGGAGCGGGAGCGGGAGCGGGACGCGGAGTCCCGGCGGGTGGAGCGGGCGCTGGAGGACGGGCGCTCGTCGGTGCGGCTGAGGGCCGCGATGGCGGCGGGCACGGCACCCGACGCCCGGCTCCTGGACACCCTCGTCGAGCGGTGCGCGGTCGAGCCCGAGTTCTTCGTCCGCGACATGCTGACCTGGGCCCTGATCCGGCTCCCCGCCGACCTGACGCTCCCCAGGATGCTCCAGGAGCTCCGCTCGGAGCGGCCGCAGGCGCGGAGCCAGGCCCTGCACACGCTCTCGAAGATCGGGGACCGGCAGGCCTGGCCGGCGATCACCCGCGGGCACCTGACCGACGCGGACGACGAGGTGGCGCGGGCCGCGTGGCGGACGTCGGCGCTGCTCGTCCCGGACGGCGAGGAGACCGCCCTCGCCGAGGTGCTGGGCACACAGCTGGGACGCGGCGGCCAGGAGACGCAGCTCAGTCTCAGCCGCGCGCTGATCGAGCTGGGCGACGTGATCCTGCCGGTCCTGAGCGCCGCGGCGAAGCACCCGGACCCGGGCGTCCGCGCGCACGCGCTCGCCACCGAGCGGATCCTCGCGGACCCGGACACCGGGTTCGGGTACGCGATCGAGGAGGCGAAACGCGTCGTGGCACTGGGCGGGTCCGGGCAGGCGGGAGACTAGGGCCTCCGTCCCGGACGGGACCGGACCGTGAGAAACGGGAGAGCGGGAGGACGCGGTCGTGCTGATCGGTGAGGTGGCGCGGCGCTCCGGTGTCAGCGCCCGCATGCTCAGGCACTACGAGTCGCTCGGTCTGGTGCGGCCCTCGGGGCGCACCGGCTCCGGCTACCGGGAGTACCGGGACGACGACATCCGGCGGATCTTCCACATCGAGAGCCTCCGCTCGCTGGGGCTCTCGCTGCGGGAGATCGGCCGCGCGCTCGACGACCCCGGCTTCACCCCCGCGCGGCTCGTCGGCGACCTCATGGAGCAGACCCGCGCCCGCATCGCGGCCGAGACCGAACTGCTCACCCGCCTCCGCCGCATCGACGCCGCCGAACCCGCCAGCTGGGACGACGCCCTCCAGGTCGTCGCGCTGCTCCAGGCGCTCGGTTCGGCCAGCAAGGACATCCGGCAGCGGGCCGCCCTGTCGTCGGCCGACGAGGTCCCCGTACCGGTGGAGGCGTTGGTGGAGGCCGCGCTCGGCGAGTCGGAGACCAACGTCGCCGGGGCGCTCCGCTGGGCGCTGGTCCGCTCCGGGGACGGCGGCCCGGAGCTCCTGGCCCGCGCTCTGGCCTCCCCGTCGCCGGAGGTGCGCGAGCGGGCCGTCCGGACGCTCGCCGCGCTCCCCGGCGAGGAGGTCGCCGACCGGCTCCGCGACGCCCTCGACCATAGCGACCCGGTGGTACGCGGCCGGGCGGCCCTGGCCCTCGGCACCCGCGGCGAGGCCGACGCGGTCCCGGAACTCGTCGCGATGATCGTGGACGGCAGGAACGACACCGACGCCGCCGACGCGCTCGCCGTCCTGGCCACCACTGCCGACGGCGGCGCCACCGACCCCTCCGGTGCCGTCGGCGGCACCGCCACGGCGGACGCCCTCGCGGCCCGGCTCGTCGCCCGTCTCGCGGATCCCGCGACCGCGCCCGCGTCCCGGGGCCGCCTCACCCAGGCCCTCGCCGACATCCCCGGCCCCGTCGCCTCCCGCGCCCTCGCCGACCTGACGGAGGACGAGGACCGCGCCGTCTCCCTGACCGCCGCCTACCTCCGCCACCTCAGAGACACCCGCTGACCCGCGACCCGCCCCGCTCCCGCGAGGAACCGTCGCCGTGACGACCCGCCACCGTGAAGCCGCGTCGCCGCGAGAGCCCGTCCCCGCGAGGGACCGGCCCCGTGAGGGCGCGTCACGCCGATGCCGGCACCGGCGCGGGCGCCGCGGGGCTCTCCTCCCGCTTCTCCCACGTGACATGGCCGGCGGCGGCGAGGGAGTCGAGGAAGTCCGCCGCGTCGAAGAGCTCGCCCGCCGAGGCGACCCCCGTCGTGCGGGTCCGGCCGGTGAGGATCCGGTGCACCGCCTCGACCGCGAGCGGCGCCGTCACCGCGTAGATGTCCCGGCCGGTGGCGACGGCGCGCCGTTCCAGGCCGCCGGAGCGCACCACGACGTCCACCAGGAAGGTCTGCGCGGAACGGCCGCGCTCGTCGACCGCCGTCGGGGACGGTGTGTCCGCGCCGGTGACACCGCCCGCCGCCTCCGTGGACATGTAGGTGCGCACGGTGGGGACGGAAAGATGGCTCGGGATGGTCACGACATCGGCCATCGTGAACTCGCCGACGACGGACCGCGGTCCCATCGGCTCGGGGAAGGACCACGTCAGGGTCGGCAGCGCGTCCGAGTGGTACTCCAGCCGTCCGCCGGCGTAGCGGACCCGGCGACCGCCGCGCCGCTCCGCCGACACCTTCCCCGCCAGCCGCGTCCCCTCCGTGGGCTGCCAGCCGCTGAGCCCGTACGCGATGTGCGCCTCGTCCGCGGTCGTGCGGCCGCCCAGCGCGGCCGTGGCCAGCAGGTCGCCGAGCCCGCCGTAGAAGGCCATCGCGGGCAGGACCACCGCGCCCGCCGCCCTCGCCCGGTCCGCGAACCGTGTGAACGTGTCGGCGTTGGCCTCGATCTCGGCCGCCACGTCGACGTACGGGATCCCGGCCCGCAGCGCCGCCTCGACCACCGGGGCGGCCGTCGTCGCGAACGGCCCCGCGGTGTTGACGACGGCGTCGGCACCGGCCAGCGCACGGTCGAGCGCCACCGGGTCGTCGACCGCCGCCGGTCGTACGGCGAGGCCGGGGTGCTCCTCCGCCAGCGCCTCCAGCTTCTCCCGGTCGCGTCCGGCCAGGACCGGGACGAACCCGCGCTCCCTCAGGTGCGCCACCACGAACCGGCCCGTGTGGCCGTAGGCGCCGTACACCGTCACCGTCTGTCCCGCTGCCATGAGGTCTCTCCCGTCCCGTGCTCCGTCGTGCCGTGTCCGGCCGACTGCGACCATCCTGGAATGGTTGAACGTGCAACCGTGAGTGTCGGAAACGACGTGCCCCGTACACTTTCGGACATGACCTCAGTCGCCCTGGCCGTCACCGACGGGATGCTGCACTTCGAACTGGGCATCGCCCACGAGGTGTTCGGATCGGCACCCGACGCGGTGACCGTCCCCTGGTACGACCTGGCGGTCTGCGGGCCACGACCCGTCCCCCTCGGCCCGTTCCGTCTCGCGCCCGACCACGGACTCGACCGGCTGCGGGACGCCGACACCGTGGTCGTCCCCGGCTGGGCCGACGTCGACGCCGATCCGCCCGGGGAGCTGGTCGACGCGGTGCGCGCGGCCCACGCGGCGGGGGCCCGGATCGTCTCCCTCTGCACGGGCGCCTTCGTGCTGGCCGCCGCCGGGCTGCTCGACGGCCGGCGCGCCACCACCCACTGGGCCCACACCGACACGCTGGCCGCCCGCCACCCCGCGGTGGAGGTGGACCCGGACGTCCTCTACGTGGACGACGGCGGCGTCCTCACCTCCGCCGGCAAGGCCGCCGCGCTCGACCTGTGCCTGCACGTGGTCCGTCTCGACCACGGATCGTCGGTCGCCAACACCGTCGCCCGCAGGCTCGTCGTGCCGCCGCACCGCTCGGGCGGCCAGGCCCAGTTCGTCACCGCGCCGGTGCCGGACCAGGACGGCCATCCGCTGACCGCCCTGTTCCCCTGGGTCGTCGAGCGCCTCGACAGCCCGCTGACCGTGGAGGACCTCGCCCGCCGGGCCGGCATGAGCTCGCGTCAGCTGACCCGCCGGTTCCGGGCGGCGACCGGCACCACCCCGTTGCAGTGGCTGCTGGCCCAGCGGATCCGCCGCGCCCAGGAGCTCCTGGAGCGGACCGACGACGGCGTCGACGCCATCGCCACGGCCACCGGCATGGGCACCGCCACCACCCTGCGCCGGCACTTCAACCGCACGCTGGGGGTGCCGCCGGACAGCTACCGCCGCACCTTCCGCACCCGGACGGGCGCCACGACGCCGGAGTGAGCGACCGGTCGCGGCACCCGAGGGCCCGGCGTCAGTAGGTGAGGATCCCGGGGTCCGTCACCCCCTCCGCGCCCGTCTCCACGTGCCCGGCCAGGCGGCGCGTGTAGTCGGCGTGCGCGGCGGAGGTGATGGTGACGTCGTACCAGCGGCCGGAGGCCGTGAGCGGCACCGCGTGGGTGACCGTGGCGCCCCGGGCCACCGTCAGCGTCTGCGGGCCGCCCGCGTAGGCGTGGGTGAGGGTCACCGTCGTCGTCGGACCGGCGTTGGTGAAGGTGAGGTCGAGGGCGCCGGTGGCCGCGTTGTGGCGGGCCGTGACCTCGGGGACGGCCGTCTTGCCGGGCGAGCGGAAGCGCCGCAGGAAGCCGTTCGGGCCGTGCACGGTGAGGTCGGTGGTGCCCTTGGAGTACTTGGTGTTCCAGGTGTCCGCGATCGACCTGCCCGCCTCCGCCGTGTACGTCCAGGGGGCGTCCGTACGGTTCGCGGACGTCACGTAGAACTGGGCGCCCGCCGACGGCCCGCCGCTGAACGCGAGCCGGAAGGTGCCGGCCGCGGTGTCGGCGGAGCCGTCCACGTGCGGGGCGTACTTCAGAGGGCGGGTGGGCTTGGAGCCGCGCTCCTGTCGGGGCATGGACCCGACGGCGGGGGCGGTGGCCGGGAAGTCCGGGTGCCGGTCGCGGTCCGGCGGGTAGTAGCCGCCGGTGGGCGGCAGCGCGACCGGCCGGGGCTGCGCGCGGGTGAAGTCGAAGGCCGAGGTCAGATCGCCGCAGACGGCCCGCCGCCAGGGCGAGATCTGCGGTTCCTGGACGCCGAAGCGGCGCTCGATGAAGCGGATCACCGAGGTGTGGTCGAAGGTCTCGGAGCAGGTGTAGCCGCCCGTGGACCACGGGGAGACGACCAGCATCGGGACGCGCGGTCCGAGGCCGTAGGGCCCGGCGACGTACCCGGTCCTCCCGGGGAAGTGGTCCAGCGCGGTGGGCGTCGTCGAGAGGCCCTGCGCCGCCGAGGCGGGGACGTACGGCGGGACGACGTGGTCGAAGAAGCCGTCGTTCTCGTCGTACGTGATGAAGAGAGCCGTGCGCGCCCACACGTCGGGGTTGGACGTCAGCGCGTCGAGGACCTGCGCGATGTACCAGGCGCCGTAGTTCGACGGCCAGTTGGAGTGCTCGGAGAAGGCCTCGGGCGCCGCGATCCAGGAGACCTGCGGCAGGGTGCCGGCCCGCACGTCGGCGCGCAGCCGGTCGAAGTAGCCCTCTCCCGCCTTGGCGTTCGTGCCCGTGCGGGCCTTGTCGTGGAGGGGGTTGCCGGGCTGGGCGTTGCGGTAGGTGTTGAAGTAGAGCAGGGAGTTGTCGCCGTAGTTTCCGCGGTACGCGTCGTTGATCCAGCCCCAGTGGCCGGCGGCGTCCAGGCCGTCGCCGATGTCCTGGTAGACCCGCCAGGAGACCCCGGCGGCCTCCAGGCGCTCGGGGTACGTCTTCCAGCCGTAGCCGGCCTCGGCGTTGTTGAGGACCGGGCCGCCGCCCGTGCCGTCGTTGCCGGTGTGGCCCGACCACAGGTAGTAGCGGTTCGGGTCGGTGGAGCCGATGAACGAACAGTGGTAGGCGTCGCAGATCGTGAACGCGTCGGCCAGCGCGTAGTGGAAGGGGATGTCGTCCCGGGTCAGGTACGCCATCGTCGCCTTGGTCTTGGCCGGTATCCAGTTGTCGTACCTGCCCTTGTTGAAGGCCTTCTGGCCACCGGCCCAGTCGTGGTTGAGCCCCTGGAGGAACTCCATCCCGAGCTTCGCGCTCTCCGGCCGGAAGGGCAGCGTCACCTTCGAGCCGTCGGACTGGTTCCACACGGACTTCCCGCTGGGGAGAGTGACGGGCCGGGGGTCCCCGAAGCCGCGGACGCCCTTCATCGCCCCGAAGTAGTGGTCGAAGGAACGGTTCTCCTGCATCAGGACGACGATGTGCTCGACGTCCTGGAGCGTGCCGGTGGCCCCCTGCGCGGGGATGGCGGCGGCGCGGGCGATGGACTCGGAGAGCGCGCTGAACGCGACGGCGCCTCCGGCGAGCTGAAGGAACCTGCGGCGATCGAGGTCGGCCATGGGGGAGTGGTCCTCCGGAAACGGGAGCGGATGGGGCGGGCTTGCGGAACGAAGCGCTCGACGCGCCGGCAAGCGGAACGCCGGCCGGGACGCGGCGCGGAGCGCCCCAAGAAGAGCGCCCGAGAGCCACCGCTCCACGACCGTCCCGTGACTTCCCGCTGTACACCCGGGAAAATCCCCCGCTCGCGCTCGGTTCCCGCGAGGTGGGGAGCCCGCTGCGGGGGAGGGCGGGGCGACGAGACCGTCGGGGACCAGGCCCGGTTCGCCACCGGCTCCCCGCGACGAAGCGGCGACGTGACGGCCCGCGGGGGCCGGGTCCTGGTCCGCGGACACGCGGCGCGCCGCGGCAGCGGCGTGACGGCCCGCGGCGGTCAGGTCATGGTCCGCGGAGGCCCGGAAGGGGCATCCGGACGGGCTGCCCGGCCCTCCGGGAACGCTCGGGCGGGGCCGGCCGGAGTCCGGCCCGCTCAGAGGTGGGGGTCGACGAGCTCCCGCAGCGCGCCGGGGGTCATCGGTCCCGTGGCGTGGGCGACGGCCGTTCCGTCCCTCAGGAGGACGTACGACGGGGCGCCGGCGACCTCGTGCCGCCTGGTCGCGTCCGGGCAGCGCGTGATGTCGGTGCGGACGACCGTCAGGCGGCCCGCGTACGCGTCGGCCAGCTCGCCGACGACGAGGTCCATCGCCCGGCAGGGCTCGATCGCCTTCGGCCACGTCCCGATGAAGTACGCGAGCACGGGGACCTCGCTCACCCGGAGGATGAAATCGAACTCCGCGTCCTCACGGGGCTGGTGCACCCGCTGTGCCATGCACGCTCCTGACCTCGTGTTCCGTCGTTCCCGCCCCATCATCTCCCACCGGGTGCGGGACGGCCGCGCCGTCGGCGTGACGGAGCTCCTCCAGGAGTTCGCGCTGGCCGACCAGCAGCTCGGTGAGGATGCGCCGGGCGGCCTTCAGGAGGTCCGCCACGTCGCCGCCGGCCAGGGCGTAGCTGACGGTCGAGCCGTCGCGGATCGAGATGACGATGCCCGACCTGCGCAGCACCGCGAGCTGCTGGGAGAGGTTGGACGGCTCCACCTCGATGTCCTTCAGGAGCTCGCGTACGGGCAGGGGGCCGTTCTGGAGCAGCTCGAGGACACGGATCCGGACGGGGTGCCCGAGCATGCGGAAGAACTCCGCCTTGGCCTGGTACAGCGGCACCTGCATGCGACGACACTCCCCCCGGATCGACCTGCCCGGACAATATCGGCCCGACCTGCCGGATCCTTGATCATCCTTGATCCACGGACGGCGGTCATTCTCCCGCGTCCCGGCATCCGCCCGCCCTCGACTGATCACTTTCAGATGTGCCGACTTGAAGACTTCTTCAAGTAGTGGGCGTGCGGAGCCGGGAATCGGAACGAGGTTACAGCTCCAGCTCCGCCTCGATGCGCTTCAGCTGGTGCCGCGCCATCGCGAGGTTGGCCCTGCCCTTGTCGAGGACTATGTACAGGAACAGGCCGTTGGCACCCCGGCTCTTGAGCAGCCGGATCAGGTGGTACTGGCTGCCGAGGGTGATCAGCATGTCCTCGATGCCGTCGTCGATCCCCAGCATGTCCATGGTCCGCAGCTTGGCCCGGACCACGTCGGTGTTGCCGGCCGCCGCGACCGTCAGGTCGAGGTCCTTGCCCCCGCCCAGCGTGCCCAGCGCCATGCCGCTCGTGTAGTCGACCAGCGCGGCCCCCACACTGCCCTCGATCGAGGTCATCGCCTCCTTCAGAGACGTCTCCACACTCGCCATCCGTACTGCTCCCTTGGTCGTTGATCGCGGACGTCCACCACTAGACACCAAGTGCGGGGGACGCGGGGGGCTTTCGCCGGAAGAGGCCGCCCGGGACACAGGACATCCGGCCAACGTCCTATCGTGTGCCGATGAACCCACACCCCATCGACCGCCCGGCCGACCTCGACGAGGTGCGCGAGTCCTACGACCGGGTGGCCGACGACTATGCCCGGATGATGCTGACGACGGGGATGGGCGACATCCGCGTCCACCCCTGGCTGAAGGCGTCGATCGACGCCTTCGCCGACAGCGTGGGCGACCTCGGCCCCGTCCTCGACGTCGGCTGCGGGCCCGGCACCGTGACCGGATACCTCTCCGAGCGCGGCCTCGACGTGTCCGGGGTGGACCTCTCGCCCCGGATGATCGAGAACGCCCGCCGGCTGTACCCGGAGTGCCGCTTCGAGGTCGCCTCCGCCACCGAACTCGCCCTCGGCGAGGCCTCCCTCGGCGGCGTGCTCGGCTGGTGGTCGCTCTTCAACCTCCCCCGGGACGTCCTCCCCCAGGTCCTCACCTCCTTCACCCGGGCGCTGAAGCCCGGCGGACACTTCATCACCGCCACCCACGTCGGGGACGGCGATCTGCTCCGCACCGAGGCGTACGGGGGTGTGCCGGTGCGCTGGACGACGCACAGGTGGCGGCCGGAGCAGCTGGTGGAGCTGGTCGAGCGGGCCGGACTGCGCCCCGTGGCCGAGCTGCGGCTGCCGCCGGACGAGTCCACCGGGCCGGGCGTGGTCGTCATGGCCAGGAAGCCCGACTGAGCCTCAGGCACGCCTGCGGCCAGGGCCGTTGTCAGTGGTGCCCGGTAGTTTCGGAGGTGTTGCAGGAGATCGTTCCGACAGGGGGCTTCGATGACACACGGCCAGGTGGGCACCGCGCTGCGGGTGGTACTGACGGATGTCAGCGCGGGGGTGGTGGAGGCGTGGCGCGCGGCCTTCGCCGATGTGCCCGGCATCGAGATCCGGCAGGGCTCGATCCTCGAGGAGGACGTGGACGCCTGGGTCACGCCGACCAACTCCGCCGGGCGGATGGACGGCGGAGTCGACGCGGCGATCAAGCGCCACCTGGGCGCGGGGATCCAGCTGCGGGTGAAGCGGGCGATCCGTGACCGCTTCGCCGGGAGCATGCCGGTCGGCAGTGCCGTCTGCGTCCCCTCGGGGGCGACCGTGCCGCGCTTCGTCATCTCGACGCCGACGATGGTCGCCTCCTCGCAGAACGTCAGCGAGACGCTGAACGTCGCCATGGCCTGCGCGGCGGCCTTCCAGGCCGTGCACCGGCAGAACCGGAAGGCGCCGGGCAGCATCCGGTCGGTGGCGCTGGTCGGGATGGGCGCCCGCACCGGCCGCGTCCCGGCCCGCGTCTGCGCCAACCTGATGTGGACCGGCTACACCCTCTTCCACGACCACTGGTTCGAGGACGACGACGAGCTGCGCGCCACCATCACGGCCCAGCTCGCGGGCATCGAGCAGAGGCCGCACACGACGCGGGTACGGATCACGCCGCCCGAAGGAGGCGCCGCCGGAGGGGCTCCTGCCAAAGGAGCAGCCGCCAAAGGAGCCGCTGCCGGTGGAGCAGCAGGCAAAGGAGCCGCTGCCAAAGGAGCAGCCGCCGGTGGAGGTGCCGTCGGAGGAGCCGTCGCCAAAGGGTGTACCCACTGCGCCTGAGCAGGACGAACCGTCCGTCGGTGCCACGGAGGCCGGGGAGACGGCCGTCGGCGCCACCCAGGCCGGGGACCCGACCGCCGGCACCTCCGATCCCGCAGCCACGACCACCGGGAGTTCCCCCGCCATGAGCGAAGCGACCGCGCCCGCCACCCCCCAGCCCGACCCGAACGACCCCCTGGCGCTCGCCGAGCTCTTCACCGGCGGCGGCGAGCCGTGGCTGCCGGTCCTGAAGCCCGTCATCGAGGCCCGTCCGGACGCGGACCGCTTCATCGGCCCGGGCCGCAGCCCGCAGGTCGTCCCGGTGCGTGAGCTCACCTTCCAGGCGCTCAAGCCCCACGCGCCCCATCGATGGAAGGTCGTCGTCTTCGGGCAGAACCCCTACCCGAGGCCGGAGAGCGCCACCGGCATCGCGATGTTCGACAACACCTTCAACGACTGGAAGGACAGCCAGTTCGGGCGGGTCGTGAGCATCCGCTGCCTCATCAAGGCGGCGGCGATGTGGAAGTACGGCATCGTCAAGAAGACTCCGATCGCCGAGGTCCGGGCCCTCCTGAAGGAGCGGGACACGGTCCAGCCTCCCGAGTGGTTCCAGGCCATGCTCACCCAGGGCGTCCTCCTCCTCAACGCCTCGCTGACCGCCAGCGCGGACGGCGCCATGGGCACCGACCTGCACACCGGGTTCTGGAAGCCCGTCGCCGAGCGGATCGTCGAGGAGATCCTCCGCGCCAAGCAGGACGCCGAGGATCCGCAGGACCGGGGCGTCGTCTTCGCCTGGTGGGGCGCGCACGCGCGCAGCCTGAAGCGGACGGTGCAGCGGCTGGAGAAGAAGTACCCGGGCGTCGAGGTCCGCCACCTCGACCACGCCAACCCGGCCGCGCAGGGCGACCTGTTCTGCGAGGGCGACCACCTCGCCACCGTCAACGACGCCCTGATGTCCCTCGGCGCCGACGCCATCGACTGGCTGCCGAGCAAGGGCTGGGACCAGCCCCCGGCCGGCGCCGGTACGGGCTCCGCCGGCGGGGACGGCGCCGGAGGCGAGGGCGGCGACGTCGCCGCCCGGATGGGCGCCTTCATCGCCTCGACCATGGAGCTCCACCAGCTGTACCTGGAGCGGCTCACCAGCGTCCGCGACGAGGGCCACGTCCTGCCCCCGCTCACGGGGGTGTTCGACACCCCGCTGATGCCCTTCGAGGACGCCGTCGCCCCGGTCGCCCAGGTGCTGCGCGGCCTCGGCGGGCACATCGACCGCTCCCGCGAGTTCGGCAAGCGACGCGCCGACGAGGCGGCCGGTGGCGGACTCTCGCCGGACGCCATCGCGGCGCTCTTCCTCTACACCTGCGAGTCGGGCTTCTACCGGAACATCAACGCCGTGCTCCGCTCCCCGGACCGCGACCGTGTCGTCCCGTACCTGCCCTACCTGCGGCTGCTCTTCGCGGCGGTGGAGTCGCTCCCCTCCCGCACCGAGCCGCTGTGGCGCGGCGTCGCGCTCGACCTGCGCCGTCAGTACCCCGTCGGCGAGACGGTGACCTGGTGGGGCGTCTCCTCCTGCACCTCCGAGCTGGGCGTGGCCCGCTCCTTCCTCGGCAGCCGCGGCAAGCGGACCCTGTTCGAGGTGACGCCGGCCAGGGCGGTGGGCATCCGCAGCTTCTCCGCCTTCACCGGCGAGGAGGAGTACATCCTCGCCCCCGGCACCCAGCTGCAGGTCACCGACGTGAAGGCCGAACGAGGGGGCCTGTGCACGGTCAGGCTGCGGGAGGTGGAGACCCGGCTCGTCTCCTGACGCCCGCCCCGCCCGCCGGCCGCGACCGCGGCGCCCCCCCCGCCGGGGCGCGGCGGGGCGCGCCGGGGGCGTACCCCCAGCCCGGGCAGGTCGTCCGGCGGGTGCTGCCGGGCGTGGCGGGAGGGCGCCGGGTAGCGTGGTGGGGAGGGAGGGGCGAGACGACCCGCCGGCGCTGCCGAGGACGGAGCGGCCCTGTGTCCTCCCGCGAACCGGGCGATGACGAGCCGCGCCTGTCTCCTGACCCCGGCTCCGCGCCCGCCCCGTCACGGGGACGATGGCGCGGGCCTGTCCCCCTCCGGTGGGCCGTGGGCCTCACCGTCGCCGTGCTCGTCGCGGCCAATGTGCTCCTGAACCACTGGACGGGGCCCCTCCGGCTGCTGGCGGCCCTGGCGGTCACCGCCCTGCTGCTGGGGATCCTGCGCTGGGCGGGCGGCACCCTCGCGGACGCCGGTCTCGCGCGGGGCACCCGGGCACGCGGAGCCCGGTGGGCGCTGGCCCTGATGGCGCTGGTGGCGGCCGTCTACGCCGTGGGCGCGCTGGTGCCGGCCACCCGCTCCCTCTTCGAGGACCAGCGGTACGCGGGGATGAGCGGGGCCGAGCTGGCGGTGCGCGTACTCGTGGTGGTACCGCTCGGCACCGTCCTGGTCGAGGAGGTCGCCTTCCGCGGGGTGCTTCCCGGGCTCGTGCGACCGGCCCGGGGGACGGTGTGGGCGACCACGGTGTCGAGCCTGCTGTTCGGCCTGTGGCACGTCCTCCCGTCGCTCCGCCTCTCCGCCGCGAAACCCGCGCTGACGAGCGTCTTCGGCGACTCCGGACCCGGCGCGGTCCTCGCGGTCGCCGCCGCCGTGCTCTTCACCGCCGCGGGCGGCGTCGTCCTCTGCGAGCTGCGCCGACGCAGCGGCAGTCTGCTGGCGCCCATGGGACTCCACTGGGCGCTGAACGCGTTCGGGTACGTCGTCGGCTTCGTCCTGCGCTGACCCACGCGCGGGCGGCGGGTGCGCGGCGCGTCAGCCCTCCGGGGACCGGATGATCTCCCGCAGGCGTTCCAGGTCCTGCGGGGTGAGGTCCGCCGGCCGCATGACGGCGTTCCAGGCGTCCACATAGGCGGCCTTGTAGGTGTGCCCGTGGCCGTCCGGCACCCCGGTGGAGAACGGCAGGTCGGCGGTGACCTGCCAGAAGGTCACGAACGGGATCCAGACCATCTCCTCCAGCACGTCGGCGCCGGGAGCCTCGCCGATCCAGTCGGGCTCGGACAGCGCCAGCTGCGGACTCCACCAGACGATCGGGTCGGAGGGGTGCATGAGGTACAGCACCCGCGTGCCGTCCCACGCCTTCTCCGGCGGCGTGATGCCGGTGGTCGGGTCGTCGGTGAACCGGACGGTGCGCCCCTCCCGGTAGACGGGCTCGATCTCGGGGCTCCCGGCGTCCCTGTGGTCGCTGAACTCGCGGAAGAGCGTGTTGAAGTTGGGCGGGCCGGTGAACACGGCCCCCGCTGTGCGGTTGCGGAGGTCGTACTCGCCGCTGAAGGCGGTCTCCCCGCCGAAGGAGCCGAGGCTCTCGCCCGCGACGAAGAGCCGAGGGCGCTCGTCCTGGGGCAGCTTGGACCAGACGTCGTAGACCGCGTCGAAGAGTTCACGGCCGGCCTCGCGCGCCTTGGACTGGTCCACGAGGTAGGACAGCCAGGACGGCAGGTAGGAGTACTGCATCGCCACGGTGGCCGCGTCGCCGCCGCCGAGGTACTCGAAGGAGTCCACGGCCGCGGCGTTGACCCAGCCGCTGCCGGTGGTGGTCATCACGAGCAGGTTCGCCCGCTCGAAGCCGCCCGCGCGTTCGAGGTCCGCGACGGCCCTGTCCGCCCGGGTCTCGGCGTCGTCGGAGGTGGCGAGCCCGGCGTAGGCCCGGACGGGCTCCTGCGCCGGGCTGCGGGTGAACGCGCCGATGTCCTCGGCCGAGGGACCGCCGCCGGTGAAGGTCCTGCCCTGGCGGCCCAGGGTGTCCCAGGGCACCAGCGAACCGGGACCGCCCGAGCGCAGCGCGGAGACGGGCCGCTGCACGCCCTCGGGTGTCTCGGTGTCCCGCAGGGAGAAGGCCTCGTTCGCGGCGTTCACGAACCCGGACAGCAGCACCCCGCTCACCAGGGACCAGGCCAGCCCCGCCACGACGATCCAGCCGACGGCCCGGGCCGCCCGGGGGCCGATCCAGCGCCGGAGGAGCTGGGCGAGCCGGCGGTACAGGCGCCTGAGCCCCCGGCCGGCCAGCAGGAGCAGGAGGAAAAGGGCGGCGGCGACGAACGGACAGGCGATGGTCGTGAGGACGTTGTAGTCCGTGACGCCCATGAGCTGACGGATCCTGTGCTGCCAGTACTGGCCGAAGCCGAACGCGACGCCGAACAGCACGAGCGCGGCGGTCCCCAGGACCTGCCACGAGCGGGCGGACGGCGTGCGTGCGTCCCGGTCGGCGAAGGCCCGCCACACATAGGCCGCGACGACACCGAGCCCGTAGCCGATCGCCGCGCTGATGCCGCAGACGACCCCTTGGAGGACTCCCCCGCGGGGGAGCAGCGACGGGGTGAAGGAGAGGCACGCGAGCAGCAGGGCGCCCCAGCAGCCCGGCAGGGTCAGGCGGAGCGACCGCCGCCGCCTCCCGGCCCCCGGGGCCGACTCGGTGCTGTCTCCGGGGCCCGGCCCCGTCTCTTCCCGGGCCGGTACGGCGGTGTCTCCGGGGCCCGCCTTCGTCTCTTCCCGGGCCGGTACGGCGGCGTCGTCGGGGCCCGCCCTCGTCCCCTCCGGGGCCGGTCCGGAGGCGTCCTCGGGGTCCGCCTTCCCCTCCTCGGGGGTCGGGCGGTCGTCCGGCGGCGGGTCGTGCGGGTCAGGAGTCATGGCCGTCCTCCGACGCCCATGGTCGCCCCGGGTGGCGCGGCCTGCCACCCGGGCGCGGGGCCCGACCCGATGCCGGTGTCGGGGCCGCTCGGTGCCGGCATCGCGGCGGGGCCGGGCCGGGACCCTCAGCGCGTCTGGTGGACGTCGGCGAGCGCCGCGCGGGCCGCCCCCTCGGCCGCGGCCCGGTCCTCGGGGACCAGCCCGATCCGGGTGCGCCGGTCGAGGACGTCGGAGACGTCGAGGGCGCCCTCGTGGCGGACGGCCCAGACCAGCTCGGCGCCGGTGACGGGGTGGCCGGGGACGACGGGCGCGGCGAGCGCCGGGTCCCGGACGCCGAGGGCGTGGACGGCCGGGGCCTCGGAGCCGTACCGGTGCACGAGCCTCGACGGCACGTCGAGTCCGGCGAGGACGCGCGGCGCGGCGGCGCCGACCAGGGGGAGGGACGCGGTGCGGCACGGACCGGCGTCCAGGCCGCGGGCCGCGACGGCGGCGTCGACGGCGTCCTGGGCCATCCGGCGGTAGGTCGTGAGCTTGCCGCCGACGACGGTGACGACGCCGTCGGGGGAGGTGAGCACCGCGTGCCGGCGCGAGATGTCGGCGGTGCGGCCCGACGCGTCCGTGGTGTCGAGCAGCGGCCGCAGGCCGGCGAAGGCGCCGACGACGTCGGACCGCTGGAGGGAGACGTCCAGCGCGGAGCCGAGCACGTCGAGGAGGAAGCCGATGTCGGTCTCGGGGACCTCCGGCACGTCGGGGACGTCGCCGTCGACGGGCTCGTCGGTGAGGCCCACGTACACGCGTCCGTCGCCCTGGGGGAGGACCAGGACGAAGCGGTTGGTCTCGCCGGGGATCGGGATGTGCAGACCGCTGGAGAGGCGGCCCAGGTCCTCGGCGCGCAGGACGAGGTGGGTGCCGCGCGAGGGGCGCAGACGCACGTCGTCGACGAGGCCGCCCGCCCACACGCCGGTCGCGTTGACGACGGAGCGGGCGCGGACGCGGAGCGTCTCGCCGGTGGTCTCGTCGCGGACCAGCGCCCCGTCGTCGTGCAGTTCGAGGGCGCGGACACGGGTGAGGATCCGGGCGCCGTGGGCCGCGGCGGTGCGCGCGATCGCCGTGACGAGCCGGGCGTCGTCGGAGAGCCGGCCGTCCCAGGAGAGGAGCCCGCCGCGCAGCCCGGTGGGCCGGAGCGCGGGGGCGAGGTGCCGGGTCTCGACGGCGGAGAGGGTACGCGGCCGGGGCAGCGTGCGGCGCGAGGTGCGGGCGCCGACCCGGAGCAGGTCGCCGGCGAGGAAGCCCGCCTGGGCGAGGGCGGCCTGCCCGCGGCTCACCAGCGGGGTGAGCGGAAGCACGAAGGGCTGGGCGCGGACGAGGTGGGGGGCGGTGCGCTCCATCAGGACGCCGCGCTCGACGGCGCTCTCGTGGGCGACGTCGAGCTGGCCCGAGGCGAGGTACCGCAGCCCTCCGTGGATCAGCTTGGAGCTCCAGCGGGAGGTGCCGAAGGCGAGGTCGTGGGCGTCGACGGCGACGACGCGGAGCCCGCGGGCGGCCGCGTCGAGCGCGGCGCCGGCGCCGGTGGCGCCGAGCCCGACGACGAGGACGTCGACGACGCCGTCGGAGCGGCCGGAGGCTCCGGCCGCGTCGGTTCCGTCGGCGAGTCGCTCCAGTTCGCGTCGGCGCCGTGCGGCGTCGAGGGAGGAGCCGGGCAGGGCGGTGCCGCTCGTGTGCTTCACGGGGTGAGGGTCCTCTCCAGCAGGATGCGCAGCTCGTCGAGGAAGGCTGCTTCGCTCAGTTCGGGATCGGTCTCGTCGGTCATCGTGCGCAGCGAGAGCGTGAAGGACTGGACGACGAGGAGCAGGGACCGGGCCTGGAGGTCCGTCCGGGCGCGGCGGACCGAGCCGTCCTCGTGACCGTCCTCCAGCGCGGTGTGGAGGAGGCCCAGGAGGGCGTCCTGGCTGGCACCGCGCCGGTCGAGGACGTACGGCAGCAGCAGTTCCGGGTCGACGTCGATGATCTTGTGGAAGAGCGGGTGCGCCCGGAAGGCGGCGGCGCCCGCGACGAGTCCGTCGACGATGCGCTCCCGCTCCGGCCGGGTCTCGTCGGACGGGGGCATCGCCCCGGCCGCCACGCCGATCCACTCACGGGTCATCAGGTCGCCGACCAGGCTGCGCACATCGGGCCAGCGCCGGTAGAGCGTCATCCGGGACACCCCCGCGCGCCGGGCGACGTCGGTGAGGGTGGTGCGCCGCACGCCGACGGCGAGCACGCAGTCGCGTGCGGCGTCGAGCACGGGATCTGCGTCTGCATGGTTGTGACGAATGGGCGTCATCTGTCACAGTGTAATGCCAGTGCGGGCCGAGCGGCAGATCCGTCCGCGAACATCCGCGAGCCGTCCGCCGGTCGTACGGAGCACCGTCCGTGCGGCAGGCCGTGACGCGGCCTGTGCGAACAGCCCGCGTCAGCCCGTGCGTCAGCCCGTGAACCAGACCGTGAGGAACCTCTCGAAGTGGACATGTTGTGGAGCGGCTGGGGCGACCCGGCCAAGGCGGCACCCCTGCCCGACGCGGTCACCGGCCTCCTGCGCGACCTGCTCGGCGTCACTCCCCGCGAGGGCGGCCCCGCCGACCTCGCCGCCGTCGAACCGACCGCCCCGGCCCTCACCGACGAGGCCCGCGCCGCGCTGCGCACCGCCGTCGGCGCCCCGGACGGCCTGAGGGAGGACGCCGAGAGCCGGATCCGCCACACCCGCGGCAAGTCCACCCCCGACCTCCTGCGCATCCGCGCCGGCGAGGTCGAGGACGTCCCCGCCGCCGTCGTGCTCCCCGCCGGGCACGACGAGGTCCTCGCCGTGCTGCGCGCCTGCGCCGAACACGGCCTCGCCGCCGTCCCCTTCGGCGGCGGCACCTCCGTCGTCGGCGGCCTCGCGCCCGCCACCGAGCGCCCGTTCGTCGCTCTCGACCTGCGGCGCATGGACCAGCTCCTCGCCGTCGACGAGGTCTCCCGCACCGCCACCCTCCAGCCCGGCCTGCGCGGCCCCCGCTGCGAGGAACTGCTCAACGCCCGGGGCTGGACCCTCGGCCACTTCCCGCAGTCCTTCGAATGGGCCACCGTCGGCGGCTTCGCCGCGGCCCGCTCCAGCGGCCAGGCGTCCGCCGGCTACGGACGCTTCGACGAGATGGTCCTCGGCCTCACCGTCGCCACCCCCGAGGGCACCCTGGAGACCGGCCGTGCCCCGCGCTCGGCCGCGGGCCCCGACCTGCGCCAGCTGGTCCTCGGCTCCGAGGGCGCCCTCGGCGTCATCACCTCCGTGACCGTCCGCATCCGCCCCCTCCCGGCCCGGCGGGTCTACGAAGGCTGGCGCTTCGCCTCCTTCGAGGCGGGCACGGCCGCGCTGCGCCGCCTCGCCCAGGACGGCCCCCGTCCCACGGTGCTGCGGCTGTCCGACGAGTCCGAGACCTTCGTCGGCCTCGCCCAGCCGGACGCCATCGGCAGCACCGAACTCCCGCAGAACCCCGGCTGCATGGCCATCGTCGGCTACGAGGGCACCGAGGCCGACACCGCGGCGCGGCGCGCCGCCGCCCGGAAGGTCCTGCTCGCCTGCGACGGCGAGTACCTCGGCGAGGAGCCCGGCGACCGCTGGGAGCACGGCCGCTACAACGCGCCCTACCTCCGCGACGCCCTCCTCGACGCCGGCGCCTTCGCCGAGACCCTGGAGACCGCCGCGTTCTGGTCCGCGATCCCCGGCCTCTACGCCGCGGTCCGCGACGCGCTCACGACCGCGCTCACCGAGGCGGGCACCCCGCCGCTCGTCATGTGCCACATCTCGCACACGTACGAGAACGGCGCCTCCCTCTACTTCACCGTGGTCTCGGCCCAGGGCGAGGACCCGGTCGCGCACTGGGCGCCGGTGAAGCGGGCGGCCAACGACGCCATCCTGGCGGCCGGCGGTACCATCAGCCACCACCACGGCGTCGGCACCGACCACCGCGACTGGTACGTCCAGGAGATCGGCCCCCTGGGCATCCGCATGCTCCAGGCCGTCAAGGCCGAGATCGACCCGTCCGGAGTGCTCAACCCCGGAGTCCTCGTCCCCGTCCGCTGACCCCCTCTCCTGCCGCCCGGAGGTCTGATCCATGCGACAGTTCACCGCCGTCGTCAACCCCACCGCAGGGGGTTCCAGCGGTACGGCCGGCCTGCTCCCGCTGGCCCGGCTGCTGCGGGAGGCGGGTGCCCGGCTCGACACCGTCTACAGCCGCAGCCTGGAGCACGCCCGCGAACTCGCCCGGGACGCCGGGGCCCAGGGCCACGTCGTCCTCGCCGTCGGCGGGGACGGCATGGCCGGCGGGGTCGGCGGCGCGCTCAGCGGCACCGGCACCGTGCTCGGCCTGGTGCCCGCGGGGCGGGGGAACGACTTCGCCCGCGCCCTGGGCCTGCCCACCGACGCGCCGGGGCTCGCCGCCGTCCTGCTCCGCGGCGAACCGCGCGCCGTCGACACCATCGAGGTCGAGTCCGCCGCGCACGCCAGGACCTGTGTCCTGGGCAGTGTGTACGCGGGCGTGGACGCGGTCGCCAACCGGCACGCCAACGCCTCCCGGATCCTCCGGGGCGCCGCCTCGTACTACGCCGGCGGCCTGCGGGCCGTCCTCGCGTGGAAGCCCGCCGACTACCGGATCACCATCGACGGCGTACGCCACGAACGCACCGGGTACACGGTCGTCGCGGCGAACTCCGGCTTCTACGGCTTCGGGCGGAAGATCGCCCCGGGCGCCAGCGTCGACGACGGGACGCTGGACGTGGTGGTGATCCGGGAGGCCCCGAAGCGGCTCTTCTTCGCCATGATGAACGAGCTGAAGACGGGCGCGCACCTCGACCGCCCCCAGGTCGAGATCCTGCGCGGCAAGGAGATACGCATCGAGGCCGACCGCCCCCTGCCGTACGGCGCGGACGGCGAGGTCGACGCGACGCTCCCGGTGACCCTCCGGGTCCAGCCCGCCGCCCTCCGCGTCCTGGCCTGACCGGGCGATCTGCGCCCTCCGGCCCCGGCTACGAGCCGTCGGCACCGGCTCCCGGCCCCGCCGGGGCGCCGGTGTCGGCGTCCCGCGCGGTGATCGCGCCGGCGGGGCAGACACCGACGGCCATCCGCGCCGCCGCCCGGTCCCCGGCGGCCGGCTCGGCCTCCAGCAGGAGGACGAGACCGTCGTCGGGGTCCTGGTCGAAGACGTCGGGCGCGGTCATCGCGCACATCCCGGCGCCGATGCAGTGCTCCCGGTCGACCGAGAGCCGCACCGGGCCCGTCACTTCGCGTCCCAGGTGACCGGGAGGCTCTTGACCCCGTAGATGTCCGCGGTCTCCGGGCGCAGTTCGACGTCCTCGGCCGGCACCGCGAGCCGCAGCGTCGGGAAGCGCTCGATCAGCGCGCGGAAGGCGACCCGCATCTCGACGCGGGCCAGCTGCTGGCCGAGGCACTGGTGGATGCCGTGGCTGAAGGCCAGGTGCCCGTCGAACGGCCGGCGGATGTCGAGCGCGTCGGGATCGGTGAACCGCTCGGGGTCGCGGTTCGCGGTGTTGTACGAGAGGACGACCGTCGTACCCGCCTCGACGGTCTGCCCGCCTACCTCCACGTCCTCCAGCGCCGTCCGCATGAAGGTCTTGGCGACGCTCAGGTAGCGCAGCAGTTCCTCCACCGCCCCGTCGGTCAGCGAGGGGTCGGCGCGCAGCGCCGCCAGCTGCTCCGGGTGCTGGAGCAGCGCGAACGTCCCGAGGGCGAGCATGTTCGCGGTGGTGTCGAAGCCGGCGGCCAGCAGGATCAGGCTGATCCCCTTCAGCTCCTCGTCGGAGAGGTCGCTGTCGGTGAGTTCGCTCAGCACGTCGTCGGTGGGGTTCGCGCGCTTGGCCGCCACCAGCCGCGCCAGGTACTCCTGGGTCGCCGTGTAGGCCGCGATGAGCTCCTCGTCGCTCACCTCCCCGCCCATGAAGGTGTCGATCTGCTGCTGGAAGGAGGCGCGGTCCTCGTACGGCACCCCCAGGATCTCGCAGATCACGATGGTGGGGATCGGCTTGGCGAAGGCGGTCACGAGGTCAGCCGTCGGCCCCGCCTTCTCCATGGCGTCCAGGCACTCGGCGGTCACCCGCTCGATCCGCTCGGTGAGCAGCCGCATCCGCCGCACGGTGAACTTGCCGACCAGCGGCTTGCGGTACCGGGCGTGCTGGGGATCGTCCATCAGCAGGAACTCGCCCGGCGGCGCCGGCGGAAGCTCGAAGTCGACCACGTTCAGCAGGTCCTTGCGCGAGCTGAACCGCGGGTCGGCCAGGACCGACCGCACCAGGTCGTACCCGGTGATCAGCCAGCCGGGCATGCCGCCGGGGTGGACGAGGCGGCTGATCGGCCCGTGTCCGCGGGCGTCGAGCAGCTCGGCCGGCGGATCGAAGGGACAACCGGTCCGACGCTCCGTCGGCAGCGCCGTGACGGTGTGGAGGGATTCGCTCATGGCCAGTCCTCGTCTCGCGATGCGGCATGTTGACGTTTCCCGAAAGCTACGTTGCGTTCAGGGATCGGTCAATCGTGTATCCGAGAACTTGCAGATAGAGGAAGGAAATTGATGCAATGGCCCGAAGTCGAACGCAACGATGCGTTGCAATGGTTGTGTTCGAAATGTTCGGTCGCCGCCCGCCCGTCCGTCCTCACGGGGACGAGTAGAGAGCGGCGACACCGGCCGCCCGGTCGCGGAGCGACGTACGCAGCGACCGAGGGGACAGCGCTTCCGCGTCCGTGCCCAGCTGCCACAGCGCCCACTCCGCGTGCCGCGTGTCCTGGAAGATCAGCTCCAGTCGCAGCCGGCCGTCCGCGTCGGGCTCCTCCGCGCGAACCGCCAGCGCCGTGTCCAACAGCTCCTCCCGGCGCGCCGGTTCCACCCGAACCAGCGCGGTGACGTGGTCGCTGCCGGAGAGGAACCGCGCCGAACGC
This sequence comes from Streptomyces sp. NPDC014861, assembly GCF_043081625.1. NCBI lineage: Bacteria > Bacillati > Actinomycetota > Actinomycetes > Kitasatosporales > Streptomycetaceae > Streptomyces > Streptomyces sp. NPDC014861. The sequence continues at coordinate 319,202 of NZ_JBIBWV010000005.1, forward strand.
TCCCTCCAGATCCGGTCCAGATCGACCTGCTGGGGCCGCTCGGCCGCCTCGGGCAGCTCCTCGGCGGCCAGCACCCGCGACAGCCGGTACGTCCGGTCCTCGCCCGCGCGGGTGGCCAGCAGATACGCCCGGTCGCGTACCGTCACGAGGCCGATCGGGTCCACCGTGCGCCACCGCGGGGCCTGGCCCGTGGCCGCGTAGCGGATCCGCAGCTTGTGTCCGGCGAGCACCGCGCGCCGGACCTCGCCCATCGTCGTGCCGGGGACCTCGTCCGTGACGAGCCGGCGGGCGAGGAGGTCGGTCTCCGGCTCGACGAGGAAGCGCCGGGCCGCGTCGCTCGCGGTGCTCTGGTGGCTCTCCGGCAGCGCGTCGACGACCTTCCGCATCGCCGAGGCGAGGGCCGAACCGAGCCCGAACGCCTGCTCGCCGCGCCCCGACCCGGCCGTGAGGAGCGCCAAGGCCTCGTCGTGGTTCAGCCCGGTGAGCTCGGTCCGGAAACCCGGCAGCAGCTCGAAGCCGCCGTGCCGGCCGCGCTCGGCGTAGACCGGGACTCCGGCCGCGGACAGCGCCTCGATGTCGCGCAGCACGGTACGCGTGGACACCTCCAGCTCCCGGGCGAGGGCGTCCGCGGTCATCCGGCCGCGATGGCGGAGCAGGAGCACCAGGGAGACCAGCCGGTCGGCGCGCATGCGGGAACGGTATCGGAATACATGACAGAGGATGTCGTGATCTGTTGGCAGGCTCCTGACCAGGACGTCGAGGCATCGAACGGCGTCGAGGCGCAACGCACGAGGACGGGAGCCGCATGGCGATGGAGCGAACCGCGATCAACCCGGTGACGTGGTCGGTGGAGAGGGGCTTCACCCAGGGGGAGGTGGTGTCGGGCGCGACGAGGACCCTCTACCTCTCGGGCCAGACCGCGATGAGTGACGAGGGGGAGCCGCTGCACGACGGGGACATGGCGGCGCAGCTGACGCTGAGCATCGAGAACGTGGAGGCCGTGCTCGCCGAAGCGGGCATGTCCCTCGCGAACCTGGTGCGGCTCAACGTCTACACGACCGACGTCGACCTGCTGTTCCGGCACTACGGCGTCCTGGCCGCCCGGCTCGGCGCCGCCCGGGTCGCGCCGACGACGACGATGCTCGGGGTGACCCGCCTGGCGATCCCCGGCCAGATGGTGGAACTGGAGGGCACCGCCGTCGCGTGACGCACCCTCGGAGGCCCCGCCGTCCGTACCGGCCGCACAGGCGAACCGGCACGAGCGGCGGGGCTCTTCGGCGTACACCCGTGCGCGGCGGATGCCGGGGCCGCTGCCTCCGTCGATCCGCCGCCCGCGGTGAGGCACGGACCGTCGGGGGCCCGTGCCTCACCGCGGTGCGCTCTACCGCCCGGCCGGGACGCGCAGGGTGCGGCAGGACCTCAGCCCGGTGTCCACGAGGTCGGCCAGGCGGGCGGAGGGCATCAGGGCGGCCAACCGGTGCATGGCGAGCGCCGCCTCCCACGCGGAGGTCCTGGCGGGGGAGGCGTCCCAGGACACGGCGTCGAGTCGGGACCAGAGGTGTGCGCTGAATCCGAGGTGAATCGTTCCTGCCCGAGCCGCCTCCTCGTCCAGCGCCTCACGTGTGGCGGTCAGGAACGTCACGGCGTCCTCCGGCCCCAGCGCGTCCACGACGATCCGCAGATAGGGAGCCATCAGCGCGGTCGCCTCCGGCCACTGCGCCTCGTCACCGAAGCGCTCGCGCAGGTGTGCGTCCAGCGGGTGTTCCATGTCATGGGTCATGGAATGACAGATACGTTTCGTCAGCGGATCTTGCTCGCGTCGACACGCGGAATCACCCGGCCCGCCGCTCATATGGACGGGCGTGAGGGGAGCGGAGTTCGACGCCGAGGAGTCTGGTGAGGCCGGCCGGCGCGTACGGAACGGCCGGGTGTCCCTCACGGGAAGGCGTACGCGGCCTTGAAGCGGTGGGTGACGGCCGGCAAGCCGGAGCGGGGGTGTTCCCGGTACGCACGACCGGCCTCCCCGGGGTGTGGTGGGCATGGATTCCCCGAGGGTGTGGTTTGGTGGGGTGGCCCGGCTCGCGCGACCGTGCGGGCCGGAGGAGGTGCGCCTGCGGCAGCGGCCGGGGGGCGCACGGTCGAGCACGCTACCGAGGTGGTCTTCTGATGCGCAGCGTGACCTACGCCATGGGTGTCTCCGTCGACGGATACATCACGGGGCCCGACGGGGGATTCGACTGGACCGACCCGGACAGCGAGGTGTTCCGGTTCTGGACCGACGAGACCCGCAAGATCGGCGTCCACCTGCTGGGGCGGCGGCTGTACGAGACGATGCTGTACTGGGAGACCGCCGAGCAGGACCCGGCGCTCGACGACGCCTCGCGCGAGTGGGCGCGGCTCTGGAACCCGCTGCCCAAGGTGGTGTTCTCCCGCTCGCTGGCGGAGGTCGAGGGCACCAACGCGCGACTGGCCACCGGCGGACTCGCCGAGGAGATCGCGCGGCTGCGGGCCGAGCCGGGGGAGGGCGAGATCGCACTCGGCGGGGCGACGCTGGCCGCCGAGGCGGCCGCGGCCGACCTGATCGACGAGTACCGGGCCGTGGTCCACCCGGTGCTGGTCGGCGGTGGCATCCCCTTCTTCCCGCGCGCCGAACGCCGGGTGGACCTCGAACTCGTCGAGACCCGCACCTTCAGCGAGAAGTTCGTCTACCTCCGCTACCGCGTGGTCCGTTGACGGGACGGCCTCCGGCGGGCACGGCGGGCCCCCGGTCCCGCGACGCCCGCTCGCGGCCGAGGTGCGTGCCCCGCTCATGTGTCAACGCGTGTGGGGCCGACGCCAGTTGAGGAGATGGAGAGCCGCGGCGACGTGGAGCGGGTTCTCCGAGAGGGGTTTCGGGAGGAGTTCGTCGGCTCGGGCCAGACGGCGCAGGACGGTGTTGCGGTGGGTCAGGAGGCGGCGGGCGGTGACGGAGGTGTTGAACCGCTCGTTCACGTACGTGAGGACGGCCTCGCGGGTCCGGGCGTCCGCCCCGGCGAGCTCCCCCAGGACGTCCTCCACGAACTCGTCCGCCAGTGTCAGGTCCTGCGTCATCAGCGCCACCAGCTGGACGTCCTCGTGCCGGGCGATCCGCTGCGGTGAGTCGAGCCGGGCCATCATCCGCTGCGCGGCGAGCGCGTCGAGGTGGCTCCTGCGGAACCCGTCGAGGTCGTACCCGGGGCGGCCGACGGAGATCCGGACGTCCGGCAGCGCGACGAGCCGGTCGGCGACGGCGCGCACGTCCGGCGCGGCGGCGGTCGGGATCCACACCCACAGCGCCCCCGCGCTCGCCACCACCGTCAGCCGGGCGCCGGACCCGCCCGTCCCGGTCCGGACGAGGATGTCCGCGGCCTGTTCGAGGTGGTCGGCGCGCGCGGCTGCGGGTCCCCACACGACGGCCGCGACGTGCGGGCCGGTCAGGGCGTAGCCGAGACGGGCCTCCGCCTGCCGCCGCCCGACGGGCGCGCCTTCCAGGATGAGGGTGACGACGGCCCGGCGTTCGGCGTGCGTGCCGCGCGTGAGCTCCTGGCGCTCGGCCGCCATGCGCGCGGTGACGGCCGCGATGGTGTCGTCGATGAACGCGGTGATGGACAGGCTCGACAGATCGAGCAGTTCCCGGAGCTCGTCGACCTCGGAGGTGAGCCCGAAGCAGATGTCCATCCAGCGGCGCCACGCCGCCCCCTGGCCCGTCCGGTACGCCTCCAGGGCCGTCTCGTCGAACCCCCGCCGCACCAGATCGCGCGCGGTCTCCAGCATCTCGGTGCCCAGGTTGGCGGGCACCCGGCGACCGGGGTACTGGACGTTGGCCGCGGCCCAGTGGGTGATGTTGGCGAGCGTCGAGTCGCGGATGCGGCCCGCGAGCACGGGGTCCTCCCGGACCGGCCGCATCGCCACGCCGCCGAGCGACGCCCGGTTCAGGTCCTCGACCCAGGCCGGCAGGGGAGTGAGCGCGATCTCGGCCGCCTGCCGGAAGAGCCGGCGGACGCCGGGCGTCGGCTCGGGCCACGATCGATCCATACGCAGCACTCTGCACCATGATCCGCACCGTTTCCAGGCACTCCGCTGTGGAGCGAGGCGCCGCGGTGGCGCATCCTCTTCCCCATGACCTCGTACGAGCCGCAGGAGCCGCAGGTGGAGCGGGTGGAGCACGCCGACGCCCCGGAGCACGCAGACACCCCGGGGCGCCCGGACGCTCCCGAGCGCCCGGACACCCCGGAGCACCTGGACGTCCTCATCGTCGGTGCCGGGCTCTCCGGCATCGGCGCCGGCCGCTATCTGCGGCTCGGCCACCCGGCCAGGTCGTTCGCGATCCTGGAGGCCCGCGGAGCCTCGGGCGGCACCTGGGACCTCTTCCGCTACCCCGGCATCCGCTCCGACTCCGACCTCTACACCTTCGGGTACGAGTTCAAGCCGTGGCGCGACCGCGAGTCCATCGCCGACGCCTCCCGCGTCCTCGCCTACCTCCGGGAGACCGCCACCGAGAACGGCCTCGACGCGCACATCCGCCACCACCACAAGGTCGTCTCCGCCGCCTGGTCCTCCGCGACCGCGCGCTGGACGGTCGGTGTCGAGCGGACCGATCCGACGACCGGCGCGAGCGAGCGGTTCGACCTCACCGCCGGGTGGATCTTCTGCGCCACCGGCTACTACCGGTACGACGAGGGATACACCCCGCACTTCGAGGGCCGCGACCGCTTCCGCGGCCAGATCGTCCACCCCCAGCACTGGCCCGAGGACCTCGACCACCGCGGCAAGCGCGTGGTCGTCGTCGGCAGCGGCGCCACCGCCGTCACCCTCGTCCCCGCCATGGCCGACGACACGGCGCACATCACCATGCTCCAGCGGACGCCCACGTACATCGTGCCCGTCCCGAAGGAGGACAAGCTCGCCCGCCTCCTGCGCGCCGCGCTCGGGGACGAGCGCGGGCACGCCGTGACGCGGCGCAAGAACATCGCCCGGCAGCAGCTGGTCTGGGGCTTCGCCCGCCGCTTCCCGACCGCGACCAGAAAGCTGATCCGCGCGGCGAACGCCCGCCTCCTGCCCGCCGGCTTCCCCGTCGACGAGCACTTCAACCCGCCGTACGACCCGTGGGACCAGCGCCTCTGCGCGGTCCCGGACGGCGACCTGTTCAAGGCCATCAGCGCGGGCAAAGCCTCCGTCGTCACCGACCGGATCGCCACCTTCACCGAGGACGGCATCCTGCTCCGGTCCGGTCGCGAACTCCCCGCGGACATCGTCGTCACCGCCACCGGACTGAACATCCAGCTCTTCGGCGGCATGCGGCTGACCGTGGACGGCACGGACGTCTCGCCCGCCGACTCGCTCGTCCACCGGGGCACGATGCTGTCGGGCATCCCGAACCTCAACGTCGCCATCGGCTACACCAACGCCTCCTGGACCCTCAAGATCGGACTGCTCTGCACGTACGTCTGCCGGGTGCTCGCCCACATGGACCGGCACGGCCACGACACCGCCTGGCCGGAGAGCGAGCCGGGCCTGGCCACCCGCCCCATGCTCGACTTCGGCGCCGGGTACGTGCGGCGTGCGCTCGACATGCTCCCAAAGCAGGGGCCCGACGCGCCGTGGGTGACGTCGACCAGCTACCGGAGCGACCGCAAGCTGCTCGACCGGGCGGAGGTCGCCGACGGCCACCTCCGCTTCTCCGGCCCGGCCACGCGTACCGAGCGCCCCCGCCGGTCGGTGGCCGCGAGCTGACTCCCGCCGCCGGGCGGTGGCCGAGCTGACCCCCGCGGCCTGTGCCGGGCGGGACGCGGCCCGACCCGCGCGCCGACCCGCGCGCCGACCCGGCACTCCACGCCCGCCCCGTACGCGGGGGGAGGCCGCGCGCCGCCCCCGCCGGCGTACCGGATAGGCTGCCCGGACACTCTCCGGCGCCGTGACGCCGCGAGGACGCCACCCCACCCGGACACCACGAAAGCGCCGGCCCGATGCCACCTCCGCCCCTGACGCACGCCACGGCTCGAGCCCGTGGCGTCGGCCGGGGACCGGGGGCTTGCGCGGTCGCCGCGCTCACCGTCCTGCTGCCCATGGCGGGCCACCTGCTGACACAGGGCCACCTGGCACCCTGGGCGCTGCTCGCCGGGCCGGCCGCGGGCGGGTACGTCCTCTCACGTCGCCGGCTCTCCGACCCCCAGCTCCTCGCCGCGCTCGTCGGCGCGCAGGTCGCCCACCAGCTCGCCTACGCCGTCCCGGGCGTCTGCGCCCTCGTCGGACTTCCCGGCGCCGGGGCGGACGCGTCGGCCGCCCACGTCACGGCCGCCGGAGCCCCGCCCGAGGCGTTCCTCGCGGGGCACCTGATCACCTTCGTCCTGGCCGTGCGCCTGCTCGGGGTCCCCGAGCGGCTGCGCTGGCACACCGAACCGGTACTCGCCGGGGTGGCCGCGGTCCTGAGCTTCCTCCGGCCGCTGCTCGTCGCCCGGGGCACCGGCCCCGCCCCGGCGCGCCGGCCGGCCGACGTACGGCTCCCGCACTCCGCTCTCGTCCCGCGGCCGGTCACCGGCCGGGCCCCGCCGTGCGCCCCGCGCGGCCCCCTCGGCCACGCCTCCCGCCACGACCGGGCCGAGAACCGCCCGCTGCTTCCGTACGCCCTCGCGGCGTAGCCGGGGGCGGGACCCGGCGCTGCCCGACCCGCGTCCGGTGCGTCCGGTGCGTTCGACGGGTTCCCGGGCGACGCCCGCGGCCGCTCGCACCGAACTCGTCCCCATCACTCCGGCCCCGGACGCGTCGCTCGACGCGCCACCGGCGAGCATCGCCCTGACCTTCAGCGACGCGATGACCGGCGACGACCAGGGCCCGTTGGCCGCCTCCCACGCCCCCAATGCCTCCAAGGCCTACCTCGCGGCCCTCCGCGCCCGCGACCGCCTCCGCCCCCGCTCCCGCTCCTGACCTCCGAGCCCGACCCCGACCCGACCCCGATTCCACCCGCGACCCAGATTCCCCCCGGACCTCGATTCCGACCCCGTCACCCCACACCCGAGGCATCATGACCAAGCTCCAGAAGAACCTTCTCGCCGTCGGCGTCCTCCTCGCCGCGCTCGCCGCCGCGTTCGGCTCCTTCCTCCTCTTCGCACCCCAGGACGACACCACAGCCCTCGGCACCGAAGCCGCCGTGGACGCCCGGGCCGTGCGCGACACCAGCCATCGGCTCACCTCGCCGAAGAACAGCGAGCTGACGATCGTCGAGTTCCTCGACTTCGAGTGCGAGGGATGTGGAGCGGTGTACCCGACGGTGGAGCGGCTGAGGAGCGAATACGAGGACCGCGTCACCTTCGTCGCCCGCTACTTCCCGATGCCCGGCCACCGCAACAGCACCACCGCCGCCCTCGCCGTCGAGGCGGCGGCCCAGCAGGGCGCGTTCGAGACCATGTACGCGAAGCTCTTCGCCACGCAGAAGGAGTGGGGCGAGTCGAAGGAGTCCAAGGAGGCCCTCTTCCGCACCTACGCCGAGGGCCTGGGCCTCGACATGGCCCGCTACGACAGCGCCGTGAGGGCGCCGGCCACCCTCCAGCGGATCAAGGCCGACCAGCAGGACGGTCTCGGCCTCGGCGTCCAGGGCACGCCGACGTTCTTCGTCGACGGCATCAGGATCCAACTGCCGCAGTCGTACGAGGAGTTCAAGGCGCTGATCGACGCCAAGCTCTCCCGTTGACCTCGCGCGCCGCCTGACACGCCGCCGACCGCGCGGTCGGGCGAGCCGGCCTCTTCCCCGCGAGGCAGGGGGCGTTGGAGGATCGATCCATGACTCAGTACGCATCCGACGCCCCCGCCGACGCGGCCGGCGCCTACCTGGCGGGGCTCCACGAACGGCTGGCGGCCGACGCCTGCACGGTGACGTCCACCGAGTGGAACGGCGCCCCGGTCGTGGCCGCCCAGCGCGCGGACCGCAAGGCCCGGTGGTTCGGGACGAAGTCCGAGCTGTTCATCCTGGCCGCGGCCGTCCCCCAGGTGGACGTCGCCACCCTGGAAGCCTTCACCGTGTGGTCCATGAGCCGCGCGAAGAGCCTGCGCGGCGGCATACCGGGCGCCCGCAACGTGACCCTCGTCCTCCCCGCGCTCGTCAGCGCACACGTCCAGCCGGCGGCGGCCCAGTGGGCCGCGTACGACGCCCGGACCGTCGACACCAGCGTCGTCAGCCGCCCCCTCACCGTCGAGACGACCCCGCACACCGTCAGGACCACGATGTACCGGGGCCGGACGGTGTGGGGCGGACTCTTCACGAAGCACGTCCTCCAGAAGGCGAGCCTCTACTTCCCCTGACACAGCCTCCACTTCCCCTGACACAGTCTCTGCCGACGCCCCGGCGTCTCGGGCGGCCTCGGCGACGTCGGCCCCCTGCCTGGCGCGGACGGCGTCGGACCGGCCGAGCGGCGGCGTGCCGGAGGGGGACGGTCGGGCTGGCCTCACCCTCGATCGGCCCGGTGGCCGGATGGGGGCGGTACGGTGCCGGACGGCAGGCTGAACACATGACAACACACCGTGCGCGTACGTCACTTGCCGCCTCCTTCCTCTCCGTCGCCGCCCTCGCCGCCTCCGGCCTCGTGGCCGGCGGAGGTCCCGCGAACGCCACCGGGAGCACCCCCGGAACCCGGGCGGGAAGTGCGATCGTCCCCGCCCCCGCTCCCGTCGGCGACGGGTTGCGATGGGGCGACTGCGCCGCCTCCGTCAAGGCGGCCGACGGGCAGCGGTGCGCGACGCTCTCCGTACCGCTCGATCACGCGGACCCCGCCGGCCCCCGCATCGACCTCGCCGTCTCGCGGCTGCCCAGCACGCGGCCGGAGGCCCGGCGCGGGACCCTCTTCGTGATCCCCGGCGGTCCCGGAGGCTCCGGGGTGCAGCGGCTCGCGCAGAAGGGACCGGCGCTCGCGCGGGAGACCGGCGGAGCGTACGACCTGGTGGCCCTCGATCCGCGCGGGGTCGGCGGCTCGGCCAAGGCCCGGTGCGGGCTCGCCGAGGAGGACCGGTGGATGGTGACCCTGCGGTCCTGGCCCGCCGCCGACGGCTCGATCGGCTCCAACGTCGAGCGGGCACGCCGGATCGCCGACGCGTGCGCCCGCAACGGCGGCGCCATGCTGCGGACCCTCACCACCGCCAACCAGGTGCGGGACATGGAACTGCTGCGCCAGGCGCTCGGCGAGCGGAAGGTGTCGGCGTGGGCGACCTCGTACGGAACGTACGTCGCCGCCCGCTACGCACAGGAGTACCCGCGACGGACCGACCGCTGGGTCCTGGACAGCAGCGCGGACCCGGACCCCCGCCGGGTCGCCAACGGATGGCTCGCCGACATGGCGAAGGGCGCGGACGACCGCTTCCCGGACTTCGCGGCCTGGGCCTCCCACCCCGACCGGCAGGCGGAAGGGCTGCGGCTCGCCGACTCCCCGGAGGACGTACGCCCGCTCGTGCTCGGCCTCGCCGCCCGGCTCGACCGGGCGCCCCGCCCCACCGCCGTACCCGGCGCCCGGCTCACCGGCGCCTCCTTCCGGCAGGCGCTCCAGCTCGCCCTCTACTCCGACGCGGCCTTCCCCGGCTTCGCGCGCCTCGTGGGCCAGGCCCTCGACCCGACGGCCGTGCCCGTGCTGCCGCCCGAGCTGTCCGGGGCGATGCCCGACGAGGCCGCGGCGGTCACGGTGGGCGTCATCTGCAACGACGTCGACTGGCCCCGTTCCGTGCCGGCGTACGCCCGGGCGGTCGCCGCGGACCGAGTCCGCCATCCGCTCACCGGCGGCATGCCCGTCAACATCACGCCCTGCGCCTTCTGGAAGGGCGGGGCGGTGGAGAAGCCGGTCCGCCTCACCGGCGACGGCCCCTCGAACATCCTCATGATCCAGAACCTGCGGGACCCCGCCAACCCGCACTCCTCCGGCCTGAAGATGCGCGAGGCGCTCGGCGACCGCGCCCGTCTGGTCTCCGTCGACCGGGGCGGCCACGGCGTCTACCTGCTCGCGGCGGGCGGCACCGGGAACGCCTGCGGCGACAGCACCGTCACCCGCTTCCTGACGACAGGTGAGCGCCCGGCCTCCGACGTCAGGTGCTGAGCAGGTCTGAGACCTGAGGCCTGAGATCTGCGAGCTGTGCTCAGGCTCGTGCTCCGGTCTGTTCTCCCGTTCCCGCTCCCGCTCCTGCTCGGGCGTGCCGGAGCTTGCGGGTGAAGCGGTGCATGTGGGGGTCGAGGAGTTCGCCCGGCTCCGCGAGGACCTGCTCCTCGGTCAGCCAGCGGATCGCCGTGAACTCGCCCTCGTCGTACGTGGTGACGGCGTCGGCGGTGGCGTCGAGGACGTACCAGAGGGAGACGTCCGTGTGCGCGCCCTCCTCGCCGCGAGTCCTCGTGACGGTGAGGAAGAGGGGCCGGCGACCCGTGATCGGCGAAGCCGAGGCCTGGATGTCCAGCTCCTCCCGGCACTCACGGACCACGGTGTCCCACGGGTCCTCGTCCGGCTCGACGTGTCCGCCGGCGGGCAGCCACAGCCCCGCCTTGCGATGGGCGACCAGGAGCAACCGGCCGCACTCCTCGTCCCGGACCACGAAGTAGCAGACCAGGTGCATCGGCGGGACGTCCGGCTTGCGCACCCGGTAGAGCGGGGCGCCACCGGCGATCCACTCCTCGGTGGTCCTCAGATGGGCGCGTTCCAGGTCGTCCCAGGGATCGATGGCGGCGATCAGGTCCGACAGGCGGGCGCGCGACGGGTCGTCGTGGCGGGTGGGTGCGGGGTGGATGGCTGTCACCCGGCCATCGTGTCAGGGGGCACCGACAGTCGGGGCGGTGGCGGTGGCGGTGGCGGTGGCGGACGTGGGGGTGGATGTGGATGCGGGGTCCGGGGTCGAGAGGTGTCAGGGCTGCTGCCGGTGAGTATGGAGACGGGCCGCCTGCCGGGTGAGGTGGTCGCGTTCCGGGAGGTTGGGGGCCTTGCGGGCGGCCTCGACGTACAGGCGCGCCGCCTCCGCCGGGTCGCCGGCGCGCTCGTGGAGGTACGCGGCCACCGCGGTGTGGCGGGGGAGCGAGGCGTCCAGGGCGGCGAGGGCCGCCAGACCGGCGCGGGGGCCGTCGGCCTCTCCGACGGCGACGGCGCGGTTGAGGCGGACGACGGGGTTGTCGGTCAGGCGGACCAACTCGTCGTACCACTCGACGATCTGCACCCAGTCGGTCTCCCCCGCGGTGGGCGCGTCGGCGTGGAGGGCGGCGATCGCGGCCTGGGCCTGGAACTCGCCCAGCCGGTCGCGTGCGAGGGCCGCCTGGAGGATCCCGACGCCCTCGGCGATCAGGGCGGTGTCCCAGCGGCTCCGGTCCTGCTCGGCGAGCGGCACCAGGCTGCCGCCGTCCGTGGTCCTGGCGGCCCGGCGCGCGTGATGGAGGAGCATCAGGGCGAGAAGTCCCGCCACCTCGGGGTGGTCGATGCGCGCCGCGAGCTGCCGGGTGAGCCGTATCGCCTCCGCCGAGAGGTCGATGTCACCGGAGTAGCCCTCGTTGAAGACGAGATAGAGGACGCGCAGCACGGTGGCGACGTCGCCCGGCCGGTCGAACCGCACCCCGGAGACGGTGCGCTTGGCCCGGCTGATGCGCTGCGCCATCGTCGCCTCGGGGACCAGGTACGCGCGGGCGATCTGGCGCGTGGTCAGGCCGCCGACGGCGCGCAGGGTGAGCGCGACCGCCGACGCCGGTGTCAGGGACGGGTGGGCGCAGAGGAAGTACAGCTGAAGCGTGTCGTCCACCTCCGGGACCGGCCCCGGTACCGGCTCCTCCTCGACCCGGTCCTCCCGGCGGCGGCGGGCCGCGTCGGCGCGCGTCGCGTCGAGGAACTTGTGCCAGGCGACGGTGATCAGCCAGCCCTTGGGATCGCGGAGCGCATCGCTCCCGCTCGTACGAGCCGCGCTGCCCGGGGCCGAGCCGGGCGGGGGCGAGCCGCTCGGGGTCACGCCTTCCGGGGGCGAGTCGGCCGGGGCCGACCCGGCGGGTGCCGGCTCGGGCCGGTCACCGCCTGCCGGGGAGGGCCCCGCCGCACCGACCCGGAGCGCTTCCACCAGGGCGTCCTGCACGGCGTCCTCGGCCGCCGCGAAGTCGGCTCCGCGGCGGACGAGGACGGTGAGGACGCTCGGTGTGAGGCTTCTGAGCAGGGCCTCGTCCATCGGAGGTGTCACTCCGTGATCGTGGGCGGCGCGGTGTAGAAGGGGCGGAGCTCAAGCCACTCGTGGATCGGCCTGCCGCCCGCCCCGGGGGCGGCCGACAGCTCCCCGGCGAGCTCGACGGCGCGCTCGTAGCTGTCGACGTCGATGATCATCCAGCCGGCGATGAGGTCCTTCGTCTCCGCGAACGGTCCGTCGGTGACCGGCGGGCGTCCCTCGCCGTCGTAGCGGACCCACGCGCCCTCCGGGGCGAGCGCCTGACCGTCGACGAACTCCCCGGTCTTCTCCAGCCGGGACGCGAAGTCGCTCATGTACTGCATGTGAGCGGTGATCTCGTCCGGGCTCCACTGGTCCATCGGCACGTCGTTCACCGCGGCCGGGGCGCCTCGGTAGTGCTTCAGCAGCAGGTACTTGGCCATCGTGATCTCCTCGGTGCTGTCGCGACCCATTCTGGTCGCGTTCACCCCGGGGACGAAGCAGGACGCGGATTCTCGACATCATCGCCCGAAGTTTTTCCGGCGACGTCGACCGGTCGAGCGAGGTGCCCGGGACGCACCCCTCTGACCTGGTGGTTTCACGATGCGAGGGGCACGCCCCGGAGAGCGGCGGTCCGGTGTCCGCCGAGACGCGACCCCGGCACCGCCGGCTCTCGCCCGCCGGGCTCTCGCCCGCTAGCTCTCGGGCAGCGGGCGGTCGTCGATCACGTTCTTCATGACCAGGGTGGAGGTCAGGCGCTGAACGCCGGGCAGGCGGGCCAGACGCTCGTCGTAGAGCCGCTGGAAGGCGGTCAGGTCGGCGGTGGCGACCCGCAGGAGGTAGTCGGGTTCGCCGAAGAGGCGCTGGGCCTGGAGGACGTGCGGGACGGCGGCCACGGCCTCCTCGAAGGCCGTCACGGTGTCGGGGGTCTCCCAGCGCAGGGTGGCGAAGACGAGTGCCTCGAAGTCCAGGCCGAGCGCGGAGGGGTCGACGACGGCGCGGTAGCCGCGGATCGCGCCCTCGCGTTCGAGGTCGCGCAGCCTGCGGTGGCAGGGCGAGACGCTGAGCCGCACCCGGGCCGCCAGTTCGGTGATGGTCAGCCGGCCGTCCTGCTGCAGCTCGGTAAGAATCTTCCGGTCAAGTGCGTCCATGGAGAAGATTCTCCCTCTGACCAGGCGATCCCGGGGTAAAGACGGGAACACCTTCGGGCCTGTTCCGCCTAGCGTTCCCTCCCGGAGCAAGAGAAGTGCGAGAGGGAACGAACCACGATGGACACGACGACTCTGGCGGCCTTCCTGGCGGTGGACCTGCTGCTGGTCTTCACCCCGGGCGCGGACTGGGCGTACGCGATCTCCGCCGGGCTGCGCGACCGCTCCGTCGTCCCGGCGGTCGTGGGTCTGCTCACCGGGCACGCGGCGTACGCGCTCGTGGCCGTCGCGGGCGTCGCCGTGATCGTCGCCGGCTCCCCGGGCACGCTCACGGCCCTCACCGTCGCCGGCGCCGGCTACCTCCTGTGGCTCGGCTGGGGCGTCCTGCGGCAGCCGGTCACGCCCACGGCGGCGGGGCGAGGCGCGGAGGCGTCCGCCTGGCGCGTCCTCCTCAAGGGGGCTGGGACCAGCGGACTCAACCCCAAGGCGCTGCTGCTGTACTTCTCGCTCTTCCCGCAGTTCATCGACCCGGTGACGGGCTGGCCGGTCGCCGCCCAGACCGGGCTGCTCAGCACCGTGCACCTGACCGTCTGCGCCGTCGTCTACCTCGCGGTCGGCGTCCTGGCCCGTACGGTCCTCACCACTCGGCCCTCGGCCGCCCGGGTCGTCATCCGGGCCAGCGGTGCCATGATGATCGTCATCGGTGCCCTCCTGCTGGTGGAACGCCTGACCGGCTGAGTGAGGACCCCGCGCCGCTCCACGCTCCACCCGACACCGACCTGAGGAGAGCACGCACGTGGCACAGCAGCCGGAGACACGGTCGGAGCCGCACACGGGCGAGCGGTACGACGAACAGGCCGCGGCCAGCGCCGTCGTCGAGCCCGGACGCAGCCTGACCGGCTGCCGGCCGGAGGCGTACGGGGTCCGGGCCGACGGTTCCCGGAAGCTCGTCGCGTCCGGCCGGCGGACCCCCGGCCGCCTGGACAGGAGCGCCGCGTGAGCAGCCGTCCGACCCCCGCGTCCCCTTCTCCCGCGTCTGCTTCCTCCACGTCCCCTTCCTCCTCCCAGGCCCCTCCGGCCCTGCCGTCGTGGCTGACCTGGTGGCAGCGGCCGTTCCCCGACGCGAACACCCTGCTCCTGCCCGGGCGGCAGACCGCCCTCGTCGACACCGGCTTCGTCGGCCACGCCGAGGAGACCGCCGCCTGGGTGCGGTCGCGGACCGGGCACGTCGACCTGGTCGTGAACACCCACTGGCACTCCGACCACGTCGGCGGCAACGCCCTCCTCCAGGCGCGGGGCGCCGGCATAGCCGCCGGCGCCCCCGAGGCGGACGCGATCTCCCGCCGCGACCCCGGCTGCTGCTCGGCCGAGTGGCTCGACCAGCCCGTCGCCCCGTACACGGTGGACCTCGCGCTCGACGACGGTCAGGTCCTCCGCCTCGGCGACGCCGACTGGGAGGTCGTCCGCACTCCCGGTCACACCCCGGGCCACCTGGCCCTGTGGGAGCCGGAGGAGCGCCTGCTCGTCGTCGGGGACGCGCTGTCGGACTACGACGTCGGCTGGGTGAACCTCGCCCTCGACGGTCCCGACGCGGCCGCCACCGCGCTCGCCTCCCTCAAGCGGCTGGTCGACCTCGCCCCGCGCGTGATCCTCCCCTCCCACGGCCCCGTCCCCGTCGACCCGGGCGCGACCCTCGGCGCCGCCCTGCGCCGTGCCCAGCGGCTCGTCGACGACCCGGAGGGCGCGGTCTGGTACGGCGCCCGAAGGATCTTCGCCTTCGCGCTGATGATCCGCGGGGGAGTCCCGGCCGACGAGGTCGAGGCGTACCTCCACGCGCGCGCCTGGCTGACCGACGCCGCCAGGCTCCTCGCGCGTACGCCGGAGGACCTCGCTGAGGAACTGGTCGCCACCATGCTCCGCAGCGGCGCCGTCGTGCGACGTGACGACCGCCTCCACGCCGCCGCGGACCACACTCCCGTACGGCCCGAAGCACTGCGGGTTCCGTACCCCCGGGCCTGGCCCGCCTCGGCGCGGGGCGCGTAGCGCTCGCGGAGGCGGACGAGGTGGGGCGAGGCGCGGAGGGGCTTTCGCGTGGGGCTCGGAGAGGCCTTCGCCTGCGGCTCAGAGGGGCTTGCGCATGAGGACGCACACCGTCTCGTGGCGTCGGATCGAGCCGTCCGGCCCCTCCTCGTCCCAGGCGTCCGGGGCGCGGCCGTACGGGATGTAGCCCAAGCGCTCGTACAGGGCACGGGCCCGGGGGTTGTCCTCCTCCACCGCGAGTTCGGCCCGGCGCAGGCCACGGTCTCGGATGCGCCGCTCGGCGGTCCGGACGAGCAGCGTGCCCAGGCCGCTGGACTGGAGGGCCGGCAGCACGGAGAGCTGCCAGAGGGTTCCGGCGCCCTCGGAGACCTGATAGTCGATGCCGCCGATCGCCACCGGCAGATCCGCGGCGGTGCAGACGGCCAGGTAGTCCACCTCGCCTCGCGCGGCGCGGACCAGTTCCCGCTCCACGTGGCGCAGGTGGACGGCCGAGCCCGACCAGGCGCAGGCCGGCAGGTCGCCGGGGCGGAGATCGCGCACGCGGACGGCCAGGGTGATGCTTCGGCAGGTGGATCCGGTGGATCCTGCGTCCCCCGGGGCGTCGGTCGCGTCGGTGCGGACGATGCCGTCGGTACGGTCGTGGTGAGCGGTCACGCTCGGAAGCATGCGAGGTCGACGTCCGCCCGGCAAGCAGATATCGACAGGCGAACTTCCCCGCCCTGTAGCCCAGTTGTCGTCGTGCCGCTCGACCTGCCGACGAGGGTGTCGCAGCCGGTGGCTGCCGGACCCCACCCTCGCCTGCTGACGGGGCGACGGCAGGTCCTACGATCGGTCCGTGACGGATACCCCGACGCACTGGACTCTGCGCCACTTCGCGCAGGCCAACCCGGTCTGCCCCGGCTGCGACAGCGGGTGAGGGCCGCGACGGTCGCGGTGTCGAGGGAGACGCAGCCGCGCCTGTCGCGGCGAGTCGCAGCGGCTCCGGCGTACCTGCCGGAGGGCGGGGGGTGTGGAGGGGGCGGGGCGTGGAGGGGGCGGGCATGGTGGGGTTGGAGAAGGCGTCGGCGCGGGTGAGCCCCGTGTACCGGCGGAGTGCGGGGACCACGCTCACCGGCTGGGGGATGCTGCTCAGCGCCGTGGGGGCGGTCGGCTGCGTGCTGTGGGGCGTCGGTCCGTACCCCCCGCTGGTCACCGAGACGGGGCTCGCCGTGCTGGCCGTGGTCTTCGCCGCCGCGTGGATCGTCGCCTCGCGCCGGGCCCCGGAGCGCGCCGGTTCTGCTCCGGGCAGGAGCCGTGTGGTGGTGTGGCTGGTCGCCTGGCTGGTGCCGCTTGCCACGATGGCCTGCGTCAACCTCGGGTTCATGGTGTCCCCGGAGTACGGGCGGGAGACCGAGCGCCTGGACGCGGCCCGGTTCGGGTCGTACGAGGTCACCGTCGCCCGGCTCGCGGCGGACCCCGTCCGCGGCGACAACGCTTCCGACGAGCCGGTGTTCTTCGAGACCGATCTCGTCCTGCGCGTCCCGTACGACAGCGGTCCCCGTGAGGTGACCGTGCCCCGGATGTACACGCGCTACGAGCCGCCGAAGGCGGGCATGAGGATCGACGTCCACTACGCGCCGGGCGACCCCCGACCGCACTCGCCGGTCCTTCAGGACGGCCGCCGTCGGGGCGCGGGCGTGCTCGGCTCCGGCATGCTGATCCTCGCCCTCTTCCCGGTCGTCTGCGCGGGGGCCGTCCTGACAGGGGCGCTCGCGCACGGAATGCCGCGCGGGGCACGGCGATACGCGCCGCCCGTACACCTCCCCGCCTTCGGCATCCTCCTCCTCGGACTGCTCCTCCTCCTGCCGGCAGCCATGGGTTGGGAGGCCGGCGGCCAAGCCCGCTCGGCGGCCCTCCTGTCCTGTGTGACGCCAGGAGCCGCACTGGCGTGGATCTGGCGCTGGTCCTTCAAGCTGAAGGCCGCACGGTGATCCGGACCGAGGGGCCCGCACGCGTCGATCCTGCTCGCCGCGGCGAGACCTTCGACGAGGGGGATCCCGAGGCCGGGTGACGCGAAGAGGGGCGCCACTCGGGCGCCCCTCTTCTTGGTCCCACGGCTGCTACCTGCGGGAGAAGAAGGCCACGGCGGCCGCACCGCCCCACGCGGCGGAGGCGAGGGCCAGGAGCGCCTTCGCGGTGGCCTCGTCGCCGTTCAGGAACATGACGCCGGAGGCCACGAAGGCGACCAGTCCGGTCAGAACCAGCCCGGAGGAGACGACGAAGCTGCCGGTCTGGATGACGCGCAGATGCAGGGGCCGCGCCTGCCGGCGGTGTCGGCGGATACGGCGGCGCAGGGCGCGGGCTTCGCGCCGGCGGCACTTCGCCTCGTGCTCGATCTGCGCGAGGAGGTCGTCCGCGGTGCTGTTCAGCAGCGACGGGACGGGAAAGTCCTGGCCCTCGCCGCTCGGGGGAGGCATGGTGGTCATGGGCGTTCCTTGTCGAGTGCCTGCCCGCGGCCTGGGTTGGTCGCCTGGAGGCTGCGGACCCCGGTGCGTCTGCGCCGGTACGTAGTAACAGCCGGGCCGGGCCTCTTCTGTGAGAGGCCCGGCCCGGCTTTCCCCCGGCTACGGTCTACTTGACGAAGCCGACCTCCCCCGACAGCGGACGGATACGGCTGATCCTCTTCCCTCCGCCCGGCCCGTCGGCGGCTCGGCCCGGCAGCAGTACGAGCAGCGTCTCCAGGCGGCAGCGCATCCAGGTGACAAGCGCCAGGACCATCGTGACGAGCACGATCACCACGGTCCGGATGGGCGAGATGACAACTTCCACTATGACTCCCCTCGGGTCGGAACGATCTTGAGGTGGGAGAGCCAGGTGCGAGCCGGCCCTCCGGTGTGTGCGTGGGTGAGTGCGGGAGCGGGTCGGCTCCCCGCGGTCGTTCAGTTCTGCTCCTTCCGTGTCCTGGCTCTACTGCTGGGCGCGGGTGCGTCCGGTGTCGAGTAGCGACCACTCGGGGCCGCAGGCCGGGACGTCCTCGTTGCGCACGGCCTGCGCCTCCTGGAAGCGGCTGCTCGGCTACTCCTCGGCGACGCCCCCGAACAGCTGGTCGCGCTTGCGGCGGGCGTGACGAAGAGCGTCACGGACCGACCCTGCCGTCGCCGTCCCACCGAGCGCCTTGGCGATGTACGGCGCCTTCATGTCGTAGGCCTCGGCCAGCACGAAGGCGCGGAGCTGGAACTCGCTCGTCGAGCCGCGCAGCCGCTTCAGCGCGGGAGCGAGGTCGGCGAGGTTCTGCTCTTCCGGACCCGGGCACGCGATCCGCTCGAGGATCTCCTCACCGCCGTCGACGATCTTCGCCGCCCGCTCGCCCAGCTCGGTCAGACGCTCCCTGATCTTCTGACCCACCACCATGTACAGGTAGCGCTCGACCATGTGGTCGAGCGGGCCGGACAGCAGGAGCCTGCGGTAGATCGACTCCCACACCTCCGACTCGATGTCGTCGATCTCCCACCTCGGCAGGCTGGTGCGGAAGTAGACGAAGCGCCTCACCGAGCCCTCCAGCACCCTCATCCGATCCCACTGCGCCTGCGCTTCCGAGCCCAGGGGCTCGCGCTGGCGCGGGATCATTCCCTTCGCTCCATCGCTGCTCATCTCCGTCGCCTCTCATGTCGAGACCGGTCAGGGGCGGCGGCTCCGGGTTGCCGTGACCACCAAGAGGTAATCAGCCGAGCCGGCGGCGAAGTGTGAGAGAGAAATCCGGAGAATCTCGGAACACCGAGAGGGAAGCGGTGGCGCGACGGCACCGACGCCACGAAGAACGACCCGCTCGGCCCGCACACGGAGTGCGGACCGAGCGGGTCGTTCCGTCGCCTCGGCACCTGCCGCAGACGTACAGCCCTACAGCCCTACAGCCCTATGGGCAGGGAGGCATGGCGGACGGGCGGCTCACAGGCCGCCGGTGTAGAGGAGCTTGTTGGGGGTGCCGGTGCTGACGTTGGTCAGGACGCCCTTCGTGGACTGGCCGTCGATCCACTCGGCGACCTCGGCCGGGGTCGCCGTGGGGTGTTCGGCCTTGTAGAGGGCGGCGACGCCGGCCACGTGCGGCGCGGCCATCGACGTGCCGCTCAGGGTGAGGGAGCCGCCGCCCATCCTGGCCGACACGATGTCCTGGCCGGGGGCGTACAGCTCGACGCACCGGCCGTAGTTGGAGAACGACGCCTCCTCGTCCCACGCGTTGGAGGCGGCGACGGTGAGCGTGCCCTCCGCCGACGCGGGCGAGACGTTGCAGGCGTCCTTCGCGTCGTTGCCGGCCGCGATGACGGGCAGCACGCCGGCGGCACGGAGGGCCGTGGTGGCGTTGTTCAGGGCCGTGGACCTGTCGCCGCCCAGGGAGCCGTTCAGCACCGCGGGCTGCCGGGCGTTGCGGGCGACCCAGTCGAGCCCGGCGATCATCCCGGAGTACGCGCCCCGGCCGTCGCAGCCCAGGACGCGGACGCTCACCAGATTCGCCTTGCGGGCGACCCCGTACGTCTTGCCGGCGACCGTGCCCGCGACGTGCGTACCGTGACCGTTGCAGTCCTGGCCGGCCCGACCGTCACCCATCGCGTCGAAGCCGAACGCGGCGCGTCCCCGGAACTCGTCGTGGTTGTAGTCGATGCCGGTGTCGAGGATGTACGCCGTCACGCCGGCGCCGCTGCCCGTAGTGGTGAAGTCGTTGTCGAGCGGCAGGTTCCACTGGTCGATCCGGTCCAGCCCCCAGGAGGCGGCCGGGCTGCGCGCACCCGCCGGCGTGGTCGGCTGCGGCGGCGCGAGCGTCACCGCGTCCTCCTCGACCGAGGTCACCCCGGGCGTCTTCCGTACGAGGTCCAGCTGGAGGGCGGTCAGCGGCACGGCGAACCCGTTGATCGCCTTCTCGTACACGAACGTCGGTTCGAGGTTCAGCTTCTCCGCGACCTTCGTCGCGTCGGCCGTCCGGTCGAGGGTCACGATGTACTCGCCGGGCACCGCGTTGGCGGCGCTGACGAGGGGCGCCGGGACGGGATCCGGGCCGGCGGCACCGGAGCCGTACGCCGTGGTGGTCGGGGCGGAGAGGGCCAGCGCCGACATGACGGCGGTCGCGAGAGCGAGCTTGGTACGTGTGTTCACGCCGGGAGACCATCATGCAGAAACGATCACGTCCTAGGACATTCGCGGAGGCGTCCGGTGGATCTGCGAAATCACTGCAATGCGCGGGGCGGCGGGCGTGGTGCGGCAGGAGGTGAGGAACCGCTCCCGCCGCATCCGACCTCGTACCCCTGACCCGTCGTCGCCCCCGCCCCCGTCGCCGCGCCGGTCGCGCCGTACGGCGCGGTGGGGCTCAGTTGCTGTGGGCGGTGATGTCGCCCAGCGTGGTGGTGGCGCGGATGGCGACGTCGGCGTTCGAACCCTCCGCGTTCTGGAGGGTGTTCAGGACGCGGCCGAGCGAGGTGCCGGCGTCGAGCGTGGCCGAGACGCCGGGGGCGGTGCCCACCGAGATGGAACCGGCCTGGGTGGTCAGGGTGAGGGTGCCGGTGGTGGCCTCCGCGATCTTCAGGTCGCCCCGGGAGGCGGAGAGTTCGGCGGATCCCGTGAGCCGGCCGACGGTGAGGTCGCCGTCCTGGACCGTGAGGCGGGTGTTGGCCGCCTCGTCGAGGTTCACGGGACCCTGGGCGCTGTCGAAGGTGACGTCGCCGAGGCGTCCGACGGTACGCAGGTCGGCCGCCGCGGCCCTCGCCTCGACGGCGGAACCGGCCGGCAGGTGGACGGTCACCTCGATGAAACCGGTCTGGCCGAAGAGCTGGTTCTTGGCCCGCGGGGCCGAGATCCGCAGCACGCCGTCCGCGAAGGCGACGGTCGTCTCCTCGGCGGCCTTGACGTCGCGGCTCTTGGTGGCGTCGGCGGGGCGGACGTCGACGGTGGCGTCCTCGCGGTCGGCGGCGACGAAGCGGAGGCGGCCGGCCGGGACGTCGACGACGGTGGTGATCGGGGCGGCGGTGGCGAAGGTCTGCATGATGTCTGCTCCTGGGGAGTGGCGTTGCCGTCGGTGTTTCCGACATGAGAAAAGCTACGTTGCCTTCATGGGATCGGCAAGACTGATGCAATGTGAACTAGCTAAATGTGCAGGTAGATGCCGGAAATTCATTGCAATGAAGTCGAGATTGATGCAATGGCATATGCGACACCGTTGCAATGGATGAAAGGTGAAGGCTCCGGCGGGCGCGTGAGCGTCCGGGGTCGCGGCCCGGCTCCCTTGTCAGAGGCGTCTGGGAGGGTGTGCGGATGGAATCTTCGAGAGTGGTCGAGGCGCTGTGGGAGCGGATCCAGGCGCGGGACTGGGGCGGAGTCGCCGGGTTGGTCGCGGACGACGCCGTCGTCGAATGGCCGGTCAGCGGTGAACGCATCGTGGGCAGCGCGAACTTCGTCGCGGTGAACCGTGAGTACCCGGAGGGCTGGACGATCCGCGTGCTGCGGATCGTCGCCGACGGGGACGAGGTCGTCTCCGAGG
The DNA here is from genome assembly GCF_043081625.1 of Streptomyces sp. NPDC014861. Taxonomy (NCBI): domain Bacteria; kingdom Bacillati; phylum Actinomycetota; class Actinomycetes; order Kitasatosporales; family Streptomycetaceae; genus Streptomyces; species Streptomyces sp. NPDC014861. The sequence goes on from NZ_JBIBWV010000005.1 coordinate 341,039, forward strand.
TCGAGGTCCCGCACGAAGGCCTCGGGGTGTTCCGCGCGGCGTCCTTCTGGACCGTCCGGGACGGACGGATCGTCCGTGGGCGGGAGTACTGGACCGGCCTCGGCGCCGACCCGCGCCCGGCATGGAGAACGCCCTTCGTCGAGCCCATGGCTTCGGACGCGGTGGCCGCCGATCCGGCACGGGGGTGACCGCCCCGCGGTGGATGCGACGTCAGGGCCCGTCGCCACGGGAGGAAATCCGCTGGTCGCGGGCCGGCGTGCCTCGTAGCATCCGCCCGTGCGCGAGAACACCGGAACAGAGGGAGCGCCGACGACCGCGATGACTTCCTCGTCGTCGTCCCCGAGGGCGCCCACGGGGTCTCCCCGTCGGCTACGCGGCGCTGACCGGGCAGAACATCGTCGACGGCGCGGCCCGGATCGAGGTCGTCATCGCGGCCGGGCACCGAGGACGCGGCCACGGTGACGACCTCGCCCTGTTCCTCACTGCCGCGCCCTGAGTGGGAAGCCCTTGGCCGCCCGCGTGCCTGGGAATCCTGACCGAGGAAGGGGAATGGGGAGGATGGACGGCTATCCGTACCGCATCGAGGCACGGGCGGGGGACCTGACACTGCTGTGGCGGCCCGGGGAGGGCGACGGCCTCGACGAGTTCGCCGTGGACGACCGTGGCCGTCTCCTCGTGTTCCCTGACCGCGCGTCCCTGCGTGCCTACGCCGCTCATGCCACCTGGACGGTCCTCTGGGAGGGCGAGGCCGAACTCGATCTGGATGCCGTACGGGCATGGGTCGAGCGCCCCGGGACCGCCTCGGTGCCGCCGGGATCGCTGCTGAACGCGTGGCACTTCGTCGAGGACCTCGCCCGCAGCGTGGGGGACGGAACCCTTCGTTCCTCGCGTGGGACGGTGATCGACAGCGCCTGGGAGAAGATCTACGGCGAGGAGCCCTGGACGGCCGAGGAGGCCGCGGCGGTACGCGAACTCCTCCGCGAAGGGCTGGACCTCTGGGAGGACGCGGTGCGCGGAGCCCCTGGGGTGCGTGCCTGATCGCCCCCCCCGGTGACGAGAGGGCGATACACGACGGCCTGCCCTGGACCGTCGGGCGTCGGCCGGTGACGCCCTCACCGTCCCGTGTCCTCGGGGACGGTCCGCGTACGGACTCGGCCGTATGGCCGGAACAAATCGGGTGCGTCCCGTGCCCCGTACGCGGGATCCTCCGCCGCGTGCCCGCCGCCGAGCGGGTACGCCCGCCGCGTGCCCGCCACCGAAGACGGGCTGCCGTGCACGCGGCACGTGTCCGCCGGAGCCGTGCGCCACCCGCCCGTGGCCATCGAGAGGAACCCCCATGTCCGAGAAGACCCCCGCGTCCGGTCGCGTCGAGGCCACCCACTACGCCGACGTCCACGTCCTGGTGCGTCGCGGCGACGAACTCCTCGTCGGACGAAGGGTGGAGACCGTGGAGGTGTTCCCCGGTCTCCACCAGGTCCCCGCCGGGCTGATGGAGGACCACGAACCCGCGAGCGCCGCCGCGGCCCGCGAACTCCGCGAGGAGACCGGACTCGACATCCCGCCGGGGGAGCTGCGCTTCGTCCACCTCATGCACCACGTCTCCACCCATTCGGGGAGCCGCCGCGTCGCCTTCTTCTTCGAGGCCGACGACCCGGGGACCGCGGTCACGAACACGGAACCCGACAAGTGCCAGGGCTGGTCGTGGCGTACGGATGTCCCCGAGCCGGCCGCCCCGTACCTCCGGGAGGCCCTCCGGCACATCGCCGACGGCACGCCCTACAGCGAATACGCGTGGCCCTCCTTGTGACCGACGACCTCTCCAGGAGGGTCCGTCCGCCTTCCGGCCGCCGCTCAGCCCCGCGTCCGCCTCGTCGCCTCCCGCAACAGGAGCAGGGCGGCCGCCGACGCGGAGGGACCGGAGGAGCGGGTGGCCAGGGAGGCGCCCGCGCGGCGCACGGCGTCGAGGCGGAGGCCCTGGACGCCGGCGAGGGCGCGGACGAAGGGGCGGTACGGCGGGGACACGAGGGTCGGGAGGGGTGCGGCGGCCGAGAGGTCGGCGGCGGCCCGGTCGGCCTGCTCCTCGACGAGCCGGCCGAGTGCGGGGCCGGGCCGGGTGAGGTCGGCGCCGTGCCGGGTCACCGCGTCGGCGGGTACGCCGTGGCGGCCCGCGCGGACGTCCTCGGGCAGATCCTCCAGGAAGTCGATGCGCTGCATGGCGCGGATGAGCCGGTGACACCCTTCGGTGAACGCCGCCCGGGTGGACGCGTCCTCGGGCGCGACGAGGCAGGCCGTGAGCATCAGCGCGGGGAGCGAGTACTCCCGTACGTACTGCTCCAGCTCCCGGTCGTCGGCGAGGGTCCGCCAGGCGACCTCGCGCGCGCAGCCCCGCAGGAACTCGTTCACGTGGGCGCGGACATCGGGACGGCGCTCGGCGGTGTGCGCCAGGCAGCGCAGGACGGGCACGGCGGAATCGCCGTCGGCGAGGGCCTCGCGTACGAGACCGTCCCACTCGGCGAGCGCGGCCACGCGCTCGTCGGGCGTGCCGCGGTCGATCCGGTCGTCGGTGTCGTGCATGAACGCGACGGCGGCCACGACGTGCGGGAGCAGCGCCGCCGGCAACAGGAGCCGCGCCGCCGCGTACTCGGCCGGCGCGAACCTCCGTACCGCCCGCCGCTGTTCGGTGTAGTCCCGCCGTAGCCGCGGTTCCCGCACCCCGGCCCGGTCGAGGGCCCGCTTCCACATGCCGGTCTCCCGTCGTCGTCGCGAGCCTACGGGGGCCGGAGCGCGGACCCGGAGGTGCCCCCGGCCACTCGTCGGTACGAGAGGTACGAGAGGTACGAGGGGTACGAGGGGTACGAGGGGTACGGGAGACAGGAGGGGGACGAGGGGGACGCGCGGAGCGGGCGGAGGATGGGGCGGGCGGGGGAGGTAGCCTCGCGGGATGGGAGAGAGCGGAGCGGAATACGAACACCTGCCTGTCGTCTGGACGGTGGGGCGGTTGCGCGAGGCGCTGAAGGACGCGCCCGACGACGCCCCGGTCCATGTCGCCGTGACGCCGTTCCCCGGCTGCGAGGGCTTCGACGACAGGGTCCTCGTCGCGTACGCGCCGGTGACGATGCACCGACCGGCGACCGAGGAGGCGCCCGCGTGGCGCGAGGTCGAGCACACGCTCTTCGCCGACTGGCCGGCGGGGCGCTACCCGGACCGTGCCGATGAGCACGAGGAGTGCTGCTAGACCTGCCTCCTCCTCACCTTGCGGCGGCGTGACGGTCCCGCCACCCTCCCCGTTCGGCCCGGTCGTCGGTCGTCGGTCGTCGGTCGTCGGTCGTCGGTCGTCGGTCAGCGGCCACCGGTCAGCGGTGCAGGTGTCCCGTGGCGAGGAGGAAGGCGGCGACACCCGCGTTCGCCAGGGCCGTGATCACGAGGACGACGGCCGGGGCCCGGGAGGCGGGACCGGGCAGGGGGGAGGAGAGGGCGGCCGTCCTCGTCTGACGCCAGACGTAGGCGGCCAGGAGGACGCCGGCGAGCGGGAGCAGGACGAAGACGCCCTCGAAATAGGGGACCGCTCCGCTGACAGCCACGACGCCGAGGGCGCCGAGAAGCGCGGCGGGGGCGTCGAGTCGGGCGCCGGAGCGACCGGGCCGGTCGTGGACGGAGACCGCGACGGAGAACAGGGTGATCAGGGCGAGGACGATCATGACGAGCAGGAGAAGACGCCAGGCCACGCCCAGCGTCGCCGGCGCCCAGAAGGCCAGCAGGCCGAGCGCCGGGCCGACCCCGGCGATCGCGACGTAGCGGACGAACGCCTTGCGTCGCTCCCTCGGATCGGGGAAGGCGGCGGACAGCAGGAGCGGAGCGGAGGCCGAGACGAGCGCGGCGAAGGCGCCCTGGAGGACCCGAGACGTGATCAGCAGCCCGCTGGAGGGCGCCAGCATGCCGAGGACGGCGGCCGCCGTGAACCCCGAAAGACCGAGCAGCAGGGCTCTCTTGCGGCCCATCCGGTCCGCGACGGAGACACCACACAGCAGGACCAGCACGAAGGCCAGGACGTAGGAGACGGCCAGGACGTCCAGGTAGACGGTGGACGAGACCTTCACCTGGGTGGACAGGCCCCAGGACCTGACCGCGGAGCCCAGCCCCATCACCGAGGTGGAGAAGGTCGCGTCGAAGAGGACGAGCAGCTGGGCCAGGGCGAGCGCCGACAGCCCCCACCAGCGTCTGGGTCGAGGAACCTCCGGGGGTGCGGCGCCGGCCGGTGACGTGCGCGCGTTCCAGGGGTGAGGCGGTGGCGGCGGAGTGCCGGCGGGGGACGGGGCCGTGGGGGTGTACGCGGCGGGCGGGGGCACCGGACGGGCGGGGGCGGCGGGGGCGTAGTCCAGCAGGTGCGCCGCCCGGCGGCCCAGCTGGGCCAGGACCGCGCCCGGCAGCCACTCGTCCGCCTCGCCGGCCGTGTCCGTCGCCGTGTACGCGGCGACCTCGTGCGGAGTGGGCCGCTTCGTCGGGTCCTTGTACAGACACGCGCGGACGAGGGCGACGAGCGAGTCGGGGACGCCCGTCAGGTCCGGCTCCTCCTCGGCGACACGGAAGAGGTGGGCGTTGAGCCCGGTGTCCGTGGCACCGAAGAGGAGGCGTCCGGTGGACGCGAAGACGAGCAGCGCCCCCAGGCAGAAGACGTCGGAGGCCGGGGTGAGGTCGAGGCCGCGCACCTGCTCGGGGGACATGAAGCCGGGCGAGCCGATCAGCATGCCGGTACGGGTGTGGAGGCTGTCCCCGGCCAGGCCGTCCATCGCCCGTGCGATGCCGAAGTCGATCACGCGGGGGCCGTCCACGGTGATCAGGACGTTGGACGGCTTGAGGTCACGGTGGATCAGGCCGGCCTCGTGCACCGCCCGGAGGGCCAGGGCGAGGCGGTTGGCGAGGGTGCGGACCGAATGCTCGGGGAGCGGGCCGAAGTCCCGGGCGACGACGGTGGTCAGGTCGGGCCCGGGGATGTACTGGGTCGCCACCCACGGCACCGCCGCCTCGGTGTCGGCGTCCAGGACGTCGGCGGTCCACGCCCCGCCCACCCGCCGGGCCGCGGCCACCTCGCGGGCGAACCGCCGCCGGAACTCGGCGTGCTGGGCGTGCTCGGCCTGCACGACCTTGACGGCGACCGTACGCCCCAGGTCGGAGCGGCCCAGGTAGACCAGGCCCATCCCGCCCGCGCCGAGGCGGGCGATCAGACGGTACGGGCCTATGTGCGCGGGGTCCTCCCCGGTCAGCTGTTCCACGATCGAGGTCAGCCCTTCAGGTTCCGGTCGCCGGGGCCGCGCCGCGGGGTGTTCGCGGCGCCGAGCGGAGTCGGTCGTGGCCCATGCGGTGATCTCTCTGGACGGGTGCGGAGGTCACAACCTAGTGGAACGAACGGGGTGTCGAGACGCGTTGCCGGCGGAGTCCGGCCGGGGTCGCGCGCGGGGTGGCCGGAAGTCTTCGTTTCTATGGCAGGACGCGCCACATCGGCGACCGCGGAAGTGGTGGGCCGACATGTGGGCCGGGGGCGCCCGCTGTCCCCAGGATGTCCGCAGTCCCGACACCACCCCGCCCTCTCCTGGAGACGCGCATGATGAAGCCGACGAAACGGCCCGCGAAGACGTCCCTGCCGGTGCCCCTGAGGACGAGGATCGGACGGCTCGTCGTGGCCGCGCTCACGGCCGTCGGCATCGCCGCCGTCCCCGCGACGGCCGCCGTACCCGCGCCGACCGCCGGTTCGCTCCAGCGGTACGACATCAGCGCGACGTACGTCAGCGGGCTCTCGTCCGGCGGGTTCATGGCCAACCAGCTGCACGTCGCCCACTCCGAGGTGTTCCAGGGCGCGGGCATCTTCTCGGCGGGCCCCTACGACTGCGCCCAGAACAACCTCAACACCGCGCTGTACGCCTGCATGGACACCTTCCAGACCCGCAGAACACCCGCCCAGCTGGCGCAGTTGACCCGCGACCGGGCCGCGGCCGGCAAGCTCGACCCGGTGGCCAACCTCACCGGCGACAAGGTCTGGCTGTTCCACGGCACCAACGACGCCACCGTCAAGCAGGCCGTGAACGACGACCTCGCCACCTACTACCGGAACCTCGGGACCGACGTCGTCTACAACAGCACCTCCTCCTCGGGGCACGCCTGGGTCAGCCCGATCGGCCCCAACGCGTGCACCTCGACCACGTCGCCGTACGTCAACAACTGCGGCGGCGATCCGGTCAAGGAGATGCTCACGCACCTGCTCGGCAGCGTGAAGCCCGCCGGTTCGGCCGCCCTGACCGGGAAGCTGATCCGGTTCGACCAGGGCGCGTACACGCCCGGCGGCAGCCCGAGCGCGATCAGCATGGGCCAGGAGGGCTTCGCGTACGTGCCGCGGTCCTGCGAGTCCGGGGCCTCCTGCAAGCTGATGGTGACCCTCCACGGCTGCTACCAGTACTTCGGGCTGGTCGGCAACGCGCTCATGGACAAGGCGTACCTCAACGAGTACGCCGACACGAACGACCTGATCGTCCTCTACCCGCAGGCCACCACCATGACCGGCAACCCCCGCGGCTGCTGGGACTGGTGGGGATACAAGTCGGCCGACTACGCCCAGAAGAGCGGGCCGCAGATGACGGCCGTGAGGAACATGGCCGCGGCGCTCGGCGCCGGTGAGCCCACAGGCACCCCGTCCCTCCCCGCCCCGACCGGCCTGGCCGTCACCGCGACCACCGCCTCCAGCGTCTCGCTGGCCTGGAACGCCGTCCCCGGAGCGGCCTCGTACGACGTCTACCGCAACGGCACGAAGGCCAACGCGTCGCCCATCACCGCCGGCACCGCCTTCACGGACCCGGGACTCGCCGCCGGCACGTCCTACGGGTACACCGTCGCCGCCCTGGACGCCGCCGGCGCGGCCGGCACCAGGAGCGCCACCGTCACCGCCACCACGACCGGCACCACCCCGGTCTGCGTCACGGCCAGCAACTACGCCCACACCCAGGCCGGCCGGGCCCACCAGATCGGCGGCTACACCTACGCCAACGGCTCGGAGCAGAACCTCGGCCTGTGGAACGTCATGGTCACCAGCACCCTCAAGGAGACCTCCCCGGGCCACTGGGTGAAGTGCTGACCACCCCCGAAGCCCCCCGGTGCCCCGCCCGCCCCCGCTCCGGCGCGGGACACCGGGGCTTCCTCCCGTACCGGACCCGCCGCGTCACGGTGAGGTGCCGGATCGGCTCGTGGCGATCGCCGCCGAGGTGCTGGTGCCGGAGGTCGGGCGGCGCGTGATCACCGTTCGCGGAGCCGGGTGGGACGGAAGCCGCCCCGCGCGCCGACCGCGGGGCATCCCGCCGGGGGGTTCCGCACCGCCGGGTGGCTCAGGGCGGGGGGTTCCGGACGGCGGGGGCGGGGACGGGCGCGGAAGCTGGTCGAGCCGGTGCGTCCAGGCCCCGGCCCGTCCAGGAGGTCCCCCATGCTCCGATCCGCCCCGGCTCCACGCCGCCGGGCCACCGTCACCGCCCTGCTCCTCGCCGGCGCGCTGACCGCCCCCGCCCTCGCGAACGCCGCGCCGCCCGCCGGCGGCACCTCGGACCGGGAGCTGCGGCGCGTCCTCGCCGACCTCGTCGCCGCCCCGGGCGGACCGCCCGGCGCGATCGCCGTGCTCACCAGGGACGGTGAGCCGAAGGTCTACCGGGCCGGCACCGCCGAGGTCGGCACCGGCCGACCGCCCCGCACCCGCGACCACATGCGGATCGCCAGTGTCGCCAAGGCGTTCAGCGGCGCCGTCGCCCTGAGCCTGGTGGACCGCGGCGCCCTCCGCCTGAACGACACCCTGGGGCAGCGCCTGCCCCACCTCCCGGAGGCCTGGCACGCGGTGACGCTGCGCCAGCTCCTCCAGCACACCAGCGGCCTGCCCGACTACAGCCGGAGCGAGCGCTTCCAGGCGATCGTCCGCGCCGACCCCCGGCACCGCTTCGACTCCCGCCGCCTGCTGGAGTTCGCCGCCGGCCAGGACCTCGCCTTCCCGCCCGGCAGCCGCTACGCCTACTCGAACTCGGACAACATCGCCGTCGCCCTGATGGCCGAACAGGCCACCGGACAGCGCTACGAGCAGCTTCTCAAGGAGCTCGTGTACCGTCCCCTCGACCTGCGCGACACCAGCCTCCCCTCCGGCTTCCGGCTGCCCCGGCCCTTCCTCCACGGCTACGCCACCGCCCCCGGCGAGGCGCCCGAGGACGTCAGCGAGGCGATCAGCGCGTCCGGCGCGTGGGCCTCGGGCGGCGTCGTCTCCACCCCGGCCGACCTGGGCGCCTTCTTCGGCGGCTACGCCGGGCCCGCCCTCCTCTCCCCGAGGACCCGGCACGCCCGGACCCGGTTCGTCCCCGGCGAGTCCCAGCCCGCGGGCCCCGGGGTCAACGCGGCCGGGCTCGGCATCTTCCGCTACACCACCCGCTGCGGCACCGTCCTCGGCCACACCGGGAACACCCCGGGCTACACGCAGTTCGCCGCCGCCACCCGCGACGGGCGGCGGACCGTGACGGTCTCCGTCACGAGCCAGGTCCCCCTCGACCCCGCGCTCCTCGCCCGACTGCGCGCCGCCGAGGAGCGCTTCGTCTGCGCCCTCCTGGAGGACGCCCCCGGAGGGCAGGAGCCGCACGGATACGGAGACGGGCGGAGCTGACCCCGCGCCCGCCGCCCGGTCGCTAGGGTGGTGGGCGCCGTGTGTCGCCCCGGGCCCGGTCGCGCGGGGCCGCACCCCTCCCGCCGCCCCGAGGAGTCGCGTTGCGGAACACGCCGGCCGCTGCCCTGCTGCCCCCGTCGTCACGCGCGTGGCTCGGGCCGACGGCGGCCCTCGCCGCGGCGGCGGTCCTCCTGATCGGGTTCCGGTACTCCGGCGCCGGCGGGCCCGGCAGAGTGGACACCCGGATCGGGTCGGCCGTGGACGGAACGGTGCCGGAGTGGCGACGGGCCGCCCTCGCCGTGGACTTCCTGGGCGAGCCGGTCGGCGCGGCGGTCCTCGTGCTGCTCGCGGTGGCCGGCTGCCTGCTGCTGCGGCGGCCCCGCGCGGCGGTCCTCCTCGTCACCGGCACCGGTCTGACCGTGGCGGCGACCAAGGTGCTCAAGCCGCTGATCGGGCGCACCATCCACGACGGGTCCCTCGCCTACCCGAGCGGGCACACCGCCTTCCTCACCGCGTTCGCCCTCGTCCTCGCGCTGCTCGCGGCCCGGCGGCTCGGCCGGGTGACCGGCTGTCTCCTGGCGCTCGCCGCCGCCCTCGCCGCCGGCGCCGCCATGGGGTGGGCGCAGGTCGCCCTGAGCGCCCACTACCCGACCGACACCCTCGGCGGCCTGTGCACCGCCCTCGCGGTGGTGCCGTCGACCGCGTGGCTGATCGACCGGACCGCCCACCGAGCCGCCCACCGGACGGCCGACCGAGCTGCCGACCGGACGGCCGACCGAGCTGCCGACCGGACCGCCCACCCGACCGCCGAGGGCTGACCGGCCGGGGCTGAGCCGCCAGGGCTGACCGGCCGGGTCCCGGGCCGTCGCGGGCCGACCGGCCGGGACCCGGGGTCGCCGGCGCCGCGTCAGGCCCTGCGGCGGAAGACGGGCTTCACCGCCCGGCCGCCCATCCACGGGGTCGGATCGCCGACGTCCAGCGCCTTCCGGTACAGCGCGCACGCCTCCGCCACCACCTCCACGGTGTGGTCGATGTCGGCGTCGTCGAGCGCGGCGCTCACCACGAACGAGGGGGCCAGCACCCCGCCCGCCAGGAGCCGGCGCAGGAAGAGGGTGCGGTACTCCTGGGAGGGGCGCCCGTGTTCGTCGAGGGTGGCGAAGACGAGGTTGCTGGCCCGGCCCCGTACCACCACGTGGTCGTCGACGCCCATCGCCGCCGCCGCCTCGCGGACCCCGGCCGCCAGCCGCTCGCCGAGGGCGTGCAGCCGCGCCGTGACGCCCTCCTCGGCGTACGTCGTCTGCACGGCCGTCGCCGCGGCCAGCGCGTGGGTCTCCGCGCCGTGTGTGGTGGACAGCAGGAACACGCGGTCGCCGTCGTGGCGCAGCCCGCCCCGCTCCATCAGCTCGCGGCGGCCGGCGAGGGCGGCGACGGCGAACCCGTTGCCCAACGCCTTGCCGAAGGTGGACAGGTCGGGGACGACCCCGTACAGGCCCTGGGCGCCCGCCTCGGACCAGCGCAGGCCCGTGATCATCTCGTCGAGGACCAGGAGGCAGCCGTGCCGGTCGGCCAGGGCGCGCAGGCCCGCGAGATACCCGGGGGGAGGCTCGGTCTGGGTGGCCGGTTCGAGGATCAGGCAGGCGATCTCCCCCTCGTACCGGGCGAGGAGTTCCTCGGTGGCGGGCAGGTCCCCGTACGGGAACGACACGGTGAGGCCGGCGGCCGACTCCGGGATGCCGGCCGCCATCGGCGTGGTGCCGATGAACCAGTCGTCGGTGGAGAAGAACGGATGGTCGGCGCAGATCGCCACCCGCGCCCGCCCCGTGGCGGCGCGCGCCAGGCGTACCGCCGCCGTCGTCGCGTCGGAGCCGTTCTTCGCGAACTTCACCATCTCGGCCGTCGGCACCGTCGCCAGGAAGCGCTCGGCGGCCTCGACCTCCACCATCGACGGCCGGACGAAGTTGCCGCCCCGGTCGAGCTCCCGCCGCACCGCCTCCGTCACGCGCGGGTGGGCGTGGCCGAGGCTGACCGACCGCAGGCCGGAGCCGTACTCGACGTACCGGTTTCCGTCGACGTCCCAGACGTGGGCGCCGCGGCCGTGGCTGATGACCGGCGCGAGGCCCTCGGGGTACTGGTCGTCGCCCTTGGCGTAGGTGTGCGCGCCGCCGGGGACCATGGCATGCAGGCGCTCGTTCGCCGCGCGCGACAGGGGCAGTGCGAACTCCTCGGACTCACCGGCCATGTCAGCCCTCCCTCCGCTTCAGGACCTCGGCGAGGCTCGGCGCCTCCTGGTCCCGGCGGGACACCGAGGTGACCGGCAGCGGCCACGGGACGGCGAGTTCGGGATCGTCGAAGGCGATCGTCACGTCCTCGGAGGGGTCGTGCGGGCGGTCGATGCGGTACGAGACGTCGGCGGGTCCGGTGAGGGCCTGGAAGCCGTGCGCGCACCCCGCCGGGATGTAGAGGGTCGCCTGCGTGGTGTCGGACAGCTCGAAGGTGGCCACGGCGCGGTAGGTCGGAGAGCCGGGCCGCAGGTCCACGACGACGTCGAAGATCCGCCCGTACGAGCACCGGACGAGCTTCGCCTCGCCCGCGCCGGAGCGCAGGTGCAGCCCGCGCAGTACGCCCCGGACCGACCGGGAGAGGCTGTCCTGGACGAAGGCGTCCGGGTCGAGTCCGACGGAGCGGACCACGTCGGCGTCGAAGGTGCGGCAGAAGGAGCCGCGTTCGTCGGCGTGGGGCGTCGGCTCGAAGAGGTACGCGCCGGCGATCGCCGGGACTTCGGTCGCTTTCATGGTGCCTCTCGCGGGGTGGGGACGGTGGCGGGGAACAGGGCGGTGGTCAGGGCCTCGAAGTGGGCGTCGAGCCGGCGGGAGACGTCTCGGTTCCGCTCGGCGAGGGTCCGGCGGATCGCGGGCGCGTCCTTCTCCAGCGCGCGGAACCGGTCGAGCAGCCGGTCCGCGTCGACCTCGCGCGCCGGGTGGCAGTGCTCGGTCAGGCCCATCCCGGCCATCAGCGCGTCGCTCTTCGCCGCGTAGCTGAGGGCGAGCGTCGGGGTGCCGGCCTTCAGGGCGCAGACCAGGTTGTGGTAGCGGGTCGCCACCACGGCGTCGGCGGCGGCCGCCTCCCGTGTCAGGTCGGTGAGGGAGGCGGCGCCGGCGGCGGTGACCAGCGGCGAGTCCACCGCGTCGAGGATCGCGTCGACCACCGGCGCGTCGCACGCGTCGCCGGTGAGCAGCCGGACCTCCCGGCCCTCGTCGGCGAGCGCGCGGACGAAGCGGATGGTGCCGTCGAGGTACCGGCGGTGGATCTCGTCGGCCCGGGCCCGGTCGTCGTTGCCGCCGCGGAAGGCCATCACGCCGACGCACACCCGGCCCGCCGGTCCCGCGGGAGCGGGCGCGGCGGGGGCCGGCAGGGCGAAGGCCAGGTCCGGGTGGACCGGGTCGCGCGCGGTGTCCACGCCCATCGCCCGCATCGCGTCCCGGGACAGGGCGTCCCGGTAGGAGCGGTACGCGGCCAGCCGGGCCGAGCGGCGCACCAGGGCCCGGGTCGGCCGGTCGGTGATCGCGTCCGCGCCCACGCCGACCAGCGCGACCCGGGTGCCGAGCAGCCGGCCCGACGCGCAGAGCAGGAAGAGCGCGTACGGGAACCCCCACGGCCGCAGCGGCAGCGTGGCCTCCAGCACGCCCATGCCGGGGACGATCACCACGTCGTGGCGGCGCACCCAGAGGGCGGTGCGGACGGCGTCGACGAGCTTGCCGAGGCCCTTGCCGGCGACGGCGCCCGCGCGGGACGCCGTCCGGTACTCGCCCCGGTACCAGTGCAGCCGGGTGGCGGGGATCCCGTACCGGGCCGTGACGGTCTCGGGCCCGCCGCACAGCGCGTCGACGACCGCCTCCGGACGCGCGGCGCGGAGGTACCCGAGGACGGCTTCGAGCGAGCCGTCGTTGCCGAGGTTGCCGGAGCCCAGCAGGCCGAAGACCCCCACCCTCACGGGGGTCACGCCCGCCTCCCCTCGCGTCCGGCGACCAGGTCGTCGACGGAGACGGAGAGCTTCGCCGGGTCCACCGGGGTGCGGTCCTCGACCCGCTCGCCGGCGCCCGGCCGGGCCCGGCTCGCCGCCCACTCGGCCAGGTGGCGGTAGCAGGCGCGCCGGTCGGCGGAGGACAGCGGCGCCCGCCGGATCGCCGCGACGAAGCCCCAGACGTACTCGGCGAGGAGACGGGGCGTCGGGTGCAGCCGGCCGGCCCGGCGCGGGTCCAGGTTGACGCACCGGGACCGCTTGGAGGGGTTGGCCCGCTCGGCGCGGGTCGGGTGGTCGCGGCGGAAGTAGAGCAGCTCGGGCACCTGGTGGAAGGGCCCGTGCAGGCCGATCTCGGAGACGAAGGTGCGGTCCGCGTGGTGGTAGCTGTCGTGCGGCTTCACCCGGCGCAGCACCTCGGCCCGCATCACCCCGTAGAAGTCGTCGCCGCCGGGCTCGAACAGCATGCTGCGGAACCGCTCCGGGGCGTGCGGGGAGGCGGTGGCGAGGCCGTAGGCGTACGGCACCTTCACCCGGCCGTCCTCGTCGATGACCGCCTGGTCGGCGTGGGCCAGGATGACCTCGGGGCGCTCGTCGAGCGCCTCCACGCAGCGGCGCAGCAGGTCGCGGGCGTACAGGTCGTCGTGCGAGGCCCACTTGAACAGCTCGCCCCGGCATTCGGTGAAGACGTGGTTGTGGTTCGGGGCGGCGCCGATGTTCCGGGGCAGCCGGATGTAGCGGATGCGGGAGTCCTTCTCGGCGTACCGGCGGCAGATGTCTCGGGTGCCGTCGGTCGAGGCGTTGTCGGAGACGACCAGCTCGAAGTCCTCGTACGTCTGGCCGAGGAGGGCGTCGAAGGACTCGGCGAGGTACTCCTCGCCGTTGTAGACGGGCAGGCCGATGCTCAGCCGGGGTCGGGCGGTCATGACGTCCTCACTTCACGCTCGGTGTGGTTCCTGTGGTTCCTGTGGTTCCTGTGGTTCCTGTGGTTCCTGTGGTCGTGTCCGCGGCTGCGCCGGCCGCGGGGGTCGTGCGGGCTGAGCGGGCTGAGGGGGTCGTGTGGGCGCGCAGGGCCGACCGCAGGGTCAGCCACCACACGGCGGAGCTCACGACGGTCGCGGCGGCGACACCCCAGGCGGAGCCGGCCGTGCCGCCGGCCACCGCCCCGCCGAGTCCGCCGCCGACGTAGAGGGTCGAGGCGATCAGCTGGCAGCGCAGGCTGTGCCGGGCGGCGGCGAGCGCGCGCAGCCCGGCCGCCGCGCCGGTGCCGAGGCTCGCCCCGGCGACGCCGAGCGTCGCCGGCACGATCAGCTCCGACGCGGGGTGCCAGACGCCGCCGAGGACGAACGCGCCGAGCCGGTCGGGCACGAGGAGCAGCGCCCCGCCCCACAGCAGCGCGGCGACGGCCTGCCCGCCGCCGAGCAGGAGGCAGAAGGCGCGCAGCCGGTGCGGGGCCCGCCGCAGCACCCGCGCCGCCTCCGGCACGGTGACCAGCGACAGGCCCATCAGCACGGCGAGGAAGGGGCCCAGCAGCAGCTCGGCGCCGCGCACCACCCCCACCGCGCCGACCCCGACGATCGCGCCGAGCCCGTACGCCCGCAGCTGGCCCGCGCCGGCGACGCCCGCGTTCTCGACCAGGTACCGGTAGCCGAGGTCGCGCTGCTCCCGGATCCAGCCGCGCGCCCCGCCCGGCCGGGGCCGGATGCCGGACTGGAGGCAGCCGTACCCGGCGGCCACCGCGGCGGCCGCGCCCCAGGCGAGCACGAAGGCGGCCACGCTGCCCGCGCCGGCCGCGAGGGCCATGGCGGGGACGAGCGCGACCCCGCCCAGCAGGTCGTTGGCGAACGCCTTGCGCCCGGTGCCCGCGGCGAAGAACGAGAACCGCCAGGCGTCCTGGAGCAGCAGGGCCGGCAGGACGACGCCGAGGCAGGCGAACGCGGTGCCCACACGACCGCCGACGAGGAGACCGGCCGCCAGGCACACCGCGCCGACGGCGCCGCCGACGGTGAGCGCCGTCCCCGCCGACCGGGCCGCCGCCGCGCGCCACGGAGCGTCCGGCACCCCGCTGAAGCGCACCACGAGCGGGTCGGTCGCCAGGCCCCGGGACACGGCGAGGACCACGCCGTACGTGACCCAGGCCAGGCTGAACACGCCGAACGCGGCGAGGCCGAGCGAGCGGGCCACGTACACGCCGACCGCGAAGTTGGTCAGGCTGCACACCGCCTGGTCGGCCAGGCCCCAGGAGAGCCGGCCCGCGAGGGCCCGCCGCCCGGACCGCCGCTCCGCCGGCGCCGTCGTCCCCTCCTCGGCGGTCACCGGCGTCATGCCTTGATCAGCCCGGCGTCGCGCAGCGCGTCGGCCGCGGCGGCGACCGTGTCGAACGGCAGCCCGGACCGCTCGGCGACGTCCAGCAGCCCGTGCTCGCCGTCGGAGAGGCTGAGCACCCACAGCATCGCCATCTGCGCCTCCCGGGTGTCGCTGCGCCCGCCCAGCGCGTCGTACAGCCCCCGCCGCCCCAACTGGGGTTCGCCGTAGGGACTGAGGTTGGTGTACCGGCGGTTGCGGTCGAGGACGGAGAACGCCTCGCGGCAGACCGCGAGGGTGTCCTCCATCGCCTCCGGGGAGACGAACCCCGGATCGTCGGCCGAGGTGTGGTACTCCGGGTAGCCGGCGTACGGGGTCCGGGTGAGCGAGCCGACGCCCAGGTCGAAGCCCGGCGAGCAGAACTGCCGCTCGTCGTACCCGTAGGGGGTGAACTCGACCACCCGGTGCGGGCGCCCGGACGTCTCCAGCACGTGCCGCATCACCCGGTCGATCTCCGCGTCGCCGCGCCGGCTCCGCTTGTACGTCAGATCGCCCCGGTCGCCCGCGCAGGCGAGCACCACACCGTGCTTCACCCGGTCCACCCGCTCCGCGTTCCGCGCCAGCCAGGTGATCGCCCCGATGGTGCCGGGCGCGAAGAGGAACCGGTACGTGTGATGGGGGGTGCGGCGGGCCAGCTCCCGGGCCAGGAAGACGGCCACCGCCACGCCGGCCAGGTTGTCGTTGGCCAGCGACGGGTGGCAGACGTGGCAGGAGACGATCACCTCGTCCGCGACCCTCCCGGGGACGACGTGCTCGGCGTAGGTGAGGTGTCCGTCGGCGAGCGTCGAGTCGACGCGCACCTCGTACTCGCCGTCCGGCAGCGCGTCCAGGGTCTCCTGGGCCAGGCAGAACCCCCACTCCGGCCGGTAGTAGCTGGTGCGGTACGGCACCCAGGAGGGGTGCTCCGGCAGCGTGTGCAGGTGGCCGCGGAGCTCGGACAGCGGCATCCGCGCCGCCACCGGGACGCTGTAGCCGAGCACGTGCAGGCTGGACGCGGCGAAGTCGACGACCCGCCGGCCGGTGGCGTCGGCGACGTACGCGTCCCGGATGTTCCACTCCTGCGGCACCGTCCAGTCCAGCACGCGCGTGCCGGTCGGCACCTCGTGCACGTCCAGCGGCAGGTACTCGCCGACGATGTCCAGGGTGGCGCGCACCCCGTCGCCGGTGATGCTCCGGCAGATCGGGTACAGCCGCTCCACCAGGGCGTGCATCTCCTCGCCGGGCGTGGTCATCGGCGCCACCGCAGGGTGCCGTCGACGGCACCGGCCTCGGACGCGGCGCGCAGCACGGCGAGGCGGGTGAAGCGCCGCTCGAAGTCCTGCCGGGTCAGGCCGTGCCCGCGGTAGGCGTCGGCGAGTTCGAGCGCACCCTGCTTCACCGTCCACCAGCACTCGAAGCCGGGGACGGCCGCGCGGAAGCGGGAGAAGTCCACCCGGTACGACCGCGGGTCGGCGCCGTTCTCCCCGGTGATGACCACCCGCGCGCCGTCCACCGCCTCCGCGACCTGCGCGGCGATCTCCGCGACCGTCACGTTGTTGGTCTCGCTGCCGATGTTGAAGGCCCGGTCGTGCACCGCCTCCCGGGGCGCCTCCAGGGCCGCCGTGAAGGCCCGCGCGATGTCGGCGGCGTGCACCAGCGGGCGCCACGGCGTGCCGTCGGAGAGCACCAGCACCTCGCCTGACAGCAGGGCGTGGCCCACCAGGTTGTTCAGGACGATGTCGGCGCGCAGCCGGGGGGAGTGGCCGAAGGCGGTGGCGTTGCGCATGTACACGGGGGTGAAGTCGGCGTCGGCGAGGGCGTGCAGGTCGTCCTCCACCCGCACCTTCGACTCGGCGTACGGCGTCACCGGCCGCAGCGGCGCGTCCTCGCCCACCAGCTCGTCACCGCCGGCGGCGCCGTACACCGAGCACGTCGACGCGTACAGGAAGCGCCGCACCCCGGCGTCGCGGGCCAGCCGGGCCAGCCGGACCGACGCGTGGTGGTTGATGTCGTAGGTGAGGTCGGGCGCCAGCGAGCCCAGCGGGTCGTTGGAGAGCGCCGCCAGGTGGATGACGGCGTCGACCCCGGCCACGTGCTCGGCCGTGACGTCGCGCAGGTCCACCCGGTGCCCGTCGGGGTCGGCCGGGCGCGGGCCCAGCACGCACTCGGCGAACAGGCCGGAGTCGAGACCGACGACCTCGTGCCCGGCGGCCGCGAGGATCGGGGCCATCACGGTGCCCAGGTAGCCCTGGTGTCCGGTCAGCAGTACGCGCACGGTTCATTCCCCCAGATCGAGAGTGAGTTTGGAGACGGCGAACGCCTCGGCGTAGCGGGCGTGGCATTCGATGCCCCGGATCCGCGCGAGGCCCAGGAACGCCTCACGGTCGTACCAGGGCCGGTGGCGCTGCGAGGGGTAGTGCTCCTGGAGCAGCCGCACCTTCCGCTCGGCGACCTCCGCCGACAGCGGCTGGTAGGCCACGGGGCGGCCGAGGTCGCCGTCCCACTTGACGATCTCGTAGCCGAGCACGAGGTGGTCGCGGAAGGCCGTGGGCAGCAGCCGCGCCAGGCCGCGGTGGTCCTGGTGGGAGTCCTCGGCACGCGGGGCGAGCACCAGATCCGGATCGGTCCGGCCGCGCAGTTCCTCCACCGCGGACTTCGCCTCCTCCCAGTGCGCCGGGAGCCGGCCGTCCGGCAGCTTCAGCACCGTCAGCCGCAGGTCGGCGCCCGGACAGAACGCGGCGAGCGCCGCCCGCTCCTCGTCCTCCCGCTCCCCGCCGCCCCCGGTGAGCACCAGCGCGTCGACCCGGAGACCCGGGCGGGCGAGGCACAGCGTCAGGAGCGTGCCGCCGGCGCCGATCGCGATGTCGTCGCAGTGCGCGCCCACGGCGACGATCCGCTCCAGGGGCCGCCCGGCCCCGAGCCCGATCACGCCCCCGCCCCGGCGCGGTCCCGCTCCCACACGGCCCACGGGCGCTCGCCCCGCGCGTACGCCTCGTCGAGCGCGGCGCGCTCCTTGACGGTGTCGGTCGGCTTCCAGAAGCCCCGGTGCCGGTGCGCCACGAGACGCCCCCGCTTGGCGAGCTGCGCGCAGCCGTCGGCGACCAGGTCGCCGTTCTCCGGGATGTGGTCGAAGACCTCCTGGCGGAGCACGAAGTAGCCGCCGTTCTCCCACAGCGGCAGCTCGCTCACCGGGGTGATGCCCCCGACGAGGCCGTCCTCGCCCAGCTCCACGCAGTGGAAGGAGGACTGCGGCGGCACCACCATCATCGACGCGCCGGCGTCGCGCCGCGCGAACCGGTCGATCATCTCCGGCAGCGGCGCGTCGGTCAGCACGTCGGCGTAGTTGGCGAGGAACATCTCCTCGCCCTCCAGGTGGTGCCGCACCCGGCGCAGCCGCTCCCCGATCGGAGACTCGATGCCGGTCTGGGCGAAGGTGATCGTCCAGTCGGCGATGTCCGTGGACAGCAGCTCGGTCCGGCCGCCCCGCAGCACGAAATCGTTGGACGTCGTCTCCTCGTAGTTGAGGAAGAACTCCTTGATGTGGTGGGCCCCGTACCCGAGGCACAGAACGAACTCCGTGTGCCCGAAGTAGGCGTAGTACCGCATGACGTGCCAGATCAGCGGGCGCGGTCCGACCATCGCCATCGGCTTGGGCACGTCGTCGGTGGCCCCGGCGCGCATGCGCAGTCCGTAACCGCCGCAGAACAGGACGACCTTCATCGCGTCACCTCGACGATGCTCAGCTCCGGTACGGGGAAGACGAGCCGTCCGCCCCACTCGTGCACGTAGGCCAGCTGTTCGACCAGCTCGGCCCGCAGGTTCCACGGCAGGACCAGCACGTAGTCCGGCCGGTCGGCGGCGATCCGCTCGGGCGGCAGGATCGGGATGCGGGTGCCCGGGGTGAACCTGCCGTGCTTGTACGGGTTCCGGTCGACCGTGTACGCGAGCAGGTCGGGCCGGATCCCGCAGTGGTTCAGCAGCGTGTTGCCCTTGCCGGGGGCGCCGTAGCCGACCACGGTCTTCCCGCGTTCGGCCGCGTCGATCAGGAACCGCAGCAGGTCCCTGCGCACCTTCGCGACCCGGGCGGAGAACTCGCCGTACCCCGAGAGCTCCTGGAGCCCGGCGGCCTTCTCCCGGTCCAGGACCTCCGCCACCCGGGGCGACGGTTCGCCGGCGGCCTCCGCCGGGCGGGCCCACAGCCGGATGGAGCCGCCGTGCGTCGGCAGCAGCTCCACGTCGACGAGCGTGAGCCCGCCGCTCGCCAGCGCCCGGGCCGCGGACGCCACCGTGTAGTACTGGAAGTGCTCGTGGTAGATCGTGTCGTACTGGTTCTCCTCCATCAGCGTCAGCAGGTGCTGCACCTCGACGGAGACCCAGCCGTCGTCGGCGACCAGGGACCGCAGCCCCCGCGTGAACCCGACGACGTCCGGGATGTGCGCGTACACGTTGTTCGCCACCACCAGATCCGCCGGGCCGTGCTTCGCGCGGACGGCCGCCCCGGTCTCCGGCGACAGGAACGCCGTCAGCGTCGGGACGCCCGCCTCCCGCGCCGCCGCCCCCACGTTCACCGACGGCTCGACGCCCAGGCAGCGGATCCCCCGGTCCACCACATGCCGCAGCAGGTACCCGTCGTTGCTCGCGACCTCCACCACGAAGGAGTCCCGGCCGAGCCCGAGGCGGTCCACCGCGTCCCCGACGAACGCCCGCGCGTGCTCCACCCAGGACGTGGAGTACGAGGAGAAGTACGCGTACTGCGTGAACGTCTCCTCCGGGGTGATCAGCGGCGGGAGCTGCGCCAGCCAGCACTCCGCGCAGACCCGCAGGTGCAGCGGGTACGCCGGCTCCGGCCGGTCCAGCTCGTCCGCCGCCAGAAAGCTCTCGCACGGCGGGGTCGCCCCCAGATCGACGACGCTGGTCAGCGCCGCCGCACCACAGAGTCGGCACCGTGTCATCTGCTTCCCCCATCCCGCCCGCGCGGGCGCACCCGCGGCGAGCCAGTCGATTCCCCTACGGACGGCGGGGCGCCCCCGCCGCCGGACCGGCCCGCGATCACGGACCGGTACTCCTTCTCCAGACGCGCCAGGCCCACGGCCGGGCCGAAGCCCCGCTCGTACCGGCGTCTGGCCGCCCGTCCCATCTCCCGGTTGGCGTCGGGCCCGGCCGCGATCCGGCGCAGGCACTCCGCGAGCGAGGCGACCTCGCCCGGCCGGTGCAGCAGCCCCGTCACCCCGTCCTCGACGAGCTCGGCGAACCCGCCGTGACTCGCGGCCACGGCCGGCACGCCCGCCGCCATCGCCTCCGCGACCACCAGGCCGAAGGTCTCCCTGGCCAGCGAGGGCGCCACCACGGCGACCGACCGCGCGACGGCCTTCCGGCACTCCTCCGGGCCGTACAGACCGGCGTACCGCACGTCGTCCCGGCCCGCCGCCCACGCGGTCACCTCCGGCTCCAGCGGGCCCGCGCCCGCCACGACCAGCGGCACGCCCAGCCCGCCGTCCGCCGCCAGCGCGTCCCACGCCGCCATCAGCAGCCGCACCCCCTTCGCCTCCGCGAGCCGGCCGAGGAAGAGCAGGTGCTCCCCGTCGCCCTCCCTGCGGACACCCGGATCGGGCACGAAGTTGTGCTTCACCACGAGCCGCCCGGCCGGCATGCCCGACCGCACCAGCACGTCGCGCTGCGCCGCCGAGATGCAGAAGAACCGGTCCACGCCGGACCACCACCGCCGCCGGTTCACCGCCAGGCCGACCGCGAGCGGCACCGTCGCCGGCCGCGAGTCCCGGTAGCAGCCGTGCCGCACGGCGGGCAGCGGCACGCTCCGCCCGACGCACGCGGTGCACTCCCGGCCCTCCCGGTGCAGCGTCCCCGGCGGGCACACCTGCGTGTAGTTGTGCAGCGTGGCGACGACCGGCACACCGGCGTCGGCGCACGCGGCCAGCACGGCGGGGGAGAGCAGCGGGAAGACGTTGTGGACGTGGACCACGTCCGGGCGGTCGGCCCGGAGCCGCGCCGCCAGCTCCGTACGGACCGCCGGGTTCCACGGCACCAGCAGCGGCACCGCGACCTTGCCGAGCAGGGACCGGCCCGCGATGTCGTCGCTGCGCCGCTCGAACAGCCCGACCCGGTGGCCGGCCGCGCGCAGCAGCCCCACCTCCTCCTCCACCACCCTGTTCTCCCCGCTCGGCTGCGCCGAGGAGTAGTGGTTGTGCACCACCAGGACGCGCATGCTCAGGTCACCTCCGGGCCCATCGCGGGACCTGTCGTCGGGAAAGTCCGGGCGCCGGCGGCGGGCCGGGCGCCACGGGCGGTACGGGCGCCGCGAGCAGCGCCGCCGCCAGGGTCAGATGCAGCAGGTACGCCGAGGCGTCGCCCAGCCCGACCTCCGTGTACGACGAGAGCGCGCAGTAGGCGATCAGGAAGATCGCGCACGCCCTCGGCAGCGACGGCGGCCGCAGCAGCGCGACCCCGCCCAGGGCCAGGAGCATCCCCGCCACGAGGACCACACCCAGCAGCCCCTGCTCGTGGTAGACGGCCAGCCAGCTGTTGTCGATCGGCAGCCCGTCGAAGGACTTGTCGCTGAGCCCCACGCCGAACAACCGCTCCCGGACCGTCCGGGGCTCCGCCAGCAGGGCGTTCCAGACCTTCGCCCTGCCGGTCAGGTCGGAGAGGCTCTCCTGGCTCTGCCCGCGCAGGAACCACGCCTGCAGCGCGGAGCTGAACACCACGGCGGCCACCGTCGCGCACACCACCGCCCAGGCGAAGAACCGGCGGGCGGGAGCGCTCGTGAGGAACAGCGAACCGATCGCGAGCACCAACCCGACCAGCAGCCCCAGCGTCGCCGTCCGGGTGTGGGTCATCGCGAGCAGGACGAGCGCCGGCACGACGATCGCCACCGCACCCGCCCGCGTGGTCCTGCGGCCGAGGAGGAGCAGCACGGTCAGCCCCACCACCACCGCCGCGTACTGCCCGATCTGAGGCGGCGTCAGCGGCCACAGCGCGCCGACGAGCCGTTCCCCGTAGTACTCCGGCAGCGCCGTCCCGGGCGCGACGAGCAGGCCGGCCGCCACGAGCACCAGCACCGCCACGTACATGCGGACGTGCGTGCGGACGAGGGCCAGGCTCTCGTCCCACCAGCGGCTGAGCAGCCACAGCGTGGCGACGAAGAGCGCCAGCCGGGCACAGCGGAACAGCGCCCCGAAGCCGACCTCCAGCTGCACACTGGCGAGCACGCTCGGCACCAGCAGCAGGGTCAGCAGGAACACGAAGGCGCTGGGACGGACGCGCAGCCGCAGATTGAGCGCGAGCGCCAGCCCGAACGCGGCCACCAGCGCGCCCATCGTGCCCATCTGGATGAGCGAGCGGGGGATCGGCACGACCGTCTTCGCCCCGGCGGAGCCGAGCGTGTTGAACCCCAGCAGCGCCCAGGCGATCCCGACGCCCCTCGGCGGACCGGCCGCGCCCGGTGGCGCGACGCCGCCGCCGGACGGCGCGCCCGTCGCACCGGGCCCGCCGGGCAGCCCGCGTCGGACCGTACCCGCGGCCCCCGGACGTCCCCCCTCGATCCCCAACCGTCCCCCCTCCATCCCGTCGCTCCTCCCCGATCCCGCGTCCCCCGGTGCGGGCCGCCCCCGCCGCCCGACCGCCCCTCCGCCGCCCTGCCGCCTCTCCCCGGTCCGACCGGCGCCCCTAGCCGTGGAACCTGAGCACGGTCGTGAACTCCCGCGCGCCGTCGGCGAAGCCGGTGCCGACCAGCGTCGTACTGGGCTCCTTGCGGCCGAACCCGGCCGAGTACCAGCCCAGCGGCGGCGCCGTCTCGCCGCGGTGCGCCCGCCAGGACAGCTCCGCGGGCAGGTCGAGCCCGGCCGAGCGGTCCTCGCCGTCGCGGTCCCAGGTGAGCACCGCGCGGTTCCCCGCCAGCTCCGCGCCGATCGCCGGGCCGAGGTGGAACACCAGCCGCACCTCGCCCCGCTCGCCGCGCACCTCGTCGACCACCCGCAGCTCCCGGTCCTCCCCGCTCAGCTCCACCCGGCGTCGGTGCGTGACGGGCCGGTAGCCGTCGTGCTCGGCGCACCAGCGGGCCGGCTCCCCGCCGGGGTCCGCGACCAGCACACGGCTGCCCGCGTGCCGGGTCCACAGGAAGGGGCCGCCGGAGACGGACTGGTCGGCGCCGCCCCACTCCAGCGTGTTGTGGCCGAGGGTGGACCGGAAGTACCGCCGCCACTCCGGCTGCCCGTGGTAGCAGTACGTCCCCGGGTCGGCGAGCACGTCCACCCCGTCGTGCCGGACCTCCACGGACAGGGCGTCGGCGTGGGCGTGCGCGGCGATCGACAGGAAGCCGTGCGGGCCGGCGTCGCAGCGGCACCAGATCCCGCCGGGACCGCGCAGGACGGTCATCCCCGCGTCCGCGAAGTGGGCCGGCCGCTCCGCCGGGCGGCGCACGGCCGGAGCCGCGCCGCCCTTCCCGTACGGCCGGACGAGCGCGCCGAGGAACACGGTGCGCACATCGGTGCCGGGCACCCGCGGCCACCAGGGGAGCCGGCCGAAGACGGCGTCCCCGGTGGCGAGGAGCGACCCCCAGCGGTCGGTCGCGGGACCGTCCACCACGAGACCGTGCCCGTCGTCCGCGTCGCCCTGGCGCGGCGGCCGCAGCCGGTCGTCGACGACGGCGGCGAGCGCGTCGGTCATCCGCAGCAGCACCAGCCGCACCGACGGCGGCACCGGCACCCCGGCGGTGTCCGCCTCGGCGACGGCGGCGAGGCCGAGTTCGAGCACGAGCCCGTGGTACTCGGTGGCCAGCTCGCGGTTGAGTCCGGACGGGAAGGTGTTGCTCCGCAGGTGCCGCTCCAGCGACCGCAGCGCGTCGGCCCGCCAGCGCGCCGAGGACGGGAACCAGCCGAACGCGCAGGCGGCGGCGAACTGCCCGGCAGCCTCGGCGACGACGTGGTTGTTCGCCGACGACCCCCGGCTGGGGAAGGCGGCCAGCCACCGCTGGTGGTGCCAGATCTGGCGCACCGCCACCGGGTTGTCCTCGAACAGCCCGGGCGCGCCCCGCCAGCCGTCGAGCAGCCGGCGGATCCACACCCAGGAGAGCAGCCGGATGCCCAGCTCGATGCCGCTGGTCCAGTGCACCCCGCGCAGCGGCGCGTTCGCCGCCCACCAGGACCGCAGGTGGCGGTCCACCCGCTCGGCGTACCGCTCGTCCCCGGTGACCGCGTAGGCGGCGGCGAGCACGGTGAGGTACTGGTGCCGGGACAGCTCCCAGATCTGCTTGATGTCGCCGACCGCCTCCTCGTCCCGGTACGGCACGTCGAAGGCGTACCCCCAGGGGGCCCGGCGGCCGGTCCTGGGGTCGAACCACCAGTCGGGGTCGGCCAGGTCGTCGCGGTCGACCCCGAAGTAGCGGGCGTGCCCGGCCATCAGCCGGTCCGCCTCGGCGACGAGCCGCTTCGCGGCGTCCGGAGGCACCGCGGCGAGCGTCCCGGCGGGCAGCACGGCCGTGAACCGCGCGCCGGTCACCCGCGGACAGCGCGGGCGCGCCGAGCGCCAGCGCCGCCGCCGTAACGTGTCGACCGTCCGGCCGCCGACCTCGCGCGGTCCCATCCGGGAGAGCCGCCGCAGGTACCAGCCCGGGCCCATGCTCATCGCGCCCGCTCCAGCGTCACCGGCGCGCCGCTCGCCAGACCGGCCTGGACGGCGAGGGTGGCCGCGGTGGTGGCGACCAGCGACTCCAGCGGCACCGGCATCGGCCCGCCGGTCCGCACGGCCCGGACGAACGCGGCCAGTTCGGCGTTCTGCCCCTTGTCCCGGGCCTTCGGGAGCCGGGAGCTGACCCACCGGTCGGGGCCGTGGACCGAGGCGCGGACGAAGTCGTCGAGCTTCAGCACCTTGCCGTCCGCGAGCAGGTCCAGGGTCTCCTTCGGGAAGGCCGAGGCGCCGGTGGTGACATAGCTCAGGGTGGCGGTCGAGCCGTCCGGGTAGCCCAGCACGACCTGGAGGTCGTGGTTGCCGGGCGTGGCCGTCGCGTACACGGAGACCGGGTCGGCGCCGAGGAGCCAGCTCGCCGTGTCGATGAAGTGACCGCCCTCGCCCGCGAACCGCGAGCCCTCGGTGGTCTGCCGGAGGTACCAGCTGCCGTGCTGGAGCCGGCCCGCGTTGATCAGATAGCGCAGGCTCGCGGGGCCGGTCCGGGCGCCGAACCGGCGCCGGGCCTCCTGGAGCAGCGGCGCGAAGCGGCGGTTGAAGCCGACCTGGATCCGGTCGTTGCCGGACTCCTCCACGGCCGCGAGCACCCCGGCCAGCTCCTCCTCGGAGAGCGCCAGCGGCTTCTCGACGAAGACCGCCTTGCCGGCGAGCAGCGCCTTGCGGGTCAGCGCCGCGTGCGAGCTGTGCCGGGTGACGACGAAGACGGCGTCGACGGACGGGTCGCCGAGCACCGCGTCGAGGTCCGTGGTCGCCGCGGCGAAGCCGAACTTCCGCCGGGCGTTCGCCGCCGACAGGGCCGTCGTGGTGACGACCGTGGACAGCTCGACGCCGTCCCGGCCCACCAGATGCGGCAGCAGCATCGACGTCGCGTAGTTCCCCGCCCCGACGAACGCGAGCCGCACCGGCCCGCGGGCGGCCCGGACCGGACGGCGCTCCCCCCGCACGGCCGGCACCGCGACCTCGGGCGCCGCCGCCTCCACGGGCTGCCCGGGGTACCGGAAGAGCACGGCCACGGCCTTCAGATCGCCGTCCTTCAGGGACCGGTACGTCTCGACGGCGTCGTCGAACCCGGCGATGTGGGAGATCAGCGGCTCCACGTCGACACGGCCCCGGTGCAGCTGGTCGAGGAAGCACGCCAGGTTGCGGCGCTCGGTCCAGCGCACGTACCCGATCGGATAGTCCCGCCCCTCCAGCTCGTACTCCGGGTCGTACCGCCCGGGGCCGTAGCTGCGGGAGAACCGGACGTCGAGCTCCTTCTCGTAGTACGCGTTCCACGGCAGGTCGAGGCGGCACTTGCCGATGTCCACCACCCGGCCGCGGTCCCGGCACAGCCGCGCGGCCAGCTCGACCGGCTGGTTGTCGGCGCCGCCCGCGGCCAGGTACACCTGGTCCACGCCGTGCCCGTCGGTCAGCTCGGCGACTGCGGCCTCCACGGCCGCCGACGCCGGATCGCCGCAGGCCGCCGCGCCGAGCCGCTCGGCGAGCTCGCAGCGCGCCGGGTCGGGGTCGACACCGACGACCCGGGCTCCCGACGCGGTGAGCAGCTGCGCCACGAGCTGTCCGATCAGGCCGAGGCCGATGACCAGGGCCACGTCGCCGAGCCGGGGCTCGCCCTGGCGGACGCCCTGGAGGGCGATCGAGCCGACCGTGCCGAAGGCCGCGTGCCGGGACGCGAGGCCGTCCGGGACGCGGGCGTAGAGGTTCCTCGGCACCCAGTTCACCTCGGCGTGGAGCGCGTGCTCGTTGCCGGCGCAGGCGACGAGGTCGCCGACCTTCACGTCGTCGACACCGTCGCCGACCTGCTCGACCACCCCGCACAGCGAGTAGCCGAGCGGCGTGTACGAGTCGAGCTTGCCCATCACCTTGCGGTAGGTGGCGGGCACCCCGTTGGTGGCGACACTCTGCATGACCTTGGCGACCTGGTCGGGCCGCGAACGGGCCTTGCCCACCATCGACATGCCGGCCTCGGACACCTTCATCAGCTCGGTGCCGGTCGAGATCAGCGAGTGGGCGGTCCGGACGAGGACCCCGCCCGGCTTGCACCCCGGGGCGGGCACGTCGAGCACCGCCAGCTCGCCGGTCTTGTAGTTCTGCACAACCTGTTTCACCCGAAGTCCCCTTGTTTCTCTACGCGTTCGAGGAGGCGTGCCGGACGGACCCGGAGGTCGCCTCGCGGTACCAGTGTTCGAGGGTCAGCACGTGCCAGAGGTGCTTGGAGTAGTCGCGGTGCCCGGCCGCGTCCGCCGCGACCATCCGGGCCAGCGCGTCGCGGCGCAGCAGCCCGGAACCGACCAGGACGCCGTCGTGCACCACCTCGCGCACCAGCGGCGCCAGGTCACGGCTCATCCAGGCCCGCAGCGGGGCGCTGAAGAGGCCCTTGGGCCGGTACACGATCTCCCGGGGCAGGACCGTGGCGGCCGCCTCCTTGAGGACGGCTTTGCCCTGCCGTCCGACGATCTTGCGGTCGCCGGGCACGGCGAACGCCGCCCGGACCACCTCGACGTCCACGTACGGCACCCGCACCTCGGTCGACGCGGCCATGCTCGACCGGTCGGTGTAGGCGAGGTTCAGGCCCGGCAGGAACATCCGGGCGTCGCCCAGGCACATCCGGTTGACGAAGTCGTCGAGGTCGTTGTCCTCGTAGACGTCCGCGTGCTCGGTCAGCACGTCGTCGACCGTCCCGGCCAGGCCGGGATCGACCAGCGCGAGCAGCTCGCCCCGGTCGTACATGGTGTAGCTGCGGCGGAAGGCGGTCTCCTCCGGCAGGTCCGCGAAGGAGAGGAACCGCTTCGCGAACCGCACCGACCGGTACCCGCGCCGCGCCGAGGCGACCGGCAGCCGGTCCACGGCGGCGGACACGCCGCGCCGCAGTGGCCGGGGGACCCGCTGGTAGCGCAGCGCCAGCAGATTGGCCAGGTGCTTGCGGTAGCCGGCGAACAGCTCGTCGGCCCCCATCCCCGAGAGCATCACCTTGACCCCGGCCTCCCGGGCGGCCGAGCAGATCAGATACGTGTTGATCGCGGCGGGGTCGCCGATCGGCTCGTCCAGGTGGTACGTCATCCGCGGCAGCAGGTCGAGCACGTCCGGCGCGATCTCGATCTCGTGCAGGTCGACGCCGTACCGCGCGGCGACCCGCCGGGCGTACCCCAGGTCGTCCGGCATCGCCTCGAAGCGGGCGTCCTCGGCGCGGAACCCGATCGTGTAGGCGGAGATCCCCGGCTGCTCCCGGGCCGCGAGCGCGGTCAGATAACTGGAGTCCAGACCGCCGGAGAGGAAGGTCGCCACCGGCACGTCGGAGAGCAGGTGGCGCCGGGTCGAGTCCTCCACCACGGCCGCCAGGTCCGGCAGTTCGCCGGAGCGGGCCCGCTCCCGGCCCTCGGCGGCCACGTCCCTCAGCCGCCAGTACGTGCCGCGCCGCTCCCGCCCGTCGGGCGTGATCCGGAGCCAGCTCCCCGGCGGCAGCTTCTCCGCCTCGCGGTAGGCGCACCGCGAGTCCGGCACCCAGTAGTAGAGCAGCGAGGCCACCAGCGCCGCCCGGTCCACCTCCAGCCCGCCGGTCGCGGCGGCGAGCGCCTTGAGCTCGGAGGCGAACACCAGCCCCCCGCCGCGCCGGAGCAGGAACAGCGGCTTGACGCCCAGCTGGTCGCGGGCGAGCACCAGCTCGCCGGTCCGCTCGTCGAAGATCCCGAACGCGAACATCCCGCGCAGCCGGGGCAGGCAGTCGGTGCCCCACCGCCGCCACGCCTCCAGCAGCACCTCGGTGTCGGAGGTGCCGCGGAACCGCACCCCGGCCGCCGCCAGTTCGGCCCGCAGCTCCGGCGCGTTGTACAGCTCGCCGTTGTACGTCAGGACCAGGCCGTCCGACACCATCGGCTGCGCGCCCGTCGGGGAGAGGTCCACCACGGCCAGCCGGCGGTGGCCCAGGTGGACCTCGCCGTCCCCGGCCGCGTGGCTGTACCGGCCCGCCCCGTCGGGGCCGCGGTGGGAGAGGACGTCGGTGATCCGGTCGGTGACCGCCTTCCCGTCCGGCCACCGGTACGTACCCGCGATGCCACACATGTCTACCGCGCCTCCTGTTCGCTGTCCGGGACCCTCGCCGCCCACTTCGGCAGCCGTTCGATGCGCGGCCGGCCCACCCCGTGCCGCCGGGAAGCCCGGCTTCCCCCGCCACCCGGCGGGGAGGGCGGTCCGTCCCGGAGGGTGCCGTCGGTCCGGTCCCGAGGGTCGGGGTCGATCAGCACCACGCCGATCACCTCGATGTCCTGCTCGGCGAGCTGCCGGGCCACGGTGTGCAGCCACGCGGCGCTGCCGTGCCCGGCCCGCACCACGAGCACCGTCCGGGTGCCGAGGTACGGCAGGTCGGTCCACGACGTGCCGGGCGCCACCGAGCCGACGCCGATCCGGGTCTCGCGCCGCGCGCCGGCCGTGGCGTCCTCGGCGCCCACCACCGCCGGCCCGTCCGGCCCCGGCCTCCGCCCGGCGAGCCGCGCGTCGGGCAGCCCGTCGACGACGACCGCCGGGCGCTCCGCCGACAGGGCCGCGGCGAGGTCCAGGGCGAGCGCGCCCGTCGCCCGCGCGCAGCCCAGCTCCAGCAGTGACACCGGCTCCGCCGAGGCGCGCACGGTACGGGCCAGGGACACGGTGAGCCGCGCCCGGGCCGCCCGGATCCGCCGTCGCCGCCACAGACCGCCCGCCGACCGGGGGAGTTCGGCGATCACCGAGGCCCCCAGATGGGCGGCGACGTCCCGGCGCAGCACCGGCCGGTCCGCGACCACCGTGCCGACCGCCGCGACCGCGAGGCCCAGGGCGAGACCGAGGGCCAGGCCGATCCCGGCGTTCGTGGCGGCGGTCGCGGGCAGCGAGTGCCGTACGGCACGGGGCGCGTCCACGATCTGCGTGCCGGCGACGAGCCGGGGCGTCCCGACCCGGGCCTGCGCCGCACGCTGACCGAACTCGGTTATCTGAGAGGTGAGTTCGGCGCGCCGGGCGAAGAGCGACTCCCGGTCCGCCGAGGCGTCCGCCGCGCTCGGGGGCGTGTCGTCGCCGATCGCCCGGTTGACCTCGGCGAGTTCGTCCCGCAGCCGGTCGCGCTGGTCGAGCAGGGTCCGCGCCTCGGCGTCCGCCGCCTCCCGCAGACGCCGCACGTGGTCCGCGACGAACGCGTCGGCCACCGCCCGGGCCCGGGCCACCGCCTGGGCGTCACCGTCCCCGGTCGCCTCGATCTGGAGCACGTTGTTGGTCAGCCCGCTGCCCTCGTACTCCTTCATGAAGTCCTCCGGCTTCTCCGGGGACCCGAGGGCCGCCAGGGCCCGGCCTGCGATCCGCGTGGTGTGCAGCAGCGCGACGTCGGTGCGGATCAGCGTCCCGGGGTCGGTCGGCTGGTCCTCCTGATGGGCGACCAGCACCTTGGTGACCGCGGTCGGCTCCGGCGGCAGCAGGACGGCCGTCCCCGCGCCGCCGACGAGACCGAGCAGGGCCACGGAGCCCCAGAGGCGCCGCCGCCTGCGGACCGTCACCACCAGCGTGTGCAGGTCGACGAGCGGAGCGGCGGGCACCGGCTCCGGGGGCGTACGCGTCGTCACCGTGCGGCCTCCGCGGTCTCGTCCGAGGCCGGGCGGGCCGGGACGGCGGCCCGCCCCGAGGACCGCTCCGGGCGCGCCTTGACCAGGCCGGCGAGGACGACGCCGACGAGCTCGTGCCCGGCGTCGGCGCAGGCCTCGGCCACACCGGCGAGCTCGGCCGCCGTCCAGGCGCCCGCGCCGAGCACGACCAGCGCGCCGCACTCGTCCTCGCGGTCCGGCACCATCGGCCCGTCGACCGGCACCTCGACCACCCGCGGCGGGGGACCGCCCGCGTCCGCGACGGCCTCGGCGGCGAGCAGCCCGGCCGCCCGCCGCGCGGTCGCGTCGCCCTCCGGGACGACGACGAGCAGCCGTCCCCCGCCCGGCGACCGGTCCCGCAGCCGGGCGCACACCCGCCGGTAGCGGACGAGCCGGCCCGCCTCGCCGCCGGAGGCGTACGGGACCGGGACGTCCCACCGGACGTCGAGGCCGAGCGGCCGGCGGAGCCACGCCCCCGGACCCCGGCCCTCCTCCCGGCGCCCGGACCGCTCACCCGGGACGTCGACGGTCCCGAGGACCGCGGCGTCCAGCGCCGCCGCGACCTCCTGCTCGGTCCGCAGCCGGCGACTCACCCGCGCGGCGGCCAGGTGCCCGACGACCGCGAGCAGGAAGAACAGCAGCGCCCCGGCCGCGACGAGCTGCGCCCGCGTCGGCGGCGTCTCGCCCTCCGGCCGCACCGCCGCCCCCATCACGACCAGGTTGGCCTTGCCCGCGGTCGGCGCGGCCTGCTCCAGCTTGTCCATGGCCCCCTGGAGCGAGGTGTTCAGCTTCGCGAGCTCCGTGCGGGTCTGCACGCTCTCCACGGACTTCCCCGGACCGGCGGCCTCGGCCAGCTCGGTGACGCGGCGCCCGGTCCGCGCCACCGTCTGCCGCAGCGCCTGGAGCCGCGCCGCCGCCTCCGGGTCGGCCTCGTCGCCGACGATCCGCGTCGCGAAGCCGACGAACTCCCGGGCCACCAGGTCGGAGAGCCGCTGCGCGCCCTCCGGGGTGCCGGCCGTGCCCGAGATCTTGATGATGTTCCCGTTCGCCGCCTCCGCCCGTACCCGCTCGCGCAGTTCGCCGGCGCCCGGCCCGGTCCCGCCGAGCCCGGCGGCCACCCGGTCGAGCACCACCGAACTCGTCGCGACCTGCGTCTGCGTCAGCAGCTCGCGCTCCCCCCACACCCCGGGCAGCAGCACCGACGCGGACGTCGTGTACCGCGGCGGGACCAGGAGCGAGGTGCCGTACCCGGCGAGCGCGCCCAGCAGGGCGAGGAGGGTGAGGAGCCGTCCGCGCCGACGGATAATCCGCCCGATCGTGACCAGGCGTATCGTGTCGTCGCTCAACGGCGCGGCCTCCCCGCCCGGTCGGCGCCGCCCGCCGCCGGGCCCCGGTCACCGCAGGCCGCGGCGTACGCGGCGAGCAGCGCCTCCTGGGAGTTCCGCCAGGAGAGCGGCCCGTGGATCCGCTCCTGGCCGATCTTGCCCATCCGGGCCCGCTGCTCCGGATCGTCCATCAGCCCCGCGATCAGCGCGGCGAACGCGGCCTCGTCGTTCGCGGGGGCGTACACGGCGGCCTCGCCGGCGGAGACGCGCGCCTCCCTGAGGTCGAAGGAGACGATCGGCCGGCCCATCACCATGTACTCCAGGACCTTGTTCATCGTCGACACGTCGTTGAGCGGATTGCGCGGGTCGGGGGAGAGGCACACGTCGGCGCTGCACAGCCACCGCACCAGCTCCGCGTCGGGGACGCGCCCGGTGAACTCCACGTGCTCCGCGATCCCGAGCCGCCCGGCCAGCCGCACCATCGCGTCGAAGGTGTCGCCGGCGCCGACGAACACCGCGTGCCAGTCCGTCCGCCCGAGTTCGTCGCGCAGCTTCGCCAGCGCCCGCAGCGCGTAGTCGACGCCGTCCTGCGGGCCCATCACGCCGAGGTAGCACAGCAGATGGGGCTTGCCGCGCTTCAGCTCCGGCTCGGGCGGCACCGGCCGGAAGCGGTCGGTGTCCGGCGCGCTGCGCACCACGAAGACGTCCTCCGGCCGCCGCCCGCCCCGGCGCACGGCCACGTCCCGGTAGCTCTCGTTGGTGGCGAGCACCACGTCCGAGGCCCGGTACGTCATCCGCTCCAGCGCGCACACCCCCCGGTACAACAGGTCCTCGCCGCGCCCGAAGCGGGAGAGGTAGAGCTCGGGCACCAGATCGTGCTGGTCGAAGACGAACCGCGCCCCCCGCCGCTTCAGCCACAGGGCGGGCAGGAACAGCAGGTCCGGCGGATTGCAGGCGTGCACGACGTCGACCGGGCCGACCTTCCGCGCCAGCCGGAGCGTGTGCCACAGGGCCGATCCGTACTCCCGCACGTAGCCGGCCGGACCTCCGGTGGCCGCGCGCAGCGGGTAGCGGTGGATCCGCACCCCGTCGACCACCGCCTCCGGCTCCGTGTCCCGCTTGCTGCCCCGGGGGCAGATGACGTGCACCTCCCAGCCCGCGTCGCGCAGCGTCGTGCACTCCTGCCACACACGCCGGTCGAACGGCACCGAAAGGTTCTCCACCAGGATCAGCGCGCGCCGGGGTGCCCGGTCGCCGCTGGTCGAGTCACCACGCAAGGCCCACGTACCCCGGTTCGGCCCGGCGCGCGTCGGCGTCGGGAAGATGGACGAGATCGATGATCACCGGGGCGCCGCCCCGGGGCAGCGCCGCCAGGACGGCCGGGTCCCTGGTCCCCACCAGGACGACCTCGGCGTGGTCGAGGACCTCGCCGACGGAGTCCGCGAGCAGCCGCCCCAGGTGCGGCAGCCGGGTCTCGATGTACTCGCGGTTCGCGCCGAGCAGCCGGGCGAGGCTCACGTTGGCGTCGTGGATCCGCAGGTCGTACCCCTTGCCGAAGAGCCGCTCCGCCAGCTCGACGAGCGGACTCTCCCGCAGGTCGTCGGTACCGGGCTTGAAGGAGAGCCCGAAGAGGCCCACCCGCCGCTTCCCGGTGCGCTCGACCAGCTCCACCGCCCGCTGGAGGTGGTCGGAGTTGGACGGCAGCACATGGGCGAGGATCGGTACCGACACGTCGGCCCGCTGCGCCGCGTGGACCAGGCTGCGCAGGTCCTTGGGCAGGCAGGAGCCGCCGAAGGCGAAGCCGGGCCGCAGATAGGCGGGGCTGATGTTCAGCTTGCGGTCGGCCAGGAAGACGTCGATGACCTGGTGCGAGTCGACCCCGAGCGCCCGGCACACGGCGCCCAGTTCGTTGGCGAACCCGATCTTGAGTCCGTGGAAGGCGTTGTCCGCGTACTTGATCGCCTCGGCGGTGGGGACCGGCACCCGGAACACCTGGCCGGGCAGCCCCTCGTAGAGCGCCTCCACCACGTCGCCGCTCGCCGGGTCGAGTTCGCCGACGACGGTCTTGGGCGGGTCGAAGAAGTCCCGCACGCTGGTGCCCTCGCGCAGGAACTCCGGGTTCACCGCGACCCCGACGTCCACGCCGGCCGTGCCGCCGACGTACTTCTCCAGGATCGGCACCAATAAGTTCAGGCAGGTGCCGGGGAGCATGGTGCTCCGGAAGACGACCGTGTGCCGGCCGCCGCGCTCGGCCAGCGCGGCCCCGATCTCCTCGGTGACCCGCTCCAGGTACGTGGTGCACAGACTGCCGTTGGGCTCCGACGGGGTGCCCACGCATACCAGCGACACCTCGCTGTCCGCGATGGCCTCGCGGACGTCCGCGGTGGCGCGCAGCGACCCGGCCCGCACCACCTCGGCGACGAGCTCTCCGATCCCCTCCTCGACCACCGGGGCCCTGCCGCCGTTGACCAGGTCGACCTTGACCTGGTTGACGTCCACCCCGACGACCTCGTGCCCCAGGCTCGCCAGGCACGCGGCCGACACGCAGCCCACGTAGCCGAGCCCGAAAACGCTGACCCTCATGAAGCGTTCCTCCCCCCAGGCAGGCCCCACGGGCCTGCGGTCCCGGCGCCGGCGGTACGGCGGCGCCG
The DNA here is from genome assembly GCF_043081625.1 of Streptomyces sp. NPDC014861. Taxonomy (NCBI): domain Bacteria; kingdom Bacillati; phylum Actinomycetota; class Actinomycetes; order Kitasatosporales; family Streptomycetaceae; genus Streptomyces; species Streptomyces sp. NPDC014861. The sequence continues at coordinate 375,346 of NZ_JBIBWV010000005.1, forward strand.
TCCCCCGCGCATCAGTACGCCCCCTGTCCGTGGAGGACGGCGCGCAGCGTCTTCCACAAGATCACCGTGTCCAGGGCGAGCGACCAGTCCTCCACGTACCGCAGGTCCAGCCGGACCGTCTCCTCCCACGACAGGTCGCTCCGCCCGCTGATCTGCCACAGTCCGGTCAGACCGGGCTTGACCAGGAGGCGCCGCCGGATGTCCGGGCCGTACGCCGCGGACTCCTCGGGCAGCGGCGGGCGCGGGCCGACCAGCGACATCGAACCGGCCAGGACGTTGAGGAGCTGCGGGAGCTCGTCGACGGAGTACCGGCGCAGCACCGCCCCCACCCGGGTCACCCGCGGGTCCCTGCGGAGCTTGAACAGCGGCCCCGCGCCCTCGTTGAGCCCGGCGAGCCCGGAGCGGGCCCGGTCGGCGTCGGCCACCATGGTGCGGTACTTGAGGATGGTGAACTCCCGCCCGTCCTTGCCGACCCTGCGCTGCCGGTAGAACGCCCCGCCCCGGCTGTCGACGAGCACGAGCAGCGCGACGAGCAGCATCAGCGGCGCGAACAGGACCAGCAGGACCGCCGCGCCCAGCCGGTCGACGACCTCCTTGACCGCGCGGCGCCCGCCGGTGAAGGCCGGCATGCTGACCCGCAGCAGCGGGATCCCGAGCACCGCGTCGACGTGCAGCCGCGGTCCCGCGACCTCCATCAGCACGGGCGCGACGACCATCTCGGCGTCACTGCCCTCCAGGTTCCAGGCGAGCCGCCGCAGGCGGTCCGGGGACCAGTGCGGGTCCGGTGTGACCGCGACGACCCGGTAGCCGTCGCGGCGCACGTGGTTCGAGACGTCCGCCAGCGGTCCGACGACCGGCACCCCGTCGAGGTGGTCGCCGTCGGGCCCCGTCCCGTCCGTCGTGCACACCGCTTCCACCCGCCAGCCGAGGTGCGGGAACTTGCGGGTCCGGGTGATCAGGTCGCGCAGGGTGTCCGCGCTCCCGGCCGCGAGCACCGGCCGCAGACAGCGCCCTTCCTTGCGCTGTTTGTGCAGCCAGAGCCGGAGCAGGTAGCGCGCGGTCATGGTGACCAGGGCGATCGCGGGGACGGCCACGAAGATCCAGAGCTTGATGTTGCGCGAGGTCAGGGCGATCCCGCCGAGCGCGAGCACGACGGTCGCCGCGAAGAGCGACCGGCCGAGCCGGCGGAACTCCTCCGCGCCCTGGCCGAGCACCGCCGGCGCCCACGCGCGGCCCACCGCCAGGGAGGCCAGCACCAGCAGGTGCGTGCCGAAGGCGAGGAAACCCCACTTCTCGTGCCAGTCGGCGGCGTCCCTGACCCCGAAGAAGTCGCCGATCGCGGTCACCACCACGGCGGTGGTCACGGTGTCGCTGATGATGACGGTACGGCGGTACCGCTGTTCCCACTCGATGGCGGGCTGGTCGATGGTCCCGCCCCCCGCCGGACGCTCGCGCGTCGACGGAAACGGGCTGGCTAATCCCCCTTGCCGCACAGAACCCCCCAGGCTCCGGTGAACTGCGTGCACGACTCACACCGGCGCGGCGGGACGACCCGCCGTGCCGGGACTCACGAAGTGCGCGGAAATCCGTGGAGACCTGGGGCGCTCCCCGCACCCGAGGTCCTCCTGGACCCGAAGAACCGAACATTCCCCCAGGACTGGTACCGGGGGAGCCCTTGCTGGTGGTGCGTGGCGCCGGACATGAAGGGCACGAGTGGTCGCCGAGTGCCCGATCGGCTGAAGCATGGTCAATCTAGAGCATCGGTACGGGAGTTGGGGCGAGAGTGTGGGCGAATTGTGGTCAAAGTTTGAGACCGTCTCCACGGTCTCGCCGCCGCCCCCGCCGGTGGGTGACAGGGGCGGCGGCGGGCCACGGCGGCCGGTGCGGGAAAGGCTGGTCGCGTCGTAGCCGGCGCTCCCGGATCCGGTCGGGCGGCGCGGCGGCCCCGATCGCCGCGATGAGCTCCGCGGACGGCCCGACGGCCCACGCCGAGTGGTCCTCCCGAGGTCGTGGCACTGCCGGGCGCCGGGGAGCGGCGCCACGTCCTCGCCCCGGCGCCGCACCCGGGCGGGGGCGGCCCGGCCGGCGCCGACCGCCTTCGCCGCGGTGAGCGCGTCCCGCCGCGCCACGATGGCCGGATTCCGCTCCGGGTCGCCCTCCGCGCAGCGGGGCCGGGACTGCCCTACGCCGCTCTCGGCCGGTACCCGTCGAGCGACAGGTACCGGCCGGAGGGGCGCGGCCCGGCGGAAGGGGGCGTCGGTGCCGTTGGGTGATCGGGCGTGCGCGGTTGGTGCCGCCTTCGCCGGATAGGCGAAGTGGAATTCACGCAAAAATTGACGTATATGCCACCAGGACGGAAACTCGGGGTGAAGGCCCTCCCTCCGGGAGGGGCGACCACGAAGCGCGGAAACCACTCCGCCTCCCCGGACGCGGCGGCGCAGGTCCACAGGACCGAAGGAGCGCTCATGTCCACCGGCCGATCCCCGGCAACCCTCGCCCGATCCCGCGGTACGCCCCCGGCGGCCGCCGTCCGGCGGCGGGCCCTCGACGGCCTGGCCGCGCCGGAGCGTCCGACCGAGGTCTCCACCGACGCCGCCCGGATCCTCTCCGCCACGCTCTTCCGCCGGCTCCGCGACCTCGACGAGGGCACCCCCGAGCACGCCTACCTCCGCAACACGCTCGTCGAGCTCAACCTCAGCCTGGTCAAGTTCGCCGCGCGCCGCTTCCGCGGCCGGCCCGAACCCGCCGAGGACATCGTCCAGGTCGGCACCATCGGGCTCATCAAGGCGATCGACCGCTTCGACCCGGACCGCGGCGTGGACTTCTCCGCGTTCGCCCTGCCGACCGTCGTCGGCGAGATGAAGCGCTTCTTCCGCGACACCGGCTGGACCGTGCACGTCCCCCGCCGGCTCCAGGAGCTGCGCATCGCCCTCGCCCGGGCCTCCGACGCCCTGGAGCAGGACGAGGGTCACCGCCCCAGCCGCGCGGAACTCGCCGACCGCCTCCACCTCACCGAGGCCGAGATCGCGGAGGGGGAGCTGGCCGCCAACGCCTACACCGTCCACTCGCTCGACGCCCCCGTCGGCGCCGAGGACGACGACAGCGCCCCGCAGGGCTCCGTCGGCCGCCGCACCGCCGTGACGGAGCACGGCTACGAACTCGTCGACGACCTGGAGTCCCTCGCGCCCCTCGTCGCCCGCCTCGACGCGCGCGACCGCGAGATCCTCGGTCTCCGCTTCGGCGAGGACCTGACCCAGGCGGAGATCGGCCTGCGCGTCGGCCTCTCCCAGATGCACGTCTCCCGCATCCTCGCCCGCATCCTCGGCGACCTCAAGAACGACCTCATGTCCGACGCCCCGCCGGAAACCCGGTAGGCCGGGCGCAGCCGGTCCTGTACGGTGCGTCACCGCGCGATGCCCTCGCGTACGTACGTCGTCGCGCGCACGTCATCGTGCACGCGTGACGTCGCGTGCCCGTGGTCGCGTGCCCGTCGTCGCGTACGCGGCGCACGCCGTCGGACCGGAGGAGACACCCCTGCGCATCGACCTCGTCGTCATCCACACCGATCGCCTCGAAGCCTGCCGGGCGTTCTACACCGGTCTCGGCCTGTCCTTCGTCCGGGAGCGGCACGGCACGGGGCCCGAGCACCACGCGGCCGTCCTCGGTGACGGCGCCGTCCTGGAGCTGTATCCGGCGAACGGCCGTGCCCCGACCGGCCGGCTCCGCCTCGGCTTCACCGCGCCCGCCGCGGCCGGCGACGCCGGCCGCCGGGTCCTGACCGATCCGGACGGCCGCACCGTCGTCGTCACCCCGGCGTGAGCGGGGGTACGCGCCGGGCTCGCCGCCCGGCGCGTACCCCTCGGAACTCCTCCGCTACCAGGAGGACTTGGTCACGCCCGGCAGGAAGCCGGCGTGGGCGTGCTCCCGCACGCGGACGCGGGAGAGGCCGAAGGCGCGGAGGTATCCGCGCGGGCGGCCGTCCACGGCGTCCCGGTTGCGGACGCGCGAGGCGGCGGCGTCGCGCGGCTGCCTCCGCAGCTCCGCGAGGGCCGCCTCGCGCTCGGCGGGAGCCGTCGACGGACGGCGGATGAGCTCCTTGAGCTCGGCCCGCCGGGCCGCGTACCGCTCGACGACCCGCTTGCGCCGCTCGTTCCGGGCGATCTTGCTCTTCTTGGCCATCAGACCTTCCCTCCGCGTGCGCGGATCCGTGCCACGGCGGCCTCGACGCCGATGGCGTCCACCGTCTTGATCGCCCGGGCGCTCAGGGTGAGCCGGACGTAGCGCCCCTCGCCGGGCAGCCAGTAGCGCTTGCGCTGGATGTTCGGGTCGAAGCGGCGCGAGGTGCGCCGGTGGGAGTGGGAGATGTTGTTGCCGAATCCCGGCCGGGCGCCGGTCAGCTGGCAGTGGGCGGACATGGGGGAACCACCTTTCTCACAGGAAGAGGTTTTTGAACATGGAATTCATTGTCATATACTAGCGCCATGGCACGCAACGAGATCCGCCCGGTCGTCAAGCTCCGCTCCACGGCCGGCACCGGCTTCACCTATGTGACGCGCAAGAACCGCCGCAACGACCCCGACCGCCTGACACTCCGCAAGTACGACCCCGTCGCCGGCCGCCACGTGGACTTCCGCGAAGAGCGCTGAGCCCCGGCCACCCCCGGCCACCCACCCACCCGCCGTTCGAAAGGCCCTGCCATGAAGCCCGGCATCCACCCCGCCTACGAGCCCGTCGTCTTCCGGGACTCCGCCTCGGGCACCGCGTTCCTCACGCGGTCCACCCTCACCAGCGACAAGACCGTCGAATGGGAGGACGGCCGCACCTATCCCGTGGTCGACGTCGAGATCTCCTCCGCCAGCCACCCCTTCTACACGGGCACCGCACGCGTGCTCGACACCGCAGGCCGCGTCGAGAAGTTCCAGCGCCGCTACGGAGCCCGTTGATGCCGCACGAGCACCTGGGGCAGCTCCCCGTCGTGATCGTCGCCGGACTGCACGCCGCGGCCAGGAACGAGGTCGTCGACCGCCTCCTGGAGGCCGTCCCCGGCAGCGTCGCCCTGCACCACGACCTCACGGAGGCGGCGGCCGGAGGCGTCGTCCGGACGGTCCGCGACACCACCGGCGCCCTCTCCCGGGACGAGACCCCCCTCGTCGACGACTGCGCCTGCTGCGCCCTGCGCGAGGACCTCGTCCCCGAACTGCTGCGACTCGCCGGCACCGCCCGCCTCGCCGTGGTCGAACTCTGGGACTCGGTCGAACCGAAGGCCATGGCCGAGGTCATCGCCGTCCACGGCGGGGACCGGCTCGCCCTGACGAACGTGATCACCGCCGTGGACCCCGCCCTCGTCCTGCCCTGCCTCGCCAACGGCGACGACCTCGCCGAGGCCGGCCTCGCCGCGGCCGCCACCGACCGGCGGACCGTCGGGGACACCTGGGCCCGGCAGCTCGAGTACGCGCCCGTCCTCGCCGTCGTCGCCAACGACGTCGCCGACGAGGAGGACCACGCCCTCCTCGCCCAACTGCACCCCACCGCCCGCCGCGTGGCCGCCGATTCCCCCGAACTGGCCCGCGCGGCGTTCGCCGGCTTCGACGTGGAGGCCGCGGCCGCCGCCCAGCACCCGGCCTGCGCCCTGCTGCCCCACGACGCCGACGAGTCGGGCGTCGCCACCCTCGTCTGGCACCGCAGGCGCCCCTTCCACCCCGAACGCCTCTACGAGGCCCTGGAGGACCTGTGCTGCGCCGCCGCCCGCAGCCGCGGCCGGTTCTGGCTCGCCGACCGGCCCGACACCCTCCTCGCCTGGGACGCGGCCGGCGGCGCGCTCTGCGTCGAGAACGCCGGCCCCTGGCTGGCGTCGCTGCCGGACGCGGCCTGGGAGCTGATCCCGCCGATGCGCCGCGCCGCCGCCGCGCTCGACTGGCACCCCGAGCACGGCGACTGCTGCCAGCACCTCGTCTTCACCTCGCCCGGCCTCGACCGCGACGGCCTGGAGCGGCTCCTGGACTCCTGCCTCCTCACGGACGCGGAGTTCGCCTCCGGCCCCGAGTCCTGGAAGCGTCTCCCGGCCGCCTTCGACGACCTTCTCGACGCCGTCTGACCCCCACCCGCGCGCCTGACCGCCCCCACCCGCCCGCCGGCCCGGCCCCACCCGTACGCCTGCCCCCGTACGCCCGCCCGGCCACCGCCCGCACGGCGGTGACCCGAACCCTCCGCGAAGGAGACGCCCCCATGGCCCGTCGCCACGAGCCCCGCAAGCCCGCCGCGCCCCGCCCCAACCCGCTCGACGCGGCCGGGATCACGTACATCGACTACAAGGACACCGACCTGCTCCGGAAGTTCGTCTCCGACCGGGGCAAGATCCGAGGCCGTCGCGTCACCCGCGTGACCGCCCAGCAGCAGCGGGCGCTCGCCACCGCCGTCAAGAACGCCCGGGAGATGGCGCTCCTGCCGTACACGGGCCGGTGACACCGAGCGCGAAGCGGACCCACCGGACGCCAGGCCACCGGACGCCGACTCCACGGGCGTGGGCTCGCCGGAAGCCGGGCCGCCGGACGCCGACTCCACGGGCGCGGGCCCGCCGGACGCGGGCCCGCCGGGCGCCGGATCACCGGGGCCGGACGGCCTCGGGCAGTTCCTGCTCCGTCCAGATCGTCTTGCCGCGGGTCGTGTAGCGGCTGCCCCAGCGGCTCGTCAGCTGAGCGACCAGGAAGAGGCCCCGGCCCCCCTCGTCCGTCACCAGGGCGCGGCGGAGCCGGGGCTGCGTGCTGCTCGGGTCGGACACCTCGCACACCAGCACCCGGTCCCGGAAGAGACGCACGGTGACGGGACCGCCGGCGTACCGCATCGCGTTGGTGACGAGCTCGCTCACGATCAGCTCGGTGCTGAACAGCAGCTCGTCGAGTCCCCACTCCACGAGCCGCGCCTGGACGTCGGCCCGTGCCCGGCCCACCGCTTCGAGGTCGGCGGGGTACTCCCAGACCGCCGTCGACTCCTCCGGCACGGCGTGCGTCCGCGCCAGCAGAAGCGTGATGTCGTCGGCCGGGGCCTCGGCGTGCGGGCTCCGCGCCAGCAGCGCGTCGCCGAGCGACGCCGGGTTTCCGTAGTCCCGGCCCAGCTCGGCGAGATCCGCCTTCAGCCGCTCCGACCCGGCCGCCACGTCCCGGCCGAGCAGGCCGTCCGTGTAGCAGACGAGCGTGCTCCCCGGCGGCAGGGTGAGGGTGGTGACCTCGAAGGGATGGTCCCCGACACCGAGCAGCGGCCCCGGCGTCAGCGGCACGAAGGCCACCTCGCCCGCCGGGGTGACGAGGGCGGGCGGCGGATGCCCGGCGGAGGCCATCCGGCAGGTGCGGGACACCGGATCGTAGACGGCGAACAGGCAGGAGCCGCCGACGGTGTCCGGGAACTCGGCCTCGATCTGCATCCGCCGGACCAGATCGTCCAGCCGGGCCAGCAACTCGTCCGGAGGAAGGTCGAGTTCGGCGAGGGTCTGGACGGCGGTACGCAGCCGGGCCATCGTCGCCGCCGCCTCCAGGCCGTGCCCGACGACGTCGCCCACGACGAGCCCGACCCGCAGCGACGACAGGTCGAAGGCGTCGTACCAGTCGCCGCCGACGCTCACCGAACCGCCCGCGGGCAGATAGAAGCCGGCCGTCTCGGCGGCGGTGCTGCGCGTCGCCGCCGGCGGCAGCAGGCTCCGCTGGAGGACGACCGCCGTCTGGTGCTCCCGGGCGAAGCGGAAGGCGTTGTCGATGGCGGTCGCGGTCCGCGCGCACAGGTCGTGCATCAGCCGGATGTCCGTCTCGTCGAAGGGCGTCGCGCCGCAGGTGCGGTACACCGCCGCGTACCCGAAGAACCGCCCGCGCCGGTAGAGCGGGCAGCCCAGCGAGGCGTGCGTGCCCTCCGGCAGGAAGCGGTCGATCCGCTCCGGATCGCCGCCCAGGATCCGCCGGGCCTGCTCCGCGTCGGCGACGAGCACGTCACCGACGAACTTGGCCGCGATCTCCGGCGTCTCCGCCACCCGGGGGATCGCCTCGCCCACCTGGATCAGCCGGGCCGGCCACGGGCCGTCGGCGGCCCGCACCGCCACCCGGCGCGGCGCGGACGCCTCCTGGCCCGGATAGCCGGGCGCCGGATCGCGGCCTTCCAGCACGTCCTCCGGGTAGTCGACCGTCGCGTGATCGCCCAGCGCCGGCACCAGCACCCGGGTGAGGTCCTGCGCCACCTGGACCACGTCGAGCGACTGCCCGATCTCGAACGCCCTGCGGTACGCGGCGTCGAGATGCGGGCCCGCCTCCGCCACCTTCGACGCCTCGACCATCACGCCACGGGGCGTCCCGAGCACGTCGTCGACGCGGAAGCACGACACGGACAGCCCGGCCGCGCCGTCGCCCGGCCCCAGCTCGTAGACCCGCCCGACGAGCGGCGCCCCGGTGGCCGCCACGTCCTCGAAGGCCTCCTCCGCGGTACCGCCCCCGTCCCGGGCGGCGAGCCGGGCCAGCCAGTCCTCGCCGGCCCCCGGAGGGCGGAGCGCCTCCATGGCGGCATTGGTCCGCACGAGCCGTCCGGTGATGTCGTACTGCGCGACGCCGATGCCGTCCTGGGCCAGCAGCGCCCGGGCGATGTCCCGGTCCTGGTCCCAGCCGCACACCTCGTCGGGCACCAGCACCAGGACCAGCCGCTCGGCGGATCCGTCCGCCCCGGAGACCCGGACGTCCGCCTCCACCACCCGGCCCGACCGGTGCCGCAGCCGCGCCCGCCGCCCGCCGGCGGAGCCGTCGAGATCGGCCGCCACCTCGCCCAGCACCTCGCGGGCGGGCCGGCCGGCCACCTCCTCGCCCGTCCAGCCGAGCAGCCGCTGGGCCGCCCTCGACCACCACGCGATCCGTCCGTCGGCGTCGAGCAGGGCCGCCGCGACACCGGCGAGCGGCGACCCGCCCCGTGGCCGGGGATCGGCGTTCTCCGCCGGGTTGCTCGGTCCCACGCGGCCTCCTCGTCGGCCAGGGGGAGTCCGGCCCTGCTGCCAGGATGCGCCCGCGCGGCGGGGTGGGCACGCCGGGACACGGCGGAGCGTCACCCTCGGACACCGATTCGTCACTTTGCGTCCACGTGGAGAGGATGGGTGTCGGGGTGTCGGGTGACCGGTGACGGGTGGCACCGGTCCGTCGCGGCCACCCACCGCCGCATCCGTCGCGGCCGTCGATCCGACAGCCGGCCTGGCAGTCCACCTGACCGTCGGACCCGACAGCAGGCCCGGCAGCCACCCCGGCAGCTGGCCCGACGGCCGATCCGGCGCCCCACCCGACGGCCCGTCCCGCCCCGACCGCTCCGTGGACGGGTGGACGCGGGGGCGCGGGCGGGTGCTATCGTCCCGCCCATGCAGCACACCGCCACCCTCGCCATGATGCGAATGATGCCCCCGCCCCCGGAGGCGCTTCGCTAGCGAAGCCGTGTGCGCACTGGATGCGACGGACCCTCCGGAGACGGAGGGTCCTTTTTTGTTGCCCCGGCCCGGCCGTCGACGAGCCAGCGAACACCCGAGACCGATGTTCACGCCCAGAGCACACCAGATCGTACGAACCATGCCATCCCTCGACAGAACGGCGACGAACCCGTCATGACCCTTCCCCCGGTCGTCTCCCTCACCGACTGCTCCGACCCCAACGCGCTCGCCCGCCAGTCCGCCCGGATCGCCACCCTCTTCGGCTCCACGCCGACCGTCCTGCCGCTCGGCGGACCGGACCCCGAGGGCGCCGCCGCCCTCACCCTGCTCGACCTGCTCCGCTCCACCGAGCTCATCGGCGGCCCCGGCCGACCGGTCGTCGCGCTCGTCAACATCGCGCCCAGGGACGGCCACTGGCCCAACGGCGTGCCCTTCTGCTACTTCCGGCACGGGAACCACCTGGTCGTCAGCACGCTGAACCAGCGGGTCCTCGCCCCCCTGGCGACCTACCTCGGCCTGGAGGAGGTGCGGGTCACCGACGTGCGCGAGGTCCTGGAGGCCGCCGCGGACGGCTGGGCCGAGCTGGCGCCGGCCGAGATCGACGAGATGGTCCGGACGCAGTTCCGCAGCCTCTGGTACGTACGTGCCCCTGCTCGCCCGCTGGCTGGCGGACGGGCGCCCGGTCCCCGCCGAGCCGCTGGCGGTGCACCCGTCCACCGAAGGAGAGGTGCGTGTCGCCGTCGTGGACAACTTCGGCAACTGCAAGCTGGACCGGCCGCCCGCCGAACTGCCCGGCTACGACGGCGCGGAGACCCTTCTCGTCCACAACCGGCTCGAAGGCCGCGACGTCAAGGTGCGCTGCTACGACCGGCTCCCCGACGTCCCGCTCGGCGAGCCCGGCATCACGGTCGGCAGCTCCGGCGTCGGCTTCGCCGAGCTGGTGGTCCGCGGCGGATCGGCGGCCGAGGCCTTCGGCCTCCGCCAGGGCGACCGGGTGTTCGGGCTCGCCGGCTGACGCCGCGCGGGCGCGCGCTCAGCCCCAGGTGCGCGAGCAGAGCACCAGCCGGTATCCGTCCGGGTCCTCGACCGTCACGCCGTACTCGTCCCAGTACGGGTTGTGCGACGCGACCCGGGTTCCGCCGGCTTCGACCAGACGTGCGACGAGTGCTTCGTCGGGCGGCTCGCCCAGGTAGACCACGAAGAGGTCGTCGACCGTGGGCGTGGGGTCGAGCGGGGCCGCCGGGTCGCGGGTCAGCTCGAAGTGCCAGCCGCCGTCCCTCGGTCCGACCATCAGGAGGTCGTGGGTGCCGGGCTCGCTCGCGGTGGAGCGCCAGAGCACCGCGAGGCCCAGGCCGCCGACGTAGAAGCGCTCGGCGGCGGCGAGGTCGCGCGAGGGCCGCGCGATCCGGACGTGGGTGGTGGGCGTGATCACGCGGTCTCCTCGAGGGCGGCGCGCCAGACCGGGCTGTCGACGTAGTGGTTGTCGTACTTCTCCGCCGAGTCCGCGATCTCCTGGAAGTCCGCCTCGCCGCGCACCACCCGGCCGAGCAGACGCAGGTAGTCGAAGCGGCCCATGCCGGGGGTGAACACGAAGAGCACGTCCGCCGTGCTGCCGGGCGCGGCGGCGAAGGCGTGCGGGGTGTGCGGCGGCACCGCGAGGAAGTCGCCGGCGTGGAGCACGGTGACCTCCTCGCCCACGAGGACCCGGAGGGAGCCGCTGATCACGAAGAACAGCTCGGTCGCCTTGGTGTGGAAGTGGGCGGGCGCCCCCACGGCCCCCTCGGCGAAGGTGGAGCGGTAGCTGGTGAAGCCGTCGGCCGTACGGTCCGAGTCGGCGAGGAGCGTCATCACGCTGCTCGGGTCGGCGCAGGTCTCCGCCTCGTCGTGTCGGGTCAGCAGGGGCGGGAACGGCGGGAGGGCCGGGCTCTTCTCGATCATGGGGCGAGCCTACGATCCCGACCCCCGCGTCGGCCACGGTCTTCGCGCGGGAAGCGTCGCCGGTGCCGGGGAACGCGTCGTCGGACAGACTTCGTGCCGGGCGGACGGAAGATCCTCGCGCTCCGGTCGGCCGGTCCGGGTGGAGGACGCGCGCGGCCCCGGAAATCCGCTTGCGCGGAGCGGATCCCGACCCAACGATGGCGCCGTGACGAACTCAGTGGAGCAGACGGTGTCTGAAGCTCGCCGACCGGTCGCACTGGTGACCGGCGTCGGCCGTTCCGTCAGCATCGGCGCCGGGGTCGCCGCCCAACTGGCGGATTCCGGTTGGGACATCGCCTTCACGTACTGGACGCCCTACGACGCCCGCATGCCCTGGGGCGCGGAGGCGGGCGCGGCGGACGCCATGGCGCGGGCCCTGGCCGAGCGGGGCGCGCACACGGCGGCGGTGGAGGCGGACCTCGCGGACCCCGGCGCCCCGGAGCGCGTCTTCGACGAGGTCGAGAAGCGCCTCGGCGGGGTGACCGCCCTGGTGATGTGCCACTGCGAGTCGGTCGACTCCGGCCTCCTCGACACCACGCTCGAAAGCTTCGACCGCCACTTCGCGGTGAACGCCCGCGCCCCCTGGCTCCTGATCCGCGAGTACGGCCGCCGGTTCCGCGGAAACCCGGGCGCGGGCCGCGTCATCAGCCTCACCAGCGACCACACCGTCGACAACCTCCCCTACGGGGCCAGCAAGGGGGCGCTGGACCGCATCACTCTGGCGGCGGCCCACGAACTCGCCCATCTGGGCATCACGGCCAACGTCATCAACCCCGGTCCGGTGGACACCGGTTGGATGGACGACACCGTGCGCGAGCACGTGCTGAGCCGGACCCCGCTCGACCGGATGGGCACCCCCCAGGACACCGCGCACCTGGTGGACTTCCTCTGTTCGCCCCAGGGGCAGTGGATCAACGGCCAGCTGCTCAAGAGCAACGGCGGCCTCGCCTCCTGACGTTCTCTGCTCAGCCGTGATCGGGGCTCCGCCACACGAGGGTGTAGCGCCAGAACAACCGACGCCGCAGCCGGGCGCCCGGCAGCACCGCACGGGCTTCCCGGACGATCTCGGCGAAGCTCATCTCCGCCGGCCGGGTCCGGGCCGTCATCGCGTCCGGCCGGGCGGCCCGGCGGCCCCTGTTCTTCAGCCACCCCAGGGCGGCGTTCAGCGGGACGGCGACGGCGCCGAGCAGATGGTCCCCGACGGAACGCGGCCGGGACAGCCCGACGACGACGAGAGTGCCGCCGGGCGCGAGGTGCCTGCGGAAGGCGGTCAGGGCCTCGGTGAAGGGCAGATGATGGAGCGTGGCGACACAGGTGATGACGTCGTGGTGACCGGCCGGGATCCCGGTCAGCCCGTCCGCGACCGTGAACGTCACCGGGCTCGCGGGGGGTGTCGACTCCCGCGCCCGCGCGGTGATCACCGGATCGGAGTCGATCCCCCGGACCTCCTCGGCGCGCGTGGCCAGCAGCCGGGCGAGCTCGCCACTGCCGGACCCGACGTCCAGCGCGCGGCGGAAGCGCCTGGGCAACTGCCGCATGATCCACCGGTGGTAGTGGGCGTTGTGGTCCCAGGGGTGGGCGGCGTTGAACCGGTCGAGAGCCCGGATCAACCACTGCGGCAGTGAGGTCATGCCGCCAGTTCACCAGAACGGTCGCGGGCGACGACGCCGCCGCGCCCCCATGGGGCCCGGCCGGCGGCGAACTCTCCTACCGTACGACGACGTTGTGCGCCGGGAAGATCGTGGGCCGGACCTCGGCGTGACCGAGGTCCGCGAGGATCGGGCCGAAGGTCCGCGCGTGGTGCTCCAGTGCCTCCGCGCTCTCCCAGACCTCGGTCACCCGGAACCCGCCGTCCACCGGCCCCGCCGCGTGCGACAGGAGACCGGTGTCGGGCAGGTCCGTCTCACGTCCCGGCGGTCCGGCGCCCGATCAAGTGGCCCTCCCAGGCGCCGAGATCGGCGCCGGCGAGGCGGCACCGTCCCGCGTCGTCTGCGGCCTCGGCGATCTCCTCGGCGGGCGTGTGCCCGGGACGTCCGGCCTTGGGGGTGACCACCCAGATCGCGCCGTCGTCGGTCAACGGGCCGATGTTGTGCGTCAGTTCGTTCGCGAGGTCGCCGTCCCCCAGGCGCCACCAGTACAGCAGGACGTCCGCGCGGTCGTCGGCATCCTCGTCCAGCAGCGGGCGACCCGTGGCCCGCCGGATGTCGTCCCGGATCGCCGGGTCGGTGTCGTCGTCCCACCCCGACTCGCGCACCGACTGCCCCGTCCGAAGCCCCATCCGCCCCGCGTACTCCGCCATCACCGACGCCGCCTCCTCCGCCCACGAGCCCCACGGACACGAGGACAGGTTCCCTCCTCGCGCCGCTCGGCGGAAGGTTCTCGCGCGGCGGACAGTGGGGCGGGACATGACAAGGACCTGGTCTCCGCTTAGTCTTCCGGCATGAAGATGCTGGTGGGGGGCCTGACAGCGGGGCTCGGGTTCGGGGCGGTCGCGGGACTGGTGGCCGCGGGTTCGGGGCGGTACGCCGTGCCGGACACGCCGGTCGCGGTGTTCCTCTGGACGGCGTTCGGAGAGATCCCGGCCCTGGCGATGTCCACGGGATGGGCCTTCGCCGGGCTCGCCGTGTGCCTGGCCTGGATGAGCGCCTCCCCGGTCGCGGGCGCGGTCGTCGGAGCCCTCGTCCTCCCCGCCGCCCACGTGGCCTTCTCCGTGACCGCGACCGCCGCGGGAGGCGAAGGCGGACTCCTGGCGGAGTGGCTGCTCGTGGCCTGGCTGGTCGGCGGGCTGCTGGGCGCGGCGACGGCATGGGTCAGGAGGACCCTGGTGCCCGCGACCGGGTGACCCGCACGCCGTCCACCTCGGGCCGAGGTTCGTCCGGTGGGTCCGGGGGCTCGGCCGGAGCGCCTGGGGCCGAGGTTCGTCCGGTGGGTCCGCCGACCCGGCCGAAGCGCCTGGGGTCGCGGCTCGTCCGGTGGGTCCGCGGGCTCGGGCGAAGTGCCTGGGGGGTGTAGATCGTCCGGTGGGTCTGCGGGTTCGGCCGAAGTGCGTGGGGGCGTAGATCGTCCGGTGGGTCCGCCGGCTCGGTGGAAGCGCCTCGGGCCGAGCGCCGGCCGTGGCCCGTTACCCCGCCGTCGCGCTGGGGGTGTGGCCGTCCTGGGCCTCCTGGGCGCGGGCGGCGGCCATGGGGATCAGGCGCATCAGGGTCTCCACCTCGTAGTCGTCGTTGCTTCCCTGCTCCGACACGAGGACCACGGCGGTTCCCACCCGGGCGAAGGCCTGGCCCTCTCCGTCGGACAGCTCGAAGGCCGACGACCCCTGGCCGAGGGCCGGCACGGACAGCGGTCTGGCCCCGCTCCTGTCCCGTACCTTCGAGGTCACCTGGGCGTAGACGCGTTCCGCGTCGTCGGCCGACGCGCAGGCGATCACCGCGAAGTACGCGGACTGGTCGTACTGGTTCCTGTAGGACGACCGGGCGACGCTGAGGATCCCCGCGCAGTCGCTCAGGATCTCGCAGGCCGCCTCGCCCGTGTCCACGGACGGCTCGTCCCGGCTGAGCCAGCCGGTCGGCATGCTGTGCAGGTCGGGGACGACGGCCTTGACCAGCTGGGGGTCCTTGAGGGCCGTGACCCTCGGGCCGGAGCCGAACCACGGCGGGTCCCCGTCGTCGTCGCCGTCCACCAGGCCGGCGAGGCCGTACAGGGCCAGCGCCAGCACGGCGACCACGGCGACGAGCGAGAGCAGCGCCAGCGGGTCGCCCTTGCGGACCCTGGTGATCGCCTGGTCGCCGATGATGAACGTGCCACGGGCCCGCGAGCTGCGGTCCACGTGGATGCTGCCGACGTTGTGGGGCGGCTGCGCCGGCTTCGGCGGGGCCAGGAGGGTCGCCAGATACGCGGCGAACGCCGGGTCCTCGGCGAGCACTTCCAGCAGCTTCTCGCGCAGTCGTGCGCGCGCGTCCGGATCCTCCGGAGCCTGCTCGACCGCCGCCAGCGCCTCCGGCCCCTGGTCGACGGCGCGGAGCCGGCCCCGTACCAGCTCGACGGCCATGGCTCCGACAGCGCCCCCGGCCGCCGCGACCGCCGTGGTCCCCGCCTGTGCCACCAGGTCCACCGCGGCCGAAGCCAGATCCATCCCACCCGACATGGCGCCCCCCTGCCTCGATGCCCCAACTGCCTTTCTGGGCAAGGGCTTTGATCCCCTGTGTGGGGAGCGGGGAAACCCGCTGGGCGGTGGGGGTGCCGGTTCCCCTGGGCCGGAGGGCCGGTCCCCGGGGCGACCCGGCCGCCGCAGGGCGGGACCGGTGGCCCGGCCCGCCCGGGTTCCGCTTTCGGGGGCCGGGCCCGCGCCCGGTTCAGGGGCGGTGGAGCCGGACCTCGGGGTGGGACGGGTCAGGGCCGTCCAGGAGCTGCTGCTCCCTGCCGCGCAGGTTCTCGTCGAAGAAGGCGGCGACGTACGCGCGGGTGACGGACACCACCCGCTCGGCCGGGAGGTCTCCGTGCGGGAGGCCGAAGTGGTCGAGGAGCACGGGCGCGTCGGAGAAGCCGAGGTGGTCGGCGCCGGTGACGGTCAGCCAGTGCTTGGAACCGCTCAGGCCCGCCCATGTCCTGTCCCACGAGGCGTCCTCGCCGCCCGGTCCGTGGGAGTCGGTGCCCAGGAAGAGGAACGGGCGTCCGCCGAGTCCGTCGGCGGGCAGCTCGTCCCAGAAGGAGCCGTCCATGTTCAGTCCCGCGTCGATCCGCCGGTCCGAGGCCATGGCGGTGGCCGCACTCGCGCCGCCGATCGAGTGGCCGGCCATGCCGATCCGCTTCCGGTCGATGGAGGAGGCGTACTTCCAGGCCGGCCGGGCCCCGGTCAGCCGGTCCAGGACGAACCGGGTGTCCGCCGCGCGGGTACCCGTCACCAGCGCGCCCTTGCTCCAGCCGCTCTCGTCCATCACCTCGCACGCCACGCAGGTCAGGGTGCGCCCGCCCGGCACCGACGTACCGGACGACTCGTAGGCGTGGTCGACCGAGGCGACGACGTAGCCCCGCGAGGCGAGGTCCACGGCGAGGCTCGTGAGGGTGTACCGCGCCATGCCGAAGCCGGGCGAGAGCACCACCAGGGGGTGCCGCCCCGGGGTGGGACGCGCGTCCGTCCTGCTGTGCGTCCGGGCCATGGCCACCTGCCGGATCAGCGCCGGGTCGTCCACCGACACGGCCTCCAGCAGCCGCCGGGCCTCCTCCTGGGTGGCGTATGCCGCCGGACGGCCGTTCCCCGGACGGGCGGACGCCGGGTAGTGCACGGTGACCATGAGTTCGCGGCCGTCGGCCTCGGGCACCCACGGGTCGGTGCGCGAGCGGTCCACCAGGTGCAGGACGGAACTCCCCACCCTGTACGGACCGGTGGGCGCCGGGAGCCGCACGGCATCGGCCGGCCGATCGGTGACGCTCGTCGAACCGCTCCGCACGGCGGGCGTCGGAGCGGCGGTGGCGGTGACGGCGGTGGGTAACGCGACGGCGCAGGCGAGAAGGGCGGTGGCAGCCGCCCGGATCATTGTCCTCATGCCGAGGACGCTACGGCTCCGGGTGCGGCCCCCGCGTCCACCCACGGTCGCAACCCGAGCTCCGGAGCCGTACGACCCCGGTCTGACGCCGGTCATCCCCCCCCGGCCCCCGAATCTCCTTTGCCCCGCGCCAGTCGGTCGCCTAGGTTCGCGATCATGCCCGGCGTCGGTGCCGCTCCCGTGCGACCCGCGCGGAAGCCCGCTGCACACCGAGGGGAGCCCGCCGACGTCGGCGGAGGCGTGGTGCGGCACGGGGTGACCGGCCCGTCCCCTGCCGGGGGCGGGATCACGAACGAGCGGGCGAACGCCCGGAAGGACGGTAGGACCATGTGGCCGAGGGTCGACGGCATGAGGGCGCTGGAGCTGGGCACGCCCGGCGAGATGAGGCAGTGGCTGACCGGGCTGGTGCTGGACGGGCGGAAGACCGCCACCACCGGTCTGCTGGCCGAGTACGTGGAGGAGACCGAGGGCCTCGAGTTCGCGGGGGAGCGGCTGGCGCTCGTCGGGGACGAGGGGGACCATGTCGCGACGATCGAGATCACCGCTGTCGAGGTGGTCCCGTACCGCGACGTCACCTGGGAGCACGCGGCCGCCGAGGGCGAGGGCGACCGCTCGCTGGACGACTGGCGAGCCGGCCACTCCCGCTTCTGGGCCGGCATCGGCACGCCGGTGGAGGAGGACACACCCGTGGTCTGCATGCGCTTCCAGGCCGTCGACCGAACCTGAGCCCGCGAGCCGGCAAGCCCACAGGAAGCCCACAAGCCCATAGGCCCATAAGCCCGTGAGCCCGTGGTTCCGTCAGCCGGTGACTCGATCCCGGGCTCCGGGATCGGGGGCCCGGTCCGCGGACCCGACCCGACCCGGTCCTCCGGGCCGAGCCGTCGCCTCACGCCCCCGGCGGCTTTCTATCTCCGACGGGGATGCTCAATAGAATGTCCGGATGAAGGACATCGATGCGATCGCGTTGCTCCAGGACCCGGTGCGCCGCCGTCTCTACGAGTACGTGGTGGCGCAGGGCCGCGAGGTCGGGCGCAACGAGGCCGCCGAGGGGACGGGGGTGGCGCGGACGCTGGCCGCGCACCACCTGGACAAGCTGACCGAGGCCGGCCTGCTGGAGAGCGGCAGCCGTCGCCTCACGGGACGCACCGGGCCGGGAGCGGGGCGTCCCGCCAAGGTGTACACGCGGGCGGCGGGCGAGCGGTCGGTGTCCCTGCCCGGCCGCGACTACCGCACCGCCGCGGAACTGCTCGCCGAGGCGGCGGAGGAGGCCGGCCTGGACGCCGCGCTCAACGCGGCCGCGCGCCGCCGGGGCGAGGCCCTGCGGGGTACCGCGGTGCCGTGCGGCGGCCTGGAGGAGGCCATGGCCATCCTCGCCGCCCGTGGCTACGAGCCGCGTCTCGAAACGGCCGGAGGTGCCACCGAGGTCCGCGCGGACGCGGCCGGGAGCGACAGCGAGGCCCCCGGGGACGCGGCCGGGAGTGACGCGGGAGCCCGCGCGGACGCGGCCGGGGCCGGGGGTGACGCCGAAGCCGCCGTGGACGGTGCCGCCGCCGTCATCCGGATGCGCAACTGCCCCTTCCATGCCGTCGCCGAAGCCTTCCCGCCGCTGGTCTGCGGCATGAATCTCGCGTTGCTGGAAGGGCTGTTCGGTGCCGACGGCCCCGTGCGGGCGCGGATGGACGCCCGGCCGGGGGAGTGCTGCGTCGTGCTCGAACCTTCTAAAAACAACGAACATTGACATAGAAACGGCGGCCATGCTGGTATGAGGCCATGACCACAGCCTCCGCGCCCCCCGCCGCCCACCTCGCCCAGCTCAATGTGGCCACCCTCCTGTACCCCCTCGACGACCCGCGCATCGCGCCGTTCGTCGAGATGCTCGACCCGGTCAACGCCGCCGCCGACGGCACGCCCGGGTTCGTGTGGAGGCTCGCGGAGGAGGGGACGGGTGACGCGACCGGGCTGCGGCCGGCGGGCGAGGACGTCATCGTCAACCTCTCCGTGTGGGAGAGCCAGGAGGCGCTGTGGGAGTTCACCTACCGCAGCGGGCACCTGGAGGTCATGCGGCAGCGCCGCGACTGGTTCCAGCGGCACGTCGAGGCGCACCTGGTGATGTGGTGGATCCCCGCAGGGCACGTGCCGACCGTCGGGGAGGCCCTGGAGCGGCTGGCGGAGCTGCGCGAGAACGGGCCGTCCCCGCGCGCCTTCACCTTCACCTCGTCCTACACCGCGGCCGAGGCCGCCGCTCCGCACGCGGGCTAGGACCTGTCAGCGGCTCCCGCCGCGCAGGGCGCGCGCCAGGTGCGCGACTCCGTACGCCAGCAGCGCGTTGACGGCCGCGCCGGCCGTGACGAGCGCCGCTGAGGCGAACGGGTTGCCGGTGGCGTCCGGGTCCGGGTCGGTCTCCGGGCCGAGGGGGTCGAGGAGGGCGAGGGGGTAGAGCCCCCCGACCGTCACCAGCACCGATCCCGGGAAGGTCGACAGGTGCAGGAGGCCGAGGAGGCCGTCGGGCCGGGCGCCCGCGAAGGCGCGTGCCAGGCCCGTGGTGGCGACGAGACCGACGTAGCCGAACGCGAGGAGGCGGCCGGGGTGGACCGTGCGACGGCTCTCGGGCGGGCCGTCGGTGCGGGGGGAGTTCATGGGTTCGCTCTCTGGTCCGTGGGGTGCCCGAAGGCCCGCGCCCCGCGGACGGCAGGGTCGCGGGCCCCTCGGCTCGCGGCTAGCGGTCGTCCTCGGGGTGCGGGCCCGTCGCGTACGGGTTGGGCTCGTCCTCCGCGAGGACGCCGACGAAAGGATCGCCCTCTCCGGCGAACGTGTAGGCGCCGCCCTCGATCCGCTCGACCAGGCCGCGCGTCCACTCCGCGCCCGCGTCGGCCGAGTGCAGCCACATGTTCATGATCTCGCCGATGTGCCCGAGCTGGCCGGGCCCGTCCTCCGGCGTGTAGTACTCCGTGACCGAGGCGCGCCACTCCGCCAGCCCCGCGATCCGCCGCCTGAGCAGCGCGACGGCCTCGTCCCTGGGCAGGTCCACCATGAAGCCGATGCCGGCCGAGAGCACGTCGGCCTTCTGCTCGTGGGAGGTCAGGGCCTCGCGCAGCAGGGTGAAGTACTCCTCCGTGCCCTTGTCGTTGATCTCGTACTCGACCCGGGGCGGTCCGCCCGCGGTGCTCGGCGCGACCTCGTGGGCGATGAGGAGCCCTTGCTTCGCCATCTGCTTGAGCGCGTGGTAGATCGACCCCGGCTTGGCGTTGGACCACTCGTGGGCCCCCCAGAACTCCAGGTCGTTGCGTACCTGATACCCGTGGGCCCGCCCGTGCTGGCGGACGGCGCCGAGGATCAGCAGCCGGATCGCTGACATGCGCGTCTCCTTCCTGTCGCTTCCGGAGGGCTCGTACCGGGCCCACTGTACAAGTTTGACTACCAGAGGTGACGGGGGGCGTCACCCCTTCGGTAATCAAGCTTGACTAGTTGGCGCGGAGTGTCGTACGGTCCTTCCCTAGTCAAGTTTGACCAATGACGTCCGGGAGGGTGTGTTGTCTGACCACGATCTGGCGATCGTCGTCGAGGGCCTACGGAAGAGGTACGCCGACAAACAGGCCCTCGACGGCCTCGACCTCACGGTCCGCGCGGGGACCGTCCAGGGGATCCTCGGTCCGAACGGCGCCGGGAAGACCACGGCCGTCCGCGTCATGTCCACGCTGCTCCGCCCCGACGAGGGGCGCGTCGAGGTGGCCGGCACGGATGTGCGGACCCGGCCCGACGAGGTGCGCGCGCGGATCGGGCTGCTCGGCCAGCACGCCGCCGTCGACGAGGAGCTCGGCGGACGGCAGAACCTGGAGATGTTCGGCCGCCTCCACCACCTCGGCGCCCGCCGGGCCGGAACGCGGGCCGACGAGCTCCTGGAGCGGTTCGGGCTCGCGGACACCGGCCACAAGGCCGTCAAGCAGTACAGCGGCGGCATGCGACGACGACTCGACCTCGCCGCGTCGCTCATCTCCCGGCCGGAGGTGCTCTTCCTGGACGAGCCCACGACCGGGCTCGACCCGCGCGGCCGCACCGAGGTGTGGAACGCGGTGCGCTCACTCGTCGGCGGCGGCACGACCGTCCTGCTGACCACGCAGTACCTGGAAGAGGCGGACCAGCTCGCCGACCGGATCGCCGTGATCGACCACGGCAGGGTCATCGCGGAGGGCACGGCCGACGACCTGAAGTCGAGGACCGGCGGCGACCGCATCGACGTCGTGGTCCGCGACGCCTCCCAACTGGCGCGCGCCGCCGCCCTCCTCCCCGGAGAGCCGAGCGTGGACGAGGACCGGCGGCTGGTCAGCGCCACCGTCGCCGACCGCATGGCCGCGCTGACCGCGACCGTACGCGCGCTGGAAGCGGCCGGCATCGAGGCGGAGGACATCGCGGTACGCCGGCCCACGCTCGACGAGGTCTTCATGCACCTGACGAAGGAGGACGCCGTATGAGCACCCTGACGCACGGCGCGGTCACCGCGCGGCCCACCCGCTCGAAGGCGGCCTGGGCGGTCGCCGACTCCTGGACGATGACCCGGCGCGAACTCGCCCACTGGGCGCGGCAGCCGGTGCAGGTGGTCGTCGGCCTGGTCTTCCCCGTGATGATGATGCTGATGTTCGGCTACCTCATCGGCGGCGGGCGCGGCGTCGAGGGCGACTTCACGTCCTTCCTGGTCCCCGGCATGCTCACCATGACCATGGCCTTCGGCCTCGAGGCGACGATGACGTCGGTCACCCAGGACCTCGGCAAGGGCGTCATCGACCGGTTCCGCTCCATGCCCATGAACTCCGGCGCGGTCCTCGTCGGCCGGAGCGTCGCCGACATGCTCCAGTCGGTCGTCGGCCTGGCCGTGATGATCGCGGTCGGGTACGCCATCGGCTGGCGCTGGAACGGGAGCTTCGCCGCCTTCACGGGCGCGGTGGGACTGCTCCTGCTGCTGCGCTTCGCGATGCTGTGGATCGGCATCCACCTGGCGATGGTCGCGGGCAGGCCGGAACTCGTCCAGGCCGTGCAGATCCTCGTCTGGCCGGTCACCTTCCTCTCCAACGCCCTCGCCTCCCCGGCGTCGATGCCGGCCTGGCTGGGCGCGGCCGTGGAGTGGAACCCGATGTCGGCCACGGCCACCGCCGTACGCGGACTGTTCGGCAACCCGGGCGCGGACGGCGACTCCTGGGCCGCCACCCACGCGGAACTGCTCGCGGTGGCCTGGCCGCTGCTCCTCGTCGCGATCTTCTTCCCCCTGGCGGTGAAGCGCTTCCGCGACCTGAGCCGCTGACGCGGGCGCGTTCCGGAGGGCGGCGGCGGGCCCGGCCCGCCGCCGCCCCTCCCTCAAGAGGGTCCGGGCGCCGCCCCGGCGGTCACGCCACGTGCTCGGAGAGCTCGGTGAGCGACTTCACCCAGAGGGCGGGGAGATCGGTGGCCGGCGTGTGGGACCGGTCGTGGACGACCGCGACACGGGCGGTGGTCGTCGTGCGGGTGAGGGAGAAGTAGCCCAGCATGCCAGGGCTGTTCAGGCCGAAGACGCTCGCGCCGAGCGGGGGCGCGCCCAGGACGCGGTAATCGCCGTTGACGCCGATGTGGCTGGCGGCCAGCCGGAAGCGGGCGCGTTCCGTCGACCGGTGGAGGAAGCGGGGCGGCATGCGCAGGAGGATCCTCCAGCCGCCCTCCCGCAGCCCGGACGCCTTGTGCGCGGTGGTCTGCGCGACCACGGCCTCCAGCCGTTCCCGGGGCCCGGCGGCGGTGCACGGCAGCCGCAGCAGCGCCGGCAGCGCCGCGTTCCCGGGGGCGAGCCGAGCCTCCCCGGTGCGGACCGACATCGGCATCACGACCCGCAGGTCGTGCACCTGTCCCGCCTGCCGCCGCTGGAAGGCCGCGAGCGCTCCGGCGACGGCGGTGAGATACACGTCGTTGACGCCCGCCCCCCACCGCCGCGCCACCGCCCGCAGCTCCCGGTCCGGGACGTCCGCGTACGCCAGCGCCGCCACCCCGCTCGGCACCGCACCGCACCCGGGGGGCACCGTCTCGTGCTCCGGGAACCGCTCGAACGGCGATGCCCGCAGCCACGCCCGTGAAGCCCGTCCCGACCCCGGAGGCAGATAGGGGTACGGGCCGTCGACCGGCTCGTCGGCCAGGAGCGCGGCCACCAGGTGGGCCGTCCCGACCCCGTCGGTCACGGCGTGGTCGATACGGAAGCACAGCCGCTGCACCTGCTCCGCCCCGCACGTGAGCAGCAGGAGGTCCCAGCCCGGAGCCGGGCGGGCGGGCAGCGGCGCGCCCAGGGACGCGTCGGTCGCCTCGGCGAGCCGCCCGTCCACCCGTTCCGCGCGCACGTGCACCCGTGGCTCGGGCGATGGGGTGCGGGTCCAGGAACGCGCCCCCGCGACCGCCACGACACCCAGCGCCTCCAGGCCCGGCGCCCGCTCGGCCACCCGCCCGCGCAGCTCGTCGAGGGTGAACGCCCCCTCGGGGAAGTCCAGGACGTGGCCCACCAGCATCGGCGCGCCGCCCCGTACGGGCACCAGCGCCAGGGCACGGTCGAGCGCGTTCATCCTCCCCGGCCCGCCCGCCGCCCCCGTACCGGACCGGCTCGCCCTCTCCGCCCCCGTACCGGACCCGCTCGTCATCCCCGCCATCCGTCGGACCCGCATGCCCCACCTCGTCCTCGCTCGATCGAAAGCCTCGGATACGAACGAGAGGGGCGCCCGGTGGGACACGGACGACGGGCCGGCGGCCGGTCCCTGCGGGTGTCAGGCGCCGGTCATGTGGACGCCGCCGTCGACGTGGACGATCTCGCCGGTGGTCTGCGGGAAGAAGTCGGAGAGGAGGCCGACGACGCTGCGGCCGACAGGGGCCGGGTCCTTCAGGTCCCAGGACAGGGCCGAGCGGGTCTCCCAGGCGCGGGCGAGGTCGGCGAAGCCCGGGATGGACTTGGCCGCCATCGACAGGATCGGGCCGGCGGCGACGAGGTTGCAGCGGATGTCACGGTCGCCCAGGTCGCGGGCGAGGTACCGGTTGGTGGACTCCAGGGCCGCTTTGGCCACGCCCATCCAGTCGTAGTGCGGCCAGGTCTGCGTCGCGTCGAAGGTCAGACCGACCACCGACCCGCCGCGGGGCATCAGGGGCAGACAGGCCGACACGAGCGCCTTGTACGAGAAGGCCGACACGTGGACCGCGGTCGAGACCTCGTCCCACTCCGCGGAGAGGAAGTCGAACACGCCCTGGGGGCCGAAGGCGATCGAGTGCACGATGCCGTCGAGGGAGGGGACGTGGTCGCCGATCCGGTCGGCGAGGCCGGCCAGCTGCTCCGGCGACGTCACGTCGAGTTCGATGACCGGGGCCGGCTTCGGGAGCCGCTGGGCGGTGCGTTCCACCAGGGAGAGCCGGCCGAAGCCGGTGAGGACGACGTCGGCGCCCTCCTCCTGCGCGACCTTCGCCGCGTGGAAGGCGATGGAGTGTTCCGTCAGCACGCCGGTGACGAGGACGCGCTTGCCGTCGAGTATGCCGCTCATGATTCCTGCCGATCCGCCGCCCGGCCGGGCGGCTTCGTCACGGACGTCGGGTGGTGTCCACGGAGGTGCCGGTCGTGCGGTCCCCGAGCAGCAGGACCGTCGCCACGAGCAGTGCCATGGCCGCGCCGATCACCAGGAAGAGCGCGCCGGGACCGTGGGCGTCGAGCACCGGGAGGAGGATGAAGGGGAGCGCGGCGGCGCTGAGCTTCGACAGCGAGTACGCCGCGCCCGAGGCCGTGGCCCGGAAGGCCGTGGGGTACTGCTCGGCCAGGTACACGTGGGACACGTTGGAGAAGATGTTGCTGCACAGCGTGTAGCAGAAGCCGAAGGCGACGACGAGCGCCGCGGAGTCCGCGTACGCGAAGCCGGTGCCCGTCGCGACCATGGCCGCGGCCACGACGGCGATCAGCGTCTTGCGCTCGAACCGGTCGATGACGGGGAGCGAGAGCGCCGAGCCGATGGGGTAGCCGAGGAAGGACAGCGCGATGAACCCGAGCCCGGTCACCACTCCGTACCCCTTGGCCGCCAGGATCTGGGGAGCCAGCGCGCCGAAGCCGTAGTAGCCGAAGACGGAGAGGACGCTGAAGGTCCACAGCATCGCCGTCCGCCGGCGGTACCGCTTGCTGAAGACGGTCCGCAGGCGCGGCCGGAGCTCCGGGCCGGCCGGATCGGGGGATCCGGCGGATCCGGGTTCCGGGCCGACCGGGGCGGGGACTCCGGAGGACCGCCGCGGGCCGGGGAGGGCGCGCCGGCCGGCGGGCTTCCCGGACTCCATGCTCGCGACGAGGTGCTCCGCCTCCTCCACGCGGCCGTTCGCGGCGAGCCACCGCGGCGACTCGATCAGGCGTCGGCGGAGGAACCACACGACCACGGACCCGAACGAACCGATGACGAACAGCCAGCGCCAGCCGTCGATGCCCAGCGGACTCAGCGGCACCAGCCACATCGCGGCGAAGCCGACGGCGGGGACGCCGCAGAAGGCGATCGTGTACGCCCACGCCGTGTACCGGCCGCGCTTCTTCGCGGGCAGCACGTCCGCGAGGTAGCAGTCGGACAGGGTCTGCTCGGCGCCGATCCCGATCCCCGCGAAGAAGCGGGTCACGATGAGCCAGACCGCGTTGGGGGAGAAGGCGGCCAGCAGGGAGAAGCCGGAGTAGAGCGCCAGGTTGATGAGGAAGGCGCGCCGGCGGCCGTAGCGGTCCGCGACCCTGCCCAGGACGAGGGAGCCGATGAACTGGCCGACGAACGCGGAGGCCAGGACCAGCTTCAGGGTGGTCCCGTCGAAGGCGAAGTCGTTCTGGAGGACCTTGGAGATGGTGCCGGCGAGGTTGTTCTCGAAGGTGTCGAAGAGCAGACCGATGCCCACCACCGCGGTGAGCTGTCGGTGGGTGGAGGTGATCGGCATCCGGTCGAGACGGTCGCCGATCGACGCCGCGGCGGCGGCTCTGTCCGTGCCGCTCTCCTGGGATACGGCGGTTCTGGGCATCGGGGGCACAACTCCTCGTGAGGCCGGACGTGTTCCTGGGCCGGTCGCAGGCCGGCGACCCGCCCCGGTCGGGGGCGTGGTCGCCGGCGTGCTCGGTGGGGGGACGGTGGTGGGGGGATGTGTCGGGCGAGGTGGCTCAGGCGGCGGCGCGCCGCTCCAGCGTCTCCTCGACCTCGTTGCGGCGCACGGGCGCGCTCACCTCGTGGAGGAAGCCGGCGACCTCCCGGTACGAGGCCCAGAAGCCGACCTCGTGGTACGGGACGCCGCGCTCCGCGCAGTACTCACGGGTCAACTCCCGGGCCCGGGGCAGGTTCTTCTGCGCCATGGACGGGAACAGGTGATGCTCCACCTGGTAGTTGAGTCCGCCGTACAGGAAGTCGATCAGGAGCGAGGGGCGGATGTTGCGCGAGGTGAGCACCTGGCGCTCCAGCCAGTCCAGGGTCTCCTCCTCGCCGTCGCGGATCTCCATGCCCTTGTGGTTCGGGGCGAAGATCATGCCGAAATAGAGGCCCTGGGCGAACTGCTGGACGACGATGAAGGCCACGGCGAGGAGCGGGGAGAGCACCGTGAACGTCAGGGTCAGGTAGATCGCCGCGCGCAGCAGGATCAGCGCGCCTTCGAGGACCGGTCGCTTCGTCTCGCCCTTGGCGATGACCTTGATCGCGGTCTTGCTCATCTTCAGCGATTCGAGGACCAGCAGGACGAAGAAGAGGACGCTCTGGTACCGGACGATGAACTTCTTGACGCCGCTCCGGCTCGGGTACTGCTTGAGGTCGAAGATCGCGGTGCGGCGGCCGATGTCGGGGTCCATGTCGAGGTGGTTCGGGTTGCTGTGGTGCCGGTTGTGGTGGTTGACCCACCAGCCGTAGCTCGAACCGTTGATCAGATTGGCGTGGATGTACCCGATGGCGGTGGCGACCCGCTTGTCCCGGAACATCGCCTTGTGGCCGGCGTCGTGGAACATGTAGGCGCACTGCGTCCCGCACAGCCCCATCCACACGGCCACGAGGAGCTGCCACCAGGAGTCGCCGAGCAGGAAGAACGCGGTGAAGCCGGCTGCCAGAAGCAGCGCGTTGAGCGCCAGGCGGCCTATGTAGTAGCGCGGGTCGAAGTCCAGCAGCCCCTCGGCCTTCACTCTCTTCAGCAGTTCGGAGAAGGTCGCGGAGGCTCCCGTGGGCTGCGGAGACCGGGAGGCGCGGCGTGCGTCGAGGGGATCGACCACGCTGTTCTCGTGGGTGGGGACGTGCGGCGATGACATACGGTGCACTCCTTGGGCTGATGTGCCGCGGTGGTGAGGCGGTGGCAGAGCAGCCGTGCCGGTGTCAGGAGGGCGTGCGGGGGAGTGGCGTCGTGCTCTCGCCCGGCACGTGAGCCGCGGCACTGCGGTGCGCTGCGCTGCGCGGGGGGCCTGTCCGGGTCGACGTGTTGCCCAGCCTCGCCTATCGGGCTGATGTGGTTCTGACATCGGACTGACCGGGGGCCGGGGCCGGGGCCGGACGGGGCGGGGCCGGGGCGTCGCGGTCAGGCCGCGGCGGTCTCCTCGGCCAGGCGCCGGTCCAGGGTGAGCAGGACGGCGTCGGCCTCGCGGGCCAGGGTCTCGTCGTCGGGGCACCCCATGATGCGCATGAGGTGCTCGACCATCGACTGACGGAGCTCGTCGGTGCTGAGGGTGGTGTAGGACACGATCTTCCCTTCTCGGCCGGTACGGCGGTGGTGAACTCGGGGTGACGTCCTCAGAAGGCGTTGCTCGCCCGGAAGATGTGGGCGAAGCCGGGGAGCGACGCCTGGTTCTCGAAGGCGACGTACTCGGGGATGACGACGTCGGCGGCCCACTTCTGCTTGTAGGCCAGCTGTGTCTGCGCCGGGTAGAGCGCGGCGCCCTGGTCCCACAGGAAGTGCATCAGCCACTGGAAGGCGGGGCTGTGGCCGGGGACCTCGTGGCTCGCGTCCAGGCCCGTGAAGGGCGTGAAGCCGAAGTGCAGCCATTCCACGCCCTCGCCGCGGAACACCTCCAGCGCGTGGGCGTTGATGGCCTCCATCAGACCGGGCGAGCCGTCCGGTATGCGGCGGCTCAGGTCGTGCATCCAGCCGGCCCGGGAGCCGAACACGGGGGAGTAGGAGATGTACGCGACCGGGGCGTCGTCGATGGTGCCGACGAAGAGCCGGCGGTGGGCCTGCATGGGGCCGCCGATCTGGCCGACCAGGAACTCCAGCGGGCGGGCGTGCTCGCCCTTCGAGCCGAGCCACGCGCGGTCGATCACCTTCAGGCCGTCCCGCCAGTCCTCCGCCCGGACCTCCTGGATCTTCAGGCCGTTGCGGTGCGCCCGGGAGATCTTGTTGCGGAGCTGCATGAACCGGGTTCCCCGCAAGGTGAGTTCGGGGACGCGGACGGCCCAGGAGGCGCCGATCTGGTTGACGGTGAAGCCCTGGCGCGCGTAGGCGCCGGCGTCCTCGTGCTGGAGCTGTACGGCGACGAGGGTGAGCCCCTCGTCGTGGACGTGGGTGACGAAGCGCTCCAGCAGCGCGTCGTAGGACGCGCTGTCGGCGAAGGGGCCGCCGAACTGGACGGCGTACCGTCCCGTCCTCCGGTACGAGATGACTCCGTTCATTTCGGGGACACTGAAGGTTTCGTTTCCCTCGTTCACCGCCAGAAATGAACTGGGGTTGTCGGCGGGGTTGTACTTCTGTACGGCCAGGAAGGCCGGACTCTCGGTTTCCATGGCGGACACGTTCGCGCTCCCTCTCGGTGGGACTGAACCGAGGGAATTAGAGCATCGAAGGGCGCGGCGCCGAAAGGGCCTTCCCGAGGGGCGTCGGAAGCGCGTCAGCGAGGCGTCAGACCGGTATCAGCGGGGTCTGGCATTGTTCTTCTCAGGAACCGGCCGGGAAGTGTGCGGGCGGATTCTGGAGAGGTGCCCGGAGTGGTTTATCGGGGACCGGAGCCTCGGCTCCATGGTCGGGTCCGTTCGGGCCCGCGCAGGTTCGAATCCTGCCCTCTCCGCGCAGGAACCGGCCGGGAAGTGTGCGGGCGGATTCTGGAGAGGTGCCCGGAGTGGTTTATCGGGGACCGGAGCTTCGGCTCCATGGTCGGGTCCGTTCGGGCCCGCGCAGGTTCGAATCCTGCCCTCTCCGCAGAGCGTGGACGGTGTCCGGGTGTTCGTGGCCCGGTGGACGGGCCCGCTCCGGAAGGCCTTCCCGGTGCCTTCCGGAGCGGGCCCTCGCGCGTGTCCACGCGGATCCGTCCCGCTCGCGCACGGGCGTCGGGCCGGCCGGGAACCCACGTCAGCGGGGCGTCAGACCGGCGTCAGCGGGGTCTGGCATTGTTCTTCTCAGGAACCGGCCGGGAAGTGTCCGGACGGATTCTGGAGAGGTGCCCGGAGTGGTTTATCGGGGACCGGAGCCTCGGCTCCATGGTCGGGTCCGTTCGGGCCCGCGCAGGTTCGAATCCTGCCCTCTCCGCAGAGCGTGGACGGTGTCCGGGTGTTCGTGGCCCGGTGGACGGGCCCGCTCCGGAAGGCCTTCCCGGCGCCTTCCGGAGCGGGCCCTCGCGCGTGTCCACGCGGGTCCGTCCGGCCGGCGTGCGGGTGCCCGGCCCGTCGCGGAGCGGGCCGGGCGGGACGTCAGCGGCCGGCGGGCGCCAGGTCGGGGTCCCCGAGCGTCCGGTGGGCCATCTCCAGGACGCTGCGGCCGATGGCCTCGGCGTCGATCGGCGAGCCGTCCGCGATCAGGTCGTCCAGGAGGCCGTCGGCGGCGTGGTAGATCATGCGGAACGCCCACTCGGGGTTGGCGCTCCGGAAGGCGCCGGCGACCGCGCCGCGCCGGACGAAGTCGCAGATCGTGTCCACCACGCGCGCGTTGGACTCCTTGCACAGCTCCAGAGCCTTCGCGTTCGCCGACTTGTAGACCAGTCGGTGCAGCTCCGCGTTCTCGATGGCGTGGTCGAGGAGGCTGCGCAGCAGTTCGTCCATCGTCGGCCACCACGCCTGGCCGCGCCCCAGGATCTCCTGGGTGGTGTCGTGGAACGCGCTGACGTACTGCTCCCACAGGGCGGCCAGGACGTGGTCCTTGGTCTCGAAGTACATGTAGAAGCTGCCCTTGCCCATGCCCGCGGCCGTCGCGATGTCCGCGATCGTGGCGTCGGCGAAGCCGGCCGTACCGAACACGTCCCGGCTGGCCCTCAGGATGTCCGCCCTGCGCGCCTCGGCCGTCTTGACGACGCGCTTGCGCTTCCTCGGGGTCGCGGTCCGCTCCATCACGGCAGCCCTCCTTGCTCGGGGTGTATGCGTCGAGGCTACATGACCGACCGCCGGTCGCTTGTCGGACCGACCGTCGGTCAGTTAGCGTTTCCCGTGCTCAGGCTCTGCCGGGCCCTCCTGCCGCGCGCAGGCCGGGGCCCTCCACTCCCGCGTGAACATGAGGACTGACATGACACAACCGACCCCCGACGCCACCCGTGGAAAAGGTCTGCTGCTGACCTTCATCTGCGTGGGCGTCTTCATGGTGTACCTCGACTCCACGATCGTGAACGTGGCCCTGCCGGAGATCCAGGGGGACCTGTCGGCGGACATGACCCAGCTCCAGTGGGTCATCAACGCCTACGCGCTCGTCGTCGCCTGCCTCCTGCTCACCGCGGGGACGCTCGGCGACATCTTCGGGCGCAAGCGCATCTTCCTCGGCGGTCTGGTGGGCTTCCTCGCCGCGTCCGTCCTCTGCGCGCTCGCCCCGAACTACGAGTTCCTGCTGGTCGCCCGGGTGCTCCAGGGCGCCGCGGGATCCATCATGATCCCGGTCTCGCTGGCCCTCGTCTCCACCACCTACCCGCAGCCCGCCGCGCGGGCCCGCGCCATCGGCATCTGGGCCGGCATCGGCGGGCTCGCCCTCGCCGCGGGCCCGGTGCTCGGCGGCGTCCTCGTGGACGCCTTCGGCTGGCAGTCGATCTTCTGGGTCAACCTGCCCTTCGGCCTCGTCGCGCTGGCCGTCCTCGCCGGCAGGCTCGACGAGAGCAAGGCGCCCCACCGCCGCCGCGCCGACGTCCCCGGTCAGGTCCTCTTCGTGATCGCCATGGCCGCCCTGGTGTACGGCCTGATCGAGGCCAGCGCCCGGGGCTGGAGCGACCCGGTCATCCTCGCCTCCTTCGTCGTCGCCGCCGTCGCCCTGGCCGCCTTCATCGCCTGGGAGCTGCGCAGCGAGGAGCCGATGCTGCCCATGGGGCTCTTCCGCAACCCCGTCCTCGTCGTCGCCGGCGGCGTCAACTTCCTCGGCCTGTTCGGCCTGTACGGCAGCATCTTCCTGCTGACCTTCTACCTCCAGCAGGTCAACGGCCTGTCGACCACCCAGGCCGGTGTCCGCTTCCTCGCCCTGAACGTGTCGATCATGGTCTTCTCGTACGTCGCCAGCGTGGCCGCCGCCAAGTTCGGCCCGAAGGTCCCGATCCTGATCGGCTCGCTGGCCAGCGCGGTCGGCCTCTTCGAGCTGTCCCTGCTGGAGCCGGGCAGCGGATTCGGCTCCTACTGGTGGTCGATGGCGCTGCTCGGTGCGGGAGTCTCCCTGGTGGGGGCGCCGGCGACCGTCGCGCTGCTCTCCTCGGTCCGCCCGGAGCAGGCCGGCACCGCGTCGGGCGTCTCCAACACCTTCCGCCAGGTCGGCAGCGTCTTCGGTGTGGCCCTGACGGGCACCCTGCTGATCCAGCACCTGCACGGCGAGGTCCCGGACGCGCTCCAGGGCGTGAGTCTGGACCCGGCGGCGCGCGGCGAGGTGACCGAGCTGCTCTCCGCGGGCGACCTGAGCGCCATCTCCGGGCTGCCGGAGCAGGTGCGGGGGCCCGTGCGGGACGCGGTGGCCCCGATCTTCACCGACGGCCTCCAGATCGGCTTCACCGCCGCCGCGCTCGGCACCATCGTCGGCGGTCTGCTCGCGCTGGTCGTCCTGCCCAGCCGCAAGAAGATGGCCGAGGCCAGGGCCGCGGCGGCCGCCGCGGCGGCTCCCGGCCCCGCGGACTCCTCCCGCGCCGCCTCGGTGTGACCGAGCCCGTCCCCGCCCACGTCCCTGTTACGGAGCCACCGTGAAGACCAACGAACTCCTCCTCGCCTACCAGGAACTGCTGGACGCGGCCGAGCTGATCACCGACACCTCGCCCCTCGGCGAGTCCGACCGCGCCCAGATCGACTGGATCCTCGCGCACATCGCGCTGAGCGACCGGGCCCTGGCCGAGGCGGGACGTGACGTCCTGGCCGGCCGGGCCGCCCGGCTGGACAACGAGCGGGCCATGTCCAAGTCCGAGATCGGCCGGATCCTGGCCTCGACCACCCACGCGGAGCGGGCGGAGCTGGTCCGCCGGAACGCGATGGAACTCGTCGATCTGCTCGCCCTCACCCCCGAGGCGGCGGCGGAGTCGACCGTGCGCGCCCGGCTCGTCGACCGCCAGGGGGCCGTGGTCTTCGACGACGACCTCACGTGGGGTGACCTGGTCGGGATCCGCGCCACGGAGCACATTCCCGGACACGCGGCCACGCTCCGGGCCCGGGGAGGCGCGCATATCGGTTCGTAGACGCGCCGGCCGGGCGCCCGACCGGCGCCCGGCCGTCTCGGCGACCGGGATTCACGGTAAACATTCGTAAAAAAGAAGATCACTCCGAATCCTATTGTGGCAGGATTGAATCGAACTAAAGTGCACGGCTGTTCGTGGGGATGACTATTCGGAATACCGTCGAAAACAAGTCATCTGACTGAAAGGTGTAAGAGTCCACGGCAGTGTCGCGCTTGTCTCCATGTGCACCCTACGCACGCCGCAACGGAGGATGACATGCTGAGGTTTTCGATTCTCGGGTCGTTAGAGGTTCATACGGAATCAGGTCAGGTCGAGATACCAGGCGATCTTCAGCGCACTTTGTTACAGGTGCTCCTGGTCAGCGAAAGTCAAGCGGTTTCCGGCGAGACCCTCGTCGACGAGATGTGGGGGGAATCCGCCCCCGACAACCAGGCGAACGCCCTCCAGGCACACATCAGCCGATTGCGCCGTCGGCTGAAATCGATGGAGCCCCAACGATCCGCGTCGCGCCTGACGGTCCACCCCTCCGGCTACCGGCTGGCCGTGGATCCGGAGGAGTTCGACGCCACCCAGTTCCTCAGGAAGGTCCGCCGGGCCGAGGCCGTCTTCGCCGACCGGCCGGGCGACGCCGCCGGCCTCCTCCGCTCAGCCCTCTCCATGTGGAGAGGCCCCGTCTTCGGACCCCTCCCCGGCGGTTCGGTGTGCCGCCTCGCCGGCTCCCTCTACGAGGAACACCGCCTGCGGGCCAGGGAGTTGCTTTTCGACGCCGAGCTGGGCGCCGGCCGCCACGCGAGCATCCTGCCCGAACTCTGCGACGCCCACGTCAACAACCCGCTCCGCGAGCGCTTCTGCGAGCAGCTCATGATCGCCCTGTACCGCTCCGGCCGACAGGCCGACGCCCTGGACACC
This sequence comes from Streptomyces sp. NPDC014861, assembly GCF_043081625.1. Classification (NCBI taxonomy): domain Bacteria; kingdom Bacillati; phylum Actinomycetota; class Actinomycetes; order Kitasatosporales; family Streptomycetaceae; genus Streptomyces; species Streptomyces sp. NPDC014861. Next base: position 408,770 of record NZ_JBIBWV010000005.1, read on the forward strand.
TACCGCCGCATGTGGCAGCGCCTCTCCGAGGAGATCGGCGTGCTGCCCTCCCCCTCGCTGCGCAACGTCGAGCACGCGATCCTCTCCCACGATCCCTCCCTCGCTCTGACCAGCGCCCCCACGCTCGCACGCTCCGCGTGACGACCCCCTCCTCCTGACGCCGTGCGGACGGCGGCCCTCCCCGCGTCCGCGACCGTACGAGAGAGCGGGCCCGTTCCGCCGGCCGCCGCCGGCGGAACGGGCCCGCTTCCGCGTCTCAGGCGGTACGGCCCCCGGGCAGCAGCGTCCGGAACCCGGTGTACGGGACCAGGGCGTCCGGCAGGACCACACTGCCGTCCGGCCGCCACCCCTGTTCGAGAAGGGCCGCCACGGTGCGGCCGACCGGCAGCGCCGAGCCGTTGAGCGTCGCGGCGGGACCCTTCCGCCCGGCGGCGTCGCGGTGGCGGATCCCCGCCCTCCGGGCCTGGAAGGTGCCGCAGTCCGAGACGGAGGAGATCTCCCGGAAGGCGCCGCCGCCCGGCAGCCACACCTCGACGTCGTACGTCATCCGCGCCGAGAAGCCCATGTCGCCCGCGGGCAGCAGGACCACCCGGTACGACAGCTCCAACTGCCGCAGACACTCCTCGACGTGCCCCACCATCAGCTCCAGCTGCGCGGCCGCGTCCGCCGCCGCGCACACCCGCACCAGCTCCACCTTCTCGAACTGGTGCAACCGCAGCAGCCCGCGGGTGTCGCGTCCGTGGGAACCGGCCTCGGAGCGGAAGCAGGGGGTACGGGCGGTGAGGGCGAGCGGCAGCTCGGCGTCGGTGAGCGTCTCCCCGGCCACCAGATTCGTCAGGGGCACCTCGGCGGTCGGGATCAGGAACAGCTCGCGGTCGCCGACCCGGGTCGCGAAGAGATCCTCCTCGAACTTCGGGAGCTGGCCGGTTCCCGTCATCGTCTCCCGGTTGACCAGGAACGGGACGCTGTACTCGGTGTAGCCGTGCCGCTCCACGTGCAGATCGAGCAGGAAGTCGCCGACCGCCCGCTCCAGCCGCGCCCCCCTCCCGCGACCCAGATGGAACCGGGACCCCGACAGCCGGGCGGCACGGGCGGTGTCGAAGAGCCCCAGCCGCTCGCCGGTCTCGGCGTGGTGCGGCACCGCCACCTCGCCGGCCACGACGGGCGGACCGCCCCTGCGCACCTCCACGGCCTCCTTCTCGGACCGGCCGTCCGGCACCTCGTCCAGCGGCAGGTTGGGGATCGTCCGCAGGGCGCCCGTCAGCTCGGCGCTCGCGGTCCGCGCCTCCGCCTCCGCCTCCTGCACCCGGTCCCGCAGCGCGCGGGCCGCCGCGCGCCCCTCCTCACCCGGCGCGCCGCCGCGCGCCGCGGCCTTCAGCTCCGCCCGCAGCCGGCTCACCCGCTCCTCGGCTGCGGTCCGCCGGCGCGCGGCCGCCTCCAGGGCGTCGAGATCCAGCGGGTGGTCGCGTCGGGCCAGGCGCCGGACGGCCTCGGGCCCCAGCGCGATCAGTTCGCGTACATCGTGCACGACGGTCTCCTAGCGTTCCTGTGCGGCCCCGGACCCCGGCGCGCGGGCGGGCGGGGATGCGGGCGGGCCGCGGGAGGGGGAGGTACGGACAAGGGGCAGCCGACCCGGTGACGGGTCGGCTGCCCCGGACGGAGGTCACGGTCAGGCGGAGGCGACGGCCAGCACCGCGTTCTGTCCGCCGAATCCGAGGGAGTTGCTCAGTGCCAGGTCGACGGCGAGCGACGTCTCCGTCTGGGCGACCTTGATCTCGACGCGGGGGTCGGGCCGCGTCAGGTTGGCGGTGGGCGGCACGATCCCCTGCTCCACCGACAGCACCGTGAAGACCGCCTCCACGGCCCCCGCCGCCCCCAGCAGGTGCCCCGTCACGCCCTTGGTGGAGGTGACCAGCGGATCGCCCGTCAGCGTCCGCTTCAGCATGGCGGCCTCCGCCAGGTCGTTCAGCGGCGTCGACGTGCCGTGCGCGTTGACGTGCGTCACGTCGCCGGGCCCGGCGTCCGCGTCGCGCAGGGCCCCCCGGACGGCCGCCTCGATCCCGGCGCCCGCCGGATGCGGCGACGTCATGTGATGGGCGTCGGCGGACGCCCCGTACCCCGCGACCCGGGCCCGTACCCGGGCACCGCGGGCGCGCGCGTCCGCCAGCCGCTCCAGCACCAGGATGCCGGCGCCCTCCCCGGCGACGAACCCGTCCCGGTCCGCGTCGAAGGGACGCGACGCGGCGGCGGGGTCGTCCTCCCGCCGGGACAGCGCGCCCATCTGCGCGAAGCCCGCCATCGCCAGCGGCGTGATCAGCGCCTCGCTGCCGCCGGTCAGCACCACGTCGCAGCGGTCCAGGAGCAGCAGGTCGCGGGCGACGCCCACCGCGGTCGTGCCGGACGCGCACGCCGTGGCCACGACGAGGTTGGGACCGGTCGCCCCGAACTCGATGGCCGTCTGGCCCGCCAGCATGTTGGGCAGCTGCATCGGCAGCAGCAGTGGAGACACCTTGGCGGCACCCGCCGACAGGAGCACCCGGTGCTGCGCCTCCACCGTGGTCGGCCCGCCGTCGCCGTTGCCCAGGACGACGCCGACGCGGGCGCCGTCCCAGGTCTTCGGGTCGAGACCGGCGTCGGCCAGCGCCTCACGGGCGGCCACCAGGGCGAACTGTACGAACGGGTCCAGGCGCAGGGCGCGCCTGGCCCCCAGCAGGGCATCGGCGTCGAACCCGGGCACGCGGCACGAGATCCGCACCGGGTTCGATGCGAGGACCGGGTCGAACGCGGCCGTGGAACGCCCCGAGCGGACCGTCATCCAGCTCGACTCCACCCCGATGCCGGCCGGGGTGACGAGGCCGAGACCGGTGACGGCAACATCGATGCCCGCCATCAGATCCTCGCGCCCCGCTCTTCCATGAGCGCCACGATGTCACCGACGGTGGGCGCCTCCACCAGCTCGTCGTCGCTGATCTTGAGACCCAGCTCGGACTCCAGCATCAGGGAGAGCTCCACGACGGCCAGCGAGTCGAGCTCGATCTCCTCCCGGGTGGCCTCCGGGGTGACGGCCTCGGGCGAGACCTTCAGCTTGTCGACGAGGATGGCCTTGAGCTGCTCGAACATGATGTTCCTCCGGTCGTGCGCAGAGAGCGCGGGATGATCACTGACTTATGGGAAGGGGATTCAGAGCGGGTCGAGATCGGGCCAGTGCAGGGTGGTTGCGCCCCAGGCGAGACCGCCGCCGAACGCGGTGAGCAGCACCTTCTGGCCGGCCGTCAGCCGCCCGTCCTGCGCCGCCTGGGAGAGCAGCAGCGGGAGCGAGGCGCCGCCGGTGTTGCCGACGTGCTCGATGTTGGAGAGCCGCCGCTCGTCCGGGATCTCCAGCCGGTCCGCGACCGCGGCGAGGATGCGGGCGTTGGCCTGGTGCGCGGCGAACCGGTCGACGCCGTCCAGCGTCCACCCGCGTCGCTCCACCGCCTCCACGGAGGTCGCGGTCATGCGCTCGACCGCGTGCCGGTACGTGTCCCGGCCCCGCATCCGGAAGTAGTGCTCCTCCGGTGCGGCGGGCCTGCCCGAGGACCGCTGCCGCGACCCGCCGGCCGGCACCTCGATGAGGTCGGCGCGGGTGCCGTCGCTGCCCAGCACGAGCGGTCCCACGGCCCCGGGTTCGCCGGGTTCGCCGGCGCGCAGCACGACGGCCCCCGCCCCGTCGGCGAAGATCACCGCGGTCGTGCGGTCCCCGGGATCGATGATGGTGGTGAAGGCGTCGGCCGCCACCAGCAGCACCCGGTCCGCGATGCCCGCCGCGATCAGCCCGGACGCGCTCGCCAGGCCGTAGAGGAAGCCGGTGCAGACCGCCGCCACGTCGAAGGCCGGCACCCCGGTCAGACCGAGGCGGGCCGCCACCGCGGGCGCGGTGGCCGGGCACGAGTGGTCCGGCGTCGTGGTGGCGAGCACCACGGCCCCCACCTCGTCGCTCCCCGCCGACTTCAGCGCCCGCAGCCCGGCCTCGACGGCCAGGTCGGAGGTGGCGGTGCCGGGGGAGACGACGTGGCGCGTCGCGATGCCGGTACGGCTGCGGATCCACTCGTCGGTGGTGTCGAGCCGGCGGGTCAGCTCCTCGTTGGTCACGACGTCCGGCGGCACGTACGAACCGATGCCTGCGACGACCGCCGCGCGCCCCGCGACCGCAGGCCGGGCCGGGGCCGTCATGCCGCGCCGCCGCCCTGGCCGCTCGCCAGGACCTCGACGGGCAGGCCCATGTAGGCCATGCGGGCCTCGGCCATCTCGTCGGTCCACCGCTCGGCCATGTCGTACCGCTGCTCGGGGGTGGTGTCCAGCATCCGCACGCCGGGCCAGATCTCGTAGTCCCGGAGCAGTTCGGTGTGCTCCTGCATGCCCTTCTGGAACATCTCCTCGCGCGGCAGGACGTACTCGCGGTCCGGGAGTTCGTCCCAGAGCCGGACGCCCGCGCGCAGGATCTCCAGCAGCCTCGGCCGGTACTCGGGGTGCCGGACGACGTGGTCGCGGAGGATGGTGCTGGCGACCGTCAGGTGCCGGATCTCGTCGATCGCGGTGCCCCGGGAGATCTCCCCGGTGGCGGGCGACAGCGGCGTCCACTTGCGCTCGCTCAGCTCGGCCGCGGGGGCGAGCACGCCCTCGATGACGATGGCGAAGACGGCGACCCCGCCCATGAAGTCGGACTGGCCGGTCACGATGTCGTCGGTGAACTCCTTCACCGGCTCCAGCACGCGGCGGCGGTAGTCCGCGGCCATCTCGTCCACGTCCCGCAGCAGGCTGTCGGCGGGGTGGCCGAGCTCGACGAGGTGGTTGCGGAACACCCGGGCGTGCCGGGCCTCGTCGAGGAGCTGGGTCGCGTAGAACTCCATCTCCGGGATGCCCGGCGCGATCGTCACGTACCGGCCCAGGATCCGGGTGGCCATCTCCTCCGACAGCGCGCGGAACCCGAACTCCAGGGTGAGCGCGTCCCGGAGCGGACCGGGCTCCTTGAGGAACCCGGGGACGACGGCGTCGGCGTGGTGCCCGGTGTCGCCGCGGTCCCGGAGGGTTCCCTGGGCCACCGACGTGATCCAGTAGGAGAGGTCGCACTCCTCGGGCCCGAGCGTGAGCTCCTTCGCCCCGTCGAGCAGACCGGGCGCCTCGTCCCAGTCCGCCTCGGGGGCCACGTGATCGGTCATGCGGTGGACTCCTTCCTGGTCTGACTGCCCGGTCCGGGGTCCCGGACGGGGGTGAGCGGCCCGCTGTACAGCCCGCCCGCGTAGCTGAGCAGCGGGTCGCCGTCGCCGGAGACGGCGTGCGTCACGTGTCCGATCAGCACCTCCTGGCTCCCCACGGAGGTGGAGCCGGCGAGCCGGCAGGTGTAGTGCGCCAGCGCGCCGCCGAGGAGCGGCGCGTGCGCGTACGGGCCCGGCTCCCACGCAAGCCCGGCGAACTGGGCCGCCCCGCCGGGACGCGAGCCGTCGGCGAAGTACCGGGCCAGATCCGCCTGGTCGCCGGCGAGGACGTTGACCGCGTACCGGCCGGCCGCCAGGGCCAGCTCGGCGAACTGCGACCCCCGCCGCAGGGAGGCGCCGAGCAGCAGCGGCTCCCGGGAGACGGTGGACACCGTGCTGACCGTCGTCCCGTGCAGCACGTCGCCGTGACGCACGGTCAGCACCGCCACCGGAGCGGCCAAGTGGTAGACCGCCCGCCGTCGCAGCCGCCGGCCCTCCGGGGTGCGGAGCCCGGCGCGCGGACGCAGCGCGGTGCTCATCGCGTGGCCTCCTCACGGACGCGCCGCCCGTGCGCCGCGGTCCGGGAGGCGGGGACGTGCCCCACGGGCACCGGGTCGGTCGCATGACCCACCGGCTTGGGGTGCTTGATGCCGAGGTCGTCCAGGAGCCGCAGATAGCCGGGCTGGCGCACCGGCTCGAAGGGCAGCGCGAAGGACTTCATGAAGTTGCCGAAGAGGCCCCGGTCGCCGAAGAGGTGGAACGGGATCACCAGGAGCGCCCACTCCGGCCCGATCAGCCAGCACCACAGGGCCACGACCGCGCCTTGGGTGATGAGGCTGTGCATCACGTTGTAGAGCACGTAGTACGTCTTGGCGATCGGACGCCCGCCGCTGCGCCGGAAGGCGATGGCGCCGGGGATGTACCCGATGACGTCGATGTAGAAGAAGAGCGCGATCGCCGGGATCCATCTGATCTCGTCCAGATGGGCGATGAGGAAACCGGTGGTCACCGCCAGACCGACGAGGTACTCGGCCCGGTGGAGCGAGTAGGTGCGCGGCGTCTCGAAGGGATTGGCCTGGTCCATGGTTCAGCTCCTGTCGGGGAGGCGGGTCACGCCGCTGCCGTCTCCGGACGGACGTCGCTCAGGTTGGCGTCGCCGAGGAGCTTGGAACCGGGGAACATGCCGGTCACGGACCAGGCCACGCTCTCCTTGATGACCCGCTCGGCGATCGGGTCGAGGATCCCCTCCAGGCTGGGGATGCCGAAGTCGAAGTCGGCCTCGAAGTCGACGGCGACGTCCGCGCCCTCCTGGCGCAGCGTCCACACGCCCTCGAAGCTGTCGAAGTCGCCGTCGGTCTGCTCGAAGCGGGCCGTCAGGTCCTCCAGGGAGAACTCGTCCCGCTCCGTCCAGCGCAGCAGGCCGCTGCGGAAGTGCAGCTCCCAGCTGGAGGAGCACTCCGCCGCCGGCAGCGTGGCGTGCACCGTCGTGGTGTGCACGTGGGGGGCCAGGTCCGGGTACTTCTCCCAGTGGATGATCGACTCGAAGACCGTCCGGGCCTCCTGCGCGGGGACCAGCACCTTGATCTCTACGTGTCGCACGGTCAGTTACCGCCTTCCGGCATCGTGGCCGCGCCCCGGATCAGGTCGCGGGTGGCCTTGTCGAAGGAGTCGAGGAGGATCCGCACCTCGGTGTCGGTCAGGGTGGCCGGCGGCGTGAAGCGCACGACCGCGCTGCCGTTCATCGAGTGGTTGGCGACGACCCCGTGGTTGAACAGCTCGATCAGCAGCTCTCCGGCCAGGCCGGCCTCGACCAGCTCGACGCCGATCAGCAGGCCGCGCCCCCGGACCTCGACCAGCTGGTCGGGGATGTTGCGGCGGGCGATCTCGGTGAGCCCCCGCAGCAGGACGTCGCCGAGCTCGACGGCCTTGGTGACCAGCCGCTCCTCCTTGATCGTCTCGATCGACGCCTGGACGGCGGCCATCAGCAGCGGCTGTCCGGAGAAGGTCGCGGTGTGGAGGAAGGGGTCCTTGTCGAAGGGCTTGAACGCCTTGCGGGTGGCGACCGCGGCGGAGACCGGCAGCACACCGCCGCCGAGCGCCTTGCCGGTGAGCATGACGTCGGGCACGACACCGTCGATGTCCGCGCCCCACCACTCGCCCAGCCGGCCGAGACCCGACTGGATCTCGTCGATGACGAGGAAGCCCTCGTACTGGCGGACCAGCTCCTCGACCCGCTTGAGGTAGCCCTTCGGCGGGATGATCACGCCGCCCTCGCCCTGGACGGGTTCGAGGATGACGCACACCTCGCCGGGGTGGGCCGCGAGCTCGGCCTCCAGCGCGTCGGCGTCGCCGAACGGCAGGTGGAGGAAGTCGGGCACGAGCGGCCGGAACGGGCGCTGGTAGACCTCCTTGGCGGTCGCGGACAGCGCGCCGAGGGTCTTGCCGTGGTAGCCGCCGTTCATGGAGACGGTACGCCGGAACCCGTTGGCCCGGGCGAGCTTGAGGCCGGTCTCCACCGCCTCGGCGCCCGAGAGCGCGAAGTGCACGCGGTCGAGCCCTTCGGGCATCACCGACACCAGGGCCTCGGCGGCCCGGGCGGCCGTCGGCTCCAGCAGGATGCGGGTGGCGGCGGGGTGGGTGTGCAGCTGGCGCTGGACGGCCTCCACCACCCGGGGGTGGCGGGCGCCCATGATGAAGACCCCGTAACCACCGGCGTTGAGGAAGCGCTCGCCGTCGCTGGTGGTCAGCCAGGCCCCGGAGGATTCCACCTCCATGTGGCTGCCGAACAGCTCGGCCAGCGTGGCCCGGCCCTTGCTGAGATGGGCCCGGTAGAGCCGGAGGATCTCTTCCTCCGCGCTCGGCGTCGCTGCGCCGGCGGGGGAGTCCTGGACCACGGTCACGAGTCGTCACTCCTCTGACATACGGGACGGAACAAGTAGGGAGGCGGCGCTGAGGCCCGGCGGCGGCCCGGGGGAGAGCCGCCGCCGAGGGCCTCAGGCCAGTTCGAGGGGGTCGCCGGCGAAGTAGCGCAGCAGCGGTCCTGCGGCGGCGGGCCGGGCCGGCGGGTGGAAGGCGAGGGGACGGACCGAGGCGGCGACGGCCGCGCTCGGCGAACCCTTGATGAACTCCATGCCGCCGAGGAGCTCCAGCGCCCGGTTGGCGTGGGCGACCAGGGCGTCCTGGACGGTGTAGCGGGCGACCAGCGCGCCGGCCACCGCCTCCTCGCCCTCGACCCCGGTGCCGAGGGCGCGCGCCGCGCCTTCGAGCAGGGCGACGGACGCCTCGAGGCCGATCGCGAGCGCCGCGCGCTCCGTGGCGTCGCCCCGCTCACGGCGGACGACCTGCTCGACGAGGGAGGCGGTGGCGCCGGTGTACCCGGCGGAGATCAGCAGGACGAACCACACGAAGCCGGCCGTCTGCAGGTCGTCCAGCCGGCTGGGGTCGTCGGCGGAGGTCCGTACCACCAGCTCCTCCGGTACGAACACGTCCTCCAGGCGCACCTCGTCGCTCTCGGCGCCGGCCAGCAGGTCGGTGCCCCAGAACGGGTGCACGCTCAGGCCGGGGGAGCCCGCCGGCACGAGGGCGACGGCGAGCTCGGGCGCGCCGTCGGCGCCCGGCACGGAGATGCTGGCCGTCAGCAGGTCCATGGAGGACGACAGGCTGCACGGCTTCTTCGAGCCCCGCAGCCGGTACCCGCCCTCGACGACCTCCGCGGTGACGGTCGGGGCGAGGACGTTCTGCTGGGTCCGCCCCTCGGCCCAGCCGGACGCCATGAGCTTCTGCTCCGGCACGATCCGGTGCAGCAGGTCCAGCTGGGCGGCGGTCAGCCGGTCCTCCCGCTCGGCCAGCGCGTACAGCATGGCCGCCGTGAAGTGGTGCATGGTCGTGGCGGCGGCCAGCGACGGCGCCACCGCGCCCAGGGCCTCCTGCACGCGGACCGCCTCCAGCGGGGAGGCGCCCGCACCGCCGAACGCGGTGGGGATGAGGAGTCCGACGCCGCCGTGGGCGCGGAAGAGGTCGACGGCGGCGCTGCCGGGTCGCTCGCGCTGCTCGAAGGGGATCTCCTCCAGGGCCTTGAGGAGCCCCGGGTGGTACTGCTCACAGACGGCGCGGGCTCGGTCGAGGGAGCGCACGGGTACCTCCGGTGGGAGAGGGGGAGAGTGGTCGGGGCGGCCGGTGTGGGGGCGGCGGGTGTGAGGCGGTGGGCGCGGGGCGGCGCTCTCAGGCGCCGAAGACCGCCTCGTACGGGCTGACGCCGCTGGCGATGCTGACGCCCTGCAGATGGGAGGTCTTGAGCATCGGGTAGTTGGCCTCGCCGAAGGCCCCGCCGGTCAGACCGGTGCCCCCGTGGGTGGGCAGGTAGGGCACGCAGCCCATGTGCGAGTCGTTGATCTTCAGCAGCCCGCCGTTGACGACCTGGCGCACGAAGGTGTCGATGATCTCGTCGGACCCGGTCCACAGCGAGTTCCGCAGGCCGTACGGGTTGGCGTTGGTGAAGTCGACGAAGCGGGTCAACAGCTCCTCGTCGGAGGCCGGTTCGGCGACGACCACGGGGATCAGCGGGAAGAAGGTCTCCTCGCGCACGATGTCGAACTCCCGCGCCCGGGCCAGCCCGTCGACCCGGACGACGGTCGGCTGGAGGAAGACCCCGGTGTCGGACGGCGTGCCGTCGACCTCCATGCGGCGCCCGCCCGTGACCAGCGTGCCGCCCTGGTCCAGGGCCTGGTCCAGGAGGCGGAAGAACCGCTCGCTGCGCCGGACCGGCGAGAGCAGGACGTCCTCCTCCTCCGGGTAGCCGGGGCGGATCCGCTTGACCTGCTCCTGGAGTTCGGCCAGCAGCTCGTCGGCGACGGCGGGGTGCACGAGCACGCCGTTGGGGACCATGCAGATCTGGCCGGAGCCGTAGAACGCCTCGGTGATGGCCTCGACGGCCTTGGGCACGTCGGCGTCGGACCAGACGACGACGCAGTCGTTGCCGGCCAGTTCGAGGATCGCCTTCTTGCCGTTCTCGACGCAGCTCCGCTCCAGGCGCAGGCCCTCCTGGCTGCCGCCGATGTAGAAGATGTCGTCGATCAGCGGGTCGGCGATCCAGCGGTCCATCGTCTGCTTGGGGTTGGCGCACAGCGCGTTGAGCGTGCCGGGAGGGGCGCCGAGCTCGTCCAGGATCGGGGCGACCACGTCCCGCATCAGCCACATGGTGCTGAGGGCGATGCTGCGGGGGGCGCGCATGACGACCGCGTTGCCCGACATCAGGCAGAGCACGCCGAGGGCCGCGCTGGGCAGCGGGGCGTTCTGCGGCGGGTTGAAGGCGACCACCCCGTCGGGCTGCCGACGCACGATGAGCCGGCGGTTCCCGTGCCGGAACTCGGTGTGCATCTGCTCCTGGTACCAGCCCAGGCTCTCCTCGCTGAAGATCTGGAGGAGGGAGCTGTACTCCCAGCGGGCGAGCTTCGCCGGGTGGGCCTCCGCGATCAGCATGTCGACGAACTCGTCCCGGCGGCGCTCCAGTTCCTCGCGGAAGCGGTGGCCGAGACGCATGCGCCGCTCCAGCGGGAAGGCGGCCCAGCCGGGCGCGGCGGCTGCCGCCGCCTCGCTGGCCAGAGCCAGGGAGTCGTCGCTCGCGATCGCGCACCGCCCGACCACGTAGGGGTGCTGGGCGGCGTCCGACTCGGCGTCCTTCTCCAGACTCCGCTTGAGCGTCACGCTGGTGAACACGTCCTCCAGGAGCGATCTGCCGCTCACCGTGTAGACCCAGCCGTCGCCTTCGATGTCCTTGCCGGCGACGTAGAGCTTGTAGCTGCGGAGGGGCGCCTGGCGTTCTTCTGCCGCACGGCCAGAAGAGGCAGAACGTACGGAGGATTTCTCCTCTGTTGTTCCGTCCGAGAGCATGGTTGACCTTTCCGGAAGGGTGGCGGGCGGATCCCTGTGCTGACCGGCACACGAGATCGGGGAGCCGGGATTTGATCGTGGCAGCCTGCTCTGACCCGGTTCTGACATCGGGCTGATGCTTGCTCGGGAACCCCTCGCGCGCCCCGGGAGCCGGGGTCGTGGTCGCCTGGATCCGGGATCGCGGTTGCCAGGACCGGGGGTCGCGGTCCACCGGATCGGGGGTCGTGGTCGCCTGGATCCGGGGTCGCGGTTGCCCGGAGCCGGGGTCGTGGTCCCCCGGGACACCGGGCCGGGGGAGTCCGGGACGGCGGGTCGCGGTCGCTCGGGACCACGGGCCGGGGAGTCCGGTACGGGGTGGGTCGTGGTCGCCCGGGACTTCGGGCCGGGGGAGTCCGGCGGCAGCTCCGGTCTGATTGACCGACGGTCGGTCCGGTTGTTACGGTCGAGTGGAGAGGAAGATCATCCGCCGTCCGCGGCACACTTCCCGTCCGTTCCCGCCCACGTGTGAGGACGCCATGCTCAACGACCCTCAGGTGCCGGCCCGCACCGGACCGCAGGCCGCCCGTCCCCGTAGAGCGCTCATCGTCGCCAATCCGGCGGCCGGAACCATGACCCGCGAGACCCTGGCCGAGATCAGCGGCCTGTGTCGAGAGCGCCTCGAGCGGGTCGAGGTACACACCACCCGCTACCGGGGAGACGCTCGCGACACCGTCAGCGCGGCGCTGCGGCGCCCCCCGGGCGAGGACCCCGACCTCGTCGTCGCCGTCGGCGGAGACGGCACAGTGGGCGAGGTGATCGCCGGCATGACGTCCGGCCTCCGGCCCGCCACCGCCGGCCTCGTCACCGTTCCGGCCGGCACCGGCAACTCCGGCTACCGGATGGTCTGGGGCGACCTCCCCTGGCAGGACGCCCTCCGCACCGCCCTCGCGGGCCCCGCGCCCGGCGCCGCCGCGCGCCGCATCGACCTGGCGCTCCTGGTGGAGACGGGCGCCCTCGTGGTCCTCGGAGCCTGCAGCGGCCTCATCGCCCAGGCCCTGGAGACCGCCCGCGACATCCCGCTGACCGGACCCGCGCGCTATGCGCGGGCCCTTGAGGAGACCGCCCGCGAGTTCACCGCCTACCCCGGCCGCGTCACCGTCGACGGCTCGGTCGTCCACGAGGGCGGCACCGTCTTCGCCAACGTCGGCGGCGGACGCATCCGAGGCGGTCAGTACGTGGTCCTGCCCTGGTCGGCCCCCGACGACAGCCTGCTCGACGTCTGCGTCCTCGGCTCCGACGTGCTCCCCACCGAAGTGGCCGAACTGACCTTGACCGGCGCTCACATGAACCGCCAGGGCGTCGTCTACGCGCGCGGCCGCACGATCCGCGTCGAACGCCTCGACGGTCACCCGCTCTGCTTCGAGTACGACGGAGAACTCCAGCCGCCCGGCGGAGCCGTGATGACCCTCACGGTCCTGCCCGCGATGGTCCCCGTCTGGGGCGCCCCGGCCACGGAACTGGCCCCCGCCGCATGAGCGCCCACGAGCACATACCCCACCCCGCGCCCTCGGCGCACGCCGAAGCCGCGCCCCCGCGGCGGCGGTCCGTCCCCCGGCAGCCTTCGGCCTCGGATCCCCGTCCGAGGCGGTCGGACGTGCCGGAGCGGCGCGACGGCGCGATCCCGCCCGCCGGACCGGGAGAGCCTGCCGCACCGGTCGCGTACGCGGCGCCTGGTGCGTACACCGGACCGGGCGGCGTGCCGAGGCGGGCCGATCGGCTGGTCGAGCCTGATCGGCTGGTCGAGCCCGGCCGAGGGGTCGAGCCCGCCGACCGGGGAACGGACCCGTACGAGCCCGCCGCACCGACCGCCCCGCCGACACCGACCGCCTCCCCGGCACCGGCCGTCTCAGGAGCGCCCCCCGCGCTCGTCACCCTTGCCCGCTGGGCCGCCGCGCTGCGCCCCGAGGACGTGCCCGAGCGGGTGCTCGCGCTCGCCGCCAGCCAACTCCTCTCCCAGCTGGGCGCCATCCGCGCCGGCGCCGCGCAACCGCTGGGCGCGCGCATGGTCCAGGCGTTCGGCCCCCCGTTCCAGGACGACCCGCGCACCTCCGCATGCGTCCTCGCGGGCCTCGGGTCCTGGCTCAACCTCGACGACACCGCGTACGCCGGACACCTGTCCCCCTCCACCGTCGCCGTGCCGCTCGCCTACGCCCACCGACTCGGCCTGGACGGTGCCGCACTGCTCACCGCGATCGTGGCGGCCAACGAGTGCGCCGCCCGGGTCACCGCCGCCGCGACCCTGGGCCCGCTGCGCGGCCAGAGCGCCCTCCACACCCACCTCGTCGGCGCCGTCGCCGGCCGCCTCCACTGCGAGGGCGCCCCGGCCGCGACCTGGGCCGACGCCCTCGGGCTCTCCCTCGCCCAGCCCCCGTGGCCCCTCCTGCGGGCCTTCCTCGCCAGCGACGCCCGCCTGCTGAGCACCTTCGCCCCGGTCCGTACCGCCATGGACGCGTGCGACGCGGCGACGGCCGGCTTCCACGGCGCCCCCGACCTGCTGGAGCACCCCGACGGCTTCCTCGCCCGGTTCGCCACGGTGCCCTTGGTCGACGCCGTCACCGACGGGCTGGGCCGCCGCTGGCACACCGAGACCCTCTCGTTCAAGACGCACCCGGGAGGCCCGGGCGTCGACGCGGCCATCGACTGCGCCCTCGACCTGCACCACCGACTCGGGATCGGCCGCCTCGACGAAGCGGACGCCATCAGGGAGGTCGTCGTCGAGACCTCCCTCTACACGCTCACCGCCCAGCGCACGGCGGAACGTTACGTCGACGGCCCCGGCGCCCCGCTCGGCGCGCTCGTCCTGCACACCCCGTACACCGTCGCCACCGCGCTGCTCACGGGCGACCTCACCGTCGCCGACTTCACCGCGCCCGATCGCGACGAGGAGACCCGCTGGCGGACCGCCCGGCGCGTCAGGCTCGTCCACGACCCCGCCATGACCCGCGCGCTCCTCGCCTCGGAGGCGCCGTTCGGAGAGGCGATCCGCCGGGCCGGTCCGGACGCCGACGCCTGGCTGGAAGGCTTCGGTGGCCCGGACCTGGTCGCCGCCGCGGCCGTACGCCCCGACCACGCCCCGGCCGACTTCACCCGGGCGCGCAAGGCCACCGGCGCCCGCGTGACCGTCCGCCTCGCCGACGGCCGCACCGCGAGCGAGGAACGCCTGATCCCGCACGGGGCGGCCGGCCCCCACACGCGGCGCCACCACGCCCGGCTGATGCGTGAGAAGTTCACCGGTCTGGGCGGCCCGGAGCGTGTCGCGGAGACCGCCGGAGACGTGGGGGAGATGCCGCCCGCCGCCCTCAGGGCCTGGATCGAGGCGGCCCTCGGCTGAACCGTGACGGCCCTCGGCCGGACCCGGGGCGGCCCTCGGCCGGACCCCAGGAGGAGCGCGCGTCGTCGACCTCCTGGCGGACGCCGTCACACGGGCTCCCGGGACGGCGCCTGACCCGCGACGTCCCGGGAGCCGCCCGCCGCACCCCCGCCCGCACCCCCGGCGGCACGGTTCACCCCTCCCGCAGCCTGTGACCCAGGTCACTCTCCCTTCCTGTCAGGAATGGAGGCGCCATCCCGTTCAAGTCGCCGAGAGCGCACACCACAGACGGGAGCACGCCATGAAGCACCGCATCGTCGTCCTCGGCGCCGGCTACGGCGGGGCCTACACGGCCGGAACGCTGGCGCGCCGGCTGTCCCCGGCCGACGTCGACATCACCGTCGTCAACGCCGCTCCGGAGTTCGTCCAGCGGCTGCGGCTGCACCAGGTCGCGGCCGGGCAGGACGTCGCCGCGCCGCGACTCGTGGACGTCTTCGCGGGCACGTCCGCCCGGCTGCGCGTCGCCCGGGTCACCGCGGTCGACCCCGAACGCCGGATCGTCAGCGTGGCCGACGCCGAGGGCGGCGGCGAACTCGGCTACGACACCCTGGTCTACGCACTGGGGAGCCACGTCGCCGACCACGGCGTGCCCGGCGTGGCCGAGCACGCCTTCGACGTCGCCACCCGTCCGGCCGCGCTGCGCCTGCGCGACCGCCTCGACCAGCTGGACCGGCGCTCCGAGAGCGGCAGGGTCCTGGTCGTCGGCGACGGCCTGACCGGCATCGAGGCCGCCACCGAGATCGCCGAGTCCCGGCCCGGCCTCGCGGTGACCCTGATCGCCGCCCGCGAGCTGGGCGCCCCGCTCTCCGCCGGAGCCCGCCGCCACCTGCGCGAGGCCTGCGACCGGCTGGGCGTCACCGTCGTGGAGCACACCACCGTCGAGGCCGTCGAGGCGACGCGCGCGCTCTGCGCGGACGGCACCGTCCTGGAGTCCGACGCGACGGTGTGGGCGGCCGGATTCGCGGTCCCGCCGATCGCCGCCGCGTCGGGCCTGGAGGTCACCGAGGCCGGCCGGATCGTCGTCGACCGCACCATGCGGTCCGTCTCCCACCCCGACGTGTACGCGGTCGGCGACAGCGTCCACGCCGTCGGCGACAACGGCCGCCCGCTCCCGATGTCCTGCGCCTCCGCCGGCTTCACCGCGAAGCAGGCCACGGCCGCCGTCCTGGGCCGCCTCACCGGCGGGAGGATCGCGCGCGTGAAGCTGGTCTACGTCGGCAACCACGTCAGCCTCGGACGCCGGGACGCCCTCGTGCAGTTCGTCGACGCCGAGGCGCGGGCGAAGCCGAAGCACCTGGGCGGAGCGAACGCGGCGCGGATCAAGGCGGCCATCCTCCGGACGGCGCTGTGGGGCACCGAGCACCCCACCTTCGGCCTGCCCGGCCGCAAGCGCCGCCTGGCCGCCGTACGCTTGTCCGCCGCACCGCTGTCCGCCGCACCCCGGGCCGCCGCACCGGACGCGGGGGTGCCGGAGCGCGGACCGAGGACGCCCGCCGGCAAGGCGGCCGTGTGACCACCCCGAGGCGATCATGAACAACAGCGCGACCACCGACCGCTTCGACACCAGCCGGTTCGAGTCCGACCGGAACCGGCTGGCGTCACTCGCCTACCGCATGCTCGGCTCCGCCTCCGACGCGGAGGACGCCGTCCAGGACGCGTTCCTCCAGTGGCAGGCCGCCGACCGGCAGCGCATCAGGGTCCCGGAGGCGTGGCTGACCAAGGTCGTGACCAACCTGTGCCTCGACCGGCTCCGCTCGGCGCACGCCCGCAGGGAGCGCGCCGTCGGCACCTGGGTGCCCGAACCCCTCCTCGACGGCGACCCCATGCTCGGCCCCGCCGACACCTTCGAACAGCGCGAATCCGTCTCCCTGGCGGTCCTCACCCTCATGGAGCGCCTGTCTCCGGTGGAGCGGGCCGTGTACGTCCTGCGGGAGGCGTTCTCGTACGGCCACGCCGAGATCGCCGAACTCCTCGACATCGCCGAGTCCGCCAGCCAGCAGCACCTCCACCGCGCCCGCCGCCGCGTCACCACCGCGCGGCGCGGCGGCGAGGCCGACCCGGCGGCCGCCCGCAGGCTCGTCGAGGAGTTCCTCGCCGCCGCGGCCTCGGGCCGCACCGAACGCCTGGTGGAACTCCTCACCGACGACGTGACCGCCGTCTCCGACGGCGCGGGTCTGGCCAGGAGGCTGCTGCACTTCACCACCCCGCAGAAGGTCGCCGCCGTCGTACGGGCCGGGTTCAAGCCCACCCCCGCGAAGGCCCGCCTGGTCGGGGGCGTCCCCACCGTCCACTACGTGCTCGCCAACCGGGCCCCGGCCCTCGTCTTCGTCATCGGCGACCGGGTCCTCGGCGTCGCCACCTTCGACCTCGCGGGAGGAAGGATCGCCACCGTGCGCGGCATCGCCGCCCCCCACCGCATCGCCCGCCTCGCCGAGGACTGGCGCCACCGCGAACCCGGCACCCCCCTCACCGTCCGATGGCCCTCCACCTCAGCCCCGGGAGGACCGCCGCACCCCGCCTGACCGGCACACCCGGCCTCACCGGCACACCTCCCGGCCTGCACACCGCCCACCCTGCACACCCCGCCTGACCGGCACCGCCCACCCTGCACACCCCGCCCGGCCCGGTGGACCCGCCTGACCGGCGCGCCCGTCCCGTCCGGTGCGCGTCGGCGGGCGGACGCCGGTGGGACCGACTCCGGGCGCCGCGGCGACGGCCGTCTCCGCGAAAGGGCCTCAGCCCTCCGCGCGGCTCCTGGTGTACTCCACCCTGTCCGGCCCCTCGCCCTCCAGCGGCTCCCCGCGGCGCCAGCCGCACGCCTCGTAGAAGGACACGGCCGTCGTGTTGGCGGTGAAGGTCTCCAGCCGGATGGTCGCGTACCGGGCGAGCAGCGTCTCCTCCGCGTGCCGGAGCAGGAAGCGGCCCAGCCCCTCGCGGTGGTGCTCCGGGTCGACCATCATGAGGTCGACGGTGGGCCCGTCGAGGACGGAGAGGCCGACGATCCGGCCGCTCCGGCGGAGGCAGTGCGCCCCGCCCCGTTCCGGGTGGTCCTTCACGTGGGCGTCCGAGGCGCCGCTGCCGACGAACCGGTCCACCGCCTCGTCCCCGAGGAAGGCGCGGTAGCGGGCGTCGATCGTGCGCCGCGCCAGGGCCTGGAGGGTGCCGAGGTCCTCCGGGGTCGCCGGACGGACAGTGATCGGGGCGGGACGGTCCTGTCCGGTGGTCATGACGGTTCCAGGTTCTGCGCGGGAGGGCGGGGCTCACGACTCTAGCGGCGAAGGGGGGCAGGTCGGGCGGGGAGCCCTCCGCGCACGCCGTACCGGCCCTCCCTCCCTCGCCGGGCCCGACCCCTTGCGAACAATGAGGTCAATCGGGATGTTTTGCTCGAAAGGCGCACGGGCACGGGAACCACAGACAGGGCCATGACCCGACGGCGGAGGATGAAGCGAGATGACCAAGGTGAGCACCCTGTTCAAGCGGTTCCGAGGCGCGATGCGGGAGTCCGACGGCAAGGTCCTCCAGGACCCCGTACGCCGGGCGGAGGGCCGTCGCCTCCAGGAGGAGGCCCGCGCCGAGGCCGCGCGGCGCCGGGACCACGGGGACGGCGAGAGGGGTCCGCGGAGCCGGGCCTGACCCGGCCGATCCGGGGTAGGCGCCCGGAAGCGGCAGCACCGCGAGGACCGGCACAGCCCCGTCGCGACGACACAGACCGTCGCGAGACCGGCACCGCCCCACCGGAAGGAACACCAGCGTGGCCCAGGCCCATCACAGGACCCGCACGGTAGGCGTGGAGGAGGAACTGCTCCTCGTCAGCGCCCGGACCGGAGAACCGCTCGCCCTCTCCTCCGCCGTCCTCGCCTCGGCCGCGGGGGAGGAGGCGGGGGACGTCTTCGAGAAGGAGCTCCACCAGGAGCAGCTGGAGTTCGCCACCCGCCCCGTCGCCGATCTCGGCGCCCTTCGTGACGAGATCGTCCGGTGGCGCGGCGAGGCCGGCCGCCACGCGGAGGGCGTCGGCGCCCAGATCGCCGCCCTGGCGACCTCGCCGCTCCCCGTGAGCCCCTCCCGGAACCTCGGACGCCGGTACCGCTGGCTGGCCGACCAGTTCGCCCTGACGGCGGAGGAGCAGCTCACCGGCGGATGCCACGTGCACGTCTCGGTCGAGTCGGACGACGAGGGCGTCGCGGTCCTCGACCGCATCCGTACGTGGCTCCCGCTCCTGACCGCGATCAGCGCCAACTCGCCCTACTGGCAGGGCAAGGACACCGGGTACGCCAGCTACCGCAGCCGCGTCTGGTACCGCCTCCCCTCGGCGGGCCCGTACGAGCCCTTCGGCAACGCCGCCGGCTACCACGCGCGCGTGCGCGACATGCTGGGCACCGGGGTCCTGCGCGACCAGGGCATGATCTACTTCGACGCCCGGCTCTCCCACAACTTCCCCACCGTCGAGGTCCGCGTCGCCGACGTCTGCCTCGAACCCGACACCACGGTGCTGATCGCCGCCCTGATCCGCGCCCTCGTGGAGACCGAGGCGCGGGCCTGGCGCGCGGGGGAGCCCGTCCCCCGCGTCCCGCTCGACCTTCTCAGGCTCGCCGCCTGGCAGGCGGCCCGCTCGGGCCCCGAGGGCCCTCTCCTCGACCCCCGGACCCTGCGCCCCGTCCCGCCGGACGCCGCCCTGGACGCGCTCGTCGCCCACACCGAGGCCGCCCTGCGCGACACCGGCGACCTCGACCGGGTCCGCGCCGGCGTCAAGGACCTGCTCACCCGGGGCAGCGGCGCCCGCCGCCAGCGTGCCCTCCACGAAGAGGGCAGGGACCTCGGCGAGGTGGTCCGCGCCTGCGCCCGCATCACCACGGACTCCTGAGGTCCTGGACGGAGCCCGGGGCGGCCGGGGGCGCCCCTGCGCCACCCCCACGTGCGGGCCGGGGAGCGCCCGCCGTCACCACGCGCGGCCGGGCGCCCCTGCCTCGACCACGTGGCGGCCGGGAGCACGCCCCTCGTCACCACGTGCGGCGCACGGTCGCCTTCCCGCCGGTCACGAGGGTCGCCGCCGGCACGTCGTCGGCCACGACCGCGCCGGCGGCGATCACGGCGTCACGGCCGATGCTGACGCCGGGCAGGATCGTGGCGCCGGCGCCGATCCACACGTTCTCCGCCACGTCGATGGGCGCGCCGGTGAGGTACGACCGCCGCTCCACGGGGTCGACCGGGTGCCCGCTGGTGATGAACGTGACCTTCGGCCCGATCATCACCCGCTCGCCGAGCCGGATGCCGGCGTAGTCCAGGAACGTGCAGTTCTGGTTGATGAAGACCCGCTCGGCGATGTCGAGGTTCAGGCCGTGGTCCGTGAAGAAGGGCGGATAGATCGTGACCCGCGGCGGCAGCGGCTTGCCGAGGATGCGCTCGAACAGCTCCGCCTTCCCCGCTTCGTCCTCGAAGGGCAGCACGTTCAGGCGGGAGGTGAGCTCGGTGACCCGCAGGACCCGCTCGGCCATGGCCCGGAACTCGTCGCTGTGGATGCGCATGAGGCGTTCGCTGGACATCCCGCGATCCTTCCCGGTGGACCGGTCGCCGGACAAGCTTCGCCGGACCCGGTGCGTCCCCGGGCGCCCGCGGCCCCGGCACCCCGTCGCCGGCCTCGTCCCTCCGGGATCAGCTCGGGCTGAGGAGGCAGAACTCGTTGCCCTCCGGGTCCGCGAGGATCGTCCACGAGATCGCGGACCGGTCGAAGTCGGGGACGGTGGCGCCCAGGGCGCGCAGGCGGGTCTCCTCCGTCGCCGGGTCGTCCCCGGGGTAGGGGCGGACGTCGAGGTGGACGCGGTTCCAGACGGTCTTGGGGTCGGGGTTGCGGACGAACTCCAGGTAGGGGCCGACGCCTCGGGCGGAGCGCAGGGTCGCCTGCTCGTCGGTGGCCTCGTGCAGCTTCCAGTCCATCGCCCGGCCCCAGAACCGCGCCATCTCGCGCGGGTCGGCGCAGTCGACCACGACCGCGGCGACGGGCCCGGTGTCCCCGTAGACCGGACGGGGCTCCAGCACGCAGAACTCGTTGCCCTCCGGGTCGGCCATGACGGTCCAGGGGACGTCGCCCTGGCCGATGTCGGCGCGCGTGGCCCCGAGTTCCTCCAGGCGTGCGACCAGCTCCGCCTGGTGGGCGGCCGAGGTGGTGGCCAGATCGAGGTGCACCCGGTTCTTCGCCGTCTTGGGCTCCGGGCGGGCGATGATGTCGAGGCACACGGCCGCCGGGTCGGGGTACGAGAAGCCCAGGGGTTCGAGGTTGGTCACACCGGGCCCCTCGCTGTCGATGCCCCAGCCGAGCGCCGCGGCCCAGAACCGTCCGAGGGCGGCGTCGTCGTGGGCCTTCATGTTGATCTGTACGAGTCGCGTTGCCATGCCGCGGATCCTAGGTGTCGCCTCGGGCCCGGCCGGGAACCGCCCGGCGGGACCACGTGGTGACCGTACGACGGTGTGCCTGCCGCGGGCGTCGCCTGCGGAGAGACGGTCCGGCCGGCCCCCACCGGCCGCGCCGCGCGGGACCGGGGGCGGTGCTCCGACTACCTCCGGTCGGCGTCCCCGGCGTCGCCCCGCCGTCCGAGCGGCCGGCGCTGCTCCTCGCGGCCCGTCCCGGGGGACTGGTGCTTGGCGTCCATGCCGTGCTCCTCCTCGGCGGTGTCGCTCCGGCGGCTCCGTGTCGCCTCCTCGGCCTCCCGGCGCGCCTCCTCGTCGCCGCTCTCGCCGACGGCTTCGGAAGGGGTGGTCCGGGGCGGTTCGTCCGCGGGCAGGGTGCGTCGGCGTGCGTGGTGGCCCATCGTCTCCTCCTGGGTCGCGTGGGAGTCCGGAGGGCGGCACGTCCTGTCCGGTCGTACCGCCCCGAGGGGCGGCTGCCCCTCGGGGGTCCCGTCAAACTCCGCGCGGTCGGAGCACCGGCCCGCGCGGCCTCGTCAGGAGATCGGCTCGGCGACGAAGACGGGGATCTCCCGGTCGGTCTTGACCTGGTAGTCGGCGTAGTCCGGGAAGGCCGCGACGGCCCGTTCCCACCACGCGCGCCGCTCCTCGCCGGTCACGATGCGTACCTCCATGTCCCACCGGCGCGTCTCGTCGCGCAGTTCGATCCGGGGGGAGGCGACCAGATTGTGGTACCAGACGGGGTGCTTCACGGCCCCGCCGTTGGAGGCGACGAGCGCGTAGGCGCCCTCGTGCTCCACCCGCATGAGCGGAGTCTTGCGGAGCTTGCCGCTCTTCGCGCCGACGTTCGTCACGAGGACCACGGGCAGGCCGCGCATCGTCGTCCCCCGGGTCCCGCCCGACGACTCGTACAGCTCCACCTGGTCCCGTACCCACTGCGACGGACTGGGCTCGTAGGTTCCTTCGAGCGGCATGCCGTTCTCCTCTCGTCGTCCGACGGCGGCCGGCCATTCCGGAGTGCGCCGTTCCTCCCACTTCATCATGGTCGTCGCCGTCGCCACCAGGGGAGACGACCCCCGGGCACGCGTGTGCGATCACCCGCCCGGTGCCCGAGGGAGCGTCAGGCGGAGGTGCGGCGAGCCGTGTTCGCCTGCCACTCCCGGCCGATCGAGCGCATCAGGGCGGGGTAGACGCCGAGGTAGCGGAAGGGCTTGATGCCGAGCATGTACAGCGAGCCGAGGCGGCCGTTGGGCTTGACCAGGACGGCCATCTGGCCCCGGTGACCGCCGTGGCCGTCGGGGACCCAGGCGATGTGCATCACGCCGTGCATCGTCTTGTTGGCGTACTCGGCGGCCCATTCGTCGTGCGTCTGGAAGACCGACGTGAAGGGGGCCGAACCGAGGTCGGGGCCGCGCGGCCCCTCGCGCAGGTCGTCCGGCAGCCGGTCGCGCAGCGTCGCCACCCGGCCGCCGACGCCCGATTCGGGTCCGTCCCAGCCGAGCAGCCCGCCCAGCTTCCAGCGGACGGCGAAGAGGAACCGGCCCACGGGATTGCCGCCGTCCGGCCCCTCCGTGCCTCCCGCCATCTGCTCGACCAGGTGGTGCAGGTCGTCCGGGCCGCCCGGGGTCGGCAGGGCCCACAGGTCCTCCAGCCGGAAGTCACCGGCGATCTCGTGGATCCGCCAGGGGCGGGACGTGTGATCGGTCGGGGGAAGGCGCAGAGCGTTCATGACGGACCCCTGTCTATACGGTGGCGTATAGATCGAGCATAACCCCCTTCTATACGGCGCCGTATACTCGGGTCGTCATCACGTGAGGGGAAGGTGCGGCATGGGCGCGATCCGTACGCCGCGGGCCAAGTGGATCGAGGAAGGGCTGCGGGCGCTCGCCGCGGGCGGGCCCGAGGCCGTCCGCGTCGAGGTCCTGGCCCAGGCCCTCGGCGTCAGCAAGGGCGGCTTCTACGGCTACTTCCGCAATCGCGCCGCCCTCCTCGACGAGATGCTCGACACCTGGGAGCGCGGGGTCACCGAGGACGTCATCGCGCGGATCGAGCGCGACGGGGGCGACGCCCGCGAGCGGCTGGGGCGGCTCTTCGACGTCGTGGGGGCGGCCGGGACGCCCGTGATCAGCGCGGGCGTCGAGCTCGCCGTACGCGACTGGGCGCGCCGCGACGCGGGCGTCGCGGCACGGCTCCGCCGGGCCGACAACCGGCGCATGGACTATCTGCGCGAGCTCTACGGGGCCTTCTGCCCCGACGAGGGCGATGTCGAGGCCCGCTGCCTGATCACCTTCTCCCTGCGCGTCGGCGACCACCTCATCGCCGCCGACGACGGCCCGCGCACCCGCGCGCAGGTCCTCGCCGCGGTCCGGGAGCGACTGCTGGCCCTGCCGGGACCGCCTGTCAGCCCCTGATCGCGGCCGTACCGTCACCGCCCCGCGTCAGCCCTCGGCGGGAGCGGTCGCCGTGAGGACGCCGATCTTGTCGATGCGGTGTTCGGGGTTGCCCTGAGCGTCCCGCCAGTGGTTGCCCGCCGCGTCGTCCTCCGGAGTGGCACAGGTGGAGAGCGTGATCATGGCTCGGGTGGGGCGCTCGCCGGGCTCGCCCGGAACCGCCGCCCGCTGTTCGGCGAGAGAGCGTGCGGAGCGGAAGGAGGTCGTACGCGTCTCGGTGATCCGGTACGTGTACGTCGTGTCCCCGGCGGTGACGCGCACCAGGTCGCCGACGTCGACGTCGGGCAGGTCGAGGAGCGGGCCCCCGGCGGAGAGGCGGTGCGCGGTCACCTGGTAGTTCCCGATGTCACCGGGGCCGACGCCGCCGTCCTTCCCGTACGGGCTGGCCGCCACGCCCCGGTCCTGGATCCGGGTGCCCGCCCGGTCGTCCGTCCTGCCCTCGTACGGGACGACGCGCAGGTCCGTCACCCCGATCGAGGGGATGTCGAGCTCGGCGGGGCGGGGCCGGGGAGTGGGCGCCGCGGCCACCGGCTCCGGAGGCGCGGTGGTACGGGGAGCCGGGGGTGCGCTCGTGGTGGGCGCGGGCTCCGGCGGGGCGGCGTCCGCGGGCGCCCGGACGGCGGTGCCGGGGGAGGCGGCGCAACCGCTCAGGAGCGCGACGAGCAGCGCGAGGAGGGCGGTCGCGGCGGTCGCGCTGACGGTGACGCGGCGGGTACGGCGGGTACGGGTCATGGCTCTCGACCACCTGGTCGTGGACGGCACCTGCGTGCAGGGGGGAACGACGGTGCCGTGCGCCGTATTCCCGTCGTCGTCGTCATCGTCATCGTCGCCGGGGCGGGCCGGCCTCCGTGCGGGTGGGCGGACGGGGGCGGGCGGATGGTCCGCCGCGTGACTGGTCGGGTGGCCTTCGCAGTTCGTGCAGAGAATGCATTTTTGCAGGACCTGCATTTTTGCGTACCATGCACCCCATGGTGGAGGGGACGCCTGCCGAGAGCGGGCTCAGAGAGCGCAAGAAGCGGGCGACGCGGGCCGCGCTCGTCGAGGCGGCCGTACGGCTGGCGGTGGAGCGCGGTGTCGAGAACGTCACCGTGGACGCCATCAGCGCGGCGGCGGGGGTCTCCACGCGTACGTTCTTCAACTACTTCGACTCCCGTGACGAGGTCTTCGTCATGGTCGGCGCCGACGCCGGTGACCGGGTCCGCCGGGCCGTCCTCGCCGCCCCGCCCGGACTCTCCCCGCTGGAGGCGCTCCGCGACGCCCTGGCGGCGGAGCTGGAGGAGGTCGAGCAGCAGCAGGAGCTGTGGTGCCTGCACGCCGAGGTCCTCCGCAAGGCGCCTCAGCTGCTCGCCCGCAGGATCGGCGCCCACATGGCCGACGAACTCGGCCTCGCCGAGACCCTCGCGGAGCGCATGGGGGCCGGCTCGCCGCTCTTCACCGAGGACCGCCCGGACTTCGCGTCACCGGAGGAAGAGGAACGGCGGCGCGCCCTGGGGCTGTATCCGCGCCTCCTGGCCGCCGTCGGCGGCACGGCCGTGCGCGTCGCGGTCGAGCACTGGTCCGTCCGGCAGGGGGAGACCGCCTTCGCCGACGTCTTCCGGGAGACGTTCGAGCACCTCGCCGCGGGTCTTCCGCTCCCGCAGCCGCCCCCCGTACCCGCCGACGGTGCCTGACGGGCCCACGGCTCCGGAGCGGGCTCAAGAACGGCCCGCCTCGTCAGGGTCTTCGGTACGACCCGCTGCCGCAGGGGCTTCGGCACGGGCCGCCCTCTGCCCGACCCACTGCCGCCGGCCCGCCTCTGCCCGGGCCCGCGCCCACTCCGCCCGGCACCCTCCTCCGCCCGGCGCCCCCGGGGCCCGTACCGCCGTCAGGGCCGTGCCTCCCATGAACTTCCACGAACCCCCGCGATCCACGAAACACTGAGAAGAGAAGCTGTGAAATCACCAGCCACGGCGCCGGCCGAGGCGTCCCCGGCCACCGCGATGTCGGACCGGCAGATACTCCAGGCCATGTCCGGCCTGATGGCGGGCATGTTCGTCTCCATCCTCGCCGGCACGGTGGTCGCCAACGCGCTGCCCCGGATCATGGCGGACCTCCAGGCCACCCAGTCCGCCTACACCTGGGTCGTCACCGCCGAACTGCTCGCCATGACGGCCACGGTGCCGCTGTGGGGCAAGCTCGCCGACCTCTACAACCAGAAGCTCCTCCTCCAGATCTCCCTGGGCCTGTTCGTGGTCGGCTCGCTGCTGGCCGGCTTCTCCCAGGAAGTCGGACTGCTCATCTTCAGCCGTGTCGCCCAGGGCATCGGGGCCGGCGGTCTGACCGCCCTCGCGCAGGTCGTGATGGCGGCGATCATCCCGCCGCGCAGGCTCGGCAAGTACGCCGGCATCTTCGGAGCCGTCTTCGCCGTCGGCACCGTCGCCGGCCCGCTCATCGGCGGCGTCCTCGTGGACACCTCCTGGCTGGGCTGGCGCTGGTGCTTCTTCATCGGCGTCCCCTTCGCCCTCCTCGCCATCGTGCTGCTCCAGCGGACCCTGAAGCTGCCCGACCTGCGGCGCGAGGCGAAGATCGACTACCTGGGCGCCTTCCTGATCGTCGCCGGCGTCAGCGCGCTCCTCATCTGGGTGTCGCTGGCGGGCAACAGCTTCGACTGGGCCTCCTGGCAGACCGCCGCCCTGACCGGCGGCGGACTGGTGCTGCTCGTCGCGGCGGTCTTCGTCGAGTCCCGGGTGCCGGAGCCGATCATCCCGCTCGGCATCTTCCGCAACCGCACCGTCTCGCTCACCACCGTCGCCAGCCTCTTCGTCGGCCTGGCGATGTTCGGCGGCACCGTCTTCCTCTCGCAGTACTTCCAGATCTCCCTCGGGAAGTCCCCGACGGTCGCGGGCCTGATGAGCCTGCCGATGATCCTCGGCCTCCTGGTGTCCTCCACGGTGGCCGGGCAGATCATCAGCAGGACCGGCCGCTGGAAGGCGTACCTGGTGGCCGGCGGCGTCACGATGACGGCCGGCCTCGGGCTCCTCTCCACGATCGACTCCGAGACCCACTTCGGCCTGACCAGCCTCTACATGGCCGTCATGGGCGTCGGTGTCGGCATGCTGATGCAGAACCTGGTCCTGGCCGCGCAGAACGACGTGCCGGCCACCGAACTCGGTGCCGCCACCTCCGTCCTCTCCTTCTTCCGCAGCCTCGGCGGCACCATCGGCACCAGCGTGCTCGGTGCGATCCTGGCCAACCGCGTCGCCGCGGAGATGAGCGAGGGCCTCGCGGACGCCGGCGTGCCCGCCGGCGGAGGAGCGGCCGGGCACGGCGGCGCGATGCCGGACATGGCGGCCCTCCCGGCGCCGATCCGCGAGATCGTCGAGCACGCCTACGGCGTCGCCACCGGCGAACTCTTCCTCATCGCGACCCCCTTCGCCGCGCTCGCGCTGCTCTGCGTCCTCTTCGTCAAGGAGAAGCCGCTGAAGACCACCAGCGGCATGCAGCGCCTCGCCGAGGAAGCCGGCGACGCCGACGGGACCGGTACCGGCGGCCCGTCCCGTACGGCCGCCGACGCTCCGGCCTAGTCGCCGCCGGAGCGGCCCGCGCGACACGATCGGCCTCCCTCGCCCTCCGGGGCGAGGAGGCCGATTTGGTGTCTCGCGCCGGGGCCGGGGCCGGGGCCTGTGCGGGAACCGGTCCCGGCGCAGATCGCGCTGATACTGCCCCGCGTCCCCTCAGCGGCCCACCGGGTCGCCGTCGGCGCCGTCGTCCCGGCAGACGAGCATCACGTGGCCGCCGTGGTGCAGGGGCGTGTCCAGGCGCGGCCGGCTCGCCTCCTGGCCCGACTCCGCGTCGATCAGGTGCACTTCGCCGCGGCCGCCGCGCGTCACGGCCACCCAGTCCGAGCCCGGGGAGGCGGCGACGGCGCGGCGTTCGACTCCCTCCCAGGGGGTGCCGCCGCGTCGCGGCGCGCCGTCCATGCGGGCGAGGGGGACGCGGCGGACGGTGAAGTCGGCGTCCAGGAGCACCAGTTCGTCGCCGTCGGGATGGACACGGCTGAAGGCGGTGGAGTGGTGGGCGAGAGCCAGCCGGAAGACCAGGCCGGGGCCGAGGTCGGCGCCGAGCGTGCGGCCCGTGTCCAGCTCGTGGCACCATGCGTGGTTCGACCACTCCGGCCACCGCAGCGGATCCGGGGCGCCGCCGCGCAGGGTGGACCACAGGGCCCGCCGCCGGGTGTCGAGGCGGAGGTACCAGCCCCGCGCCGGTGACCCCCACGGGATCACCGCCTCGGCCACGAGCCGGTCGCCCTTCCTCCGGGCCGTGTGCACCCCCGCGCCCGTGGCCGCGAACACCCTCCCGGAGCCGGGGTCCTGCGCGTCGCCGTGCCCGTCGTCCGGCAGCGGCAGGAGCGCGTGGGGCGTGACGGCGGGGCAGCCCGGCGGAGCCGCCAGAAGCTCCTCGAACCGGTGGACGGCGAGCGCGCCCGGCTCCCTGTGCCGCAGGACGACGATCGGTTCGTCCCCGCCCAGCACCGTCACGCCCGGCTCGCCGACGCGGGTGCGGACCCGGGCAGTCTCGCCGGTGGCCAGGTCGACGACCGTCAGGAGGTCCGACCACGGCTCCGCGTTCCCGCCCAGACCGGTCGTGACGGCGAGGAGGCGGCCGGACGGATCGCAGGCCAGGTGCTCGGCCGGTGCGGCGACCGGGACCGCGCGCTCCACGAGCCGGTCGCCGAACGGGTCGAGGACCAGGAGCTCCCCCCGGCGGTCGTCGACGCAGGCCACCCTCCCTCCCGGGAGCGCCAGGAACCCGGCGTGCTCGGAGAGGTGGCGGCCGGTGAGGCGTCCCGTGACGGTGCCGTCCGGGACGGCCAGCGCGTACACGGAGCCGGCCACGTGGTCGGAGACGAGCAGGGTGGCGGGGGGTGTGCGCATGGAGCCTCCAGAGGTTTGGTGAAAATGATTATCATGTATGTTCGGTGCGTTCCAGACCCCGAATGAGGAAGCGAGGGCGTCCATGTCGCACGCACCGTCGAGATTCGTCCGCAGTTGGCTCACCGTCGCCGTGGCGGGTTCCGTCCTGGTCGGCTGCGGCGCGTCCCCGGGCGAGCCCGCTGATGCCGAGGCCGAGCCGAAGCCCAGGACGGAGGTCACCGTCGCACCCATCGAGGCGGCGACGGAGATCACCGACGCGAAGGGCGTCACGGTCTCCCTGAAGAAGCAACCGCAGCGCATCGTCTGCCTGTTCGCGCTCTGCGACGACATCCTGACCGAACTCGGCATCGTGCCCGCCGCCACCAACAGCGCGCTGCTCGCCCACCCCGACTTCCTCGGGGAGCGCGAGGCCGGCGAGGTCCCCGTCGTCCCCGGCGGCTTCATCGCCCCCGAGGTGGAGGCGATCCTCGCCCACAAGCCCGACCTCGTGATCGGCCTCGGCGACACCCACGGCAAACTCGCCCCCGCCCTGAAGGGCGCCACCACCTTCTGGGCCATGCAGCCCGAGAGTTGGGAGGACAGTGTCGGCTACCTCCGCGACACCGCCGCACTCACCGGCCGCACCGCGCGGGGGGAGAAGGCCGAACGGGCCTTCCGCGCCAAGCTCGCCGAGGCGGAGCGGGCCCCGAGCGACAGGACCGCGCTGATCATCTACGGCAGCGACGAGAACTTCGGCGTCGCGACCCCGGACGGCGACGTGACCGCCGGACTCTTCCCCAAGATCGCCGACTACCCGTGGAAGTCCCGCGGAGTCGAGGGCAGTTACAGCCTCGAAGAGATCCTCGCCAAGGACGTCGACGTCCTGTTCGTCGAGACGATGAGCTTCGGCGGCGGAGACGGCAAGCTCTCGGAGAAGCTGGCCGAGAACCCGCTCTGGAGCAAGATCCCCGCGGTGCGCAACGGCGCCGTCCACGAGGTGAACGCGGAGGTGTGGGCCAAGGGGCGCGGTACCCGCTCGATGGGCATCGTCCTCGACGAGGCCACGGCCGCGCTGCGGTGAGGACCACGTCCGCATCCGATCCGGCTCCCGGCGGCGGGCCGGTGCCGGACGCCTCCGCCACCGCCGGTCCGCCGGGCGGCGACCGGCGGCCCCGGCCCCGTACCCGGCTGCTCCAGCCCCTCCTGGTGGCCGCGTCGCTGATCGTCGCCTCGCTCTGTGCGCTGTGCCTCGGCACTCCTGCCGTGGCGCCGCACCGGCTCGCCGAAGCGTTGTCGGACGGGGACACGACACTCGCCGGCATCGTCGTCACCGAACTCCGCGTCCCACGCCTGCTGTTGGCGCTCGTCGCCGGAGCCTGTCTCGGTGCGGCCGGGCTCGTGCTCCAGGAGGCGCTCCGCAACCCGCTGGCGGTACCGGAGATGCTGGGCGTCTCCTCCGGAGCGGCGCTCGGCGTCGCGGCCCCCCTGGTCCTCGCCCTGTCGCTGCCCGCCGCGGTCCAGCCCCTGCTGGCCCTCGGCGGGGCCGCGCTCGGCGGCGGACTGACCCTGCTCGCAGCCGGGCTGGGGCGCAGCCCGTCCGCGGTGCTGCTCACCGGAGCCGCCGTCGCGGCGGCCCTCCAGGCCGCGCTGCTCGTCCTGATGGTGATGGCCGACCAGCTCGACCTCCAGCTCATCTACCGCTACCTGCTGGGGTCGCTCTCCGCCCGGACCTGGGACGACATCACGGGCCTGTGGCCGTGGCTGCTGGTCGCGGTCCCCGCGCTCGTGCTCTGCGCGCCGGTACTGTCGGTCCTGCGCCTCGGCGACGAGGACGCCGAGGCGCTGGGCGTGCGCGTCCGGCGGGCCCGGCTGGCCGCGCTGGCCGTGGCCGTCGTGCTGATCGCACCGGTCACGGCCGTCTGCGGCCCCGTCGCCTGGGTGGGCTTCCTCGCCCCGCACCTGTCCCGGTGGTTCAACCCCGGCTCGGGGGCCGTGCGTTGGCTGCCCTGGTCGGCCGCGTGGGGTGCGGTCGTCGTGGCGGTCGCCGACGTCCCCGCCCGACTGGCGCTGGCACCCGTGGAGACCCCGGCCGGCGCCTGGACGGCCCTGCTGGGTGTCCCGGTCGGGGTCGCCCTGATGCGATCGGGCGGCACTCGCGGCCGGGTCGGTGCTCGGGTCGGTGACCGGGCCGGTGTTCGGATCGGTGCTCGGGCCGGTGCTCGGATCGGTGGCCGGGTCGGTCGGCGTGGCGGCGGTGCCGGTGCCGGTGCCGGTGGCTGGGTCGGTCGGAGTGGTGGTGGTCCCGGTGGCCGGGTCGACGGGCGAGGCGACGGTGCCGGTGGCCGGACCGGCCGGAGCGGCGCGGCGTCTGTGGCGTCCGGCCCGGGCCGGACGGGCGGGGGGCCGGTGCATCCCGGCTTGCCCGCCGCACGCGAACCCCTCCCACCGGCCGGGGAGAAGTCCGGGACGGAGGAGGTCCGGTGAGCCGGCGGTTCGCGGTCCTGGGCGTCCTGGTCGTGGTCTGCGCGGGCGCGGAGCTGGTGGCCGGGCGCGGCATGTCCCCGAGCGCCGTCTGGGACGTGCTCGGCGGTGGCGGTGACGCCACGGAACGGCACATCCTCTGGCAGCTGCGCCTGCCGAGGGCGCTGGTGGCACTCGGGGCGGGGGCCTCCCTCGCCGTGGCCGGGCTCGTCCTCCAGTCCGCGCTGCGCAACCCGCTGGCCGGCCCCGAGGTGACGGGGGTGACCCCGGGGGCCGTGCTCGGGGCCGTCACCGCGACGGCCCTGGGCCTCGCCGGATGGGACGCGCCGCTGGCCGTGGTGCTCGCCGCGTGCGCGGGCGGATGCGCCGGAGCCCTGCTGCTGCGGCTGCTTTCCGGCCGCGCGAGCGGCGACCCCGCCCGTACCGCCGTCCACGGGGTCCTGGTGTCGGCCGTCCTCGGAGGACTCACCGCCATGGTGCTGCTCGTGGCACCGGGCGAACTCGGCAGCGTCGTCCAGTGGCTGGTCGGCACCACGGAGGGGCGGGTCTGGGAGCACTGGCACCTGCTCTGGCCGTGGGCACTGCTCTGGGGCACCGCGGCCTGGCTGCTCGCCGGGCCGCTGACCCTGCTGCGCTGCGGCGACGACATCGCCCTGGCCGCGGGGCTCTCGGCACCGCGTGCCCGGACCCTGGCCCTGTCGTGCGCGGTGGCCCTGACGGCGGGAGCGGTCGCCGCCGTGGGAGCGCTGGGCTTCGTGGGACTGCTCGTCCCGCATCTGGCCGTCGCGGTCTTCGGCGCCGACCTGCGGGCGGGCCTTCCCGGCGCCGCCCTGCTGGGCGCGGTCGTCGTCTGCGGGGCGGACGCGGCGGCTCAGCTCCTCTCCCGGCTGCCGGTCGAGGCGCTGGGCGCCGGACGGCTGACGCTGCCGGTCGGGGCGCTCACGGCCTGCCTGGGCGCAGCGTTGCTGCTGGTCGTCGTGCGCCGGGCGCCCAGCGGTTCGTTCTGAGGTCCGCGTGGCGCGGAGGAGGGAGTACAGGAGGGTGAGCACGATCATGAGCGAGACCATGGGCATACGCATCGAGGGTGTCCACCACGGCTATCCGGAGCGGCCCGTGCTGCGGGGTGTCGACCTGACCGTGCGGCCGGGTGAACTGACCGCCCTCATCGGCCTCAACGGCTGCGGCAAGTCCACGCTGCTGCGGCTGGCCGCCGGGCTGCTGCGCCCGGACCGGGGGCGCGTCCTGCTCGGCGGTGACGACCTGGCCGGACTCTCCCGGCGCGCCACGGCCGCGCGCGTGGCGCTGCTGCACCAGTCGGCGCCCGCGGTACCGGGCATGACGGTCCGTCATCTGGTGCGTCAGGGGCGGTACGCGGCGCGCGGCCCGCTGGGCATGCTCCGCGAGGGTGACGATCCCGTCGTGACCCGGGCGCTGCGAGACGTCGGGGTGGAGGAGTGGGCCGACCGTGACGTGGACGCGCTCTCGGGCGGCGAGCGGCAGCGGGTGCGGCTCGCGATGGCGCTCGCCCAGGACACCCGCGTCCTGCTGCTCGACGAGCCGACCACGTATCTGGACCTCCACCATCAGCTCGACGTGCTGCGGACGGTGGTGCGCCTGCGTGAGGAGCGCGGGCTGACGGTGGTCATGGTGCTCCACGACCTGGCCCACGCCGCACGGTTCGCCGAACGCGTCGTCGCCCTGCGCGCGGGCCGCGTGGTCGCCGACGGGGCGCCGAAGGAGGTCGTCACGCCGGGCCTGCTGGCGGACGTGCTGAGGGTGGCCGGCCGGGTCGGCACGGACCCCGAGGGCGGCTGGCCGGTGTGTTACCCAGATCACCCTCTGCCCGAGCTAGAAAATGAAAATCATTTCAATTAGTGTTCCGGTTGTGGCGCTCGACCGAACGCCGCATCTCCCTTACGAACAAGGAGAGTTCATGAGCAACGAGCAGATCTTCGCCCCGATCGCCGACCCGGGTCAGCTGGCCCACGCCTCGGCCACCCACTCCAACGCCCTCGTGGAGAACCCCTTCGAGGACGGCGCCGAGGGCACCGTCGAGGGCGCCGAGAAGTAGGACCGAGGGCCTCGGCCCTCGACCGTGGGCCCGCCCGTTGCCTTACGGGCGGGCCCACGCCTGTTCCCCTTGCCCCCCTTCCGTTGTCTTCCCTTCCCTTCCGTTCCCTTCCGTTCTCTTCCGCTCGCCATGTCAGGAGATCGTCGTGTCCCGCAGCCGGCTCGTCCCCGGTGTCGAAGTCGTCGCCGTACCCGGGCGGGGCCTCGCCGTCCGCACCTCCGACGGGGAGTTCCTGAGTGTCAGGACACCCGGGGGAGCGGACGAGGACGTGACGCTCCCCCTGTGCTCCCTGCTCTCCGGTGCCGGTGCCGGTGCCGGAGTCGGAGTC
Organism: Streptomyces sp. NPDC014861; assembly: GCF_043081625.1. Classification (NCBI taxonomy): domain Bacteria; kingdom Bacillati; phylum Actinomycetota; class Actinomycetes; order Kitasatosporales; family Streptomycetaceae; genus Streptomyces; species Streptomyces sp. NPDC014861. The sequence goes on from NZ_JBIBWV010000005.1 coordinate 441,920, forward strand.
GGTACAGCCGTCCCGCCGGACGAGGAACTGACCCGTGTGGTCCGGGCGTTCGAGGAAGCCGGCTATCTGGCCGACGAACCGCCGCCGCCCTCCGCCTGGCCCGCCGACCGCCGGGACATCCGGCTCCTCGGCACCCCGGCCGTCACCCGACCGCTCGCCGAGCAGCTGGCCGCGCTGGGCGCCGAGCCCCGGACCACGCCGGTGACGGCCCCGGAGGCGTCGCCGACCTCTGTGTCCCCGTACGCGATCGAGGAGTTGCTGGACGGCGACCCGGCCGCCGTCGTGTGGTGCCTCGACGGACCCGTACCCGAGGGACTGTGGGACGCCGCCGACCGGCTGCCCGAGCGGGGGACCGCCTGGCTGCGGTGCCACCGCGAGGGCTGGCAGGCGTACGTCGAACCCCTCGCCGCCGCCCCCGGGGACGTCACCTCAGCCCACGTGCGGGCCCGCCGGCTCGCCGCCACCCCCGCCCACCGCGAACTGGCCGCCTACTGGAGCGGACCCCGCACGGCGGGCGCCCCGGTCCGCCTCACCGTCCCCGCCGCCGCGCTCCTCGCGGCCCTGCTCGCCGACGACCTCGCCCAGTGGGCGACCGGGGCCCCCGGAACGGCCGGGATCCCGGCCCGGCGGCGACTGCGGCAGGTGGACCTGCGGACCCTGACCGTCACCGAACACCCCGTCCTGCCGGTGCCCCCCGTGGCCACGACGCCGGGGAAGGACGGATGAGCTCCTTGGACGAGGAGGCCGCGCCCGCGCACGCGGTCGTCGCGGGCTGCCTCGCCACGGACGTGAGCCTCCCGGAAGGCGCCGGCCCCTTCCCCGCCGTCCTGCTCCGCACCCCGTACGACCGTCGCCGGCACCGGGCCGAAGCGCGCGGCTGGAACCGCCACGGCTTCGCCGCCGTGGTGCAGGACGTCAGGGGACGGTTCGCCTCGGCGGGGGAGTGGCGACCGTACGAGAACGAGACGGCCGACGGGGCGGCGACCGCGCGATGGATCCGGCGCCAGCCGTGGAGCGACGGCCGGTACGTCGCCCTCGGCGCCTCCTACGCCGCCCACTGCGCCCTCGTCCTCGCCCTCGAAGCGCCCCGGGACGAGCCGGACGCCCGGCCCGACGCGGTCATCGCCGCCGTACCCGCGCTGGGCGCGGCCGAGACCGCGCGCGAACCCACCGGCGCGGAACGGCTGCTGACGCGCGCCGGATGGTGGGCCGCCCACGGTGACCGGCACGACTCCGACGAGCGGGCGCTGGCCGAGGCCCTCGCCGCCGACCCCGCCCTGCTCACCCACCTGCCCCTCGTCCGACTCCCCGAACGGCTGGGCCGGAGTCTGCCCTCCTGGGCCGGCCTCTGGCAGCACCGGCAGCGGGGCCGGCTCATCTCCCTCGCGCCCCGTGCCACCGTGCCCCTGCTCGCGGTCGGCGGCCACCACGACCACTTCACCGAAGACACCGTCGCACTGTGGCGCACCTGGGGCGGCCCCTCGGCCCGCCTGCTGCTCGGCCCGTGGCGCCACGGCCTCGTCTCCATGCCGGGACCCGACGCCGGCCCCGCCCACCGGGTGGCCCTCGGCGACCTGTACGCGCGCTGGGCCCACCGCGCCCTGGCCGGCGCCCTCGCCCCCGGCCGGCACGGCGCGGTGGCACTGGGGGGCGCCGACCTGTGGCTGCCCGCGACGGCCGGAGCCGCCGGAGGGGGAGGTGGGCCGGAAGGGATGGGAGGCGCCGACACCCGTGGCGTCGCAGCAGGCACGCAGCCCTCCGAAGCGGGGACGGGAGGCGCCGGCGGCATCGCGGGGGTACCGCGCACGCGGCCCTTCGGCGCAGGGGCGGGAGGCGTCGACGGCTTCCCGGGCGTACCGCGCACGCAGCCCTCCGAAGCGGGGACGGGAGACGCCGGCGGCTTCGCGGGGGTGCCGAGCACGCAGCGCTTCGACGAAGAGGCGGGAGGCGTCGGTGGCTTCGCGGGGGTACCGCGCACGCGGCCCCGCGAAGGAGAGGCGAAGGGCGCCGACGCCTTCGCGGGCGTACCCCGCACGCAGCCCCTGCGGCTGCTCGCCGGAGCCCGCTTCACCGCCGACCCCGACCGTCCGGTCCGCTCCGACGACCTCACCGTGCCCACCGGGGGAGCACCCGACCGCTGCCTACTGGCGGGCACCCCTCTGGCGCGCCCGCTCGACGCCGTCGGGCCCGTACGCGTACGCCTGCGGGGCACAGCCGACACACCGGCCGCGGACTGGGCCGTCCGCCTCGTCGCCCTCACCCCCGAAGGGAAGGGCGAGCGGCTGGCGGTCGGCGTCCTGCGCCGCTCCCGCCCGGCGGACGGCGAGTTCACCGTCGAGCTCGGCCGGCTCGCGCGCCGGCTGCCGGCCGGCACACGGCTGCGACTGGAGATCGCCGGACACCACTTCCCGGCCCACGCCCGCAACCCCCACACCGGGGAGGACCCGGTCACCGCGGTCCGCCTGCTCCCCTCCCGGCGGGAGGTCGACCCGGCGAGCGTGACGCTCACCCTGACCGTCCTCCCGACCACCTCTGGAACCGCCTCCACCACCCCCGGAGCCGCTTCCACCACCCCCGGACCCGCCACCACCACCCCCACCGACCCACCCGTCGACCCCCTCAAGGAGATCCTGCGATGACGCCGCTGCCGCTGGAAGCACTCGTCGACCCCGTCTGCGGCATCGTCCGCGAAGTCGAGCCCGTCGACCACCCCGTGGGCGCCCCGCCCCGCTACACCGCCTTCACCGCCGAGGTGTCCGACGCCCGCAGACTGGGCCTGTGGCCCGCCGACCGGGTCTCCCTCGGCACCACCTTCGGCGACCCCGAGCAGGCCCGGATCGCCGCGATAGCCGAGGGGGTGGAACGGTACTGCGGCAACCGCGTGCCCCCGCCCGGCCACCCCGACGCCCCCCTCCGCGCCACCGCCGCCGAACTCGCAGAGAAGGGCCTGCGGCTCTACGGCCCCGACGACCTGCCCGCCTACGCGCCCTGGCAGTACGGCCGGGACACGTTCCCGTACCGCCCTTTCACCGCCGACACGCCGTCCCTGTGGACGCGCGGCACCGAGCGGCTGCCCGGCGGACGTACGACCGAGGTCTGGGCGCCCGTCGCCCTCACCCACCTCAACTGGCGCCAGGGCGAGCTGCGCGAGCTGCCCCGCACCCACCACCTCAACTACGCGGGCATCGCCACCGGGCAGGGCTTCGACGACGCCGTCGAGCGCGGCCTCCTGGAGACGGTCGAACGCGACGCCCTCGAACTCTGGTGGCACCTCGACGGACCCGCCCGCGGCATCGACCCGGCCAGCGTCCCCGGCCTGGCGGCCGACCTCGCCGGATCCGGACTCGGCGTCCATCTCGTCGAGATGCCCTCCGAGTTCGCCCCGTGCATGGCCGCGCTCGTCCACGACCCGACCCTCGGCCTGTACGCGGCCGGGTTCGCCTGCAAGTACGACCCCGCCGAGGCGGCCCGCAAGGCCGTCCTCGAAGCGGTCCACACCTGGGTCTTCACCCAGGGGCTCACCGGCCCGGACGGCTGGGTCTTCCAGGCCGTCGACGCGGGCCTGCTCGCCCGCGGGCTCTACCTCGAACACCGTGCCGACGGGCGCTACCTGGACGCGTGCGGCGAGCAATTCGAGCACGTACGGGACCTGGGAGCGCACGTCCAGGTCTGGCTCGACGAACGGATGGCCGCCGAGGCGCGGCGCTTCACCGCCCCCGCCCACGGGACCGTGCCGATCGACGCGGTCGAGCCCGGCAGCCGGGAGCGACTGGAGCACGCGCTCCGGGCGGGCGGCCACCGCCTCATGACCTTCGACCTGACCACCGAGGACGTGGCCGAGACCCCCTTGCGCGTCGCCCGCGTCCTCGTCTCCGGCCTCCTCCCCAACGCCCCGGCCGCCTTCGGCTACTTCGGCTGCCCGCGGCTCGCCCGGGCCGCCGTGGACAGGGGCTGGCGCACGACGGCCCCGGGCGCCCCCGAGGACTTCACGCTGGCGCCCCCGCCCCACATGTGAGGACCGCGATGGAGAACGAGAACGCCGACGGCACCCGCCCCGGGGGCGCGGGGACCGGCCCAGGGGACGTACGGCACGGCCGAGGGGGCGCGGGGACCGGCTCATGGGATGCACGGCAGGGCTCAGGTGATACGGGGCACGGCCCAGGGGACCGGCAGGACGGTACCGCGCAGCTACGCGGCGACCGTCCGGTGGAAGCCCCGTGCCTCCGCCGCGACCTCCCGGAAACCCTGCGCCTCCGCCACGACCTCCCGGACGCCACCGACCACGACGGGGAAGCCCCTTGGGCCGACCTCGCCGCCGCGCTCGCCCGTGCCCGGTCCGCACGGCGCCCCGGCCCCGACACGCCCACGGGCGCGCAAGTCCCGGCCTGGCCGGGACGGCCGTCGCGGATTCCGGGCGCCGAACCGGGCCGGCTCGACCTGGCGGCCCTGCTGCGCCTCTCCCTGGCCGCGTCGGACGCCACGGGACGGCTGCGCCCGGTTCCCTCCGCCGGCGCCCTGCACCCGGTGGACGCCGAACTGGCCGTCGGCCCCGACTGCTCCCTGCCGCCCGGCCGCTACGGCTACGACCCGCTGCGCCACCGGGTCCACCGCCTCGGCCCGCAGCCCGACGGCACGCCGCCGGGCGTCACCGTCACGCTGTCCGTCACCGCGCGCCGTACGACCTCCCACTACGGCCACCGCGCCTGGCCGCTCCTGCTCCTCGACACGGGGCACGCCGCCGGGGCGCTGTTCCTCGCGGCCCTCGCGATGGGCGCGGGCGAGCCCGAGCCCCGCCTGGACGGACCGGCCGCCGGCCCGCTCGCCGCCGTCCACGTCCCCCCGCCCACCCCGGCTCCCGAGCCCACCACCCACCCCTTCGGGGGCCCGCCGAACCCGGCTCCCGACCCCACCACCCACCCCCTCGGAATCCCGCCCACCCCGACACCCGACCCCACCACCCACCCCCTCGGGGTCTCGCCCACCCCCCGGGAACTGCTGGCCCGCCGCAGCACCCCACCACCCCTCCCGGGCATCACCCCGACCCCGGCGGCCCTGCGCGCGGTGCTCGGCACCGCCGCCCGCGCGGGCGGCGCCGACCTGCGGTGGTGCGCCGCCGTCGGCCCCCCGCGACCCGCCCTGCTGGAACCGTCCCCCGACGGCACGAGCCTGCGCCGGTACGCCGTGGGCGAGGCCCGCCCGACCCTCGCGGCCTGGGCGGCGGGCCAGGCGTGGATCGCGGACGCGGGCGCCGTCCTGCTCGCCCACGGCTGCCCCGCGGACGCCGATGCGGCGCACATCGCCCGCACCCACCTGCGCGCCGGATTCGCCGTCCACCTCGCCCACGTCACGGCCCTCCGCCACGGCCTCGCCGCCCGCCCCGTGGGCTCCTGGCAGCAGGCCGACCTCGGCGCCGCGCTCGGCGCCCCGCCCGGCAGGGACTGGATCGTCCACGGCCTGGCCCTCGGCGCCCTCCGTACGCACTCCGAAACCGCCCCCGCCGCTCTCCCCGCCGCAGAGGAGAAGAACCCCGCATGATCGTCCACCCCGAACTGCGCCGCGCCGCCGGCCGGGCCCGCCGCCCGCTGCTCCACGCCACCCTCCTGCAAGGTGCCGTCACCGCCACCCACCTGGGACAGGCCGCCCTGCTCGCCCTCGCCCTCGCCGACCTCGCCCACGGCCGCACGGCGGGGCTCCCGTGGCTGCTCGCCGCGGTGCTCGGCGTCGTCGCCGCCCGGGCCGGACTCGGCACCTGGCAACGGCGCACCGCCACCCGCGCCGGCGCGGAGGTCAGGGTGGCCCTGCGGGACGAACTCCTCGCCCACCTCGGCCGCCTGGGCCCGGCCCACCTGACCTCGGCGGGCCTCCGGCCGGGAGGTCCCGCCGCGCGCGCCGGCGCCGTACGCACCACCCTGGTGGACGGTGTGGAAGGCGTCGACGCCTACGTCTCCCGCTATCTGCCCCAGCTCCTGGTCACCCTGACCGTGCCACCCCTGGTGCTCGCCGCGCTGGCCGCGGTGCAACCGACGGCGCTGCTCGGCCTCGTGCCCGCCCTCCTCCTCGCGCTCTTCGGCCCGCGCGCCTGGGACCGCCTCCTCGCCGCGCGCGGCAAGGAGCACTGGGACACGTACGAAGGACTGGGCGCCGACTACCTGGAAGCCCTTCAGGGCATGCCCGCCCTGCGGGCCGCGGGCGCGGTCGGCCGCACCCGCGCCCGCCTGGAGGAGCGTTCGGCCGCGCTGCACCGGGCGACCGTCGCCAAGCTCCGCGTCTCCCTGGTCGACACCGCCCTCACCGACCTCGCCGTCCAGGGCGGGACCGTCGCCGCCGCGCTCCTCGCCTGCTGGTCGGCCGTCGGCGGATCGACCACCGCCACCGGCACCTACCTCGTCCTGCTGCTGGCCTCCGAGTGCTTCCGGCCGGTCCGCGATCTCGCCCGCGAATGGCACGCCGGATACCTGGGCGTGTCGGCAGCGGACGGGATCGCGGCGCTCCGCACCGCCACCCCGGCCGTGCGCGACACCGGGACGGTCCCCGCGCGGTGGCCCGCGCCCCCGGAAATCCGCTTCGAGGACGTACGGTTCACCTACGCCGACGCGCCCGCGCCCGCCCTCCACGGCGTCTCCTTCACGGCTCCGGCAGGACGTACCACCGCCGTCGTCGGCCCCTCGGGCGCCGGCAAGTCCACCCTGCTCGCCCTGCTCCTGCGCCACCACGACCCGGGCGAGGGCCGCGTCACCCTCGACGGGCGCCGCACCACCGACTACTCCCTCGACTCGCTCCGGCAGGGGGTCGCCGTGGTGTCCCAGGACACGTATCTCTTCCACGCCACCGTCGCCGACAACCTGCGCGTGGCCCGCCCGGACGCCACGGACGAGGACCTGACGGCGGCGGCCCGCGTCGCCGGCGTCCACGACGAGATCGCGGCCCTGCCGGACGGCTACGCCACCGTGCTCGGGGAACGCGGCGCCACCCTGTCCGGCGGGCAGCGCCAGCGGCTCGCGCTCGCCCGGGCCCTGGTGGCGGACGCCCCGGTCCTGGTCCTCGACGAGGCGACCAGCTCGGTCGACGAGCGCCGCGAGGCCTCCATCGTCCGCGACCTGCTGAGCACCGCCGCCGGCGACCGCACGGTCCTGGTGATCGCCCATCGGCTCGCCGCCGTCCGGGACGCCGACCGCATCGTCGTCCTCGACGCGGGGCGGGTGGACGCCGTCGGCGACCACACCGCGCTGGCCGAGGCCGGCGGCGTCTACACCCGGCTCGTCGAGGCGGGCCGCACCACCCACGGAGGAGAACGCGCCGCATGAGCCGGACCACCGACACCGACACCCCCGCACCTGAGCCCACCCCCGACCTCGACCCCGTGCCCACCTCCGACCCCACCCTCGCGCCCGACCCCGTCCCCGCGCGCGGCTCGCTGCGCGCACTCCTCCCCGCCCTCGCCGGACACCGCGTCATGACCGCCCGCACCTGCGTCGCCGCGCTCCTGGAGCAGGGCTCGCTCGTCGCGCTGGTGACCCTCGCCGCCCACACCGTGGGCACCGCGGTCATCGAGGCGAAGGCCCCCACGCCCGCCACCGTCGGCCTGCTCCTCGCCCTCGTCCTCGTACGGGCCCTGGCGACCTGGCGCGAGATGGACCTCTCGCACGACCTGGCCTACCGGGTGCTCGCGGCCCTGCGGGTCCGCGTCTTCGACGGGCTCGCCCGCAGCGCGCCAGCCCGCGTGGCCGGCCGGCGCAGCGGTGACCTCGCCGCCACCGCCATGGCCGACGTCGAGGCACTGGAGTTCTTCTACGCCCACACCACCGCCCAACTCCTGGCAGCGGGAACGGTCTTCACCGGCGGAGCGGCGTTCCTCGCCGTACTGGAGCCGTGGCTCCTGGCCGCCGTGCTGCCGGCCGCGGCCCTGCTCGCGGCGGCCCCCTTCGCCGACGCGCGCGGACGAGCGGAACGCGGCGCCCGTACCCGTACCGCCGCCGCCGTCCTCTCCGCCGACACGGTCGAGACCGTCGACGGACTGCGCGAACTGCTCGCCCACGGCGCCCTGCCCGGCCACCGGCGCCGGCTGGCCGCCCGAGGCCGGCAGCTCGGGGACGCCCAGCGTGCCGAGGCCACCTGGGAGGCGCTCACCGCCGCGATCCGCGACCTCCTCATCGTGGCCGCCCTGCTCGGCGTCGTGACGGCGGCCGCGCTCTCGACGGCCTCGGGCCGGCTGCACGGCGCGTGGGCGCCGGCGGCGATGGCGCTCGCCCTCGCCGTCCTGGGCCCCGTCGCGGAATCGGCCCGCTCCCTCAGCCAGGCCGTCTCCCTGCGCGCCGCCGCCGCCCGCGTCGGCGCCGCTGTCCGCGCCCCCGCGCTCGCCCCACCGCCCGCCGAGCCCCGCCCGCTGCCGCCGGGCCCGCTCGGCGTCCGGCTGCGTCGCGTCGGATTCGACTACGGCGCCGGCCCCGTCCTCGACGGCGTCGACGTGACCGTCTGCGCGGGAGAGACGCTGGCCCTGGTCGGGGCCTCGGGGGCCGGCAAGTCGACCTGCGCCCACCTCCTCGGACGCTTCTGGGACCCGACCGAGGGCGCGATCCAGCTGCTGCCCGCCGACGGCCTCCCCATCGACCTGCGCGCGCTGGACGAGGCCGAACTCCGGCACACCGTCGCCCTGGTGGGACAGGAGACGCCTCTCTTCCACGGCACCCTCGCCGATAACCTGCGGCTCGCCGCCCCGGACGCCGACGACGAACTCCTCGCCGAGACAGCCCGCCTGTGCGGTGTCGACCGCATCGCCCCCCTGGCCACCCCGGTCGGCGAACGAGGCGCCACCCTCTCCGGAGGCCAGCGAGCCCGCGTCGCCCTGGCCCGCGCCCTCCTGGCCCGGCCGCGGGTCCTGATCCTGGACGAATCCACCGCCCACCTGGACAACGCGAGCGACGCCCAGCTCGCCTCCGCCCTCCGCCACCGCGACCGTACGACCGTCGTCATCGCCCACCGCCGCGCCACCATCCGCCGCGCCGACCGCATAGCCGTCCTGGAGGGCGGCCGCATCGTCGAGGAGGGCACCTGGCAGGAACTCACCGCGAACCCCGGCAGCGCCCTCAACCGCACCCTCGCCGACACGAGCCCCTGACCGCGGTCACACGACCCCCTGACTGAGGTCAGCGGTGGCCCAGGACGTTCACCACCCGGCCGTCGGGGTCGCGGACGAAGAACCGGCGCACCCCCCACTCCTCGTCCTGCAAAGGGTGGACGATCTCCGCGCCGCTCGCCCGTACGGCCTCGTACGCCACGTCCACGTCCTCCACCTCGACGGTCATGTCGGGCGTGACCGGGGCGGTCTTGTCGCGCGCCATGAAACTGATCTGCGCCGTCGGGTTCGACGGAGATCCCAGCGTCATGATCCAGCCATGGTTCATGACCTCCTCGAACCCGAGCAGGCCGTAGAACTCACGGCTCTCCGCCACGTCGGAGGACTGGACATGGGGTACGACACGGCGAACGGTCATCGACAACTCCATCTGGGCACGAAGACACGAAGAAATCCCGGGACTCCCCAGAAATACCACCGGGACCTCAACCGTACGCCCGGCCACCGGCCCTACGCCCGACCACCGGCCCTACGGCCAGCCACCGATCGTGCGGTCGGCCACCGTCGGCGTGACACGAGCGCGGAGCCTCCCCGCGCCGGTGGAGTCGAACCCAGGTACGGCACCGGCCCCGGCATCGACACCGTGGTGTAGCACGGGACGCCCTCGTCCTGGCAGGCTTCGTCCGGCGGGAAGAACCCGGAAGGGGCGTACGTCGATGGACCAGCACCTCACGGCCGACTTCGAGAGGGCCGCCTTCCTCGTGGACCTCTCCAACGTGGTCCGCACCCGGACCCTCGGGGGCTGGGCGCGCCGCTCCCTGCACCGGCTCCGTCTCGTCGCCGACGCGGCCGCGGTCCTCGCCCGGGACCCCGGCGTCCAGCTCTACCTCGTCGCCGACCGCAGCCTCCGTCTGGGCGGACGCCACGAGTGGGCGGACCCGGAGGAGGCCGAGCAGCTCGGACGGTGGGTGGCGCGCGGACTCGTCGAGGAGCTCGGGGACGCCGACGAACGGATCCTCGAACTGTGCGAGATGACCGGCATCCCGGTGATCTCCGGGGACTTCTTCCGCGACGCCCGCCTCGCCTTCCGCTGGATCCAGGGCAACACCGACGACTTCCTGCGCCCGGCCCCCGGCCCCGACGGCACGGTCGTCCTGGAACCCCGCGACATGGGCGTGGCCTCCGCCCTCGACATCTCCCGCAAGATGGAGGAGTCGGCGCTCAAGGAGAGGGGCCTGCTCGACCGCCGCCGCAGACCGCTCTCGGAGGTCGTACGGCGCAACTGGCGCTGCCCCGAGCCCCGTTGCACCCTGTACGACACCGAGCGCGGCAGCTTCGCGCTGCTTCCCCGGATGCGCGGCGGAGTACCCCGCTGCGAACAGCACGCGCACCCCCTGCTCGACGCGGGTCCCCGGACCGCGACGGCCCAGCTGAAGCTGCTGATCGACGGGGAGCTGCGGGAGCGCTTCACCCTGGAGGACGGCACGACGGTCCGGGTGGGCCGCGCTCCGGGCCCCGGCGGGATATCGCTGCACGGGCTCGTCCCGGCCCAGCTCACCGCCGGTCTCAGCCGTGCCCACGTCGAGCTGCGGATCGTCGGCGGCACGATCCACGTACGGGACCTCAGCAGCTACGGCACCCGGCGCCGGACCACCGCGCGCCGGACCGGCCCCGACCCGTGGACGCCGCTGGTGCCGGGCCGCGACCACGGCTTCCACGGCGGCGACGAACTGGAACTGGTCCGGGGCGTGGTGCTGGCCCGCAGCGGACGCCGCTTCCCCACGGAGCTCGCGCAGCGCTGGCGGAGCCACCGCCCGCCCGGGGAGCCGGACACGTCGACGACCACCCACGTGTGACACCGACTCGCCCCGGTGCGACGACCGGATCGTCCACCGTCGGCGGCGGGTACGCGCCGACCGGGGGAGCGGCGCGCCCGCCCCCACCGCTGTATGCGGGTTCCGCATACGGGGTGCTACGTTGGCGGCGTGTTGGGTACGGAGGAATGCCTGAGGCTCACGGTCGCCGCGCTGATGACGCGGACCGGTGAGCGGCAGAACGATCTGGCCGCCGCGATCGGGCTCTCCCAGGCGCAGGTGTCGCGCAAGCAGTCCGGCGCCGCCCACTGGTCGCTGGACGATGTCGACCTGCTCGCCGCCCACTACGGCCTGTCGGTGCTCGACCTCCTCGCCGGACCGACCCACGCCGCCGGCGTGCTGCACGGTGCCACCCTTCCGCTCCGACCCGAGGGCGCCGCCCCCGCATCCACTCCCGCCCCCGCCCCCGCCCCCGCCCCCGCCCCCGTGCCCGCTCCCGCCGGGGCGCCGGAGGCCGGGCCGACGCGGGCGTGGCTGGGGCCGTGCGTGCTGTGCGGGGAACCGGCCACCGACGAGGTCGACGGCTTTCCGCAGCACCTGAGCGCCGAGGAGTGCGCCTCCGCCCGCCCCGTCCCCACCGAGGACAACGAGGGCAGCGAGGACAAAGGCAAGGCCGCAGACGACCCCGGAGACCCCAGAGACACCGAGCACGCCGCATCAGCCGCCCCCGCCCCCGCGCCGAGCACCCCCACAGCCTCTTCCCCCGCCCCCGCCCTCGCCCCGACCGCCGTCGCGCCCAAGTCGCCGCGCACCACCGCCGGGTACGCCTCCGGCACCCTGGTCGAGCAGATCACCGGGCGCGTCCAGGACGTCCTCGCCGAGCACTCGGGCGACATCGGGACCGCTCAGGCCGCTCTGATCAAGTCGGCGATCCCGGACGTCATGGCCTTGTTCAAGGCGTCCCGGGCCAGCGGCCGTTACGAGCACTCCGACTTCCCGCCGACCTCCGACATCCTGCGGAAGAAGTCCCAGAAGGGCGCGGACGAGATCTGGGAGGGCCGCCCCAAGTGGCGCAACACCGCCGTCTTCAAGGCGGCGAAGCAGGGCACCCGCTTCGAGGTCACCGCCCTCGACATGAACGCCGCCTACCTCTCCGCCCTGAAGTGCTGGCTGCCCATCGGACAGCTCCGCGAGGAGACCGGCGGCGTCCACGACCCGAAGAAGTCCGGCGTCCACCTGATCACGCCCGCCGAGTGGGACCACACCGACCTGCCGAACCCCCTCGGCCATCGCCTGGAGCCGGGGGAGCTGTGGGTCACGGAGTCCACGCTCCGCCAGCTGCTCGACTGCGCCCGCACCGGGCTCGCCGACGCCCCGGTCATCCACCGCTCGCTCGTCTCCGGGGCCACCGAGGTGCTTCTGGAGAAGCTTCGGCGTGCTCTGGCCGACGTCCGCAGGACCGCGCTCGACGAGGGCGACACGCTCACCGTCGAGTACGTGAAGGCCATGTACGCGAAGTTCGTCTCCACCATCGGGGAGTCGAGCGCGAACCGGGAGATCCGTCGTCCCGACTGGATGCACATCATCCGGGCCAAGGCCTTCGCGAACCTGTGGATGAAGGCGGAGAAGGCGCGGGCCGCCGGACTGACGGTCGTGGAGATGTCCGGCACCGACGAACTGCACGTCGCCGGCGACTGGCACGCGGTCTTCGCCGAGGGCCGCAACCTGCATGAGGTCAAGGCGAAGAAGACCTACACCCTCGGAGGCGAGTGATGGCCGGATCCCCCGACCTGTGGGCCCGCTGGGGCGGCTTCGGCGCCTACGACGCCCGTGGCATGAAGGGCGGCGAAGCCCTCGTCCTGGAGCTCAACCGCATCGTGTACTCCTCCGGCATCGCCTCGCCCGTCACCTCGCGGCGCGGTGTCGCGGCCCGGCTGCGCTACCTCGACAGCAAGGCGGGACGCGAGGCGCTCAGGGAGCAGGGCGTCGCTCCCCGCACGATCCGGGCGTGGATGCGGGAGAAGGGCGCCGTCGCGCCGACCGCGGCCAGCCGCGAGAAGATCGACGCCGCCTACTGGCACCGTCGCCGGGACAACCTGATCCGCTCAGGATGGCTCACCCGCCACCTCGACAACCGGGGTCGCGGCCGGCGCATGGAGATCTACCCCGTCGACACCTCGCTGAGCGCGCCCGAGCACGTCCGCGCGAACATCTCCCAGCGCACCATCACCGTCCGCTACATCTGGAGCGACCTCGTCGACGCCTGGGCCCGCAAGGACGCCGGCACCCTCGACGAGATCTGGGACGACGTCATCACCGACCTCGACTCCGACTACAACGCCTACGCCTACGTCTCCTCCGTCGGCATCGGCGCCTGACCTCACCGACGCCCGGCCGGACCCGTCGGCACCGTTCTTCCGAGGGCGAGGCGGGCCGCGCCGCCACCGCCGCGCGCGGCTGGGTCAGGTCCGCTCCTCCGTCAGTGGGGAGAGAGGTCGTTCGAAGAAGGTTTCGAGGACCACGGTCGCCTGGGTGCCGCTGACTCCCTCGATGGCGTAGATCCGGCGCAGCACGTCCTGCAACTGCTCGGTGGTCGCGGTCCTGACCTTCACGAGGACCGAGGCGCTTCCGGCGATGACGTGCGCCTCCATGATCTCGGGGAGCCCGGCGAAGTCCCGCGCCGAATCGCCCATCCAGGACGTCGAGTCGACCATGACGTACGCCAGGACGCCTCTGCCCGCGGCGGCGGGGTCGACGTCGACGGTGGTACGCCGGATGACGCCCCGCTCGCGCAGCTTCCGCACCCGCTCGTGCGCGGCCCCCGCGGACAGGCCGACGGCCTGCCCGAGGGCGGCGTACGGCTGGGTGGCGTCCTGCTGGAGGAGGGCCAGCAGGGTGCGATCGATGTGATCCACAACTCTCCGTTCGGAAGATCCTTGCAAAGACCATATCTCATCCTGCAATGATCCCCATGGGCCGATTATTGTTCGGCTCCAGTGGTCTTGATGAGGAGGGGATCCCATGAACGGCGAGCGTCCCGCGCTGTACGAGATGCTGGACGACCGGTTCCGTACCGGCCGGTGCATGAACGGTGACAACGCGCTGGAGGTCCTGTACACGGGCTGCCGTTGGGCCGAGGGGCCCCTCTACGTGCCGGCCTGGCGCCAGGTGGTGTGGAGCGACATCCCCAACGACCGGATGCTGCGGTGGGACGAGGAGACCGGCGCGGTCGGTGTCTTCCGGAGCTCCGCCGGGCACACGAACGGCAACACCCTCGACCGCGAGGGCCGGCTGATCACCTGTGAGCAGGGCAACCGCCGGGTGACCCGGACCGAGCACGACGGCACGGTCACCGTGCTGGCCGACCGCTGGCAGGGCAAGCGTCTGAACAGCCCGAACGACGCGACCGTGAAGTCCGACGGTTCCGTCTGGTTCTCCGACCCGGACTTCGGCATCACCAGCGACTACGAGGGGTACCGGGCCGAGAGCGAGATCGGCTCGAACAACGTCTACCGGATCGACCCGGTCACCGGCGAGGTGCGGCTCGTCGCGGACTGCTTCGGCGCGCCGAACGGCCTGGTGTTCTCGCCCGACGAGCGGCGGCTGCTGGTCTCCGACACCCGCGCGGGCCTCATCCGGGTCTTCGACGTGCGCGACGGCGGGACCCTGTCCGACGGCGCGGTCTTCGCGGAGGCCGGGGCCCGCGGGAGGGCCCGCTTCGACAACCTCCGCTTCGACGACGGCGGCCGGCTCTGGGTCGCCGCCATGGACGACGGCGTGCACTGCTACGACCCCGACGGCACCCTGATCGGCCGTCTGAACGTCCCCGAGACGGTCGCCAACATCTCCTGGGGCGGCGCCAAGCGCAACCGTCTGTTCATCACCGCCGAGACCAGCCTCTACTCGCTGGTCATGGGGGTCACCGGCACCCATCCGACCGGCCCGGGCCGCCGCCGATGGGCGGCCCCGACCTCCCGGTGACCCTGCTGGTCCGAGGACCGAACCGCCGTCGGCGGCGCTCCGCCCGATCTAGCGCGGGGGGAGCGCCGCCTCGATCCGGTCGAGGTGGGCGGCGAGGATCTCCTCGAACGCGGCGCCGCGGTCCGCCCCGAGAGGGCGGATCTCACGGGCGAAGTGGGCCACGGCGGGGAACTGCTCGGGGTCGGCGCCGAGCACCGAGACGCGGAACAGCTCCATGCCCTGGTCGTACTCCTCGGTCGTGAGGGTGCCGACCCCGGCCTCGGAGGCGATCAGCGCGGCGATGAGGACGGCGAGCCGGTGATACCGCGCCGGGATCTCCTCGTCGGGCAGCCCCGCCGCGCGCAGGGCCTGGAGCACCTCCTCCATGACCAGCCGGGAGCCGGCCCCGCCCGACGCGTACCGGCCCCAGGCGGCCGCGAGCTGCGGGTGCTGCCCGAACGCCTCCCTCACGCGCAGCGCGAGGGAGGTGATGCGCTGCTTCCAGTCGCCCTCGGGGTGGTAGCCGTCCACGGAGGCCACGAGGACGCGGTCGGCGACCGCGCGCAGCAGCTCCGTCTTGCTGCGGAAGTGCCGGTAGAGGCTGGAGGAATCGGTCCCGAGGGTCGCGGCGAGCTTGCGCACGCTGAACGACTCCGCGTCGCCCGTACGCAGCAACTCCGCTGCCGCATCAAGGATCTCCTCGGTCGACCAACGCTTGCGGCCTGCCATTTCGCCCCTCTCGTCGGGCCGATCCTATCCCATGCGCCGTCGCTGCACCTGCCGCTGCACGCGCTCATGCACTTGGTATTGCACGCACCGCGTGCATAATGAGGGCACGAGCTTGTTCCCCAGCACTGCGAAAGGACGCATGCCGTGAGCGACTCACTCGATCCGGTGGCCCTTGACGCCGCACTCGAAGCTGTCCACCACGCAGGGATGCCGGGCCTGTTCGCCGAGGTGCGTGACGGCGACGAGGTCTGGCGCGGCGCCGCGGGGGTGGCCGACACCGCCACCGGCCGCCCGGTCACCGCCGACATGCGGCACCGGGTCGGCAGCATCACCAAGACCTTCACCGCCGCCGCCGTCCTGCGACAGGTCGAGGCGGGCCGGATCGGCCTGGACACCCCGATCGGCCACTACCTCCCCGAGCTGGTCCCGGGGGAGCGGGGCCGGGCGATCACGGTGCGGATGCTGGCCGACCACACCAGCGGCCTCGCCGAGTACCTCCCGTACGCCTACCCCTCCCTCAAGGCCTTCCCCGTGATCGCGGAGACCCGGCCCGACAGCCTCGACGATCTCCGGTACGCCCGCTTCGACCACGCCGAACTCATCGAGAAGGGAGTCACCGCACCCCCCGTCGGCACCCCCGGCGGCACTCCGGGGGTGTACTCGAACACCAACTACCTGCTGCTCACCCGGCTCTTGGAAGAGGTGACCGGCACCACCGCAGACGCGCACATCACCGAACACGTCATCGATCGCGCAGGACTCCCGGACACCGGCTTCCCGTCCGGACCCCACATCGAAGGACCGCACTCGAAGCACTACGAGGCGTGGTTCGGCACGCTCGACCCGCCTCGCGACTACAGCGTCTTCGACATGTCCTGGGTCGGACCGGCCGCCTCCCTCATCTCGACCGTCGCGGACCTCAACCGCTTCTTCGGCCTGCTGCTCGCCGGCGAGATCGTCAGCCCCGCGTCCCTGGCCCAGATGCGGCACACCGTGCCGGTCATCACCCAGGAGGGGAAGAAGGGCGACTACGGCCTCGGTCTGTACCCGATGGAGGAGCCCGGCAAGGACCGCTTCTGGGGGCACGGCGGCACGGTGTGGGGCGCCGGGGCGCTGGCCATGATCCGCGCCGACGGGCGGCGACGGATGGCCGTCGCGGTCAACCTCCAGCGGTGGAACACCCTCGATCCCTCCGGTGCGCCGCGGCCCCACCCCATCGACGACGCGCTCGCGGCCCTGCACCGCGTGGCGATGTACGGATGACGGCCCGCCGCCGGCTGCCGCGGCCACCGCGCCTCCACGCGGCACGCCCCCGGCTCGACGGCCCGAGCCCCAGCCCGAGTCCGTGTCCGGGCCCGGGTCCGACGCGCGAAGCCCCTCTCAGGAAGGACGTTCCCGCATGACTGTCCCCATCCCCCGGATCGACCTGTTCGGGTCCCTGCTCCACCTCGACCCGAGCGGCCGCATGCGCGTCGAACAGCCCGTCGCGGACACTGAACTGGAGCGCGACGGCTGGCTGTTCATGGCCGCGCACGCGGAGACCGACGACGACGTCCACGGCGACCACTGGGAGATCCACACCGAGGCGGACGAGCTCGTCGCCTGCCTCACCGGCGGCATACGCGTCATCCTCCGTCCGGAGCGGCCCGGGGAGGGCGAGGAGGTGATCGCACTCGGCGCGGGCGCCGCCGTGATCGTCCCGCGCGGGCGTTGGCACCGCCTCGCGCTCGACGTCCCCAGCGACATGCTGGCCGTCACCCTGCCCCGCGGCACCCGCGAGGAGAGGTGGACCGAGGCCGAGGGGTGACCGGCCCCGGGGTGCCGCGGTGCCCGTGGGCCCCGCTCACCCGGTGTGGCCCTCGTGGTGCGAGTGCTCCGTCGCGGGCGCCGGGCCGGTCGTGGCCGGCGCGTCCGGGAGGGGGCCGACAGGGCCCACGGCCGCCCCGAGCGCGTACGACCCCAGGAAGACCAGGGCCAGCAGCAGGAGGAAGCCGCCGAGGACGAACGGCGGCGACCTGAACCGCCCCGTCGCCTTCGCGGCGGGCGCGGACACTCGCGGCTCGTCCATCGGTGGCCTCTCCAGAGCGTGTCGTGCGGCACCGAGGGGATCGGACCGTCCTTCCGGAGGAGGAGTCGGCCGGCCGAGCGGTTCGGTTCCCGGGGCGGGACGACGGTCCGGCACCGTCGCCCCGCCCTTGTCAGGGAAGTGACGTGAGATCGGGGCGAGGGTCGACGGGCAGTCAGGCGAGTGCCGGTGCCCGGGTGAACCGCCTCCGGGCGGGCGCGCGGACGTCCGGAGGCGACACCACCGGCTCCTCGTCGTCCCGCACCAGCGCGACCAGCGAGATCCGTGCCCGTGCGACGCGCGAGCGGACCGTGCCGACCGGACAGCCGATGGCCTCGGCCGCCTCGGCGTACGGCAGGCCCAGGAGTTGGGTCAGGACGAACGCGTCCTTCCGCTCGGCCGGGATCGCGGCCAGGAGCTCGGAGAGCGCGACGCCGTCCTCGAAACCGGGAAGCCCCCGGGGCTGGGTGTGCTCGGCCTGCGCCTGCCAGTCGTCGCGGTCGGACAGGCGCGGCCGGGCCGCGGCGTGCCGCAGGCTGTCGACCACCGTCCGGCGGGCTATCGACAACAGCCATGTGCGGGCGGAGGAGCGTCCCTGGAAGCGGGGCAGCGCGGCGAGCGCGCGGAGGAAGACCTCCTGGGTGAGGTCGTCGGCCGCCTGGCGGTCCGCGCTGAGGTGGGTCACATAGCGCCGGACGTCACGGTGCAGGGCGCGGACGAAGAGGTCGGCCTTGGCCGGATCGCCGTCCCGGGCCGCCAGCGCGAGCAGCGTGGTCGCCGCGTCGGTGTCGGCGTCCGGCGCGTACGCCGGACGGGAGGGCCGCGCCGGGCTCTCGGCGGGGAGGGGCGCGAGGGTGTCGTGGGCAGGAGTCATCGCCACAAGTCCTTACGAGGCAAAGGGAATCCGGTCGGGCGCGGACAAGGGCGGCGCCCGCCGGTGACGGGGTACGGCAGGCCGCGACCGGGTGGAGGCGGCATGACCGATGCCCGAGGGGCGGCACGGAGCCGTCGACCTCGGGGAGCCGGCTGTCAGAGGACAGCGAGTGCCTGCGGTGGACCTCGGGAGATGAGCGAATGGGCCAGGAGGAGCCGCCTCGGGGCGCGCTCGTCCCCGGCCCGCACCGGCCGGAACCGCGGCCGGTCGGGTACGACGGGGGCGAGCGACGCGAGCAGCGGGCGCAGCGGCCGGAAGAGCCGGAGGGACGCGGCGCGCAGGAGGCGGAACGCCGCCCGCTCGCCGTACGCCATCCACAACCCGCTCAGGAGCGCGGCCAGAAGGTGCGCCGCGACCATGCCGGAAGACGACGACATGTCTGTCATGTCGTGCCCGGCGGACGCCTCGGAGAACAGGCCGACGGACGAGACCGGGCCCTCATGCCCCAGAGCCGCGTGGCTCAAGTCCACGTGCCCCAGGGCCGGGTGGCCCGGGTCCCCGTGGCCCATGGCCGCGTGGGACAGGTGCGCGTGTTCCGCGTGCGTGTCACCCGCCGGGGCCGGCGTCGGCGCGGGCAGCGGGCCCACCCGCTGGGACCAGGAGAAGGCGGTGTGGAGCGCGCTCTGCACCACCACGCTCGCCGTGGTCACGGCCAGGAGGCCGCGCTCGCGGTCCGCGAGGACCCAGGTCACCGCCACCATGGCGGCGAAGGAGAGGGAGAGCGTCCACGCGGGCACGCCCTGCCCGGACATCAGGATGTGGCCGGTGGCAGCGAGCAGCACGCAGACGGCCGCGAACAGCGCGGCCCGGGCCCCTCGCGAACATCGGCCTGGCGTCATGGCGCGCTCATCCTTGCACCACTCCCGGGAGGTGTGAGGGCGGGCTCGGCCGTCGCGCGGCCGCTCCCCCGACCTGTCGGGACATGAGTACGCGACTGTGACGCGTCCCACAAGAGCGCCTCGGGAACTTCCGGCACCGCCGCCACGACTCCTCCAGGGCGACGCGTCCGGCCCACCGGCCGGACGGGGAAGGGGAGCGCGGTGAGCGGCGTGGGTACGGCGGCGCGGACGCCGGCCGGGAGCGGAGGAGCGCGGACCTCCGGACCGACCGCGCTCCTGACGACGGCCATGGCCTTCTCGATGCTCCAGCTCTTCCTGATCGGAGCCCTGGGCCCGCGCCTCGTCGACCGGCTCGGCGTCTCGGAGACCGTCCTCGGCCTCACCACCACGGTGGGCTTCGGCACGGCGGCCGTCCTCTCGCCCGTCGGCGGCCGGATCGTCGACCGCGTCGGCCCCCGCCGTTCCCTCGTGGCCCTGCTCGCGCTCTCGGCCGTGGCCCTGGGGCTGATCGGCGCCGCGCCCGGACCCGGCCTGCTGCTCGTGGCGGTCGCGGTCGGCGGCCTGCCCCAGGCGCTCGCCAACCCGGCGACGAACAAGGCGATCCTGGCGTCCGTGCCCGCCCCGAAGCGGGGCGCGGTCACCGGCACCAAGCAGTCCGGTGTCCAGCTGGGGGCCTTCGTCGCGGGACTGCCCCTCGCCGCGGCCGCGAGCGCGATCGGCTGGAGGGGCGCCGTCTGGGTCGCCGCCGGCGCGGCCCTCCTCGCCGCCCTGTGGGCCTGGCGCGCGCTGCCGGTCGACGCGCCGCAGCTTCCGCGGGGCGCCGCGAAGGGGTCGGTGTCCTCCCGGCCTCGCGGCCCCGTGCCCTGGCTGGCAGCCTTCTCGCTCTTCCTCGGCGCGGGCATCGCCTCCGTCAACACCTACCTCGCGCTCTTCGGCGCCCGAAGCCTCGGCATGGGACCGACGGTGGCGGGCGCGCTGGTCGCCGTCCTCGGCGTCGCGGGCATCGCCGGCCGCATCGGCTGGTCCCGGGCCGCCACGCCCGGCCGGGCCCCGTGGCTGCCCGGCCTGCTCGCCGGAGGGGCGGTGGGCGCGGCGCTGCTCCTGGCCGCGGCGGACCGCGTCGGCCCGCTGGTGTGGGTGGCCGCCGTGGCGGTCGGCGTGTTCGCCGTGTCCGGCAACGCCGTCTCGATGGTCCTGGTGATGCAGCGCTCCGCCCCGGGCCGCGCCGGGCAGGACTCCGCGCTGGTGGCCGCGGGCTTCTTCGCCGGGTTCGCCGTCGGGCCACCGCTGTTCGGGACACTGGCGGAGCGGGGGCAGTACGGGGACGGCTGGCTGCTCGTCGCGGGGGAGTTCGCCGTCGCGGGGGCCGTCGCGCTCGCCTGGGCGGTACGGGACCGCCGCGCCCGCCCGGACGGTCGGCTGTGAGCGCCGCGGGCTGGGCGGAGGAGGCCCTGGACCTCGTGCTCCACCGGGCGGGGGAGACCTTCGCGCAGGTGGGCGACCGCTTTCCCCTGTACGCCGAGCCGGCCGACGGCCGGTGGACGACCACGGCACGCGGATCGTGGACGGGCGGCTTCTGGGCGGGACTCCTGTGGCTGAGAGCAGGACGCACCGGGAGCGACGAGGACCGTGCGGCGGCCGTGACCGTCACCACGCGGCTCGCGCCCTGGGCCACGGCGGACACCGCGACCCGCGGCCTGATCCTCTGGTACGGCACGGCCCTGGCCACCGGGGACCCGACGGCCCGCACCCTGCGGGAACGCGCGGCGCGGGCCGCCCTCGCCGCCTTCGACCCCGCGCTCGGCCTCGTCCCGTGGGGCGCCGCCCTCGGCGGGACGCGCCTGCGCGCCCGCGCGGACGGCGCCCCCGGTCTCGTACCGCTCCTGGCCTCGGCCGGACCCGAGGGGCGGGCCGCGGCCGCCGCCCACCTGCACACCCACCTGGACCTGTGTCTGCCGGGCGGGGGCTCGGGACGGCCCCGCCCGGGGTGGTGCTGGGACGGGGCGCGCGGCTGGACGCCCGAAGCCGGTCCGGCACCCGGCTGGGCGCGGGGCGAGGCATGGCTCCTCCTGGCCGTGGCGGACGCCCTGCTGCTCGCGGACGCCGGGGCCCCGCGCCCGGAGCGGCCGGCCCGGGCGGCCGAACTCCTCCTCGCCGAGGGCGCGATGCTCACGGGACCCCTCGTCCCTCCGGCGGACGCCCACCGCGTCGGCGGGCCGTCCGACACCTCCGCCGCCGCGATCACCGCGGTCGCCCTCCTGAAGCTGGCCCTCGCCCCCGGAGCGGTGCGACCGGAAGCGTGCGCGTCCCGCGCCGAAGCCGTCCTGCACCGGCTCGCGCACGCCCACCTCACCCCGCCGGGCGGGGCACGCCCGGCGGGCATGCTCCTCGACGGCTGCTACGACGCCGGCGGCGGCACCGCCGTCCGGCACGAACTCGTCTGGGGGGACTTCTTCCTGGCGCTCGGCCTGGCCGCGCTCCTCGGCCACGTCGACCTCAGACGGGTGTGACGGCGGAATCCCGACGGCTCCGCAGGACGCGCCGGGCCACGGCGGACACGTGCTGCTCGTCCGGCCCGTCGAGGATCCGGGCAGTCCGTCCCGTGCGGAAGAGGGCCGGCAGGGGCGTGTCCGGGCCGAGCCCGGCCGCGCCGAAGACCTGGACGGCCCGGTCCGCGACCTCCTGGAGGGTCCGGGCCGCCGCCGTCTTCGCCAGACCGACCTCCACATGGGCGTCGCGTCCCTCCGCGACCAGGGCCATCGCCTCGTGGACGAGCGGCCGGGTCGTCCGCAGCGCCAACAGGCTCTCGAAGACGTGCTGCTGGACGAGCTGCCGGTCCGCCAGCGGTCCCCGTGCTCCCTGCCGGGCCGTGGCGCGGTCGCACAGGAGGTCGAAGGCCCGCTGGGCCTGGCCGAGCCACCGCAACGCCCGCAGGGTGCGGCCCAGCAGCAGGCGTTCGCCCGCGACGGACAGGGCCTGGCCGGTGTCGCCGACGACAAGGTCGGCGTCGACCTCGACACCGTCGAACTCGATCTCGTACTGCCCGGACGCGCCAAGGACGGGCAGCTCGCGCACCACCCGGAAGCCGGGGGAGCCGGTGGGCACGAGGAGCAGGGAGAGGCCGCCGCGGTCCCCGGCCCGGCCGCTGGTGCGGGCGAGCACGGTCACGAGGTCCGCGTCGCCCGCGTGCGACACGAACCACTTCCGGCCGGTGACGCGCCAGCCGCCGCCGGGCCGGCGCTCGGCCCGGGTCGCCGTGAGCGCGGGCTCGGTCCCGGGCGTGTCCGGCTCCGTCATCGCGTAGCAGGCGCGGAGCTCGCCGGAGACCAGCCCGGGCAGGTACTCCGCGGCCACTCGGCCGGATCCGTGCCGGGACAGCATGGTCACGTCGAGGAGGGATGCCGAGCCGAGGGCCGCGGGGCCGTGATCGCTGGCGCCCTCGGCCTCGGCGATCGCCGCGTACGCGCTCAAGGACAGCCCGCCGCCACCCAGTCCGGCCGGCAGGGGGAGGGCCCACAGGCCCGCGGCACGAGCCTCCGACCGCAATCGCCCGCGCAGGTCCCGGGCGGCCGGCCCGCCTGCGTCGAGAACCGGCTCGGCAGGGAAGACACGTTCACGGACGAACGCGCGGACCTCCGCCCGCAGCGGCCCGACCTCCGCCGTGCCGTGCTCCGTCACGTCATGATCCGTCACCGTTCTCCTCCATCCCGGGAACTCGGCAGAACGCGCGTCCGACTTCCTGCCCGTGGAAGTGGTCGGGCGCACCGGCTCGCCGGTTCCCCGCGACCGTGAAGTCCCCGCGCGACGGCGATCGCCCTCGCGCCAGGAGAGGAGAGCCATGGCGTCACCAGTGACCGCGCGCACCGCGGCCCGCCGCCCGCTCGACACAGCCCGCCCGCTCCACGCGCTGCGGTGCGAGACCGGCGGCCCCGAGGCGCTGACCCGCGTCGTCTCCGACCACCTGAGACGGCTCGGCGCGACGGTGCGGGACGACGGCCCGGGGGACATCGTGCTCGGCGGCGCCGGATTCGCGCCCGCGACGGCCCGCACCGGCTGGGGTGCGGCGGGCTCCGGGATCGAGGACGAGGTCACCGCCCAGGCCGTCACCGGCGTGATGGCCGTCCACGGCCGCCGCCACGGCACCCCGCGAGGGCTCGGCGTCGACTACCTCGCCACCGCCACCGGGGTGCTCACCGTCCAGGGCCTGCTCGCCGGGCTCGTCGGACAGGCCCGGGGCGGTCCGCCGGCCGGCGTCCGCACGACCATGGCCGACCGGGCCGGGCTCCTCGCCGTCTCCCAGTACCTCGCCGCCGCCGGCGCCGACGAGCCCGAGGCCGTCGAACCCGCCCCGGGCGGACCGCCGTTCACCTCCGCGGACGGTGTCCTCTTCGAACTGGAGACGCTCGATCCGGGGGCCTGGGCCGACTTCTGGCGCCCCCTGGAAGCCCCCGCCGACGCGGTACGTGCGGGCTGGCGGCCCTTCCAGTTCCGGTACGCCACGGCCTGCGCGCCCTTCCCCGCCGCCCTGCACGAGGTGACCCGGCGCCACGCCTGGGCGCGGATCCGGGAGGCCGCCGCGCTCTCCGGAGCCGAGGTCTGCCGACTGCGCACGCTCGCGGAGCGCGCCGGGGAGGACGACGGCGCCGACCCCTGGGCCCTGCGCTCGCTCGGCCCCGGACGCCTGAGGAGCGCGGCGGCGGCCACGGCGGACCGGCCGCTGGCCGGACTGACCGTCCTGGAGGCGGGCCGCCGCATCCAAGCGCCCCTCGCCGCCCACCTGCTGGGCCTCCTCGGCGCCCGGGTAATCCGGATCGAGCCGCCGGGCGGCGACCCGCTCCGGGGCATGCCCCCCGCCTGCGACGGGATCTCCGCCCGCTGGCTGGCGCTCAACCGGGGCAAGGAGGCGGTGGAGTTCGACATCAAGTCCCCCGCCGACCGTGTCCGCCTGCGCGACCTCGTGGCCGAGGCCGACGTGTTCGTCCACAACTGGGCCCCGGGAAAGGCCGCCGCGCTGGAACTCGACACCGGGCACCTCGCCGCCGTGAACCCGTCCCTCGTCTACGCCTACACCGGCGGCTGGGCCGACCGGATCACCGACGCCCCCATGGGCACCGACTTCATGGCGCAGGCCCGCACCGGCGTCGGAGAGGCCGTCCACCCGGCCGGCGAGGCGCCCGTACCGTCCCTCATGACCCTCCTCGACGTCCTCGGCGGCCTGCACGGCACCGAGGCGATCCTCGCCGGCCTGCTCCTGCGCGAGCGCTCGGGCCACGGCG
Organism: Streptomyces sp. NPDC014861; assembly: GCF_043081625.1. Taxonomy (NCBI): domain Bacteria; kingdom Bacillati; phylum Actinomycetota; class Actinomycetes; order Kitasatosporales; family Streptomycetaceae; genus Streptomyces; species Streptomyces sp. NPDC014861. The sequence continues at coordinate 466,610 of NZ_JBIBWV010000005.1, forward strand.
TACGCGTCGACTCCTCGCTGCTCGGCGCGGCCGACACCCTCCTCGCCCCCGCCCTGCGACAGTCCGCCTCCGGCGCGGACCCCCGGCGCCCCGCCGGATTCCGGCACCCGCTCCGGACCTCCGACGGCTGGATCGCCCCCGGCGACGACAGCGCGCCCGCCGCCGCGGCGTACGACGTCTCGGGCATGTGCACCGAGGACGCCCTGGACCGGCTGCGCGGCCACGGCCTCACGGCCACCGCCGTCACCACCGACCTGTCCGCCCTCCGGCACGACCCTCGCCTCTCCGGCCCGATCGGCCGGGACCCGCACGGCGCCCCCGCCGTTCCCGACCCCTGGAGCCTCGCGTGACCGTCCCTCTCACCGATCTGCTGCCCGCCGCGCTCCGCCGGTCCTGGGCGGTGGACGGCACCTGCCCGGACCTGGACCTCTACAGCCTCCACCGGGCCCGCCAGATCGCCGACCCGCACCGCGCCGCCGTCATCGACGCCAAGGGCACGCTCTGCTACACGGCCCTCGACCGCAAGGTCCGATGTCTCGCCGAGGGCCTGCGCGGGCTCGGGGTCGGCGCCGGGGACGTCGTCGCCGTCCAGCTCCCCGACGACCGCAACGCCGTCGTGGCGGATCTCGCCCTCGCCGCGCTGGGCGCCGTCGGCCTCCCCTTCCCGGTCGGGCGCGGCGCCGCGGAGGCCGAGAGCCTGCTGCGCCGCGCCGAGGCCGTGGCGGTCGTCGCCGCGATCGAACACCGCGGGCAGCACCACGCGGCCGACCTCCGGGCCCTCGCCCCGGCGCTGCCCGCACTGCGCCACGTGATCGCCGCGGGCCGGGGCACCGCACCTGAAGGAACGATTCAGCTGTCGCGGTTGCTACGGACCGACCCCACCGGATTCGTCCCGGCCCGCCCCCACCCCGACAGCGCCGCCCGGATCCTCGTCTCCTCCGGTTCGGAGGCGGAGCCCAAGATGGTGGCCTACTCCCACAACGCCCTGGCCGGCGGGCGCGGCAACTTCCTCGCCTCCCTCATGCCCGACGGAACCCCGCCCCGCTGCCTCTTCCTCGTCCCGCTCGCCTCCGCCTTCGGGTCGAACGGCACGGCCGTCACGCTCGCCCGGCACGGCGGCACCCTCGTCCTCCTCGACCACTTCACGCCCGAGGCCGCGCTCGCCGCCGTGCGGGAGCACGAGCCCACCCACGTCCTCGGCGTGCCCACCATGATCCGGATGATGCTGAAGGCCCTGGAGGGGACGGACGGTCCGCTGCCCGCCCCCACCGCGCTCGTCCTGGGCGGCGCGCCCCTCGACGAAGCCACCGCCGGCGCGGCGGCCGAGGCGTTCGGCTGCCCGGTCGTCAACCTCTACGGGTCGGCCGACGGGGTCAACTGCCATACGGGACTGGGGCACAGCGTGCCGCCCACCGACCGCGCGGGAGTCGTCGCCGGCCGCCCCGACCCGCGCGTCGCCGAGATCCGCATCGCCGACCCCGACACGCACGAGCGGCTGCCCGACGGACGGATCGGGGAGATCGTCTCCCGCGGCCCCATGACCCCGCTCCGCTATGTGGCCGCCCCGGAGCTCGACGCCCGCTACCGCACCCCGGACGGCTGGGTGCGCACCGGCGATCTCGGCTTCCTCGACGACGACGGAGTCCTCCACGTCGTCGGGCGGCTGAAGGACGTCGTCATCCGCGGCGGCGCCAACATCAGCCCCGCCGAGGTCGAACGCGCCCTCGTCTCCCACCCCCGGGTGCGGGACGTCGTCTGCGTCGGGGTGCCGGACCCGCTGATGGGGGAGCGGCTCGCCGCCTGCCTGGTCGGCAAGGGCGCCGACGCCCCGACGCTCACGGAGCTCGGCACGTACCTCGCCGAGCGCGGACTCGCCCGCCACAGCCACCCCGAGCACCTGCTCGTCCTGCCCGAACTGCCGCTCACCGCCGCGGGGAAGCCCGACCGCGCCGCGCTCCGGCGCATGGTCGCCGAGCGGGGAGGAGCCCTCGTCCAGGCATGACGACACGCGGGAGGGGGAGGGCCGACGCCGTCGGCCCTCCCCCTCCCGCGCGGTCCGGGCTCAGCCCATGGCCTTCTTCCACACGTCCGCCGCGTCGCGGTACACCGCGAGGAGATCGAGGTCCTCGCCCGGGTAGTTGACGATGGTGACCTGCTCGGCGCCCGCGTCGGGCAGCACCGTGCCCGTCGACATGTGGGCGTTGTCGAGGACGAACGCGGGCTTCTTCGCCGCGAGCGAGGCGAGCTGGGCGGGCGTCACCGGCTCGGGACCGTACGTGCCGACCGTCGTGGCGCCCGCGAGGCCGGCCGCCCAGGCGGTGAAGACCTGCGTGACGACCGCCGGGCTCCTCCCGCCCGGCCAGGCGGCCCTGAGCTCGCCGTTGAGCCTCGTGACCTCGCCGTCCAGACGGGTCTTCCACCGGTTCGCGGCGGCCTCCGTCCCGAACAGGCCGCCCAACCGCACCACCTCGGCGCCGGCCTTGGCCGGGTCGTTGTCGAGGTCGACCTCCACCAGCTTCGCCTTCGAGCCGGCCGCCTCCTTGATCTTCGCCGCGTACGGCTCGAACGGCGCGTACAGCACGAAGTCGGCCTTCGCGACGGCGGCCAGGTCCGAGGGCTTCGGGTCGTAGTCGGGCGCGTGGTGCACCGACCGCGGCACGATCACCGTGATGTCCTCGGCCCCGGCGGCCTTCGCGAGCGCGCCCTCCCAGGTGGTCGTCACGACCACCACCGGCCGGTCGCCGGCCGACTCGGTGGTCCCGGAGGAGGCGGCGTCCTCGCCGCCGCACCCCGTGAGCAGGGGCAGGGCCGCACTCAGTGCGACGAGGGGAGCGATGCGGGCGTGGGGGACGCGGATGCGCGCCATGAGCTGGTTCTCCGTTCGGGGATGAGATGCGCGGCGAGGACCACGGTCCCCGCCGTCAGGACGAGGACCGGGCCCGGAGGCCAGTCCAGCCACAGGGCCAGGAGGAATCCCGCCGAGTTGACGACGACACCGATGCCGACCGCCCACACCGTGATGGACCACAGCGAACGGCCGAGGCGGCGGGCCGCCAGGGCCGGCAGCAGCGTCAGGGCGTCGACGAGGAGCGCCCCGGTCAGCTTGATGGCCCCCGCGACCGAGACCGCCACCAGGACGAGCAGCGCGGTGGTGAGGAGGCGTACGGGCACGCCCGAGCACTGGGCGAGCTCCCGGTCGTACAGCAGCAGCGCCACCTCGCGGCGCCGCCACCACAGCAGCGCCGGTACGGCGACGGCGAGCGCCCCGAGCACCACGAGATCGGCGGTGCCGACCGACAGGATCGACCCCCAGAGGAGGGCGAAGGCACCCGAGGCGTTCACACCGGAGACGGCGAGGAGGAGGAGCGCGGCGGCGATGGCCAGGCTCATCAGCAGGCCCATCGCCCCCGAGAGCCCGGCCGGTGTCCGCGCCAGCGGGGCGACGCCCGCCCCCGACAGGGCACAGGCCACCAGGGCGCACACCATCGGATCCAGTCCGGTCAGCAGGCCGACGGCGATGCCGAACAGCGCCACGTGCATCATCGCGAACCGCACCGGCATGATGTCCAGCCCGACGATCACCACCCCGATCACCGGAAGCCCGACGGCCGCGAGGAGCAGCGCCAGCCCGGCCCGCTGGACGGGCACGAGCTGGAGCAGGGCGCCGAGATCGGCGCCCGCGAGCGAGTTGACCGCTGTGTTCACCGCCGTGTTCACCGCACCTCCCGCAACCGGCCGGCCGCCATCTCCAGGACCCGGTCGCACCGGACCGCCAGCGAGCGGTCGTGCGTGACGACCACGAGCGTGACCGGCAGCGCGGTCAGCACATCGGCCGCCTCCTCCTGCCCCTCGAAGTCGAGGGCGGCCGTCGGCTCGTCGGCGAGGAGCACCTGGGCGCCCGCCGCGACACAACCGATCGCCCGCGCCAGATACATCCGCTGCAACTGCCCGCCGGACAAGGTGTCCACGGACCGCGCCACTAGACCGCCCACCCCCAGCCGCTCCGCGGCCGCCGCGGCGTCCACGGACGCCCCGCTGCTCGCGAGCAGTTCGTCGCCGCGCAGCGGGAACCGTCCGGCGGCGGGCTTCTGCGGGATCCAGGCGCACGACCGGCGCCGCCACGCCCACTCGGCGGCGGAGCGGGCGCCCCGCCCGCCGACCTCGATGGTGCCGCTGGTGGGCCGGTGCAGCCCGAGGACCGCGCGCAGCAGCGTCGTCTTCCCCGACCCGTTCGTCCCGGTCAGCGCGACCCGCTCGCCCGCGGCGATCTCCAGATCCACCCCCGCCACGGCTTCGGTCCGGCCGTGCCGGCAGGCGACCCCACGCATGCGTACGTCCAGTCCGCCCATCCCCTGCCTCTCCCCGCCGCCGTGCCGGTGCGGTGGAGAAGTCGTACGGGACGCACGTCGAGTTCCCGCACCGCCCCGACAACCCCCATCTCCGCCGCGCCGCCACCGCTCAGCGCCGCCACCGCTCAGCGCCGCCACCGCTCAGCGGCGGCGCAGCCGGGCGGCGGCGCCCAGGATCGAGCCGCGACCGAGGTGGCGGCGGCCAGGATCGGTTCGATGAGGTCGCTCAGGTGCCGCACCAGCGCGGCCGCGTCACGGATGGCCGCCCCGGCCCGCCCCCCGGCCGTGGGCGGCGTCGCGTGGACGGCGGGGCCGAGTGCGGTGATGCGGCCCGCGGGCAGGGCGCCGGCTCGGTGGCGCGGGTGGAGACGGCGTGGAACCGGTGCGCGACCACGCCGCGCGGGTCGGAACGGGCGACGACCTCAGGATCCCGGAACCGTCCGACCAGCGCCGCCCGCAACGCGCCACCGCGCGACCCGCGCAGCGCGTCGGTCGCCGGGGACGGCCCCGGCGGCAGACCACGAGCACGCGCGGCGCCCGGCAGGCCCTCTCACTCGGCCCCGAGCATCGCTTCCAGCGTCGTGTACGGGTCCGTGAGCGTGGCCAGGGTGAAGACGGTGTCGTACGCGTCGTCGCCGAGCTGCCGGCGCGCCGCGCGCTCGGACCGCTCCCGCACGGGGCCCAGCTCCGGCGTGCCGCGCTGAGGATGCCCCACCATGTCCCAGAACGCCTGCCCCGCCCCGTACGCGGTGGCCGACTCGTCCCCGCGTCCCTGCGCCGCCAGAGCGGCGGCCAGCAGGTCGAGCCCCAGACCGAGCCCGAAGGCGTCGCCGATCGTCCGCTTGTCCCGCAGCATCGCGCGGGCGTGCGCGGCGGCGTCGGCGGACCGCCGCTCGTACAGCGCCATCACCGCCAGCTGGTACTCGGTGTAGGACCGGGTCCAGTGCTCACCCGCGGCGACGGCGTCCCACCGAAGGGCCTCCGCCTCGGCACGGGCCGTCTCCAGAAGACCGGAAGCCGTCAGGGCGAACACCCGCACCAGCCGGCACCGGGCCCGCGCCGCCGCGGAGTCGTGGGGAAGCGCCAGCGCACGGTCCGCCGTGGCCAGCGCGTCCCGGGGACGCCCGCGGAGCAGCAGCACCAGCCCCTGCACATAGGCGGCGTCCACGAGCAGCCGCGCGTCCCCCGCGAGCGCCGCCTCCTCCCTCGCCCGGTCGCCCAGCCGCGCCGCCGACGCGTACTCGCCGCGCAGGCAGCGCACCACACCGAGCGCCCAGCACACCTTCGCCAGGACCTCCGGAGGCCCCGTGACCAGCTGGACGCACTCCTCCAGATAGTGCCCGGCCTCGTGCAGCCGCCCGCAGCACGCCCAGAAGAAGCCGAGCCCTCCGGCCATCGCCGCCGCGCGCGCCGGATCCACCGCCAGCAGGTGTTCGAGGGCGGCGCGGAGATCGCCGAACCCGGCGGCCAGCCGCTCGTACTCCTCGGCCTGCCCTGGCCCCCACCAGGCGGCCTCGGCGGCGACGACGAGATCGTGGAAGTGCCGCGCGTGCCGGTCGGCCGTCGCCCGCGACTCGCCGAGCTCCGCCAGCCACATCCGCCCGTACTCACGGACCGTGTCGAGCATCCGCAGCCGACCGCCGTGGAGGGTGACGACGCTCTTGCGCCGCAGCCCGTCGAGCGCCCGCACCAGCGCGCCCTCGGTCAGCGGCCCGCCGGCACACACCCGCGTGACGTCGTCCACGGTGGCGTCCGAGCGGAACACGGACAGGCGCGCCCAGAGCAACCGCTCCCAGGGGTCGCAGAGTTCGTGGCTCCAGCCGATCGTGGTACGGAGCGCCCGATGACGGGCCGGCCGGACCGCGGCGTCACCGGGTCGCTCCAGCGCGAGCCGGTCGCGCAGCAGCCGGGCCATGACCACCACCGGCCGCTCCGGGAGCTGGGCGGCGGCCAGCTCCAGCGCCAGCGGAATCCCCTCGAGCCGGCGGCACACCTCGGCCGCCGCCACATGCTCGTGCGGACTCTGCCAGCGCACGCCCGCGTCGGCCGCGCGCCGCGCGAAGAGCTCCACCGCGTCGGAGTCCGGCGGGAGCGGATCGAGGGCGAACACCGATTCCCCGGCCGTCCCCAGCGGCTCCCGGCTCGTCGCGAGCACCACGAGCCCCGGGCAGCGCGCGAGGAGCGTCTCCACCAGCGCGGCGCACTCGGGGACCAGATGCTCACAGGAGTCCAGGACCAGCAGCATGCGACGCCCGCCGATCCACGCGGCGAGCGCGTCGGCCGGCTCGCGCGCCGAATGGTCCGACAGACCGCAGGCGTCGGCCACCAGCGCCGTCAGCAGCGCCCCACCGTCCAGCGACCACAGCGGCGCCCAGTGCGCGCTCTCCACGGCCTCCGATGCCGGACCGTCCGCCACCCGGGCCGCGAGCCGGGACTTCCCCACCCCGCCCGCACCCACCACCGTCACCAGCCGGTGCCGCCCCAACCGCCCCACCAGCTCGGCGACTTCCCTCGTACGTCCCACGAACGCCCCGCGCTCCGGCGGCACCCAACTCTGCACACGCCCATTCTGCGCGCACGACCGCAGACGCGTGGCCAGAGCGCCCCAGGACGCCCCCACGGGGTTCGCCTCAGTACCGGTCGGCGGCGAGGAGAGGCCCGTGGTGGCGGCGGGGAACAGGGCGCCGAGCGTCGCCGAAGAAGCCGCGGTGCGGCTGCTTCTCGCCGGCCGGAGGACGGGCGCGGATCACGCCGTCGTCAGGAACTGGGTCGCCGCCAGCTCCCCGTACAGCTCGTCGCCGTCCACCAGCTCCGCGTGCGTGCCCACCGCGCGCACCCGGCCCGCGTCCATGACGACGATCCGGTCCGCCAGCGTCACCGTGGACAGCCGGTGGGCCACGACGAGGACCGTCGTCTCCCGGGCCACCTCCGCCACGACGTCCCGCAGCGCCAGTTCGTTGACCGCGTCCAGCTGCGAGGTCGCCTCGTCGAGCAGCAGCAGCCTCGGTCCGCGCAGCAGCGCCCGCGCGATGGCGACCCGCTGACGCTCGCCGCCCGACAGCTTGGAGCCGCGGTGACCGACCACCGTCTCCAGGCCCTCCGGGAGCCGGTCCACGAGCGCGTCGAGCCGGGCCCGTACGAGCACCCGGCGGATCTCCTCCTCGTCCGCGTCCGGCGCGGCGAACGTGAGGTTCTCGCGCAGGGTGCCGGACAGGACGGGCGCGTCCTGCTCGACGTATCCGATCGACGCCCGCAGCTCGGCGAGCGGCCATTCGCGGACGTCCCGGCCGTCGATCAGGACCCGGCCCCCGGTCGCCTCGTAGAAGCGCTCGATCAGCCCGAACAACGTCGTCTTTCCCGCCCCGGACGGCCCGACGAAGGCCGTCATGCCCCGCCCCGGCACCTCGAAGGACACGCCACGGTGCACGGCCGGGAGGTCGTCCCGGTACCGGAAGGTCACCTCGTCGAAGACCACGGAAGCCGGCCCGCCGCCTCCCGCCGGTACGGCCGGTCCGGCGTCGGTCTCCTCGACCTCCAGCGCCTCGGCCTCCAGGATCCGCGACACCGCCGCCGACCCCACCTGGAACTGCGTCGCCGCCTCCACCAGCTTCGAGATCGGCTCGATCAGGTAGAAGAGGAAGAGCAGGAAGGCGATGAGGGAGGAGATCGAGGTGGCCCCGGACGCGACCCGGGCGCCACCGATGCCGAGGACGGCCAGGAAGGACACCTGTACGGCGAGTCCGATCGAGGAGCCCGCGAGCGACTGCCACTTGGCCGACTTCACGCCGTGCCGCCAGGCGTCCCGCGCCGCCTCGTCCACGACCGCCGTCTCCCGTGCCTCCGCGCCCGACGCCTTGATGGTGCGGAAGGCGCCGAAGGCCCGCTCCAGGACGGTGGAGATCCGGCCGACCGCCTCCTGCGAGCGGCGGGTCGCCGCCGCGATCCGCGGCATGAGCACGGCGACGGCCCCGCCGATGAGCACGATGACGCCGACCGTCACGCCCAGCAGCACGGGGTCCATGAACCCCATGAGCACCAGCGTCGCCACGAACGAGAGCCCGCCGGTCGCCGCCGACACGACGGACTGCGTGGTGACCGCCCGCAGCAGGGTGGTGTCGGAGGTGATGCGCGACATCAGATCACCCGGCTGCGTCTTCTCGACCTCCGGCAGCCGCAGCCGCAGCAGCCTCCCGATCAGCGAGCGCCGGGCCGCGAGGACCACCGACTCGGCGGTCCGCTCCAGGATGTACGAGCCGAGCGCCTCGACGGCCGTGCCGAAGACGACGAGCGCCGTCAGGACCAGCAGGATCGAGGCGATCGGCTCGTCGTGACCGAGCCGGTCCACCAGCGCCTTCGCGGCGAGCGGCTGGGCGAGCCCGCTCGCCGCGCCGATGAGGGCGAGCACCGCCCCGCACGCGACGGCGGCCCGGTGCGGCCGGAAATGGGTGTAGAGGGCCTGCCAGACCTGGCGGGTGGAGACGCCGGAGGCGGGAGGGGTGTCGAGAGCGGTGGTCACACAGGTCAGGACGCGAAAGCGCCGTCCGCACCTGACACCCGCACCCCGGAATCCACCCGGAAGTCCACGGTCCGGCGGCACGTACCCCGGAGGTCCGGGGCCGGGCGACACCGCCCGGCCCCCGAGGCCGACACCGCCCGCCCCTGCTGCCGACACCGCCCGGCCCCCGTGGCCGACACCGCCCGCCCCGCTGCCTGCCTCGGCGGCGGCAGACCGCGCTGGTGGTCGCTGGGGACGAAGCCGCGCGCCGCGCGGAAGCCCCGGGTAGAGCCTGAAGCCGCCCCGCCACCGCCGCCGCGCCCCGCCACCGCCGCCGCGCCCCGCCGCCGCCGCGCCCCGCCCGGCCACGGGACACCGCACCGGCCACGGCCGCCGAGACGCCCCCCGCCGACCAAGCCCACCCACCCGGTGTTTCACCCGGCCTACGGCATTACGCCCTCCGCCCGCCGCCGGGCGTGACCTCGCAGGTCCGCGTCGTGCGGCCGCCGGAGGGCGCCTCGGCGCCGTGGGGCATGATGGAGGATCCACCGCCCCCGCCCCCCTGGATGTACACGTCATGTCTGAGCCGGTTCCTGTGACGATTCTGCTCGTCGAGGACGACGAGGTGATCCGCAGGTCCGTCGCGATGGCGCTGGAGCGTTACGGATACCGGGTGACCGCCGCCGGCGACGGGCTCACCGGGCTCGAACTGTTCCGGGACGGGCGGCACGACCTGCTCCTGCTCGACGTGATGCTGCCCGCCCTGGACGGCATCGGGCTCTGCCGGCGGATCAGGGAGTCCAGTTCGGCGCCGATCCTCATGATGTCCGCGCGCGGCGACTCCCTCGACGTGGTCTCCGGCCTGGAGGCCGGCGCCGACGACTACGTCGTCAAGCCGGTGGACACCGCTGTCCTGGTGGCGCGGATCCGCTCCCTGCTCCGCCGGGCCGCTTTCGTGCCCCCGGGCGCCGGGCCGACCGACCCTCCGGAGGAGGTGACCGGACCTCTCGTCTTCGGTGACCTGAGCCTCGACCCGGCCGCCCTGGAGGTACGCAGGGCCGGCGAGGTGATCGCGCTGGCCCCGACCGAACTGCGGCTGCTGCTGGAGTTCTCCGCCCACCCCGGGATCGTGCTGGACCGCCAGACCCTGCTCCGCAACGTCTGGGACTACGGCTGGGACGGCGACACCCGCGTCGTCGACCTGTGCGTGCAGCGCCTGCGCAAGAAGATCGGAGCCGATCGCATCGAGACGGTCCGGGGCTTCGGCTACAAGCTGCGACGCTGAGAGCGGGCCTCCGGATGTCTCTCGTACGCGCGCTGCTCAACCCCCGTTCGCTGCGCTGGAAGATCGTTCTGCTGATGGCTCTCGCCTGCGCGGCCATGGCCCTGACCGTCGGCGTACTCGTCCACGAGTCGACCTTGAACCGCTCCATGCACGAAGGTGCGGGAAAGGCGGTGGCCGCCCTCGACCAGGCCCTGAGCGAGGCCCGGGAGTCCGGCGGGCAAGCACCCGCGGCCACCCCCGGCGAACTCCCCGCCGCCCTGCTCAGCCAGGTCGAGCGCGAGGGCAGCGGCACCCTGTACGTGAACCGGCCCCCGGCACCGTCCTTCTGGGCCGCCCGGCAGGAGGGCGGGCGGCTCTACGCGATCGAGGTCGACATGACCGCCGACCTGCTCACCCGGCAGGCGCTGGACCGGCACATGTGGAAGTACTCCCTGCTCACCCTGGGCATCGTCGTCCCCGTCACCGCGCTCGCCACCGAACTGCCCGCGCGCCGGCTCCGCCGTGTGGCCCGCACGGCGCGCCGCATCACGGCGGGCGACCTCGACGCCCGCACGGGGACCGCCGGGCACGCCGGCGACACGACGCGGACGCGGCGCGGGGACCGGAACGCGGACGGTGACGGGCCCACGGACCGGCGGTCGTACGGCGGCGGCGACGAGATCGGGGAGATCGCGGCCGTCGTCGACTCCATGGCGGACAGCCTGCAACACCGCATCGCGGGGGAGCAGCGCTTCACCGCCGACGTCGCGCACGAACTCCGCACACCGCTCATGGGTCTGGTCACGTCGGCCGGTCTGCTGCCCGAGGGCGAGGCCACCGACATGGTCAGGGACCGGGTCGGGGTCCTGCGCGACCTGGTCGAGGACCTGCTGGAGATCTCCCGTCTCGACGCCGGAGCCGAGGAGCCGCAGTGGCGTCCGGTGGCCCTGGCGGAGCTCGTACGGGAATCGGTGGCGAGGATCGGACTCGACGCGCGGGTGACCGCCGACGAGGCGGCGGAGGCCCGGACGGACCCGCGGCGCCTGGACCGGATCGTCGCCAACCTCGTCGTCAACGCCCACCGCCACGGCGCCGGACCCGTCGAGGTCGCGGTCGCCGCCGGGACGATCACGGTACGGGACCACGGCCCAGGCTTCCCCGAGGACCTCCTCGCCCACGGTCCCCAGCGCTTCCGGACGGGCGCGGACGAGCGGGGGCGCGGCCACGGCCTGGGCCTCACCATCGCGTCGGGGCAGGCCAAGGTGATCGGCGCGGTACTGGAACTGGCCAACCACGGCGAGGACGGGGGCGCGGTGGCGACACTGCGCCTGCCGGACGAGGGGCCCGGCACGCCCGGACTGTGACGGGTGCGGAGGCGGGAGGTGAGCCTCCCGCATCTGTCCGTCCCCCAAGGGCTCTCTCCTGAGGGCCGTCCCCTGGAGCCGCCTCCCGCGGGCCGACTTCCCATGGGCCGTCTCCCCGCCACGGGCCGTCGCTCGCGGGCTCGCGCCGCAGCGGCGTTGATACATGATCGATGGGTTGCCGAGCCTTGACGGAGCCTTCGTCTCCGCCGTCCGGACACGCCGCTCCCGCAGCCTTGCCGGCGTACCGGTCCCGCACGGCAGCATCCGGAGGTCGCCCCATGTCCCTTTCCCCCGCCCATCGCCACCGCGTCGCGGGCGGCGCGCTGGCCCTGGTCCTCGTGACGGCCCTGGGCGTGGCCGTCTCCGGTTCCGCGACGGAGGACCGCCCCGCGCCGGCCATCGCGCCCGGGGCCGTGTCCGTCGACGGCGGAGCGGTCCCGTGGCCGGAGGACGGGCAGACCGCCGTCGCACTGGAGGGCTCGGGTCCGGTCGGCACGCGGGGCGACGGCCGCCCCGTCCCCCTCGCGAGCCTCACCAAGGTGATGACCGCCCACGTCATCCTCCAGGAACACCCTTTGCGGCCAGGGGAGTCGGGCCCTCTGATCGAGGTGGACCGGCAGGCCGCGCACGAGGCGGGCGTCGGCGGCGAGTCGACGGTGCCGCTCCAGGCCGGTCGCCGCTACTCCCAACGCCAGCTCCTCGAACTGCTGTTGATCCCCTCCGGGAACAACGTCGCCCGCCTGCTGGCCCGCTGGGACTCCGGGAGCCAGGAGGCCTTCGTGGCGAAGATGCGGAGCGCCGCCGCCCGACTGGGCATGGGCCGGACCACGTACACCGGCGCGAGCGGCATCGAACCGACCACCACCAGCACCGCGACCGACCAGCTCGTCCTGGCCCGGGAGGCGATGCGGCACCCCGTCTTCCGCGACATCGTGGCGACCCGTGCCGTCACCGTCCCCGGGGTCGGCACGATCACCAACACCAACCCCCTGCTGGACGTCCCGGGCGTCGTCGGCATCAAGACGGGCTCCAGCACACCGGCCGGCGGCAACCTCCTGTGGGCCTGCGAGGTCCGTGTCGCCGGCACCTCGCGCCTGCTCGTCGGCGCCGTCCTCCACCAGCGGGCGAACACCACTCCCGCCGAGGGCATCCACGCGGCCGTCGACAGCAGCCGCCGTCTGATCACCGGGCTCCGCGACCAGCTGTCGCAGGCGCGGACGGAGGGCTGAACCGCGATGACGACGCACCGACACGGCCCCACCGCCCCGGACCCGGCGGCAACCGCAACCATGGCGGATCCCGCGACCCGACCAGCTCCGGAACCCAGCCCGGCACCCAGCCCGGAAACCGCCCCGGGACCCGCTCCGGACCCTGACCGCGAACCCGCCCCGGGGCCCGCTCAGGATCCTGACCGCGAACCCGCCTCGGACCCCGTTCTGGATCCTGACCGCGAACCCGCCCTGGAATCCGCCCAGGAGTCCGACGGGCATCCCACCGCCCTCCGCGCCCCCGTACCCGTAGCCGTACCCGTCCCTCCTCCCGCCCCACCGCGCCCGGACAGCCCGCCCCATCGCCCCCGGCCGAGGCACGCACGGCACCGAGGCCTGATCGTCGCCCTCTGCTGCGCCGTTCACGCTCTGGCCCTCGTCGGACACAGCGCACTCCCCGCTCTCCCCGGCCACCTCAGCAGTCTGGCGGAGACCCTGCTGCCCTGGTCGGTCCTGGCCGTCCCCGTGCTCGCCGCCGCGGCGCTGCTGCGTCGCTCGCGGACGGCGACGACCGCGTTGGTCCTGCCGGTGGTCGCCTGGGCGGTCCTCTTCGGCGGGACCCTCGCCGACAAGTCCTCCGCAGGCGGGGACCTCACCCTGGTCAGCCACAACGTCAACCAGGACAACCCCGATCCGCGGGCTACCGTGCGGACACTGCTCGCGTCCGGCGCGGACGTCGTCGCGCTCCAGGAGTTGAGCCCGGAGACCGCGCCCGCCTACGAGGAGGCCCTGGCCGACGCGTATCCGCACCACTTCCAGCAGGGCACGGTCGGCCTGTGGAGCACCCGCCCCCTGCGCGATGCCCGCGCCGTCCCGATCATGCCGTGGACCCGTGCCATGCGCGCCACGGTCGAGACCGACCAAGGGCCGCTCGCGATCCATGTCGTCCACCTGCCGTCCGTCCGCGTCGGCCCCTCCGGTTTCACCGCCGGCGCCCGTAACGACGTCATCGGCGTGCTGGCAGGTGTCCTCCGGGCCGAAGGCTCCCCGCGTGTCGTCGTCCTGGGCGACTTCAACGGCTCGACCGACGACCGTGCCTTCCGCCCCCTCACCACCGGTATGACCTCGGCCCAGTCCACGGCGGGCGCGGGCTTCGGGTTCACCTGGCCGGCCGGCTTCCCGGTCGTACGGATCGACCAGATCCTCCTGAAAGGGGTACGGGCCACCGCTGCCTGGACCCTCCCCGCGACCCCCAGCGACCACCTGCCCGTCGCGGCCCGCGTCAGCCTGGGCTGACGACAGCGCGGGCCGGCCCCTTCCACGAGGGCACGTGCCGGCCGGGCTCGGTCGACTGACACGATGACGGCATGGTCATCGGCGAGTCCCCCTTCCTTCCTGATCCCGCAGGCGCGGATACGGCAGCAACCGCAGGCGCGGATACGGCAGCAGGCGCGTCCGCGTCCTCGGCCCCGCCCCCCGCAGCCGTACGCGCACGGTCCCTGTACGACCGCCCCGAGGCCCACCTGGACGCGCCCGCCGTGCTCGTCGCCCCCTACGCGCCGGGGCTCGGGCGGGCCGGCCGGCGGGAGGCGCTGCGGCCGGTGTACGAGGAGTTGGTCGCGGAGCTGGGGGAACCCACGCTGTACGGCGGATCGGCCGCAGGGCCCAGCGCGCGGTGGCACACCGGGGCGCACGTGGTGCTGCTGGCAGGCGGTCCGCGGGGTGCCACGCTCTCGGTGCACACGGCGTCGGACCTGCACGGACGCGAGTACTCCACCGTCGAGTCGGGCTCGGTCGGCTGGCGTCCGGAGGATCCGCACGGATTCGACGCGCTGCCCTACCTCTGGCTCCTGCACCGGGGGCCGGAGCGCGACTGGCCGGCCTTCCGCTGGGACGGTCACCACACGGCCGCGTCCTGGGAGCACCTGGAGGCCTCGCTCGCACTGCTCCTGGACTCGTGGATGGAGCAGTTGCCGCTTCAGGCGCCTGGCGAGTGGGCGTCCTTCGTCGTGGGGTGCGCGCGGGACTGGCCGCGGCAGCTGCGGGTGGCGTACAGCCAGGACCCCGGGCGGCTCTCGCTGATGGTGGACCACCGGACGACGGCCGAGGAACCGGGCCTGGAGGAGGCCATGCGCGAGCGTGGCTGGCAGGTGTGCGACGGCGGTTGGTGGCGCGCGGAGTTCGCGGACGAGGACCCCTCGGCCGCGCGGTCGGCGGCCCGGCTGATGGTCGCCGACGTCCGCGCCCGCGGCTCGGTCTGCCCGGACGAGCTGGTCGCCTGGGAGCTGACCGTCAACGACCGCGGCCGGCTCTGGCTGCCGGGCATCGGCATGCCGGTGAACTGAACCTGGACGAGGTGCTCAGCCTCAGGACCGGCGCGGGAACGGCCACCGCGCCCGCCCCGGCGCCACGGCGCCCGGGTGGAGGGCGGAGGCGCGCGGTGAGCCGCGCACACGAAGCGGTCCGGGGGCGCGGTGGGCCGTCGCCCCGCGACTGTCCAGGCGCGTGGTGAGCGCCGCCCCCCGCGACCCTCCGGGGGCGCGGTGAGCGGTCGCCCCGCGACCGTCCGGGCGCGTGGTGAGCGCCGACCCCCGCGACCCTCCGGGGGCGCGGTGAGCGGCCGACCCGCGACAGTCCCGGTCGCGGTGAGTCGTCGACCCGCGACGGTCCGGGTCCCGGTCGGCGGGCCGGCCCCGCAGTGGGGGGGGAGCACGAGGAGCGGCGTGGCGGCGGCACGGCGTTCGGCGTGCTTGCGGGGCGCCCGAGGCGGGGGATCCGTCGAGCCGGGCCGACGGATCTTCCAGGAACTCCCGGAGCTCCGGCATGTCGCCCGGCCCCGGGTGTTCCGGGGGCACCACGATGAGCCCGTGATGATCACTGGCATGCCGGACCCTGGCACCTTCCGCCCGTCCGCACCCGGTTCCGACACGGACGACGGACTCCTCCTGGAGCGCGTACTCACACCGTACAAACCGCACTGCCGCTACCTCAGGCGCGCCTCGTTGCACCCGGGCGGAGCCGACGGCCGACCGCTCACCGGCAGCGGGGTGTTCACCATCCCCGAGCCCTGCTACATCGACGACACCGGCCACTTCAACGCGGTGGAGTTCAACATCTGCTACAACCAGCTCGCCTACTACACACTCGCCGCGATGATCCGGGACCGGGTGCACGGCCCGTTCAGCGAGTGGACGATGAACGACTACTGGGTACGGCAGTTGCCCCACATCCTCATCCTCGACATGCACAGCCGCTTTCAGCGCGCGATGCGGAGCGACGACTTCCGGGGCGAGGTCGAACTCGTCAGCGCGCGGGAGCAGTCGGGGCGGAGCGGGCCCCTCGTCCTGGTCGACACCCTGTGCCGGTTCCGGGACGAGCACGGCGGACGGTGCGAGGGGAAGGTACGGGTCGCGGTGACGAACCCGCCGGCCTGATCCGCCGGGGTCCGTGCGCGTCCGGATCGCCCCTCCGGCGTTAGGCTGCGCCCGCGGCCAACCGACCGGAGCGAGGAGGCGGGCGCGTTGCGCGAGAGCGTGGAGCAGCGGCACGGCCGGATCCTGCGGCTCGTCCGGGAGCGGGAGAGCCTGCGCGTCAGCGAACTCGCGGCCGGTCTCGGCGTCTCCGTGGAGACCGCCCGGCGCGACGTGGCCGCGCTGGCCGCCGTCGGGCGCGTGCGGCGGCTGCACGGCACCGTCACCTGGCCGACCGCCCCGCTCAACGCCCGTGACGCCCGCCTCGCCCGCCGTACCCCTTCCGGCGCGCCGAGCGGCATGGTGCTGGGCATGGTCGTGCCCGTCTCCGACTACTACTTCCGGTCGGTCATCCAGGGAGCCCGCCGTGCCGCCGCCGACGCGGGGGTCCGCCTGCTCGTCGGCGTCACCGACTACACCTCGGCACGGGACCTCCAGCATGTCGCCACGCTGCTCGACGCCGGTGTCGACGGCCTGCTGCTCGCTCCGAGCTGGGCGCTCGACGGCCCCGACGAGGCGGAGGCGGCGCCCTTCGCGGAGCCTCCGGTCCCCGCCGTGCTCGTCGAGCGGCGGATCCCCCTCGGCGTGCCCGGCTCGCACCTGGACCGGGTGGTGTCGGACCACGCGGGCGGAGCGGCGCTCGCCGTGCGGCACCTGGCGCGGCTCGGGCATCGGCGCGTCGCGCTGCTGGCCCGGCACACCCACACGCGGGCCGCGGTGCGGGAGGGCTATCGGTCGGCGGTCCGCGCGCTCGGCCTTCCCGACGACGACCTCTCACCGGCCCCGTACGGACCCGGGGGCCGCCGCGGCGACATCGGCGGGGACCGCCTGCTCGAACTCGTCGCACGCGGGGAGGTCCGCGCCGGACTCGTCCACACCGACATCGACGCGGTCGACCTCCTGCACCGGCTCCACGCCCACGGCGTGCGCGTGCCGGAGGACTTCGCGCTCGTGTGCCACAACGACGAGCTGGCCGCGCTCGCGGACGTGCCGCTGACCTCCGTGAGCCCGGCGACCTTCGCCGTCGGCGAGGCGGCGGTCCGGCTGCTGGTACGCCGGCTGGAGGACCCCGACGCCGCGCACTCCGCGGTCGAGTGGCTGCCGCGCCTGGTGATCCGGGACTCCTGCGGGGCCGGGCGACCGCCCGCAGGGCCCGCCCTGGACGCGGGGCGTCGGGGGTAGGGGCCGGTCCGGGCTCGGCGCAAGGGTCCGCTCCGGTCGCGTGCCCTTCGACTGACCGAATACTGCCCGAGTCGCCGCCGTCCCTTGACGGGGAGAAAGCGCTTGCCGAGGCTGCCGTGCAGGCACCGAACACCGCGTGCCAAGCACCAAGTGCCAAGCCCCGAGCCCCGAGCAACAGGCACGGAGCCCCGAGCAACAAGCACTGAGCCCCGAGCAACAAGCACTGAGCACCGAGCAACAAGCACTGAGCACTGAGCACTGAGCACCGAGCCCCGAGCAACAAGCTCCGAGCGACGAGCACCAGGCACCAGGCACCAAGCGCTACGCCCCGTCTCCACGTCCCCCCGCCCCCCGCAAAGGCTGGTCCGACATGTCCTCCTCATTCTTGCGCCGCCGCTCCCTTCTCCACGTGACCGGCGGTACCGCGCTGAGCCTCGGTCTCGGCGCCCACGCAGGTGTCGCCGGAGCGACACCGGTCACCGCGACAGTCACCACCACGGCCACCACCGAGCCCACCTCCACGGCCGCCGCCCCCCAGCACTTCGCCGCCCTGCGCGCCCGATGGCGCGAACTCCTCCTCGGCACCGGCTTCAGCCCCACCGCCGAGCCCTTCAGGAGCCTGCTCGCCGACCTCGGCAGGACCGCCCGGGCGCATCTGGACACCATGGCCCCGACCGACGGATCGCTGTGGCCGGACGCGGTCTGGCGGGACCCGGAGCCGGACACGGACGCGGAGTCGTACGCCTTCTCGGCCAAGATGAACGAGAGCTACAACCGGATCGGCACGCTCGCCCAGGCCTGGGCGCAGCCCGGCACCGGCCTGACCGGGGACCCCGCCGTGCTGCGCGCGGTCCTCGAC
This sequence comes from Streptomyces sp. NPDC014861, assembly GCF_043081625.1. Lineage (NCBI taxonomy): Bacteria > Bacillati > Actinomycetota > Actinomycetes > Kitasatosporales > Streptomycetaceae > Streptomyces > Streptomyces sp. NPDC014861. The sequence continues at coordinate 484,801 of NZ_JBIBWV010000005.1, forward strand.
GGCCTCGACCACCTCCACGCCCGGATCTACCACGAGACGACCGTCCGCCACGGCAACTGGTGGAACTGGCAGATAGGCGCCCCGCAGGCGCTGATGGACACCTGCGTACTCGTCCACGAGCACCTGACGGCGGAGCGGATCGCCGCCTACTGCCGGGCCGTCGACCACTTCGTACCCGACTCGGTCTTCGACGCGTACACCGGCACCTCCACCGGGGCCAACCGCGTCGATCTGTGCCGCAGTGTGATCCTGCGCTCGATCGTGGGCGAGGACGGCGACCGGATCGCCCGCGCGGTCGCGGCGCTCGACCCCGTGTTCCCGTACGTGACCGGTGGGGACGGGTTCTACGCCGACGGCTCGTTCATCCAGCACCGCAACGTGCCCTACATCGGCGGGTACGGCTCCGTCCTCCACGACGGCGTCGGACGGCTCATGGCCCTGCTGCGCTCCTCGCCGTGGCCGGTGGCCTCCCCGGACGCGCAGCTGTTCCTGGACACGGTCGACAACGCCATCGCGCCGTTCGTCCACAACGGGCTGATCATGGACAACGTGTCCTCCCGCGGCATCAGCCGCGCCGGCACCTCCGACCACACGAGGGCGCACGCGCTGCTCGCCACGATCGTGCTCGTCGGGCAGGGTGCGAGCGAGGCGGAGAACGCCCGCTGGCGCGCCATGGTCAAGGGCTGGATGCGGCGCGACCCTTACGCCCCGCCCCTGAGCAACCCGAAGCTGAGTCTGGCGCGCGCCGCCCTGCTGCGGTCCCTGCTGGACGACACCTCGGTCACGCCGGCTCCCGAGCCCGTCCAGCACCGGCTCTTCCACCACATGGACCGGGCCACCCATCGCCGTCGCGGATGGTGCGCCTCGGTCTCCATGGCATCGAACCGCATCGCCCACTACGAGTTCGGCAACGGCGAGCACGCGCGCGGCTACCACACCGGCGCCAGCTGGCTGTCCTGGTGGGGCGACGACTTCGGCCTGGAGCAGTATTCGGACGCGTACTGGCCGACGGTCGACCCCTACCGGCTCCCCGGCATCACCGCCTCACGCAAGCCGCTCGCCGACGGCGAGGGCGGCAACTGGGGCCAGTCCATGCCGGACGCGGCCTGGGTGGGCGGCACGACCGACGGTGAGTTCGGTGCCACCGGTCAGCACCTCGTGGGCCTGTCCTCCACGATGAACGCGAGGAAGTCGTGGTTCTGGCTGGACGACTCCGTCGTCTGCCTGGGCGCAGGCATCTCCTCCACCGACGGCCACGCCGTGGAGACCACCGTGGACAACCGGGCCCTCGGCGCGTCGGAGGTTCCGGCCCTCACCGTCGACGGCCGCACGCAGCCCGACGGGCAGGGCGTGCGGCGGACCTTCGAGAACGCCGGCTGGGCGCACATCGCGGGCCACGCCGGCTATGTCTTCCCCCGAGGCCTGAGGCTTGGCACCGTACGCGAGGAACGCACCGGATCCTGGCGGGACATCAACACCGGCGGTCCCGCCGACCCGCTGACCCGCCGCTACCTCACCCTCTTCACCGACCACGGCACCGACCCGACGGACGGGGACTACGCGTACGTGCTGATGCCCGGCGCGAGTCTCCGTACGACGGCCCGGCGCGCCGCCGACAGGGGCCGGTGGCGCATCCTCGCCAACACCGGCTCGCAGCAGGGCGTGCACGTGCCCCACCTCGGCCTCACCGCGGTCAACTTCTGGACCGCCGGCACCGTCGGCGGCACCGGCCGGGGAGCCGTCGGACGGCTCTCCGCCGACGCGCCCGCGTCCGTCCTCGTCCGCGAGCACCGTGACGGCACGGCCACGATCGTGGTCTCCGACCCGGCCCGCCGGGCGGCCTCCCTGCGGATCACCTGGAACAGGCGGGTGTCGTCCGTGGTCTCGAAGCCGCCCACGGTGACCGCCGCGACCACCGGGCCCGCGCTGGGGCTCACCTTCAGCGGCCTGGACCGGGCCGCGGGGGCACCGCAGCGGGTCCGGGTCCGGCTCGGCTGAGGGAACGGACCCGCGGAGGAGCCGTCCCCCTCGGCGCTCATCGGGAGTCCCGCGGCCGGTCCGGCGCCGGTGAGCACGTCGCCGTCGCCCGGCCGTCCCGTCGCCCGGCCCGCCCGGCCGTCCCGTCGCCCGGCCCGCCCCTCCGTCCCGTCGCCCTGCCGTCCCGCCGCCCGCCGTCCCGTCGCCCGGCCGCCCCGCCGTCTCTCAGTCCCCGTCCGCCAGGCGTCGGACCTGCGCCAGTGCCTCGGCCACCGCGGCCGGGATGTCCGCCACCGGGAAGCGCGCGTGCCGCACCACGCGGTCGCGGTCCACCACGAGCACGGCCCGCTTCAGCCGCAGCAGCTGCCCGGCCCGGAAGGTGGGCAGGCGCAGGGCGGCGGCGAGGTGCAGGTCGACGTCCGAGAGGAGGGTGAAGGGCAGACCCTCCGAGACCGCGAACACCCGCTGTTCGTCCGTGCGTTGGGTGCTCACGCCGTGCACCTCCGCGCCCGCCGCGCGGAAGTCTTCGTACGCCTCGCCGAAGAGCCGGTTCTCCAGCGTGCAGCCGATCGTGCCGGGGATATCCGACCAGTTGTCCGGCAAGGGGCTGGGCGCCCCGGTCGCCGGGTAGCAGAACAGCACGGTCGCCGCCCCGGCGGCCACCGGGTCCACGGGCGTGCCGTCCCGGTGGCCGGGCAGGGTCAGGTGGGGCAGTCGCTCGCCGGCCAGGGCCGCGACGCGCCGCGCCTCCGCGCTCCCCTCGTCGGCGGTGCCGGTGAGCGATCCGTCGCCGAAGACCCAGCGGTCGGCCCAGTCCTGCATCGACAGCAGCACCGGCAGCAGGCCCCGGCCGCGCTCCGTGAGCCGGTACTCGTGCCGCACCGGCCTGTCCTGGTACGGGACCTTCTCCAGGACGCCCGTCTCCACCAGATGGGTCAGACGTTCGGTGAGCACCTTGCGGGAGATGCCCAGCTCCTCCTGGAGCGCGTCGAAGCGGTGGCGCCCCCGGGCGGTCTCCCGGATCAGCAGCAGGCTCCACCAGTCGCCCACCACGGACGCGGGCGGGGCGCGGGCCCCCGCCCCGGCCCCCGCCCCCCCCCCCCCCACAACCACCACCCGACACCAGCCCGCCCCCCCCCCCGCGCCGGGGGGCCCACATTCGCCCAACCCCGGGGTGGGGGGATA
>NZ_JBIBWV010000005.1:487972-503754 GCF_043081625.1 Streptomyces sp. NPDC014861
GGGGGGGGCCCCCCGGGGGTGCCCCCCGAATACCCCGCGGCCCCCCCCCCCCCCCCCCCCCGGCGGGGCCGGGGCCCCCCGCGCCCCCCGCGTCCCGCTCGGGAACCGACCTCATCACAGCGTCTCCACTCCTGCGCGCACCACGGCGCTCTCGTCGGAACCATCTTGCGCCATCGAGTGGGTTCCGGATAGAAACTTACTCGGAACAGGTGAGTTCCTGAAAGAGACTGACTAATTCGGGGGGCGGGCGCCGTATGGGCGAGACCGAGACACGAGCTGTACCGAAGAACGAGCCGCGCGACGGGGGAGAGGAGACCTCGCCGCCGGGAGTCTTCTGGCGCTACTGGGCCGCCGCCACCGTCAGCGGCGCGGGCACCGCCGTCACCGCCCTCGCCCTGCCGCTCGTCGCCCTCACCGTCCTCGACGCCACCGCGCTGGAGGTCGCCCTGCTCGCCGCCGCGGGACAGGTCTCCTGGCTGCTGCTCAGCCTCCCGGCGGGCGTCGTCGCGCAGCGCGTACCGCTGCGCCGGCTCCAGGTCGCCCTCGACCTCGTACGGTTCGCGGCGCTCGGCTCGCTGCCGCTCGCCTTGTGGCTCGGCACCCTCACCTACCCGCACCTGCTCCTCGCGGCGCTCGTCACCGGCGCGGCGACGGTGCTGTTCGATATCGGCAACTCGACCTTCCTGCCCGCCGTCGTCCCCGCCCGGCAGCTGGCGGCCCGCAACAGCGTCATGTCCGGCACGCACGCCGTCACCGACACCGGCGGCCCCTCCCTCGGCGGCGTCCTGATCGGCGTCACCGGCCCGGTCGGCGCTCTCGTCGTGGACGCCGCCAGCTACCTGGCCTCCGCCGCGCTCCTGCGCACCCTCCCCGAGAGCCGCCCCGCGCCCCGGACCGGCGAGAGCGCGCTCCGGCTGATGCGCGAGGGCCTGCGGTACGTCATCCGGCACCCGGTGATGAGGCCGTGCATGATCTGGGCGACCGCCGCCAACTTCCTCAACGCCGCCCTCCTCGCCCTCACCCCCCTGTATCTCGTCCGCGAGGCCGGTCTCGACGCCCTACAGCTCGGGCTCGTCCTCGCCATGGACGGGGTCGGCGCGCTCGCCGGCGCCGCCGTCGCGGTCCGGGTGACCACCCGCCTCGGCACCGCGCGGGGCATCATCCTGGCCGACCTGGCCGGCGGCGCGCTGCTCCTGCTCGCCCCGCTCACCACCTCGGCGGGGGACGCGTACTGGTTCGCCCTCGGCAACGCGGGCTTCGCCTTCGGCACCGTCATCGGCTCGATCACCACCCGCACCTACCGGCAGACCCAGTCGCCCCCGGAGCTGCTGTCCCGCGTGATGGCCACGGTCCGTTTCGTCTCCTGGGGCGCGCTGCCGCTCGGCGCGCTCACCGCCGGCGTCCTCGCCACGTACGCCGGGGCCCACACCGCCCTCTGGCTCGTCTGCGCCGCCGCCCTCCTGCCCCCGCTGTACCTCTTCTCCACCGGGGTGGGCCGCCGGCGCGACCTCGTCCGGGACACCGACCCCAGGAGCTAGGGAACACCGGCCCGGGAGGACGGGAGGCTCCGATCCCGGGAGCGGGAAGCTCCGACTCCAGGGGATGAGGTGCCGGCTCCGGGGGGTGCGCGGCCCCGGTGTCCCGGTGGGTGGCGATCCGCCCACCCGCCACCACGTAGCCTTGGCCCGCGGTGACAATCCGCGACGTCCCCCTCATGGCGAGAAGGAGCAGTGCTGTGGCCTTGGTTTCTGTGGTGATGCCGGTACACAACTCGGCGGTCACACTCGGGTCCTCGGTCCGGTCGGTATTGGCGCAGACCCATACCGACCTGGAGCTCCTGATCACCGACGACGCGTCGACGGACGAGTCGATGGACCTGCTGCGCGAGCTGGCCCGGCAGGACGAGCGGGTCCTGCCGGTCGCGGCGCCCGAGCAGGGGGGCGCGGCCCGGGCCCGCAACCTGGCCATGGAGAGGGCCAAGGGCGACTACGTGGCGCTCCTCGACAGCGACGACTGGTGGCTCCCGCAGAAGCTGGAGAAGCAGCTGGCCTTCGCCGCGACGGCCGGGACGCCGCTGACGTTCACCTCCTACTACAAGATGGACGCCGAGCACGAGGGGGAAGCGGTCGACTTCGTCCCGAACGGGCGGGTGGTCTGGGCCCCGGCCCGGGTCGACTACCGCGCGATGCTCGTGCACGACCACATCGGGGCCCTGACCGCGATGTACGACCGCAACGCCCTCGGGACCAGGCTGATGCCGGACATGCCCCGCCGGCAGGACTACGCCCTGTGGCTCTCGATCATGCGGGACGGTGTCGACGCCCGCGCGGTCAGGGAACCGCTCGCGGTCTACCGGGCCGGCCGGGCGGGCTCCCTCAGCTCGAACAAGCTGGCGCTGGTCCCGGCGAACTGGGCCCTGTACCGCGAACACGAGCACCTCTCGCTGCCGAGGTCGGCGCGTGCGCTGGCCGGTGCGGCGTGGCACTCGGTACGGAAGTCCCGCATCTAGAGCCTGTCTGACGATTCCCGCCGGGTCCGGCCCGCCCGGCACGCACGCTCGCCGCACGGGGCGGGCCCGCCGCGCGCGGTCGGTACGACGCGACCGCGCGGGCGTGGCGTCGCTCCGCCCGCGTCGCCCCGGTCGCGGCTACCAGGCGTGGTGCGCGGGCAGTTCGGTGACGGACCGGCGGAGGGCGCGGGGGATGCCGAGGCGGGCGCGGGCGAGGTGGACGGCCGTGAGCTGGTCCGTCGCGGCCGGACCCCAGTCGAACAGACAGAGCGCCTGCTCGGGAGTGGCCAGGACGCGGACGTACGCGCGGCCGGTGGCCGGATCGATCGGCGGGACGCCGACGCGTGTCAGTCCCGCGGCGTAGCGCACCCGCGCACGGGGTTCGTCCGGGTCGGACAGGTACCCGAGGTACACGGGGTCGGCCAGCTCGGCCCCGGCCCTCTCACCGGCCGCGCGGACGAGCGTGGCCGCGGGGTCGCCACCGTCCTCGGGCTCCGGAGCGCCCCCGGGCAGACGGGCCGCACCGGTGACGGGATCGAGGAGCACGAGCACCCTGCCGTCCGGGGCGAAGGCCCAGCACCAGGCGTGCCGGAGCGGGAGACCGGCGGGGACGGCACGCGGGTGGAAGGGGTGGTGGTGCCGCGCCCGGGGCGTACGCAGGACGCCGACCCGGTCCAGGACGCTCGGCGCGATCGGCACCCCGTCCTCCAGGAGGACGACACCGGCGTCGTCGACGCGCGCGCGGAGGGCGGACAGCGCACGGCGCGCGTCGCCCGGCGACATCAGGGCGGGCAGATCCGCGGGCTCGACGAACTCGACCGCCTGGATCTCGTCCGCCGCCAGGCGGATCGCGGCGATCTGCTGGTCGCTCCAGACGCCCCCGTCGAAGACGTGCAGGATCTCGCCGGGGAAGCGCATCTCCGCGGGGGCCCGCACGGCGGCGGCCGAGACCCAGTCCACGGCGAGGCCCCGCCGAACGGTGAGGGTGACGCCGAGTTCCTCCTCCACCTCCCGCGCGGCGGCCCGGGCGGCGGTCTCGCCCTTGTCCACGGCGCCGCCGGGCAGGAGACGGTGGGGCCGGTAGCCGACCTTCTGGACCAGGACCTGTCCCCGCTGGTCCGTGATCAGCACGGAGGTCCCGGCCCACACGGCCGCGGACGCGCGCAGCGCCCCGTACTGCTCGTCGGTCGGCGTCGCCGGGGGCGGCTCGTCAGCGGTGCTCGTCGTCATGGGGTCTCCGATCGGCGGTGTGCGTCGTGGTGCCCAACGGGTCCGGGCAGCCTCGTGTCACGGCTCTCCGGCCGGGCTTCGGCGAGGGGCCGCGGCCGGCCGGACCGCCTCGTGCGGACCTCGGTCGCGCGGACCGCGCTGATCGATCCGCCGCCGAGTGCCCCGGCCGGCGGGCTCCGGGCCCGATCGTCACCCTTCACGTGTCGAGCGACAGCACAGGGCCGCCGCCGAGGAGGGGCCGCCCTCACCCGCCCGGACCGATCCGGCCCTGCCCCGCGCCGGGTCAGGGCCGGGGCAGGGGCGGGCCGGCCGGGTCAGGGCGGGGCGGGTGTCAGGCCTCGCGGGAGCCCTCGTACATGGCCTCGACGAGATCGGCGTACGCGCGCTCGACGACGGGCCGCTTGACCTTGAGGCTGGGGGTGAGTTCGCCGTGCTCGATGTCGAGGTCACGGGGGAGGACGGCGAACTTCTTGAGGGTCTGCCAGCGCTGGAGGTCCGTGTTGACGCGCTGGACGAAGCCGTCGACGAGGGCGTGGACCTCCGGGGAGGTGACGACCTCGGTGTAGGCGCGGCCGGCGAGGCCGTTCGAGGCGGCCCAGGGCATGATCACGCTCTCGTCCAGGGTGATCAGCGCCGTGCAGTAGTTGCGGCCGTTGCCGATGACCAGGATGTTGCTCGCGAAGGGACAGGCGGCCTTGAAGCGGCTCTCGATCTCGGTGGGGGCCACGTACTTGCCGCCGGACGTCTTGAAGAGGTCCTTCTTGCGGTCGGTGATCCGGACGTAGCCGTCCTTGTCGATCTCGCCGATGTCCCCGGTGCGGAACCAGCCGTCGCTCTCCAGGACCTCGGCGGTCTTGTCGGGGAGGTTGTGGTAGCCGCGCATGATGCCCGGTCCGCGCAGGAGGATCTCGCCGTCCTCGGCGACGCGGACCTCGGTGCCGGGCAGGGGCTTGCCGACCGTGCCCACCCGCCCGTCGTCGGCCGGGTTGACCGTGCAGGCCGCGCTGGTCTCCGTGAGGCCGTACCCCTCCAGGACGTTGACCCCGGCGCCGGCGAAGAAGTACCCGATCTCCGGGGCGAGCGCGGCGCTGCCCGAGGCGCTGCCGCGCAGCGAGCCCCCGAAGGCCGCGCGGATCTTGCCGTAGACCAGCTTGTCGGCGACGGCGTGCTGGACGGTGAGGGAGAGGGGCACCGTGCGGCGGCCCGTGGCGATCATCTGCTCCTGGCCGGTCCTGGCGTGGTCGCGGGCGACCTTCGCCGCCCACAGAAAGATCTTGTACTTGGCTCCCCCCTCGGCGCGGGCCCTGGCGGCGATGCCGTTGTAGACCTTCTCGAAGACGCGCGGCGCGGACGCCATGATGGTGGGCCGCACGACGGGCAGGTTGGTGACGATGCGATCGATGCGGCCGTCCACGGCCATGACGTGGCCGGACTGCACCTGGCCGGAGATCAGGGCCTTGCCGAAGACGTGGGACAGCGGCAGCCAGAGGAACTGCACGTCCTCGGGGAGCACGAGGCCCGTGGCCACCTGGGCGACCCCCTGGTACGACCAGCAGTCGTGCACCAGCCGCACGCCCTTCGGGCGGCCGGTCGTGCCGGAGGTGTAGATCAGGGTGGCGAGCTGCTCCGGGGCGATGCTCCGGACCGTCGTCTCGACGGCGTCGGGATGCTCCGCCAGGTACGCGCCGCCGCGCTGCTCCAGCTCGGCGAGGGTCAGGACCTCCAGGCCCTCGGCCCCGGCCGCGTCCGGCGCGGGGTCGAAGAGGATCGCGTACCGGAGGCCGGGAAGCTCGCCCTTGTGCGCGACGACCTTGGCCAACTGCTCGGCGTCCTCGACGAAGACGGCCCTGCTGTCGGAGTCGGCGAGGATGTACGCCGTCTCCTCGCCGTTCGTGCTGGGGTACACGGCGGTCGCCGCCGCGCCCGCGCACATCACGCCCAGGTCGGCGAGGATCCACTCGATCCGCGTCGCGGAGGAGATGGCGACCCGCTCCTCGGTCCGCAGCCCCAGGGCGAGCAGTCCGGCCGCGATGGCGCGGACCCGCTCCGCCGTCTGCGACCAGGTCAGCGAGCGCCACTCCTCGGCGTCTGCGCCCACGGCCACGGGGTAGCGGTAGGCCTCGCCCTCGGGGGTGGCCTCCACCCTCGACAGGAAAAGGTGCGCCACGGAGTGCGGGCGGTTTTCGAGAAGGTACTGCGCGGAACTCATGTCGACCTCCGGGCCCGAGGGCACGCTCGTCACAGATCGGTTCACTGGCGGGTAACTTGTGAGCTGTGGTGAGGCTAGGTCTCGAACCCCGGCGAGCGTAAGGGACTGGGCGTGCCTTTGCGTGCCGGGGGCGCGGTGGTCCCGGGCGAGGCGTCCGGCACACGCGCTCAGTCGTGCTGCTGCACGACTCCCCGGGTGGAGAAGGTGACCGGGGTGCCGCCGGTGAAGTCGCCCGGCGGGATGCCGGGGTGGTGGCCCTCCTTCGCGGGCGGCTCCTCGTCGTGGGTGCCGAGCGAGAGGCGCGAGACGATGCGGTAGCGGTCGCCCCGGTAGAGGGAGTGGACGTACTCCACGGCCCGGCCCCGGGAGTCCGTGGTGAGCCGCTCGAAGAGCAAACCGGGGGAGAACTCGGGCACTTCGAGCAGGTCGGCCTCGGCGCGGGTGACCACGGTGGGCTCGATGGACTGCACCGCCTCGCTGACCAGGACGCCGTGCCGGTCGCGCAGGTGCTCGTACAGATCGCCCTGCTCCAGCTCCTCGCTGCTCAGGCCGGGCGCGAGGTCGGCGCGGATGTGCAGGTGCTCGATGGCCATGGGGGAGCCGTCGACCAGGCGCAGGCGGGCCGCGTAGAGGATCTCGGCGGCGGGGGAGATGCGCAGCTTGCGGCTGACGCGGGCCCCGGCGGGCAGGGAGCGCAGTTCGAGGAGCCGGCTGGTCCACACGCCGCCGGCCTGCGGCAGGCTGAAGGAGCTGCGGTCGGAGACCAGCTCCTGGGTGATCTTCTCCTTGGCGACGAACATGCCCCGGCCGTGCTCGCGGACCAGCAGGCCCGCCATGACCAGCTCGTCGGCCGCCGCGCGCAGGGTGGGGCGGGAGACGCCCAGCTCGGCGCAGAGCACCCGCTCGGAGGGGATGGCGTCGCCGGGGCGTCGTGCCTCGATGAGTTCGAGGATCGCGTCCCTGACCCGCTCGCGCTTGAGCATCGCGCCGGAGGCCGCCGCGTCGATCTCCATACCGGCTCTCGTTCGTCGTCGGAAAACTGATCGCACCTTCGCTGGTCAACATTAACGGCGCGCTGGTCAGGTGACAACTGACCACTTGAGGGTGAGGTCATCTATCCGTATCCGGCCGATGTATGGCCAGAACCCTTCTGTGTGGCGGGGGTTGACGGCGACATTGGTCCATGCCACCTTCATCTCGCGCCAACTGGTAAGCCCTCGATCGGTAAGTGGTCAAGTGGGGTTTGCCCGGCGTTCCCCGACTCTTCCAGAGCTCCGTCCCCAGGCCCCCGCACCCAGGCTCCCTCAGAGGTGAACCGTGAAGCACCGCCCCCTCGCCCTGCTCGGCACGATGCTGCTGGGCACCGGCCTCGTCGGCTGTTCCTCCTCCGGCGGCCAGAGCGCCGGCGGACCGACCGTGCTCGACGTGTGGCTGATGCGCGACAGCGTCTCGGAGGCGTTCCAGAAGGAGTTCGAGGCCGGCTTCGAGAAGGACCACCCCGACATCGACCTCAAGATCCAGATCCAGGAGTGGGAGGGCATAGGGGAGAAGGTCACCGCCGCCCTGGCCAGCAACGACGCCCCCGACGTCATCGAGGTCGGCAACACCCAGGTCGCCCAGTACGCCCAGAGCGGCGGCCTGACCGACTTCTCCGGCAGGGTCGCCGAGCTCGGCGGCGACTTCTGGCTCGAAGGCCTGGCGGAGCCCGGCGCCTGGGAGGGCAAGCAGTACGGCATCCCGTACTACGCGGCCAACCGCGTCGTCATCTACCGCACCGACCTCTTCGAGAAGGCCGGCGTCGACGCCACGAAGATCAAGACCCGTGAGCAGTGGCTGGCCGCCACCGAGAAGCTGAACAAGGACGGCGTGCAGGGCATCTACCTCCCCGGCCAGAACTGGTTCACCCTGGCCGGCTTCGTCTGGGACGAGGGCGGCGACCTCGCCGTGCAGGAAGGATCCACCTGGAAGGGCGCCCTCGACAGCCCCGAGGCGCTGCGCGCCATGGACTTCTACCGGCAGCTCCAGGCGCTCGGCAAGGGCCCGAAGGACTCGGACGAGTCGCGCCCCCTCCAGGCCGAGGTGGTCGCCAAGGGCCAGGTCGCCCAGGTCATCGCCACCCCCGGCGGCGCCGGCGTCATCGCGCAGAAGAACCCCGAGCTCAAGGGCAAGCTGGGCTTCTTCCCCATCCCCGGCAAGACCGCCGACACCCCCGGCGCCGTCTTCACCGGCGGTTCCGACCTGGTCGTCCCCGCCACCGCCGAGAACCAGGAGGAGGCCTACACCTTCATCGAGGAACTGGCGGGCGACGCCTGGCAGAAGAAGCTCGCCCTCGCCATGAGCTACGTCCCCAACAAGACCAACCTGGCCACCGCCGTCGCCTCCGACCCCGGCGCCGCGACCATGGCGGTCGGCGCCGCCAACGGCCGCGCCACCCCCAACACCCCCCAGTGGGCCGCCGTCGAGGCGAAGAACCCGATCAAGGACTACATGACGGCCGTCCTCACCGGCCGCGACCCCGGGGCCGAGGCGGCGAAGGCCTCGCAGTCCATCACCACGACCCTGAACAGCGGTTCCTGACCCGTGCGCACCCGAACCCCGTACGCCGGAACCACCCGGCGACCGCCCCGCGGACGCCGGCCCGCCCTCGGCCCGTACCTGCTGATCGCGCCGGCCGTCCTGGGGATGCTCTACCTCCTGCTCTACCCCTTCGGCCGCGCCCTGCTGATCTCCCTGCAGGACTTCCGCCTGCGCGAACTGATCCGGGGCGACGCCGAGTTCGTGGGCCTGCGCAACTACCAGACCCTGCTGTCCGATCCCCGGTTCTGGGAAGTGGTCCGCCGCACCTTCCTGTTCATGGCCGTGAACGTCGCCGCCATCATGATCCTGGCGACCCTGGTCGCCCTGATGATCGAACGGCTCGGCAGGATCGGCAGGACCGTGGTCCTCAGCTCGCTGGTCCTCGTGTGGGCGGTACCCGTCGTGGCCGCCACCACCGTCTTCCAGTGGCTCTTCCACTCCCAGTTCGGCATCGTCAACGAGACCCTCACCGGCCTCGGGCTCACCTCCTTCGAGGGCTACACCTGGTTCGCCGACGGCACCGCCGCCTTCACCATCATCGTCGCGCTCATCGTGTGGCAGTCCGTGCCGTTCGCCGCCATCACCCTCTACTCCGCCCTCACCACGGTCCCCGAGGAGCTGTACGAGTCCGCCCGCCTCGACGGCGCAGGCACCTGGACGATCTTCCGCACCGTCACCTTCCCGCTGGTCCGCCCGATCTTCATGCTCGTGCTCTCCCTGGAGGTGATCTGGACCTTCAAGGCCTTCGTGCAGATCTGGGTGATGACCCGCGGCGGACCGGGCGACGCCACCACCATCCTGCCCGTGTACGCGGTGCAGACCGCCCTCGCCAACCAGCGCTACGACCTCGGCTCGGCCGCCTCCATGGTCACGCTCCTGCTCATGAGCGGCGTCCTCGTCCTGTACTTCCGCCAACTGTTCCGCCAGGAAGGGGAGCACCTGTGACCACGGCCCCCGCCGCCACGGCACCCCCCGGCCCGGCCGGCGGCCCCGCCCCCGCCCCGGTCCCCCTCGCCGGGCGCCGCACCGCCGGGCGTCGGAGGGCCCTGCGACGGGTCCCTCTCCTCGCCGCCGCCGGCCTCACCGTCGTGTGCTGCCTGTTCCCGGTCTACTGGATGGTGGCGACCGCCTTCCGGCCCTCCCGCGACATCCAGTCCTACGACCCCCGCCTCATCCCCGACGAGTGGACGCTCGACCACTTCCGCACCGCGGTCGGCGCGGACGGCTTCGGCCTCTTCTGGCGCAACAGCGTCCTCGTCACCCTCGCAGCCGTCCTGCTCTCCCTCGTCGTCGCCCTCGGCGCCGCCTACGCGGTGGCCCGGCTGCGCTGGCGCGGCCGCCGCCAGTTCATGCTCGCGGTCTTCATCGCCCAGATGGCCCCGTGGGAATCGCTGATCATCCCCGTCTACATCATCGCCCGCGACACCGACATGCTCGACCGGCTGCCGACGCTCACCCTGGTGTACTTCATGATCACCCTGCCGTTCACGGTGGTGGTGCTGCGCGGCTTCATCGCCGGCATCCCGCCCGAACTGGAGGAAGCCGCCCAGGTCGACGGCTGCACCCGCGTCGGAGCCTTCCGGCGCGTCGCCTTCCCGCTCCTCGCTCCCGGCCTGATGGCCACCTCCCTGTTCGGCTTCATCACCGCCTGGAACGAGTTCACCTACGCCAACTTCCTCATCATCAAGCAGCAGGACAGCCGCACCCTGCCCGTCTGGCTCTCCTCCTTCCAGACCACCTTCGGCACCGACTGGGGAGCCACCATGGCCGCCTCCACCCTCTTCGCCCTGCCGGCCCTCGTCGTCTTCCTCGCCCTCCAGCGCCACGTCACCTCCGGCCTGACCGCCGGCGGCGTCAAGGGCTGACCCGCACGCCGCCCCGCGCCCCCAGAGCCCGGCCACCTCCCGCGCCCCACGCCCCGCCCCGGCCCCTGCCGCGCCCCACGCCCCCGGACCGGGCACGCCCCACGCCCCCAGCCCACCGGCCGCCGCGGTCCGGCCCGCGGTACGCCGCGGACACCGCCCGCGCCCCCGTACGACACCGGAGACCGCCCCGTGGACCTGCCCCCCACCGCCCACCCGCGCCCCGAACTGACCCTCGTCCCGCGCCCCCGGCGCCTCTCGCCCCGCCCCGGCCGCTTCCGACTCGACCGAACCACCCGCCTGCGCGTCGCCCCCGGCGCCGAACCGGCCGCCGACCTCCTGCGGACGTACCTGACCCCCGCCACCGGTCTGAGCCCGGAGCACGCCGACGACGGCACCTTCGTCCTCGCCCTCGATCCGGCGCTCACCGGCCTGGGGGAGGAGGGGTACGGGCTCACCGTCGCCGAGCACGGCGTCCTGCTGCGCGCCGCCCGCCCCACCGGCCTGCTCCGCGGCGTCCAGACCGTCCGCCAACTCCTGCCGTCCCCCGTGCTCGCGCCCCCACCGCCGTCCGGCGGCCCCCTGCCTCCCGTGTCCCCGCCGCCCGTCGAGCTGCCGGGCGTGGAGATCACCGACATCCCGGCCCACTCCTGGCGCGGCATGCACCTGGACGTCGCCCGCCACTTCCAGCCGGTCGCGTACCTCCACCGCTTCGTCGACCTGCTGGCCCTCCACAAGCTGAACGTCCTCCAGCTCCACCTCACCGACGACCAGGGCTGGCGCATGCCGGTCGCCGCCTACCCCCGGCTCACCGAGATCGGCGGGCGGCGCACCGAGTCGATGATCGGACCCGCCGGCAGCGACCGCTTCGACGGCCGCCCCCACGGCGGCTCGTACACCCGGGCCGAACTCGCCGGCCTCGTCGCCCACGCGGCCGCCCGCGGGGTGACCGTCGTCCCCGAGATCAGCGTCCCCGGTCACGTGCGGTCCGCGCTCGCCGCCTACCCGGAGCTGGGCAACTTCCCCGACCGGCGGCTCGACGTGTGGACCCGGTGGGGCGTCTGCGAGAACGTCCTCGGCGTCGGCGACCACGTCCTCGACTTCTTCCGCACCGTCCTCGACGAGGTGATGGACCTCTTCCCCTCCCCGTACATCCACATCGGCGGAGACGAAGTACCCACGAGGGAATGGGAGTCCAGCCCTACGGCGATCGACCGGGCCGCGCGCGAGGGCCTGGCGGGCCCCCGCGAACTGCACGGCTGGTTCCTGGGCCGGATGGCCGAACACGTGGTCCGGGCGGGCCGCCGCCCGGTCGCCTGGGCCGAGGACGGCACCACACTGCCCCTGTCGTGCACGGTGATGAGCTGGCGCACACCGGAACACGCCTGGGCGGCGGCCCGCCGGGGCCACGACGTGGTGCAGGCCGACCACCGCCGCACCTACTTCGACTACGCGCGCGGTCCCGGTTCCGGTGAGCCGCCCGCGCAGCCGGGCCACGCCACCGACCTGCGCAGCGTGTACGGGCTCGACCTCCTGCCCCGGGACGGCGAGGCGCCGCAGGCGGGCCGGGTGCTGGGCGCGCAGGGGCAGCTGTGGACGGAGTTCGTGCCCACCTCCCGGCACATCGAGTACCTCACCTACCCCCGCCTGTGCGCGCTGGCCGAGCGCGCCTGGACGGCGACCGACGACTGGCCGGACTTCCGCGGCCGCCTGGACGGGCACCGCGCCCGGCTCACCGCGCTCGGCGTCCCGCACGACACCCTCGACGACCACCCGGTCCACGCCACCGTCTGACCCCGGGCCCCTTCCCGGGTCCCTTCGCCCCGTTCCTCCACCTTCCGTCTCTCTCCCTCGCCTCTCCCTGTTCTCCCCTCCGGTTCCTCCCTGCTTCCTCTCTCCCTCGCCTCCCCCTGTTCTCTCCTCCGTTCCCCTCTCGACCCCCCTGTCCCTCCCGTCGTCCGGCGGGAGCGAACGAAAGGAAAACCTCGGATGAGTACCCCCCGTACCACCAGCCGCACCATGGGCCGCTCCACCCGCGCGGCCCTGGCGCTGACCGCGCTCGTCGGCAGCGCGGCCGTGGCGACCTTCCCCCTCACGACGGCCTCCGCCTCCGGCAGCGGGGTCGTGGTGCAGTACCGCACCAGCGCGAGCGGGGCGACGGCCGACCAGAGCGAGCCGTGGCTCAAGGTCCGCAACACCGGCACGAGTGCCGTCCAGCTCAGCCAGGTCAAGATCCGCTACTACTTCAAGGCGGACTCCCCGAGCGCCTCCTACCGTTTCGCCTGCTCCTGGGCGGTCAAGGGCTGCTCGGTGATCACCGGCACCTTCGGCACCCTGGCCAACCCCACCGCGACCGCCGACCGCTACCTGGAGATCGGCTTCACCCCGGCCGCCGGCTCACTGGCGGCCGGCGCCGACACCGGCGACATGCAGCTGCGGTTCCACCAGACCAACTGGCAGACCCTGACCCAGAGCGACGACTACTCCTTCCAGGGCGCCCCGACCGCGTACGCCGACTGGACCAAGGTCACCGCCCAGGTCGCCGGCGTGAACGTGTGGGGCACCGCCCCCGCCGGCAACGAGCCCACCGACCCGCCGACCACGCCCCCGACCACCCCGCCCACCACACCGCCGGGCAACGGCGAGACGCTCTTCGACGACTTCTCCTACACCTCGCACACCGACCCGGCCCTCGCCTCGCACGGCTGGAGCGTCCGCTCCAACTCCGGGGGCCCCGGCGTCCCCGGCGCGACCTGGGACCCCTCGAAGGTCACCTTCGTGAACCAGAGCGGCAACACGGTGATGAACCTGGAGACCTCCAGCGCGGGCACCGGCGCCAGCACCGTCCACACGGAAGTCCTCACCAAGGCGACGAAGTTCAAGAACGGCACCTACGCGTCCCGGGTGAAGTTCTCCGACGCCCCCAAGTACGGCCCCGACGGCGACCGGATCGTGCAGACCTTCTTCACCATCAACGACCTCAAGGCCCCGATGGCCGACGACTACGCCGAGTACGACTTCGAGTACCTGCCCAACGGCGGCTGGGGCGAGCCCGCCAACATCCTCTACACGACCTCCTGGGAGACCTACAACCCCGACCCGTGGCAGGCGGTCAACCAGCACAGCGAGAGCCGTACCAGCTTCGCCGGCTGGCACGACCTCGTCGTGACCATCGACAACGACAAGATCACCTACTACGTCGACGGCGCCCTCTTCGGCACCCACGACGCCGCCTACCTGCCCGAGCGGCCGATGTCCATCAACTTCAACCAGTGGCTGATCGACCTCAACGGCCAGCCGTCCACCACCCCGCGCGCCTACGACCAGCAGGTCGACTACGTCCTGCACGTCAAGGACCAGGTCCTCACCCCGGCCCAGGTCGCCGCGAAGGTCGCCGCCCTGCGCGGCGCGGGAACGACCTTCGTCGACCAGGTCCCCGCCTCCTGACCCGGTCACCCCTCGGTTCCCGACACGCGCCCGGTCCCTCCCCGCGGAGGGGCCGGGCGCGCTCAGCCGGCGGTGGGCCAGGACCGCAGCAGGACGGCGATCCTCCCGACGGTGCAGGCCGGGTCGAGCAGGAGGTCCCTGAGGGCGACGGCGTCCTCGCGGGCGGGCCTGACGGAGATACCCGCCGCTTCGAGGTACATGACACCGGTCGCGGCGGCGACGGCCAGGTTGGAGCGCTCCAGCCAGCGGCAGCGTCCCAGGGAGTGCACCAGCGCGGCGGCTTTGGCGTAGGGACCGGCGTAGACGGGGCGCTCGAACAGCTCGGCCCGGTGGCGGGCGACCGCGGAGACCGGGACGCCGTAGTCGTCGGGGGCCGGGTCGTCCGCTCCGGCGGCCTCGGCGACCTGAAGGATCCAGGGGACGTCGATGTGCAGCTCCATCAGGCGGCGCGCGATCCCCGGGGCGACTGCTCGGCGGGGGTGGGCTCGGCCTCGTCGAAGACGGACTGGTGCTCGGCCAGGAAGCGGGCGGCGGCGTCCACCGCTCGCGCGCGCACGCCGCTGGCGTCGTCCTGCACCAGCCGGGCGAGGTAGTCCCCGACGCTCAGGCCCAGATCGGCGGCCCGCTTCCGCGCGAGCTCCGCGACGTCCTCGTCCACCCGCGCACCCAGCTGTGTCTTCGCCATGCCGGCATGGTAACAACTGTTACCATGCCGCGTCCACGGCCTCCGGCCGTCGACCGGTGCGGGCCCGGCCCGCCCGGAGCCCGTGCGCCACGGTGCCGCGCACGCTCTCCCGCGCCTTCGACCTCGCCGGCGGAGGGGAGGGGCGGGTGGGGGACGCGGCTTCGCGCCGTGGGGCCGGAGTTCACCCGACCAGTCGGCGGCGCCAGTCCACCGGGGTGACGGTGATGACCCGGTCGGGGTCGCGGTCCCACTCGGCGGGGAGGCCCACCGCGGCGAGGGCGGCGACCACCTCCTGGCCGATGGACGCCGTGGTCTCGGGCGAGCCGTCGAACCCCCCGTAGAGGAGCGTGAGTCCGTGGCCCGCGGCGGCGGAATCCGTGCACTGGGTGTGGAAGTAGACGAAGCCGCGGGCGTCGGGCCCGCCTTCGGCGCCGATCTCGGCCTGACCGCAGCTGCGACAGCACGTGAAGTTCTCGCGGGAGGTGATGCCCGCCTCCTGGAGGGCGGCGAAGGCGCGCGTGAGCCGTTCGGGGTCGGTCTCACCCCGCCAGTCGGCCTGCTCCGCGACCCGCTCCAGCCACAGCCGGTCGGCCAGCGCCGCCGCCTGCGCGCGGGAGACCGGCCGGCGGTCCTCGGTGACCAGATAGTCCTCGGCGAGCTCCGCCAGTGCGGCGCGCGAGGTGTACCCGCCGACCAGCACCTCGCGGACGCGTCCCTCCAGCGCCTTGCGCTCGTCCTCGGCGAGGTCGAGCGGCGGAACCTCGGGGGCCGGGCCCAGCTCCAGGCGCGACCAGGGCAGGCGATCACGCCAACCGGCCTCCTGACGGGCCCAGCCGGTCACCACCGCGATCACGTCCTCGGGCCCGTCGGCCATCGCCTGGAAGTGCCGGTCGGCGGCGCCGTCGCGGTACTCCACGGTGTAGTCGCCATCGGCCTCGTGCCAGACCTGGGAGAAGACGCCGGGCAGGTCCGGTATCCGCTGGACCACCAGGAACCGGTCGTCGTCGCCGCCGATCCGCCGCACCAACCCCGCCAGACCGTCGGCGGACACGCGCACGTGCCGCTCCTCGGTCTCCGTCATCACCACGATCTCGAGCATGGGCAGACTCTGGCACACCGCTCTGACAGGCGGGGCGCGCTGTGGAAAGAGACGGGGGGGGGGGGCCCCCCCGGGGGGGGCCCCCCCCCCCGCCGGGGGGGGGGGGGGGGGGCCGCCCGCGCCCCCCCCCCCCCCGCCCCGCGCCCGCCCCCCCCCCGCCCCGC
>NZ_JBIBWV010000005.1:503764-507604 GCF_043081625.1 Streptomyces sp. NPDC014861
GGCGCCCCCCGGGGGCCCCACAACCCCCCCCTAGCGGGTGGGGGGCCCCCGGCCCCCCCCGCGCGGGCGGGGGGGGGGGGGGGGGTGAACTGGGGGGGGGGCCCCCCCCCCGGGGGGGCCCCCCCCCCCGTCTCTGATGGGGTCGGACGGCGCCGGGCGACGCTCGACGGCGCCCGGCGAACCGGTCATCCGCCGCATCAGTGCTTGAAAGCGTCCTTCGCCTTCTCCTTGGCCTGGCGCGCGTCGCCCTTCGCCTGCTCGGCCCGTCCCTCGGCCTCCAGGCGCTCGTCGTCGGTCATCCGGCCGGCCGCTTCCTTCAGCTTGCCCTTGGCCTGCTCACCCTTGGCCTTCATCTTCTGCTCACCGGACACGGGGAACCACTCCTTCATCCCTGCGGCACATCTGACACCAGCACGCCTGACCGGTATGGCGGACGGCAAACATGAAGAGCGGGGCGATTACGGACAGGCCGGGTGAATGCGCCGGCCGCGCACGCCCGCCCGGGCCCTCGAACGCCCGCCCGACCGGGCCCCCGAGCGGACGCAAATGTTTAGCCCGGACGGGTAAGGCGAGATGTTGCCCATGAGTGCTTCGGAGAAGAGCGAACAGAACGCGTTCCACCGGACCGGCCCGTACGTGGTGCCGGACTACCCCGACATGGCGTGGACGGACGCCACCGACGAGGAGGAGAGCGAGGACCTGGCGGACCTCGGCGTGCCGGACGTCCTCCCGGCGCCGTGGGCCGAGAAGGCCCGCGCGGCCGCGCACGCGGCGCGGGGCGCCGGTGACGCGGCCTGGAGCGCGGTGCGCGCCGACAAGGCGGTGACGGCCGCCGCCGTCGCGGGCGCGGTGACCGTGCTCGGCCTCGCGTACCTCGTCGGGCGGCGGGCCGGACGCCGGGCGGCGCGGAGCGGTCTCGGGCCGATGGCCCTGCTGCTCGAACGCCGCTGCTGAGCGCGCGGGCGTCCGCACCTCCCCGCTCTTCCGGAGTTCGACACGCACGGCCCTCCGGTTCCCCTGTCGCTCCCTCACCGCCGATCGCGCGGTTCTGGCCCCGCGGCGGCTCGCGGCGATCGCCCTGGTCCCGTGGCCGCCGGGCTGCGCGACCCGGCCGGACGGCTGCACGGACGACCTGATGCCACGACGTGGGGCCCGCCCCCCCCCCCCGGGGGGGCGGGCCCCCCGCGGGGGCACAGGGCGGCCCCCGGCCCCCCCCCCCCCCCCACCGCCCCCGGGGCGGGGGGCGAGCGCCCGGGCCCGGGGGCGGCGGGGCGGCCCCCCCGGCCGGGGGGGGGCCCCGCCCCCCCCCCCCCCCCGCGGGGGCCCCCCCCCCCCCCCCGGGGGGCGCGGGCCCCACGTCGTGGCATCAGGCCGTCACCGGTCACCGCTCACCGCTCATCGGCCCCGGGGTCGGGGGCGGGCGGGGCGATCGGCGCCGGACTCCACGACGCGCGTACCGGTGCCGACACTCGGCGTGCACGACCGCGCGTACCCCGGAGCCGGCACGGCATGCGCGACGGTCTCGGGGCCGTCGCGGCGGCCGGTGGACCGGCATCGGACGCCCCGCCCGCCCGCTCGGGGGCCTCCATCACGTACCGTCGGCGGACGCGATCCCCCGGAGTGTCGTCCTCGGGGAATCATGAAGTGCGGAGAGCCGGGTACGAGAGGCCCAGCCGTGCCCACCCACCCGGACGAGGGGAGCGACCAGCACCATGACGGACGCGATGACCGCCGAGCGGTCTGCGCCGGAGTCCCTGCCGACCGCGAGTGCCGTCTACGACGCCGCTCACGGCGGGGCGATGGCCTCGGCGCGCGCCTTCACGGCGGACTTCCTCGTGAGCGCCCTGTCCCTGCCGGGCGGGCCGGTGGCGGACGAGCGGGTCGAACTGGCGCAGCTGGTGGTCAGCGAGTTGGTGACCAATGCCGTACGGCACGCCGCCGGCTCCTGCCGGCTGCTCCTGGAGCTGCGTCGGGACGCCCTGGACATCTCGGTCTTCGACCGTGAGCCGGCCTTCCCCGTACCCCGCGGCCACGACCCCCGCCGGATCGGTCAGCACGGCGTCGAGATCGTCCTGGCCGTCTGCGAGAGCCTGACCGTGGAGCCCGGCACGGACGGCAAGCGGGTCCGCGCACGGCTCGCGCTCCGGCCGGCCCCCACCGACACGACGGAGCAGACGGACTGACGGGCGCGCCGCCCCTTGATGCTTCCGGACGCGACCCGCGCGCACCGGGGGAGCACTGGAGGCGCGGTCGTCCTGGCGCGACCGCCGAAGGCGGTACGCGGGCAGGACGGGTGGCGCGGGAGTGCACACCGGGAAGTGGGGCCCGGGTGCCGGGGAGCGAGGGCCGGGCGCCGGGAAGTGGGGACCGGGCGGCGGCAGGTGGGGTGTGCGGCGAGGAGCCGGCGGCCGGGGGGAGCGGAGTCGCGTCGGGAAGCCGGGCGGCCCCGCGCGGAGGGTCAGCGCTCCGCGGCCGCGCGGCGGCTCGTCCGTCGTCGGAGCGTGCGCCGCTCGGTCTCGGTGAGGCCGCCCCACACGCCCGCCGGCGGCTGGGGCTCCGCCATCGCCGTGCGCAAGCACTGCTCGCGCACCGGGCAGCGCCGGCAGACTTCCTTCGCCTCCTCCGCCTGGGCGAGGGCGGGGGCGCCCATCCCCACGGGGAAGAACAGATCGGGGTCGACCTCCTGGCAGGCCGCGGCTTCACGCCAGCTGTCCATGTGAGCCTCCTGGCACATGAGTCGGGATTGGTCCTCGTCTTCGCCTGACCGCTCGGCCGTACCCGAAACCCGGGCGTTCGCGGCCGATTCCGGTTTCAGGCCGTCACCGGGCGCCTCTCCGAGGCCCGCCGACCACGGGTGTGACGCTCCACCACGCCATCGCCACCCCGACACCGAACAGCAGGATCAGTACGACCGGCATCGCGGACTCCTCACGGGCGGGGGATCGGGTCGGACCCTCCGAATGACCGCGAACGCGACGCCGAAACACCCTTTCCGCGGATCGCTCCGCGTCTCCCCGGCTCCCTCACCGCTCCTCCTCCACCGCTTCTCCCTCCCGCTGCCCGCGGAGACGATCAGGCCGCGTCGGACGGGGACGGCCGGAAGCAGGCGGTCACGTCCTTGCCCCGCGGGCAGGGCTGGGTCCGTACCTCGTCGGCGAGGGCACCGACCAGGAACAGGCCGCGCCCGCCGAGGGCGCCGTCGTCCGGGCCGCGCGCCTCGGGAAGCCGGGGCGACGCGTCGTGCACGGTGACGTGCAGGCACTCCTCGTCCCAGGTCAGGATGAGCTGCGCGTCGCTGTGGGCGTGGATGTGCGCGTTGGTGACCAGTTCGGAGACGGCCAGGACCACGGAGTCCGCCACGTCGGGCGCGGTCCTGTCCCAGCCGAGGGTCGTCAGGTGCCCGCGCGTCCAGTCCCTGGCGGTCTTCACGCCGATGCCGACGGGCAGCGACCGCGCCCAACCGACGGCTCTCATCGAGGGATCCCTTGTCATGACTCTCCTTCGAACGACGACTTCGCCCCTTCCGTCTGCCCTCTGTCGGGGGGAGGAACCAGGCCTCGGCCCGCCTCTCCTGGACATGACCACGGATCAGGAGGCCTGAGCTGCGGTCTATTTCGCCGGCTCCGCGCGGAGGAGTCCGGGCATGGCGCGACCGCGTTCGGGAATTCTTTCGAGAAGGCTGTGTGGACCGGGGAACTCCGGGTAGGCGGGCTGGCACGGGGCCAGGCATCCCGGTTCGGGATCGAGTGGAGAGGGGATGGGTGTGTCGGTCACCACGATGGCGGGTGCTGGTGTGGGTGTGGGTGTGGGGGCGCTGCCGTGGATCGCGGACACGTCGGC
>NZ_JBIBWV010000006.1:0-397956 GCF_043081625.1 Streptomyces sp. NPDC014861
AGGGGGGACCCTGTGGGAGAGTAGGACACCGCCGAACAATTTTTAGCCTCAACCCCCGGACCTTGTCCGGGGGTTGAGGCATTTTTGCGTTCATGGGCAATATGCGGCGGCCCTACGCTGGGGCCATGCGCTACGACCTCGTGATCTTCGACAACGACGGCGTGCTCGTCGACAGCGAGCCCCTCTCCAATCGGCTGCTGGCCGGCTACCTCACCGAGCTCGGGCACCCGACCACGTACGAGGACTCCCTCCGTGACTACATGGGGGCCGCCCTGCACCGGGTGCACGACCTCGTGCGGGAACGGACCGGGCAGCGGCTGCCCGAGGACTTCGACGACGCCTTCCACGCGCGGGTGTTCGCGGCGTTCAAGGCCGAACTGGAGCCGGTGGAAGGCGCGATGGACGTGCTCAAGCGGCTGGTGGCCGCCGGAGTCCCCTACTGTGTGGCGTCCTCCGGGAGCCACGAGCGGATCCGGGTCGGGCACCGGAAGACCGGGCTCGACGCCTGGTTCCCCGAGGAGGTCGTCTTCAGCGCGGAGGACGTGGGGCGGGGGAAGCCGGCGCCGGACCTCTTCCTGCACGCGGCCGCGCGGATGGGCGTCCCGCCCGAGCGGTGCGTCGTCGTCGAGGACAGCCGGCTCGGCGTCCAGGCGGCCGTCGCGGCCGGTATGGACGTCTACGGGTTCACGGCGATGACGCCCGAGGACCGGCTCGCCGGCGCCCGCGGGTTCTTCTCCGGGATGGACGAACTCCCCGGCATTTTGGGTCTGTGATCCATCTACCCATCGGTAGGTGACGGGCCTACGCTGTGCCGCCATGACCGATGCGCGGCTGCGGCGGGGGCGGTCCTCCCTGGCCTTCAGTTTCCTCGTCCAGGGTGTGGCCTTCGCCCTGCTCGTGACCCGGATCCCAGGGATCCAGGACCGGTACGGGATCTCCGACGGGCTGCTGCCGCTCTTCCTGGCGGCCGTGCCGGTCCTCGCCGGCGCGGCCAGCGTCGCGACCGAGAAGCTCGTCACCAGGGTGTCGCCCTC
The DNA here is from genome assembly GCF_043081625.1 of Streptomyces sp. NPDC014861. NCBI lineage: Bacteria > Bacillati > Actinomycetota > Actinomycetes > Kitasatosporales > Streptomycetaceae > Streptomyces > Streptomyces sp. NPDC014861. Next base: position 1,035 of record NZ_JBIBWV010000006.1, read on the forward strand.
GGTGGTGCTGCGGTGGTCGCAGCCCGTCGTCCTGCTGGCGCTGCTGTCCGTGGGCGCGGGAGACGCCCTGTGGACGGCGGCCGTCGCGCTCGGCGTGTTCGGGCTCGCGGTCGGCGCGCTCGACGCGTCCATGAACATGCTGGGGGTGAGCCTCCAGCGGGCGTACGGGCGGAGCATCATGCTCGGCTTCCACGCCGCGTACAGCCTCGGCGGGATCGCCGGGGCCTCGCTGGCCTGGGCGGGGGCCCACTGGCACCTGTCGCTGCTCTGGTCGTACCTGCCGGTGGTCGTGGTGCTGGCGCCGGCGGCGTTCCTCGGCAGCCGGTGGTACGTGGACGGGGCGGCGGCACAGGGCGGCGGGGCGGAGACGAAGGGCGGCGCGCTGTCGTTCCGGCTGCTGCTGCCGCTGTGCCTGGTGATGACCTTCGCGTACATCGGGGACTCGACCGTCTCCAACTGGTCGGCGAAGTACCTCCAGGACGTGCTCGGCGGGTCGGAGGCGGCGGCGACCGTGCCGTACAACGCGTACATGGTGACGACGCTGCTCGGGCGGGCCGTCGGCGACCTCGGGGTGCGTCACTTCGGGGCCACGGTGGTCGTGCGGGCCGGGGCGGTGCTCGGGGCCTGCGGGTTCGCGCTGGTGGCGGTGGCGCAGTCGGCGTGGGTGGGGATCGCGGCCTTCACGGTGCTGGGGCTCGGGCTGAGCGTGATCGTGCCGCAGACCTTCGCGGCGGCCGGGCGGCTCTTCCCCGGGAACAGCGACGCCGCCGTCGCACGGCTCAACGTCTTCAACTACGTCGGTTTCCTCGTCGGCTCGCCGCTCGTGGGAGCGCTCGGGGACGCGTGGAGCTACCGCGGGGCCATGCTCGTGCCGATGGTGCTCGTGCTGGTGACGGTGGTGTATGCCACGTCGTTCGGGGCGCGGGAGGCCCGATACGGTGGCGGGCATGAGCGGTCGCGCGCGGTTGATGTGGGATGAAGCTGTCACGGGGTACGACTTCGGGCCCCAGCACCCGATGGACCCGGTGCGGCTCGCGCTGACCATGGGGCTGGTCCGGGCCTTCGGGCTCGACCGGGCGGTGGACGTGGTCGCCGCCAAGCCGGCCGGGGACTCGACGCTGCGGCTCGTGCACCGCGAGGACTACGTGGCGGCGGTGAGGGCGGCCTCGGCCGACCCGCGCCACGCCGACCAGGCGTACGGGCTCGGGACGGTCGACGACCCGGCGTTCGAGGGGATGCACGAGGCGTCCGCGCTGATCGCCGGGCAGTCGGTGGCGGCGGCGGAGGCCGTGTGGCGGGGCGAGGCCGAGCACGCCGTGAACTTCTCCGGCGGGCTGCACCACGCGATGCCGGGCGGCGCCGCCGGGTTCTGCATCTACAACGACGCCTCGCTGGCGATCGCCCGGCTGCTCGAACTGGGCGTGGAGCGGGTCGCGTACGTGGACGTCGACGTGCACCACGGCGACGGGGTGCAGGCGGCGTTCTGGGAGGACCCGCGGGTCCTGACCGTCTCCCTGCACGAGCACCCCCGGACGCTGTTCCCGCAGACCGGCTGGCCGGAGGAGACCGGGGCGCCCGGACCCGGCGAGGGCGGCGCGGTGAACGTGGCGCTGCCGGCCGGGACCGGGGACGAGGGCTGGCTGCGGGCCTTCCACGCCGTCGTGCCGGAGCTCCTCGCCGACTTCCGGCCACAGGTGCTGGTGACCCAGCACGGGGCCGACACCCACTTCGACGACCCGCTGGCCCACCTGGCGGTGTCGCTGGACGCCCAGCGGGCCGTGCAGGAGGCGTGTCACGAGCTGGCGCACGCGTACGCGGACGGGCGCTGGGTGGCGCTGGGCGGCGGCGGATACGCCGTGGTGGACGTCGTACCGCGGTCCTGGACGCATCTGGTGGGGATCGCGGCGCACGCGCCCGTGGCCCCGGAGACGGTGATCCCGCCCTCGTGGCGGGACGAGGTGTACGCGCGGACGCGGCAGCTCGGGCCGGGGCGGATGACCGACGGGCGATGGCCGGTGGACTTCCGTGAGTGGAGCGCCGGTTACGATCCCGCCGACCGGCTCGACCAGGCGGTGCTCGCCACCCGGAAGGCGGCCTTCCCGCTGCGGGGGCTGCTCGCCTAGAGCGTCGGGTTACGCCAACTGTGCGGTAGAGCACTGGTTCTGACGTTCCGACAGGGGTGATCCGGCAGCATCGGGAGGGTGTTGAGTACCGGGGCGCTGCGGGCGCATCTGTTGGCGGCGGGGTTGGCGGGGACGGTGGCGACGTCGCGGGAGGACAGCCTGCGCAGCTACCGGCTCTTCGCGGCGCGGGACCCGCGGGTGACGCTGGGGCTCGTGCCGGCCGGGGGCTGGGACGAGGCCGAGCTGCTGTGTCTGATGGCCGAGAAGTGCGGGGTGTCGGGGGACCCGGAGCACCGCTCGGGGCCGGACGTGATCGATCCGGAGCGGACGCTGAGGGGGCTCGACGCCTTCGCCGGACGGCTCGCCGCGGCGGCGGCGCGGCGGGCTCCGGTGCTGTTCGGAACGGGCCATCCGCATCGACTGCTCGGTTTCTACGCCGCTCTCGCAGACGCCTTGTCGGCGGCGGGATGTGACGTACTCACCCCCGCGCAGGGGAGATGTGTCGACATAACGACCCGGTTCGGTCTACGCACGTATCTCCTCGACTACGTACACGGCGTCGCGTTCGTACGGGAGGCGGGACCGCCGGAGGGCGGGCGCGAGCCGGGGGCGCACTCGCACTCGGCGCTGCCCGTGCGGGCCGTGCTGGAGAGCGCGGCGGAGGCCGGCGGGCCGCTGCCCGAGCTGGTCGTCGGGGACCACGGCTGGGTCTGCGGCGCTGGTCAGCTGGGTATCGAGACGATCGGGGTGGCCGACACGGACGATCCGGCGCTGTTCGTGGGGGAGGCCGAGGGGCAGGTGGCGGTGGCCGTCCCGCTCGATGACGGGGTGCCCTCGGCGTACTACCGTCCCCTCACGCGCTATGTACTCAATCGAGCGTGTCTGTCACGGTAAACGGGCGATAGGGGCTCCTCTTCCCCACTCGTACCACCCGCCCCTAGTCTGATTCGTGAGCGTTCGACGACGAAGAGTCACCGGAGGGGAAGCCGGTGGGCGTCGCGGCGGAAGGTACAGGTGGGTCATGGCTGCTGGCGATCGGCCTCTCAACGAGGTCAAGTTCCTGACCGTGGCGGAAGTCGCCGCGGTGATGCGCGTGTCGAAGATGACCGTGTACCGCTTGGTGCACAGCGGTCATCTGCCGGCGATCCGGGTGGGCCGGTCCTTCCGGGTCCCGGAACAGGCGGTTCACGCGTACCTGAGGGAGTCGTACGTGGGGGTGGGGACCGCGTAGCGGGCGCGCGGTCGTCCTGCGGCCGAACGGCCGGTGAAGCCCGGTCCCGCCCTCGGATTACTCGTGCGGTGCCAGGGGCGGTAGGCTGACCCCTCGTAGGTCGTGTGGGCCCAGACGCCCCGCACCAGTGAGATGAAGTGAGCGAGGGTAGTCGTGGGCTCTGTTATCAAGAAGCGGCGCAAGCGGATGGCCAAGAAGAAGCACCGCAAGCTGCTCAAGCGCACGCGCGTTCAGCGTCGCAACAAGAAGTAGGAGCGGCGACCGCGCGAGCGGTACTCCGTGCGTGACCTGGCGTGGCCCCTCACCGGCATCGGTGAGGGGCCACGTCGTCATTGCGCCGCAATACGCAGGCGCTACGGTGGCGGCTACGGGAAGACGGACGGAAGTTCGGACGGAAGGCGCTGATCTTGGGCAAGGTCGTGCTCGTCACCGGTGCCGCCCGGCATCTGGGGGGCCGTTTCGTGCGGCGGATCCAGCGGGACCCTGAGGTGGAGCGGGTGGTGGCCGTGGACGCGGTCGAGCCCGGGCATCCGCTGGGGGCCGCCGAATTCGTCCGGGCGGACATCCGCAGACCGGCCATCGCCAGGGTGCTCGCGGAGCACGAGGTGGACACGGTGGTGCACCTCGACGTGACGGGGACGGCGCTGGGCGCGGGCGGCCGGACGGCGGTCAAGGAGACCAACGTCATCGGCACCATGCAGCTGCTCGGCGCCTGCCAGAAGTCGCCCCGGGTCGGCCGGCTGGTGGTGAAGTCGAGCACCAACGTCTACGGCTCCGCACCGCGCGATCCCGCGGTCTTCACCGAGACGACCCCGGCGAAGTCGCTGCCGAGCGGCGGGTTCGCGAAGGACGCGGTCGAGGTCGAGGGGTACGTACGGGGCTTCGCCCGGCGGCGGCCGGACGTGGCGGTGTGCGTGCTGCGGTTCGCCAACATCCTGGGACCCCGGGTGCAGTCCCCGCTGACCGAGTACCTGTCGCTGCCGGTGATGCCGACGGTCCTGGGGTACGACCCGCGGCTCCAGTTCGTCCACGAGGACGACGTGGTCGACGTGCTGCGGCTGGTGGCGCACGAACCGCGCCGGGCGTCGCTGAACAGCGGGACCTTCAACGTGGCGGGCGACGGGGTGCTGCTGCTGTCGCAGTGCGCGCGGCGGCTCGGGCGGCCCACGGTGCCGCTGCTGCTGCCCGCGGTGACCTGGGTGGGCTCGGCGCTGCGGACGGTCGGTCTGACCGACTTCGCGCCCGAGCAGATCCGGCTCCTCACCCACGGCCGGGTCGTGTCGACCACGCAGCTGCGGGAGGTGCTGGGCTTCCTGCCGCGGTACACGACGGCGGAGGCGTTCGCGGACTTCGCGGACAGCCGGGGGCCGGGGCTGCTGCCGCCCGCGGCGCTCGCGGGGGCGGTGGACCGGCTGGCCGGCCGGGTCGCCCCGGAGACGTATCCGATTCCTTCCCACGACGGATCCTGAGGAGCGGCGACAGCGATGGCGGACGCCAAGGTGATTCCCTTCGACGACGACCGGTCGCGGGCCCGGCGCCGGCCGGCCCGGACCGAGGAGCCGTCCGACGCCGGCACGGGCACGGCGGCGGTACGGGCGCTGCCGGGCGCGCGGGAGGTGCCCGGCGCCCGGGAGGTGCCGGACGGCACCGCCGGCGCCCACGGGGCGCCTGAGGCGTCCGGCGCCCCTGAGGCCGCCGCGGGCCGGGAGGGCGGGGGCGTCGCGTCGGGGCGGGCCGACTGGGAGCGGCGGCTCGCGGGCGGGCTGGCGTTCCTGCGGCGCCGGGTGACGGGCGAGTACGAGGTCGACGAGTTCGGCTACGACGCCGAGCTGACCGATCAGGTGCTGATGTCGCTGCTGCGCCCGCTGTACGAGAAGTACTTCCGGGTGGAGGTGAAGGGCGTCGAGAACATCCCGGACAAGGGCGGGGCGCTGATCGTCGCCAACCACTCCGGGACGCTGCCGCTGGACGGGCTGATGATGCAGGTCGCGGTGCACGACCGGCATCCGGCGGGTCGGCATCTGCGGCTGCTCGCCGCCGACCTGGTCTTCGTGCTGCCGGTCGTCAACGAGCTGGCGCGGAAGGCGGGGCACACGCTGGCGTGCGCGGAGGACGCGGAGCGGCTGCTGAGGGCCGGTGAGGTCGTCGGGGTGATGCCCGAGGGCTTCAAGGGGATCGGGAAGCCGTTCTCGGAGCGGTACAAGCTCCAGCGGTTCGGGCGGGGCGGGTTCGTCTCGACGGCGCTGCGGGCGGGGGTGCCGATCGTGCCGTGCTCGATCGTGGGCGCCGAGGAGATCTACCCGATGATCGGGAACGCGAAGACGCTGGCGCGGCTGCTCGGGCTGCCGTACGTACCGGTGACGCCGACCTTCCCGTGGCTGGGGCCGCTGGGGATGCTGCCGCTGCCGACGAAGTGGACGATCCAGTTCGGGGAGCCGATCCCGACGGACTCGTATCCGCCGGAGGCGGCGGAGGACCCGATGCTCATGTTCAACCTGACGGACCAGGTCAGGGAGCAGATCCAGCACACGCTGTACAAGCTGTTGGTGCAGCGGAGGTCGGTCTTCTTCTAGGACCGGGGTCTCTCTGCCGGGGGTGCGTGGCTCTTGGGAGCCGGGGCCGCTCCTCCGGGGTACGTGAGCCCGCGCGCCGCTGTCGTTCGCCGGGCATGGAAGAAGGGGCGCCCCCCGTCCGTGGGGGCGCCCCTTCTCCTTGTCAGCGAGCGTCCTCGCTGTCGATGCCGAGGCCTGGAAGGAGGCCCGGCAGGAGTGGCGGGATGGTGACGTCGGGGGGTGTCGGCGTGGGGTGGCTCTCCTCCGGGGTGGGTGCTGTGCCCGTGGGGGCGGTCGGGAGGAGGCCGCCGGTGTTGCCGCCGAGGAGTCCGTCGTCCTCGGGGGAGGTGGTGCCCGTCTCGGCGCCCGGGCTCGGGGTGGTGCCGGTGCCGGTGGTGGGGTCGCCTCCCTGTCCGGTGCCCTGGGTGGTGCCGGAGGGCCGGGGGGTGGTGGTGGCCGGGTGGCTGCCCTGGGTGGGGGCGTCCTGGGCGGCCGGGGGCTGCTGGGTGTCGGTGCCCTGCTGGTTCTGCCGGGCGGTGGGGCTGCTGCTGGAGCCGCCGGGGTCGACCGCGCCCTTCTGGGGGGTGCGGGGCAGCATCGACTGGAGCGGCTCGACCTCTTGGTCTATGGCTTCGAAGACGCCGCTGACCTCTTGGCCGACGTCGGTGAGCTGGACGGGGAGACGGTCGCGCAGGCCGTTCCAGGTGTCCCGGTGGGCCTGGGCGAAGGAGTTCAGCCGGGCCATCGGGGCGATCTCGCCGTCCCGGTCGTAGGCCTGGCGGAGCAGCCGGTGTCCTTCCTCGGCGTCGTGCTTCATGCCGCCGAGGGCGCGCCGGATCTCGCTGAGGGACTCGTGGTCGAGGTCGCCGGAGCGGGTGCGCTCCATGAGCCGGCGGGCCTCGCTCAGCCGGGTGGACGCCTGGTCGAGGTAGATGCCCCCGCGGTCGGCGTCGTCGTCGGCCATGCCGAGCTTGAGGTCCTCCATGCCCCGCTTGAGTCCGTAGAGCGAGTCACCGGGGAGGGCGTCGGAGCTGGCGGCGGCGACGCCGCCGAAGGCTCCGGCCGCCACACCGACGGTGAGGCCGCCCGCCGCGAGCCCCTTGGTCCAGCGGGATCGGGGGCGGAGTTTCCGCAGCGGGGAGGCCCGGTGGGCGCCCCTGGTGGTCCGCTGCTCCGGGACGGTGGGGCCCCCGGCGGCCGTTCCCTGGGCGAACATCGCCTCCATGGCGGCGACGAGCTGGGCTCGCTGCACCACTTTGACCTCGGGGTCGAGCTCTGGCTTCGGCAGTTCGCCGAGACCGCTCGCCAAGGCCAACAGCCGTCCCTGGTCGCCCGTGTCGGCCGGGGCGTCGGGCCGGTCGGCCGCCTCGCCCTCGGGCGCCCGGTCCTCCAGGGCCTGGGCGAAGGCGTTCGCCCGCCGGTGCACGTTCGCGATCACTGGCGGCACCTCCTCTCGTCATGACGATCGACTCCCCAAAGGGTCCGGAAGGTTGCCCTCCTTGAGCAGATCCACACGATCGAGTGAGTGTCTGCTGGCAGGGCGTGACCACAGGGAGCCTGCATTTCGCACAACGAGCGGCGCGGCACTTGGGTTACGCGCGAAGGATGATCGGACCAGTGCGTCATCGAAGCGTCACCGACTGTGATGTGGGACGGGCAGTGGTGGCGTGGGGGGATGTGTATGGGTGAGGGGGTCAAGAGACTTCACGGGGGGTGGGGACGGGGGCGGTCGGGGGTGGGGCGGGTGGGGACGGGAGGGTGGCGGCGGTCGGCGGCCCGGGTCAGCGGGCGTCCTCGGGCAGGAGCCGGGCCAGGGTGCGGACGGCCCGGTACTGGAGGGTCTTGATGGCGCCCTCGTTCTTCCCCATGACCCGCGCGGTCTCGGCGACCGAGAGGCCCTGGAGGAAGCGGAGGGTCACGCACTCCTGCTGCTGGGGGTTGAGGCGGCGGACGGCGTCGAGCAGCGCGGCGTTGGAGAGGGACTCGAGGACGGAGTCCTCCGGGCTGCGCTCGACCTCGTTGGCGTCGAGCATCTCGCCGGTGGTGACCTCCAGCCGGAAGCGGCTGGACTTGAAGTGGTCGGCGACCAGGTTGCGGGCGATGGTGACGAGCCAGGCGCCGAAGTCGCGGCCCTGCCAGGTGAAGGTGGAGATCCGGCGCAGGGCGCGCAGGAACGTCTCGCTGGTGAGGTCCTCCGCCGTCGCCTTCCCGCCGACGCGGTAGTAGATGTAGCGGTAGACGGTGTCGCTGTACTGGTCGTACAGCCTGCCGAACGCGTCCGCCTCGCCGGCCTGGGCGCGTTCGACCAGATCCATCATGCGGGCGCTGTCGCTGTCGGCGGTGGGGCGTCGGGCGGTGGCCGGGCTTCCGGCGCCGCCGCGCGCGCTCCGTCTGCCGACGGCGGCACCGCCGTCGGCGAGGGCATAGCAAGGACCGGCCGGTGCCGGTGCGGCGAAGGCGGGCGCAGGACCGACGTACGCGGTGGGGACGAAGCCACGCAAGTGGTCGAGGACCGTTGCGCGCAGCGTAGCCAGGCCCGAGGCGTCAACCCCGACGTGTGGGTACACGGGACTCCCAGAGGCAGAGCTTCCATCACGTGCAGTGCGGAGCCGTTCACTCGTCGTGGCGACGGGAGGGTTCCGCTGTGCGTCTGAGGAGAATAACGCTTCGTACAGGCAGCGCTACACCCAGTTGCCTAAATCATCGATTACGTCGCTTCAGTTATAGATTGCCGCCGCATCAAGTAGCACTTGGTGATCGGTTATTGATCGATTGACTTCCGAGTGTGACTGCGTCGGCGTTGCGTTGTGCTCATGTGAGGTAGAGGGGAATGGGCCGGGCCGCTCGTGGGTAAGGGCGCGGGAATGCCCGGGAGTCGAGGGGTGCGCGGCTGTTCGACCACGGACGGGTGAGCCCCGCTGGTCCGTGGTTGTCGCAGATGATCGCAGCCGAAACGTATCGGCACCGGCCCGGCGGGCCGGAGGCGCAAGGGAGTTCGGTGGGCCGGGGCGGGGTGTCGCCGTGCCGGTGGCCGAGGCGTGGCGGCTCGGCCCGGGGTCAGTGGCGGCGGCGGTGGAGGGCGACCGCGGCGGCGGTGCCGCCGGCGACGGCGCCGAGGCCTGCGGCGGCCGGGATGCCGATCTTCGCCGCCTTGCGGCCGGTCCGGTAGTCGCGCAGCCGCCACTCGCGGTCCCTGGCGTGCTTGCGCAGCTTGGTGTCCGGGTTGACCGCGTACGGGTGCCCGACGAGCGAGAGCATCGGGATGTCGTTGTGCGAGTCGCTGTACGCGGCGCAGCGGGCGAGGTCCAGGCTCTCGGCGGCGGCCAGCGCGCGTACCGCCTCCGCCTTCGCGGGGCCGTGCAGGAGCTCGCCGACGAGCCGGCCGGTGTAGACGCCGTCCACCGACTCGGCGACCGTGCCGAGCGCGCCGGTGAGGCCGAGGCGGCGGGCGATGATCGTGGCCGTCTCGACCGGGGCGGCCGTGACCAGCCAGACCTTCTGGCCCGCGTCGAGGTGGGCCTGGGCGAGGGCGCGGGTGCCCGGCCAGATCCGGTCGGCCATGTACTCGTCGTAGATCTCCTCGCCGATCGACATCAGTTCGGAGACGCGGTGGCCCTTGACGATGGAGAGCGCGCTGTCGCGGGCCTCCTGCATGTGCTCGGGGTCCTCGACGCCGGCCAGCCGGAACCAGACCTGCGCCCATGCGAAGCGGGCGAGTTCGCGGCGCTGGAAGAACTTCCGCTTGTACAGGCCGCGGCCGAAGTGGAAGATCGCGGCGCCCTGCATCACGGTGTTGTCGAGGTCGAAGAAGGCGGCGGCCCGGACGTCGCCGACGACCGGGAACTCGGGCTCCTGCGGAGCCGTTTCCGAGGCCGCCTCGATGGCGGCGGCCTCCTCCTCCCGCTCCCGTTCCAGCTGGAGCGAGGTCTTGCGGGCCGCCTCCGCGGCGGCCTCGCCTGCCAGGACGCTGCGCGCGGTGGCGGAGCGCCTACGGGGGGTGAGCCATCCCAGAGCGGCCATGTCTGGAGCATAGCCAGTCTGTTCGGTACTTCCCGACTTGTGGGGATGCCGTCGTGTGAACAGTGCGGGTCGCCGCCGTGGCGGGGCGGGACAATGGACGGCATGTTCGGACGTGGCAGGAAGAAGGACGCGGCGAAGGACCCGGCCGCGCGGACCGTGACGCTGATCGGAAAGCCGGGGTGTCATCTCTGCGACGACGCCCGGGCGGTGGTCGAGGCCGTGTGCGCCGAGACCGGGGCGCGCTGGGAGGAGCGGGACATCCTCCAGGACGAGGCGCTGTACAAGGAGTACTGGGAGCAGATTCCCGTCGTCCTGGTGGACGGGGAGCAGCACACCTTCTGGCGGGTGGACGCGGAGCGACTCCGGCGCGAACTGGGTGTGTGACCGAAAGCCGGTTACCATCAGGACGTTTTGTTGGCATTAGGGGGCCACGTCGTGAGGAGTGTGTGCGGCTTTGCCCCCTTCGGGATCCCAACGCGTCGCGCCGTGCGACGGTTCCACGGCGGCGAGAACCGGTCGCGTGACCCCGGTCACTTTGGCCGGACAAAACGGACACCATCTTTGTGCACGCGTTCACAAAGACATAGCCTGCATTCGACGGGGCGGTCTTGGGACGTATGGCCGCCTGCAGCCCCGCTCATCCCGCAGGAGCACCGTGGCAACTGGCCGAACTCACCGACCGGCGACCCGTAGCCGAGGAATTCCCGAGGCCACCGTCGCCCGCCTTCCGCTGTATCTGCGCGCCCTGACCGCGCTGTCGGAGCGCTCCGTACCCACGGTCTCCTCGGAGGAGCTCGCGGCGGCGGCCGGCGTCAACTCCGCGAAGCTGCGGAAGGACTTCAGCTACCTCGGCTCGTACGGCACCCGCGGTGTCGGCTACGACGTCGAGTACCTCGTCTACCAGATCTCCCGCGAGCTCGGTCTGACCCAGGACTGGCCCGTCGTGATCGTCGGCATCGGTAACCTCGGCGCCGCGCTCGCCGGTTACGGCGGCTTCGCCTCCCGTGGCTTCCGCGTCGCCGCGTTGATCGACGCCGACCCCGCGATGACCGGCAAGCCGGTCGCCGGGATCCCGGTCCAGCACAGCGACGACCTCGAGAAGATCATCGTCGAGGACGGCGTCTCCATCGGCGTCATCGCGACCCCGGCCGGCGTCGCCCAGGCGGTCTGCGACCGCCTCGTCGCCGCCGGCGTCACCTCGATCCTCAACTTCGCCCCGACCGTGCTCTCCGTGCCCGACGGCGTCGACGTGCGCAAGGTGGACCTCTCCATCGAGCTGCAGATCCTCGCCTTCCACGAGCAGCGGAAGGCCGGCGAGGAGCTGGGCGACGAGCCCGCCCCGCCGCAGGCCGCCGCCCCCGCGGCACCGCCGGCCGCGACCCGTACCACCGCCGCGAGCGGTCGCAAGGGACCCGACGGGGACGCCCCCGCGGTGATGCCGGCATGAGCCTCCTCGTCGTCGGCCTGAGCCACCGCAGCGCTCCCGTCTCCATCCTGGAGCGGGCCTCGCTGCCCCCGGACACCCAGGCCAAGCTCCTCCAGGACACCCTCGCCGCCGAACCGGCCGCCGAGGCCACCGTCCTCGCCACCTGCAACCGCATCGAGCTCTACGCCGACGTGGACAAGTTCCACGCGGGCGTCGCCGAGCTCTCCACGCTCCTCGCCCAGCACAGCGGCGTCGGCCTGGAGGAACTCACCCCCTACCTCTACGTCCACTACGAGGACCGGGCCGTCCACCACCTCTTCTCGGTGGCCTGCGGCCTCGACTCCATGGTCGTCGGCGAGGGCCAGATCCTCGGCCAGATCAAGGACGCCCTCGCCCTCGGCCAGGAGCTGCACACCGCGGGACGGCTCCTCAACGACCTCTTCCAGCAGGCCCTGCGGGTCGGCAAGCGCGCCCACAGCGAGACCGGCATCGACCGGGCCGGGCAGTCGCTCGTCACCTTCGGCCTGGAGCAGCTGGCCCAGGGCGCCGAGGTCGAGAGCTGGGCACGCGGCAAGCGCGCCCTCGTCATCGGCGCCGGCTCCATGTCCTCGCTGGCCGCCGCGACCCTCGCCCGCTCGGGCGTCGCCGAGATCGCCATCGCCAACCGCACCCTCGCCCGCGCCGAGCGGCTCGCCGAGATCCTCGCCGAGCCCGGAGGTACGGGCGTGGCCGCGCGCGCGGCCGAGATGGTTGCCGTCGGCGACGAACTGGACCGGGCGGACGTCGTCGTCTCCTGCACCGGCGCCACCGGCCTCGTCCTCTCCGGCGAGGCGGTCGAAGCCGCCGCCGGCGGCCGCGAGGGGACCCTGTACCTGCTCGACCTCGCCATGCCCCGCGACATCGACGCCGCCGCCCACCGGACGCCCGGTGTCCGGCTCGTCGACATCGAGTCCCTGGCCGACGCCTCCGCCGACGCCCCCATGGCCTCCGACGTCGACCAGGTCCGCTCCATCGTCGCCGACGAGGTCGCCGCCTTCGGCGCCGCCCAGCGCGCCGCCCACATCACCCCGACCGTGGTCGCCCTGCGCACCATGGCCGCCGACGTGGTGGCCAGCGAGGTCGCCCGCCTGGAAGGCCGCCTCCCCGGCCTCGACGACAAGCAGCGCGCCGAGATCACCCAGACCGTGCGCCGCGTCGTCGACAAGCTCCTGCACGCGCCGACCGTGCGGGTCAAGCAGCTCGCCAGCGAGCCCGGCGGCGCCGGGTACGCGGACGCGCTGCGGACACTCTTCGACCTCGACCCGGAGACGGTCGCTTCCGTCTCCCGGGCCGACCTGAATGACGCCGACGTCAAGAACCGAGGGCGAGTATGACCGAGAGGGCACTGAGGCTCGGGACCAGGCGCAGCAAGCTCGCCATGGCCCAGTCCGGGCACGTGGCCGACGCGGTCCGGCAGCTGACCGGCCGACCCGTCGAGCTCGTGGAGATCACCACGTACGGGGACACCTCCCGTGAGCACCTCGCGCAGATCGGCGGCACCGGCGTCTTCGTCGCCGCCCTGCGTGACGCGCTGCTCGACGGCGAGGTCGACTTCGCCGTCCACTCCCTGAAGGACCTGCCGACCGCCCAGCACCCCGAGCTGGTGCTGGCCGCGATCCCGCGGCGCGAGGACCCGCGCGACGTCCTCATCGCCGGCGACGGCCTCTCCCTCGACCGGCTGCCCGCGGGCGCCCGCGTCGGGACCGGCTCGCCGCGCCGCACGGCCCAGCTGCACGCGTACGCCCGCAGCCACGGCCTCGACCTCACCTGCGTCCCGATCCGCGGCAACGTCGACACCCGCGTCGGCTACGTCCGCAAGGGCGAGCTGGACGCCGTCGTCCTCGCCGCGGCCGGACTCAACCGCATCGGCGGCACCGAGGAACTCCTCGGCGGCCTGTCGGCCCAGCACCTGTCGGTCGACGCCGTGCTGCCCGCCCCCGGCCAGGGAGCCCTGGCCGTCGAATGCCCGGCGTCGAACTCCGACCTCGTCGCCGCGCTCTCCGCCCTCGACGACCCGCGCACGCGGGCCGCCGTGACCGCAGAGCGATCCCTGCTCGCCGCCCTGGAGGCCGGCTGCAGCGCACCCGTGGGAGCGCTCGCCGACATCCTGGCCGACGGCCCCGGTCACGGGCAGGTTGTCACCGAAATGCGCCTGCGCGGCGTCGTCGGCACCACCGACGGCTCGACGCTGGTGCAGCTGTCCACCACCGGTCCCGTCCCCACCTCGCACGACGAGGCGGCGGCGCTCGGACGCGAACTCGCGGCCGAGATGCTCGCCAAGGGTGCGGCCGGTCTTATGGGGGAGCGAGCACTTTGAACCCCGCCAGCCCGACCACCAGCCCCGTGTCCCCCGTCTTCGCGGGCCACGGCCACGTCACCTTCCTCGGCGCAGGCCCAGGCGACCCCGGACTCCTGACCCTCCGGGCCGTCGAGGCCCTGGCCGGAGCGGACGTCCTGATCGCCGAGCCGGAGGTCCTCGAAGTCGTCCGCGGCCATGCGCGCGCGGGCGTGAGCACGCCTGAGCTGACGGTTGTTGACGAGGCGTCAACAACCGCCGGTGTCCCCGTGTTGAGGGATGCGGCCAATCTTGTCATGGAGGCCGCGCGCGGCGGCAGGCGGGTCGTCCGTGCGGTGACCGGCGACCCCGGTCTCGACGGGAACGCCGGCACCGAGATGCTCGCCTGCGCCGCCGAGGGCATCCCCTTCGAGGTCGTCCCCGGCGTCGCGACCGCCGTCGGCGTCCCCGCGTACGCCGGTGTGCCGCTCCGTGACGCCCACGGCACCGACGTCCGCTTCGTCGACGCCCGGACCGCCGACGACCGCTGCTGGGCCGAGGTCGGCGCCTCCGACGGCACCGTCGTCGTCTCCACCTCGCTCGACGCCGTCGCCGCGGCCGCCGGCGAGCTGGTGGCCGCGGGCCGCAAGCCGGACACCCCGCTCACCGTCACCATCGGCGGCACGACGACCCGCCAGCGGACCTGGACCGCGACCCTCGGGACGATCGCCCAGGTCTTCAAGCAGGGCAAGGTGCTCCCCTCGCCCGAGGGCCACCGGCCGGTGATAGCCGTGGTCGGCGAGCGCAGCGCCCCGGCGCAGCGCGACCAGCTCTCGTGGTTCGAGTCCAAGCCGCTCTTCGGCTGGCGGGTGCTCGTCCCGCGCACCAAGGAGCAGGCCGCGTCGCTCTCCGACCAGCTGCGCTCGTACGGCGCCGTGCCGCACGAGGTGCCGACCATCGCGGTCGAGCCGCCGCGCACCCCGCAGCAGATGGAGCGGGCCGTGAAGGGGCTCGTCACCGGACGGTACGAGTGGATCGCCTTCACCTCGGTCAACGCGGTGAAGGCCGTGCGGGAGAAGTTCGAGGAGTACGGGCTCGACGCCCGCGCCTTCGCCGGCATCAAGGTCGCGGCGGTGGGCGAGCAGACGGCCGCCGCGCTCGTCGACTTCGGTGTGAAGCCGGACCTCGTGCCGAGCGGCGAGCAGTCCGCGGCGGGCCTCCTGGAGGACTGGCCGCCGTACGACCCGGTCTTCGACCCGATCGACCGCGTCTTCCTGCCGCGCGCCGACATCGCGACCGAGACGCTCGTCGCCGGGCTGATCGAGCTCGGCTGGGAGGTCGACGACGTCACGGCCTACCGGACCGTGCGCGCGTCGCCGCCGCCGGCGGACACGCGCGAGGCGATCAAGGGCGGCGGCTTCGACGCCGTGCTGTTCACGTCGTCCTCGACCGTGCGGAATCTGGTCGGGATCGCCGGCAAGCCGCACAACGTGACCGTCATCGCCTGTATCGGCCCCGCCACCGCCAAGACGGCGGAGGAGCACGGTCTGCGCGTCGACGTGCTGTCGCCCGAGCCGTCCGTGCACAAGCTGGCCGAGGCGCTGGCGGAGTTCGGCCTGCGGCGGCGGGAGGCGGCCTTGGAGGCGGGCGACCCGGTCACCCGGCCGAGCGAGCGGCGGCCGGGGGCACGGAGGCGGCGGACCACGTAGGCGTCGCCGTCGCGGGACGGTCGTGGCGCGGGTCCTCTTCGGAGGGCCCGCGCCTTCGCGTTGCGGGCGGAGGACGGCGGAGGGCGGCGGAGGGCGGCGGAGGGTGCCGGTGGGTGCGGCGCGGGGGCGGGGCGGCGGGCGTACGCGTGCAGCTGGGCCGTGCGGCGCGGGGGCGGGGCGGCGGGAGCAGGGTGTCGATGGATGGGACGGCGCGAGGGCGGGGCGGCGGGAGCAGGGAGTCGGTGGGTGGGGCGGCGCGGGGGCGGGCGGCGGCAACAGGGTGTCGGTAAGTGGGGTGCGGGGGCGGGCGTAGATTCGGGGGATGAACTCGTATGGAAGCTTTCCCGGGGCCCGGCCGCGTCGGCTGCGGACGACGCCCGCCATGCGGCGGATGGTGGCCGAGACCCGCCTCGACCCGGCCGACCTGATCCTGCCCGCGTTCGTGCGCGAGGGCGTCACCGAGCCCGTGCCGATCGGCGCGATGCCCGGCGTCGTCCAGCACACGCGGGACAGCCTGCGGAAGGCCGCGGTGGAGGCCCTGGAGGCGGGCGTCTCCGGGATCATGCTCTTCGGCGTGCCGGAGGACGCCAAGAAGGACGCGCTCGGCACGGCGGGCACGGATCCGGACGGGATCCTCCAGGTCGCCATCAGGGACGTCCGCGCCGAGGTCGGCGACGAGCTCGTGATCATGTCGGACCTCTGCCTCGACGAGTACACCGACCACGGCCACTGCGGCGTCCTCGCCGAGGACGGCCGGGTCGACAACGACGCCACCCTGGAGCGCTACGCCGAGATGGCGCAGGTCCAGGCCGACGCCGGCGTCCACGTCGTCGGACCCTCCGGGATGATGGACGGCCAGGTCGGGGTGATCCGCGACGCGCTGGACACCATCGGCAAGGAGGACGTGTCGATCCTCGCGTACACCGCGAAGTACTCCTCCGCCTTCTACGGCCCCTTCCGCGAGGCCGTAGGCTCGTCCCTCACCGGCGACCGCAAGACCTACCAGCAGGACCCCGCCAACCTCCGCGAGTCGATGCGCGAGCTGGCGCTGGACCTGGAGGAGGGCGCGGACATGGTGATGGTGAAGCCCGCCGGGCCCTACCTGGACGTGCTCGCGAAGGTCGCGGAGTCCGTGGACGTGCCCGTCGCCGCTTACCAGATCAGCGGCGAGTACGCGATGGTCGAGGCCGCCGCCGAGAAGGGCTGGATCGACCGCGACAAGGCGATCCTGGAGACCCTCACCGGCATCCGCCGGGCCGGTGCCCAGATGATCCTCACCTACTGGGCCACCGAGGTGGCGCGGAAGCTCGGGTCGGCTCGCCGCTGACCGCCGGGCGGCGCACCCTGGAGAGGTACCCGACAGGTACCTCCCGGAGGTGGTCCTCATGATGAACACGCTCGTCGGCTGGCATGTCGACATGGAGTTCAAGGAGGAGGGGGACCGGACGCGGGCGGCGGCCATGGTCCGGCTCTCGGACGGCTCCGAGTTCCGGGCTCACGGCACCGCCCACCGCCACCCCTCCGATCCGGAACAGCTGAAGGTCGGCGAGGAGATCGCCGGGGCCCGCGCCCTGATGGACCTGGCCTCGCAGCTGCTCCAGAAGGCGCACGCGGAGATCGACGAGGCGTCCGGGCGGACCTCGTACCCGATCAACCGCTGACGCCGGATCCCGGGCGTCAGCAGGCGTCAGCGGGCGTCGGCAGGCGTCAGCGGGCGTCAGTACTGGAGGGCGTCCTCCAGCTCCCGCTGCCAGTACGAGACGGCGGCGCCGTCGTCCACGTACGTGCCCTTCGGCGCCGCCACCGTCTCCATGCTGTCCGTGGTCAGGTTCACCTTGATCGTGCGGACGGTCGTGCCGTGTGTGTCCCCGCCCGGCTCCCCGGTGAGGATCAGGGACGCGTAGGCCGACTCCCCGGGCAGCAGGGTCACCACGGCCTGCGGCTTGCTCTCCTCCACGATCCTGATCGGCGCCTGGCTCTCGTCGAAACCGACCAGGGGCGCGCCCATGGCGTCGCAGCGCCGGCCGCCGGTGTTCGTGATCGTCAGCGCCAGGTGGTTGATCGGCCGGGTGACCTTGCTCGCCACGACCTTCACGTCCGCGGCGGTGCAGGGGCGGCTGGCCGGGACGTCGTCGCCGTCGGCCGACGGACGGGGCTTGGCCGTGGTGGGGGTGGGTGCGGGCTTGCCGGGGGGCGTGGTCCGGGTCGGCTCGGGGGCCGGCTCAGGGGTCCCGGTCGGGGACGAGGCGGGGGTCCGGGCCGGAGTCCCGGTCGGGGTCGCGGTCCGGGTCGGCTCGGCGGTCGTCGGCGTCGCCGCCGGCGCGGTGGTGGTGTGCCGCGGCTTCTCCGGGGACTCGGCCGTCGGCTCCTGGTCGGTGGACTGGCAGGCCGTGAGGGCGAGCGCCGCGGCGAGTGCGGCGGTGGGCAGGGCGAGGCGGCGGCGGACGGACGTGCGCATGGTGGTTCCCCCGTGGGTGGTCGGTCGGTCGGTCAGGTCGGTCGGGTCGGTCGGGTCGGTCGGTTCGGTCGGTTCGGTGGTGCGGGTGGTGCGGGGTTTGAGCTGTGGTTCTCTGCCGCGGGCGGCCTTCAGCGGCCGTCGAGCAGGGTGATCACGATCGCGGTGCAGATGACCAGCACCATCAGCGCCAGAGCGTCGGTGACGCGGCTGTTCGGCATGGCTCCATGCTGCGAGCCGGTGTGACCCGGTGTCGATCGACGCGGGACAATGAGGAACGCTGGAACGCTTCCACCCCCGGTGACCTGGGGAGACGTACCTCGCCCGGAACGCGTTCCTGGGACGCCGACAGTGACGGGGGAGCGACGGATGGACACCGGGGACCGGCTCGCGGGACTGCTCAAGGGGCTCAAGGAGCGGTCGGGGCTGAGTTACGGCGCCCTCGCCAAACGCCTCCACGTCAGCACCTCCACCCTCCACCGGTACTGCAACGGCGACGCCGTCCCGACCGACTTCGCCCCCGTGGAACGGCTCGGCCGGATCTGCGGGGCCTCACGGGAGGAACTCGTCGCCCTCCACCGCGCCTGGATCGTCGCGGACGAGACCCGGGGTCGGAGCGGCGAGCCGGGGGAGCGGGGCGGGGGAGAGGACGTCTCCGCCGAGACGGGTGAGCCCGGTGGGGCCGGTGGGGCCAGTGGTGCCACTGGGGCCGGTGGCGTCACCGGTGCCGTCGGGGTCGGCGAGGTTGCTGCGGCCACCGAGGTCGGTGCGGCTCCCGAGGCCACCGAGGGTTCCGCACCCGCCGAGCCCGTCGTCGTGGTGACGGCACAGGCTCCGGAGGGCGTCGTGCCGAGTTCCCGGGTGCGGTTCAAGAGCGCCCTCGCGGCCGTGGCCGTCGTCGCGCTCGCGGTACCGGGGGCCTTCCTCGTGGCTCGGGGCGGGGAGAAGGAGCCGCCCGCGGGCTCCGCCGTGCCCGCCGCGCCCGCTCCGCTGAACGCCGGCGTCAGCTCGTACAACTGGGCCGAGCCCTGCGGCCAGTACTTCGTCCTCGACCAGCGGCCGGAACACGTGCCGCCGCCGCCCCCGCCTCAGGACACCCGCGGATGGGGCCGCGCGCTCGGCGGGATCGACGGCGGGCACATGCAGCTCCAGGTCACCGTCACCGGACGTACCCAGGAGCCGGTCGTCCTGTCACGGCTCCACGTCCGGGTCGTCGACCGCGACGAGCCGCCGGAGCACGCCGTGTACTCCATGGGCGACGGCTGCGGCAGCGGGATCACCCCGCAGACCTTCGCCGTCGACCTCGACGCTCCCCGGCCGTACGTGAAGCCGGTCGCCGGGCAGGACGGGGACCGGGTCGTGCCCGCCAAGAACTTCCCGTACCAGGTCGCCACCGGGAACGCGCAGGTCCTCAACCTGGACGTGCACACCGAGGAGCACGCCGTCGCCTGGTACCTGGAGCTGGACTGGAGCACCGGCGACAGGAAGGGGACGGTACGCGTGGACGACGGCGGACAGCCGTTCCGCACCAGCGCGATCGAGGGCCGTACGGTCTACGGCTACTGGCCCGACAAGGGCGAGTGGGTCGCGCAGTGACCCACCCGCCCCGACGGCGTCAGAGGCGCTCGGGCGTCCGGATGCCGAGCAGCGCCATGCCCTGGTGGAGCGTGCGGGCCGTCAGGTCGCAGAGGAAGAGACGGTTCTCCACCTGCGCCGGGGTGTCCGCCTTGAGCACGGGGCACTCCGAGTAGAACGTCGTGTACAGCGAGGCCAGCTGGTACAGGTAGGCGGCCAGCTTGTGCGGGGCGTACTCGGCGGCGGTCTCCTCGATCGCCTCGCCGAAGCCGTCGGCATGCAGACCGAGGGCCCGCTCCGACGGCGCCAGCTCCAGCTCCGGGTGGGCGACCGGCTTCGCGTCCCCGGCCTTCCGCAGGATCGACTGGATACGCGCGTACGCGTACTGGAGGTACACCGACGTGTCGCCGTTGAGCGACACCATCTGGTCCAGGTCGAACTTGTAGTCGCGGGCCGCCGAGGTCGACAGGTCCGCGTACTTCACCGCGCCGATGCCCACCTGGGCACCCCGCTCGGTGATCTCGTCCTCGGTGAGGTCCTGGGCCTTCTCGCGGACCACGGCAGAGGCGCGGTCGATCGCCTCGTCCAGCAGGTCCACCAGCCGGACCGTCTCGCCCTCACGGGTCTTGAACGGCTTGCCGTCCTTGCCCAGGACCGTGCCGAAGGCCAGCTGGACGGCCTTCACGTCGTCGTTCAGCCAGCCGGCCCGGCGGGCCGTCTCGAAGATCATCTTGAAGTGCAGCGACTGGCGGGCGTCCACCACGTACAGCAGCGTCGACGCCTTCAGGCCCTGCACCCGGTCGCGGATCGCGGACAGGTCCGTCGCCGCGTAGCCGAAACCGCCGTCGGACTTCTGGACGATCAGCGGGACCAGGTTGCCGTCCGGGCCCTTGATGTCGTCGAAGAACACGCACAGCGCGCCCTCGGAGCGGACCGCGACGCCCGACTCCTCCAGCAGCCGGCAGGTCTCCTGCAGCATGTCGTTGTAGCCGGACTCGCCGACGATGTCGGGGTCGCGGATGTCCATGTCGAGCTTGTCGAAGACCGAGTAGAAGTAGATCTTCGACTCGTCGACGAACCGCTGCCACAGGGCGAGCGTCTCCTCGTCACCGGCCTGGAGGTCCACCACGCGGGCGCGTGCCCGGGTCTTGAACTCCTCGTCGGCGTCGAACAGCGCGCGGGACGCCTTGTACAGCCGGTTCAGGTTCGACATGGCCTCCTCGCCGGAGACCTCCGCGTCCTCGCTCCTGTGGTCCAGCTCGTGCGGGTGCTCGATCAGGTACTGGATGAGCATGCCGAACTGGGTGCCCCAGTCGCCGATGTGGTGGCGGCGGATCACGGTCTCACCCGTGAACTCCATGATCTCCACCATCGCCGCGCCGATCACCGCCGAACGGAGGTGGCCGACGTGCATCTCCTTCGCCACGTTCGGCTGCGCGTAGTCGATGACCGTCGTGCCCGCCGCCTCGTTCAGCGGCACGCCCAGACGCGCGTCGGCGGCGCGGGCCGCCAGGGTCTCGACGATCGCCGCGTCCGACACGGTGATGTTGAGGAAACCGGGGCCCGAGACCTCGATCTCCTTCAGCACGTCGTTCGCCGGGATCGACTCGACGACCTTGGTCGCCAGCTCACGCGGATTGCCCTTGAGCCGCTTGGCCAGCGCCAGGATGCCGTTGGCCTGGAAGTCGGCCCGGTCGCTTCGTCGCAGCAGCGGGTCGGCGGAACCGGCCTCCGGCAGGGCTGCCGAGAGGCCTTCCGCGAGGCGCTGCTGCACGGTCGAAGCGAGGGAAGGGACCGAGGCCATGAGCTTCCGTTCCTGTTGTGTCGGGTCCGGGTGTCCGGTGTGTCGGGTCCGGGTCCGGTGGTCTGATTCGCTTGTCAAGTGTCCCATGGGCGGGCAAGGGCTTTTGCTGGCCCGTGCCCAATCTGTGGACAGACGGCCCGAGCCGGCTCCCGAGGAGAACCCGCCTGTGGACAACCTCGGGACGCTCCGTTCCGTCTGGGACAATGGCAGGCGTAAGGCTTCGAGGGATTCCCCGCAGGATCTGGAAAGAAGGACGTACCGACCGTGGCTCAGAGCAGCACCGAGACCGACTGGGTCTCCCGTTTCGCGGACGAGGTCATCACCGAGTCGGAGCGACGTGCGCCTGGCAAACCGGTCGTCGTCGCCTCCGGCCTCTCCCCCTCCGGCCCGATCCACCTCGGCAACCTCCGCGAGGTCATGACCCCGCACCTGGTCGCCGACGAGATCCGCCGCCGCGGGTACACCGTCCGCCACCTCATCTCGTGGGACGACTACGACCGCTACCGCAAGGTGCCCAACGGCATCGAGGGCATCGACGAGTCCTGGGCCGACCACATCGGCAAGCCCCTGACCTCCGTCCCCGCCCCCGCCGGCTCGCCCCACGCCAACTGGGCCGAGCACTTCAAGGCCGCCATGGTCGAGGCGCTGGCCGAACTCGGCGTCGAGTACGACCCGATCAGCCAGACCGAGCAGTACACCTCCGGCGTCTACCGCGAGCAGATCCTGCACGCCATGCGCCGCCGAGGCGACATCGACGCCATCCTCGACCAGTACCGGACGAAGAAGGCCCCCAAGAAGCAGTCCCAGAAGCCGGTCGACGAGGCCGAGCTGGAGGCCGCCGAGGGCTCCGGCGCGGCCGCCGAGGACGACGGCTCCGGCGGCGGCGCGGGCTACTTCCCGTACAAGCCCTACTGCGGGCAGTGCGGCAAGGACTTCACCACCGTCACCGCCTACGACGACGACACCACCGAGCTGAGCTACACCTGCACCACCTGCGGCTTCGCCGAGACCGTCAAGCTCAGCGAGTTCAACCGCGGCAAGCTCGTGTGGAAGGTCGACTGGCCCATGCGCTGGGCCTACGAGGGCGTCATCTTCGAGCCCTCCGGCGTCGACCACTCCTCGCCCGGCTCCTCCTTCCAGGTCGGCGGCCAGATCGTCACGCTCTTCGACGGCGTCCAGCCCATCGGCCCCATGTACGCCTTCGTCGGCATCAGCGGCATGGCCAAGATGTCCTCCTCGAAGGGCGGCGTGCCCACCGCCGCCGACGCCCTGGAGATCATGGAGCCGCAGCTGCTCCGCTGGCTCTACGCCCGCCGCCGGCCCAACCAGTCCTTCAAGATCGCCTTCGACCAGGAGATCCAGCGGCTCTACGACGAGTGGGACAAGCTGGAGGCCAAGGTCGCCGACGGCACCGTGCTGCCCGCCGACGCCGCCGCCCACACGCGTGCCGCCCGCACCGCGGCCGGCGAGCTGCCGCGCACCCCGCGCCCGCTCCCGTACCGCACGCTCGCCTCGGTCGCCGACATCACCGCCGGCCACGACGAGCAGACCCTCCGGATCCTCACCGAGCTCGACCCGGAGTCCCCGGTCACCTCGCTCGACGAGGTCCGGCCGCGCCTCGACCGCGCCGAGAACTGGATCACCACCCAGGTCCCGGCCGACCAGCGCACCGTCGTCCGCGAGGAGCCCGACACCGAGCTCCTCGGCTCCCTGGACGACGAGGGCCGCGAGTCCCTGCGCCTCCTCCTGGAGGGCCTGGACAGCCACTGGTCCCTCGACGGCCTGACCACGCTCGTCTACGGCGTTCCGAAGGTCATGGCCGGCCTCACCCCCGAGGCCAAGCCCACCCCGGAGCTGAAGGTCGCGCAGCGCTCCTTCTTCGCCCTCCTCTACAAGCTCCTCGTGAGCCGCGAGACGGGCCCCCGCCTCCCCACCCTCCTCCTCGCCGTCGGCGCGGACCGGGTGCGGAAGCTGCTCGGCGCCTGACCTGACGAAGCCGAAGGGCCGCCCCCCGTGATCGGGGGCGGCCCTTCGGCTTCGTGTGCGTGGGTCGTGGTGC
The DNA here is from genome assembly GCF_043081625.1 of Streptomyces sp. NPDC014861. Taxonomy (NCBI): domain Bacteria; kingdom Bacillati; phylum Actinomycetota; class Actinomycetes; order Kitasatosporales; family Streptomycetaceae; genus Streptomyces; species Streptomyces sp. NPDC014861. Next base: position 24,303 of record NZ_JBIBWV010000006.1, read on the forward strand.
GTAGTGCGTGGGGGTGGTGAGGGTGTTGCGGGTGGGTCAGGAGGGGTCGTACGCCTGCATCTCCTCGCGGACGCGCTCCTGCACCTCCGGGGTGACCAGCTGGAGCAGGTCGGACTGGGGCTCAGGGAGCTGCTGGAAGCCGTACGCCTCCGCCACCATCTGATCCAGCTCGAACGGTGTCGGGAAGCGCTCGTACTCCTGCACGAAGCCGTACGTCACCTTGTAGGCGATCTCCCGGAACTCCTCCATCTGCGGGTCGGGCGGCTGGAGCGGGTCGGGCTGCTGAAGCACCCCGTACAGCTCCGGACGCGCCGACTCGGGCTCCGGCGGCACTTCGGCTCCGGGGACGTCCTCGCGAGCGTCGTCCGGGAGCTGCTCCTGCGCCGGCACCCGGTCCTGCTCCTGGTCCTGGTCCTGTGCCTGGATCCGGACCTGGTCCTGGGCCTGGGCCTGTTCCTGAACCTGATTCCGGACCTGATCCTGGGCCTGTTCCGCCGTCTGCGCGGTGTACGAGCCCCCGTAACCCTCCGGAGTGACCTGCGGGGCGTCGAACCACGGGCTCTCGTGGTTCGGGTGCGGCGGCTCCTGCGCCCGCTGGGCCTGCGGCTGCGCCTGCGGTTGCTGCTGTGGGGCGGGGGCCTGCTGCGGGTGGGGCTGAGGCTGCGGTCCCTGAGCGGGCTGAGCCGCCGGGAGCTCTTGGAGGCCCTGCGCAGGAGCCTGGACCCCCTTGACCATGGCCAGCGGCTGCGGCTGCGGCTGCGTGGCCTGCGCCGGGATCTGCGCGTGGTTCGGGTGCGCCGGGAGCTGCGGCTGGTTCGGGTGCGGCGGGATCAGGACCGGCTCCACGCCCGCCGCCGCCAGACCCGCCGGAGCCGTCTCCGCGAGCGGTACGCCGTACCGGGCGAGCCGCAGCGGCATCAGCGCCTCCACCGGCGCCTTGCGCCGCCAGCCGCGGCCGAAACGTGCCTGCAGCCGGGCCTGGTAGATCAGCCGCTCCTGCTCCAGCTTGATCACCTGGTCGTACGAGCGCAGCTCCCACAGCTTCATCCGCCGCCACAGCCGGAACGTCGGCACCGGCGACAGCAGCCAGCGGGTCAGGCGCACGCCCTCCATGTGCTTGTCGGCGGTGATGTCCGCGATCCGGCCCACCGCGTGCCGTGCCGCCTCGACCGCGACCACGAACAGCATCGGGATGACCGCGTGCATGCCCACGCCCAGCGGGTCGGGCCACGCCGCCGCGCCGTTGAACGCGATCGTCGCCGCCGTCAGGATCCACGCCGTCTGCCGCAGCAGCGGGAACGGGATCCGCAGCCACGTCAGCAGCAGGTCCAGGGCGAGCAGCACACAGATGCCCGCGTCGATGCCGATCGGGAAGAAGTACGAGAACGTACCGAAGCCCTTGTGCACGGCAAGCTCGCGCACGGCCGCGTACGAACCCGCGAAACCGATCCCCGCGATGATCACCGCGCCGCCGATGACGAGCCCGATGAGTATGCGGTGTGTGCGTGTCAGCTCCATCGCGGCCACCCGCGATCCCCTCCCGTGATTCGACGTTCGCGGGCCCCAGAGTGGCACACGTGAGCGAAGCCCGACCCCCTGGGGAGGGACGGGCTCCGCTCGGACACGCCTGTCTGTGCTGATTTGTGGCACTACCCGCGCGGCCGACCGGGGTTGGTGGCCGCCTCCGACGGGTACGCCTACTTGTTGGCCGCGGCCACCGCGGCGACCGCTTCCTTCGCCGCCTTCGTCGCACCCTCGACGATCTTCTTCGTCTCCGGGGTCGGCGCGCCCGCGTACCCGGCGCCGTTGTACGACAGCAGCACCAGCACGTTGCCGGTCCGGGCCACGACCGAGGCGTACACGAAGTCCTCGTCGGTCTTCTTCACGGTGTACGTGACCGTCTTCGCCTCGTCGCCGATGCCCTTCGCCGCCACGGTGCTCAGCTTCTTCGCACCCGTGGTGGCCTGGACCTTGCCGAGCTCCTTGGCGAAGTTCTCCTGCGCGCGGGCCTGGCCGCTGCCCAGCGACACCTCGGAGTCGTACCGGTAGAAGGACACGTCCAGCCAGCGGTACTGCGAGCCCTTGACGCCCTTGTCCTCCAGGCCGTTCCAGGAGCAGCCGCCGCGCTGCGACAGGTCGGAGGAGGCGGCCGCCGTCCCCTTCGCGGCCTTGGCCTTCGGCACCAGCGAGGCCGTCGTCTTCGCCGCGAGCGCCTTGCACGCGGACGGCAGCTTCGAGAACTTCGCCGGCTCGACCGTCGGGGTCGGCGAGGGGGTCGCCGACGCGGTCGCGGTCGCCTTCCCCTGCCCCGCGCCGGCGTCACCGGCCCCGTTACCGTCGCCGCTTCCCGAGTCCGAGGAGCAGCCGGCGACGACGAGCATCACCGGGACGGCTGCGGCGGCGAGAATGCGGGTGAGTCGCGGAGCTGATCGCTGCATGGTTCCTTCAGTCGCTTGTCGTACGGCCGGTGCCGCTTGTCGTACGGCCGGTGCCGGCCGGCGGCCCTGGCGGCCCTGGGTACGCCGACACGTTACGTGGTCCCCGTCGTCCGGGGTCGGGCGCGGGACGCCGGGGCAGCGGGCTACTCCTCCAGCCGGTCGGCCAGCAGCCGGGCCAGATTCTGCGCCCTGTCCTGCAGTTCCTTGCTGTCCGGGGCGGGCGCCACCCCGGTCGTGCGCTGCCGGTACTCGACCGTCACGACCACGTTCGATGTGCGGAACACCACGCTCACGACCCGCTGCTGACCGTTCCCGCCGGGCTTGCCGAGCTTGTCGTCGACGAACGCGATCTCGCCGAGCCCGCCGAGCGTCCGCGGTTCCAGACCGGTCGTCGCCGGGGCGGAGGGGGTGCCCGTGGGGCTGGTGGGGCCGGTGGCGGGGGCCCCGGTGGGAGACGCCGGGGCGGTCCCCGTCCCCGCGCCGGTCGCCGCCGCGCCGGTCGTGGGCGTGGCAGGGGTGGCGGGATCGGCGGAGGCGGAGGGCGATGCGGGAGCCGACGTGGAGGTGGATGCCGAGGAGGACGGCGAGGTGGGAGTGGCGGTCGGGGTCTCCGGTACGACGATCCCGGCCGCGAGCTGCTTGCGGGTGTAGACCTCCTGCGCCCGGGCCGCGTCGCTGACCGTCGGGTCGTACGAGACCACCCGCTCCACGTCGAGCACCAGTCGGTGCGCGCCGTTCTCGGCGTCCGCGTTCCAGGTGCAGCCGACGCGCCGGTCAGTGTCGTACGTGACGGCGGGCGTGCCGCGGAGGGCCTTGGCGCGCTCGGCGTCGGTCATCGCGGCGGTGCCGGGCAGCAGCTCGCGCAGCGTGGCGTGCGGGACGGCGCGGCAGGGCTCGAAGAGCGTGCGGTAGCGGCCGGGCGGCGCGACGGGCGCGGCGGCGACGCCCGCCTTCGCGTCGAGGGCGACGTCCTCGGCGGGGTCGGCGGCGGAGCAGCCGGTCAGGGCGCCGAGTGTGACGGCGAGACCGGCGCCCAGACCGAGGAGGGTGCCGGGAGCGCTGCCGGGTGAGTACCTCTTTCGCTGCACCGTCCCAGGCTCCCTTCTCCCGAAGTCATTCCCGAAAACCCTTTGCCGCCCCCTGGAGGCGGATGGACACAATGTCTATCGCACGCGCAGCCGTTGATGCCGGTCCGCCGTCACCTGTACGGGCTTTGGCTCCGGTTTTTGCGTTATCAGACTTTTCGGGGGAATCGAGGAAGTATGTCGTATGTAGAGGTACCGGGTGCGCAGGTGCCCATCCGGATGTGGGCCGATCCTTCCACGGTGGAGGGCGGCGCGATGCAGCAGCTGCGGAACGTGGCTACGCTGCCGTGGATCAAGGGCCTCGCCGTCATGCCGGACGTGCACTACGGCAAGGGCGCGACGGTGGGCTCGGTCATCGCCATGAAGGACGCGGTCTGTCCCGCGGCGGTGGGTGTGGACATCGGCTGCGGGATGTCGGCCGTCAAGACCTCACTGACGGCGAACGACCTCCCGGGCGACCTCTCCCGCCTCCGCTCGAAGATCGAGCAGGCCATCCCGGTCGGTCGCGGCATGCACCGTGAAGAGGTCGAACCGAAGCGCCTCTACCAGTTCCCGACCTCCGGCTGGGACGACTTCTGGTCGCGCTTCGACGGGGTGGCGGACGCGGTGAAGTTCCGTCGCGAGCGGGCGGCACTGCAGATGGGAACCCTCGGAGCCGGCAACCACTTCGTGGAGCTCTGTGTCGACACGTCCGATTCGGTGTGGCTGATGCTGCACTCGGGCTCCCGCAACATCGGCAAGGAACTCGCGGAGCACCACATCGGTGTGGCGCAGAAACTGCCGCACAACCAGGGGCTCATCGACCGCGACCTGGCCGTCTTCGTGTCCGAGACGCCGCAGATGGCTGCCTACCGGCACGACCTCTTCTGGGCGCAGGAGTACGCGAAGTACAACCGCGCGATCATGATGGCGCTCTTCCAGGAAGTCGTCCGCAGGGAGTTCCGGAAGGCGAGGGTGTCCTTCGAGCCGGTGATCTCCTGCCACCACAACTACGTGGCGGAGGAGCGGTACGAGGGGATGGACCTGCTCGTGACCCGTAAGGGCGCGATCCGGGCCGGATCCGGGGAGTTCGGCATCATCCCCGGTTCGATGGGCACCGGCTCGTACATCGTGAAGGGCCTCGGGAACCCGGCCTCGTTCAACTCGGCCTCGCACGGCGCCGGCCGGAAGATGAGCCGGAGCGCGGCGAAGCGGCGCTTCTCCACGCGTGACCTGGAGGAGCAGACGCAGGGCGTGGAGTGCCGCAAGGACTCCGGCGTCGTGGACGAGATTCCGGGCGCGTACAAGCCGATCGAGAAGGTCATCGAGCGGCAGACGGACCTCGTCGAGGTCGTCGCCAAGCTCAAGCAGGTCATCTGCGTGAAGGGCTGAAGGCCGAAGGCCGAAGGCTGATGGGCTTGGAGGGCTGATGGGCTTGGAGGGCTGATGGACTTGAGGGGCTGATGGGCTTGGAGGGCTGATGGCTTGAGGGGCTGATGGGCTTGAAGGGCTGAAGGGCTGAAGGGCTGAAGGGTGCGGGGCGCGGACGTGGTGGCGCCCCGCACCCTCGTGTGCAGTCGGCGGGCATGGCGACCCGCCCCTCGAACGGGACGGGAATCCCGACCGAGGGGCGTCGCCCGTCGTGGAGTTGTCCTCGACGGCGGGCCGGCTGCGTGCGCCGTGCGGGTGCTGTGCGGGTGCCGTGCGGACGATCCACGGGGTGATCGGGTGGGCGATCGGGTGGGGTCACCCGTTCCTGTCTACGGCTCGCGGTGGAGCTTGGTGTTGGAGGCCTGGGCTCGGGGGCGGACGACCAGGAGGTCGATGTTGACGTGCGGGGGGCGGGTGCAGGCCCAGGTGATGGTGTCGGCGACGTCGTCGGCGGTGAGGGGATCGGCGACGCCGTCGTAGACCTTGGCGGCGCGGTCGGTGTCGCCGCGGAAGCGGGTGGTGGCGAACTCCTCGGTCTTGACCAGACCGGGGGCGATCTCGATGACGCGCACGGGGGTGCCGACGATCTCCAGGCGGAGGGTCTCCGCGATGACGCGGGCGCCGTTCTTGGCGGCGACGTAGCCGGCGCCGCCCTCGTAGGTGGCGTGGCCCGCGGTGGAGGAGAGGACGACGACGGTGCCGTCGCCGCTCGCGGTGAGAGCGGGCAGGAGGGCCTGGGTCATGTGGAGGGTGCCGAGGACGTTGACGTCGTACATGCGGCGCCAGTCCTCGGGGTCGCCGGTGGCGACGGGGTCGAGGCCGAGGGCGCCTCCGGCGTTGTTCACGAGGACGGCGAGGGTGCGGAACGCGGTGGCGAACTCGTCGACGGCGGCGCGGTCGGTGACGTCGAGGGCATAGGCGGTGGCCTGGTGGCCGGCCTCGGTGATCTCGGCGGCGAGGGCCTCGATGCGGTCCTTGCGTCGGGCGGTGAGGACCACGCGGTAGCCGGCGGCGGCCAGCTGCCGGGCCGTGGCGGCGCCGATGCCGCTGCTCGCTCCGGTGATGACGGCGATGGGGGCGGACATGGCGGAGGCTCCTCGCACAGGTGGTCGGGCGGTGTGGTGGCCAGGATAGGCGGCGGCGCGGGCGGACACGCGGGCTGACAGATTGTCAGTAAATGGGATGGTCTGTGGGTATTTTCTGCCTATGCGTGCGATTTCTGAGGGTGTGCTCGGCGCCGTGCTCGCGGCGCTGGTGGTGCTGGGGACCGGGACGGCCGCCGGAGCGGCCGACGGCCGCGGTGGCGAGGCGGTCGGGGTCGAGACCGTCGTGGCCGAGGCGGTCGGGCGTGGGGCGGTCGGGCGTGGGGCGGTCGGGGTCGAGGCGGTCGGGGGTGAGGCGGATCTTGCCCATCACGGCCATGTGTCCCTGTGGGGCGGGCGGGTCGGAGTGTGGCTGGTGACGGAGAACCACGGGCCGTCCGATGTCGCCGATGCCACCGTCCGGCTGGCCTTCTCCGCGCCGATGGCGGGTGGTCAGGTGCTGCCCCCGGGCTGTCTGTGGAGCAGCGCCCGGGTGGTGTCCTGCCGGACGGGTGCGCTCCCGGACGGGGGTGCCGCCGGTGAGCTGGCGCTGGATCTCCGGGCGGCGGGGCTGCCGCAGGAGCTGACGGTGGAGGTGAGCACGGCCTGGCGGGCCGGCGGGCCGGACGGGAACCCCGTCAACGATCGGCACCGGGTGCTGGTGCTCGCGACCGGGGATCCGTACGTCTTCTGACCCTGGGGGCGGTGGGGTGGTCACCGGCTGCTCCACAGGACGTAGCCGTCGGGGCGGACGAGGGTCGTGGTGCGGCGCGCGGGGTCCGTCCAGGTGGCCCGGACGGCGCGGTCGGCGGTGGTCGGCGCGAGCGGCGGGAGGGCCGGGGTGACGCCCTCGGGGGCGATGAGGACGAACTCGCCCGTGCGCAGAAGCGCGTGCAGGCGGCCCTCGCGGAGCGGTACGTCGGGGGCGCGGCGTCCGGAGGTGCGACCGCCACCGGGTACGGGGGCGTAGGCGATGCCGAGGCCGCTGATCATGCCGAGGGCCTTGGCGGACGCGGGGCGGAAGGTGTTGAGGGCGGTGGTGGCCAGGGCCCGCAGGGCGCGGGTGGCGGGGGTGTGTGCCATGGCGAGGCGGATGAGGGCGCCGCTGCTGCGCAGGACCATGGCGCCGACGGGGTGGCGCTCGGCCTGGTAGCTGTCGAGGAGGGCTTCGGGGTCGGGGGCGTCGCCGCGGTGGACGGCGATGAGCTTCCAGGAGAGGTTGGCGGCGTCCTGGAGGCCGGTGTTCATGCCCTGGCCGCCGGCGGGGGAGTGGATGTGGGCGGCGTCGCCGGCGAGGAGGACGCGGCCGACGCGGTAGGCGGGGACCTGCCGCTCGTCGCTGTGGAAGCGGGAGATCCAGCGGGCGTCGTGCATGCCGTGGTCGGTGCCGAGGGCGCGCCGGGCGAGGGCGCGGACCTCGTCGAGGTCGACGGGCTCGCTGTCGGGGACCTGGCGGGTGCGGTCCCAGCCCATCACGCGGTACCAGCCGTCGCCGAAGGGGGCGATGAAGGCGAAGGCGCCGCCTGAGCCGTTGACGGTGAGGGATTCGGCGGGTTCGTCGGTGAGTCTGACGTCGGCGAGGACGATCGAGCGGATGACGCTGTCGCCGGGGAAGGGGAGGCCGAGGGCGGTGCGGACGGTGCTGCGGTGGCCGTCGGTGCCGACGAGGTGGCGGGCGCGGAGGGTGAGGGGGGTGTCGTCGGGGCCGGTGAGTGCGGCGGTGACGCCGTCGGCGTCCTGGTGGAGGGAGTGCAGGGCGGTGTCGTGGCGGAAGGTGACGCCGGAGTCGATCGCGCGCTGTTCCAGGAGGCGCTCGACCTCGTACTGGGGCGTGATGAGGAGGTGGTCGAAGCGGGAGGGGAGGCGGCGGAGGTCGAGGGAGAGGCTGCCGAAGAGGCGCATCCGGGTGAGGGGGGTGCCGGTGGTCTCGAGGGCGTCGGCGAGGCCGCGGGTGTCGAGGAGTTCGAGGGTGCGGGCGTGGACGCCGAAGGCGCGGGTGAGGTTGGAGCGGCCGGCGGGGCGGCGCTCGACGAGGGTGACGTGGAGGCCGGCCGCGGCGAGGTCGCCGGCGAGGAGGAGTCCGGTGGGGCCGGCGCCGACGACGATGACGTCGGTGTCGGTGGGGGTGGTGCCTTCGGCGGTGCGGTGGTCGGTGGTGCTCATGGCTGGCCTCCGATCGGTCAACGCTTGTTTGCCTACGCTTGTTGGCAACGGTAGAGCGCCTCGCCGCGACGTGTCAACACTTGTTGGCCTACAATTGTGGGCATGACGACCGCACGCCGATCCGACGCCACCCGGGCCGCGATCCTGGAGGCCGCCCGCGAGCGCTTCGCCGCCGACGGGTACGAGCGCGCCACGATCCGGGCCATCGCCCGCGACGCCGGGATCGACCCCTCGATGGTCATGCGCTACTACGGCAACAAGGAGGGGCTGTTCGCCGCCGCGTCCGAGTTCGACCTCGACCTGCCCGCCCTGGGTGCGCTGCCCTCCAAGCACATCGGCGCGGTGCTCGTGAACCACTTCCTCGACCGCTGGGAGCGCGACGACGTGCTCACCGGGCTGCTCAGGGTCGGTGTCACCAACGACGCGGGCGCCGACCGCATGCGGGCGATCTTCGAGGCGCAGCTCGGCCCCGTCACCCTCGGCGTCTGCCCCAGGCCCGAGGAGGCCCCGGAGCGGGCCGCGCTCGTCGCCTCGCAGATCCTCGGCATGGCGCTCGCCCGCTACGTGCTCCGCCTGCCTCCGGCCGCCGGGATGAGCCGGGACGAGCTGGTGGCCTGGCTCGCGCCGACCGTCCAGCGGTACCTCACCGCCGAGACCCCCTGAGCCCGGGGGCGGACCTCAGGAGGCGGCGGCGCCGAACTCGCGTACCGCCTCGTCGACGATCGCTTCCAGACGGGCGTGGTGCGCGCCCCGCCAGTAGACCCGCTCGCACTCCTCGCACCGCGCGAACACGTCGTACGTCTTCTCGGTGCCCTGCTCCAGGCGCTCGCGCACCTCGTCCTTGCCGGTGTCCGTCAGGAGGCCGTTGCAGGCGGTGCAGCGGGTCCAGGGCGCCAGCCGCGGAGCGAAGCGCTCCAGGACGTCACGGAGCTGGTCGTCCGGCCGGTCGCTGTACACGTACGCCCCCGCCCACAGCTCGCGGCGGCGCAGGAGGCCCCGGTCGCGGGTGAGCATGACCCGCCGCTCCTGGGCGGAGAGCGCGGCGAGTGCGGGGTCGCCGATGTCCTCGTTCTCGTAGGCGGCGTCCACACCGAGCAGCCGCAGCCGCCGGGCCAGGGTGCCCAGGTGCACGTCGAGCAGGAACCGGAGAGGCGCGCCGGGCACCGGCTGCGGGCGGGCGACGTCCTCGACCTCGACGCGCTCGCCGGCCGACGGCACGTGCGCGTGCGCCACGGGGTGGCCGTCGACCAGGAGCCTGCCGGCCTCGGTGAGCGGGACGCCGAGCGACTCGACGACATGGCCCAGCGAGGAGACGCCGTCGGTGGCCACGGCCGTACGCCCCGAGCGCCGCTCGGCGGCGACGAAGACGGCCAGGCCGGGGGCGAAGCTGATCTGGATCTCCGGTCCGTTCACGGGGACAGGATCGCACCGGGTCCCGGCGGCGGGCCAGGCAATTCCCGGCCCGGCGCGACGGTGCGCCCGGCACCGGCCGAAGGTCCGAGCCGCTCGGAGCCGATCGGGGGAGACGCCCGGGCACGGCTGGGCTACCGTCCCCGCATGAAGATCATCGACCTCGAACCCGGCGACCCCCGGCTGGAGAGCGACCTCCTGCCGGTCCTCGTCGAACTGCGACCGCACCTCACCCCCGCCCTCTTCCAGGAGGTGTACGCGCGCGGCCACGCGCAGGGCCTGCGCTTCTCCGCCGCCTACGGCGACGACGGACGGTGCGTCGGAGCGGCCGGCTGGCGGCTCGTCTTCAACACCAGCTCGCTCAGCAATCTGTACGTCGACGATCTGGTGACCGCCTCCGACGCCCGCTCCACCGGCGTCGGCCACGCGCTCATCGCCCATCTGGAGGGCCACGCCCGCGCGGCCGGCTGCCACACGCTGAACCTCGACTCCGGCACCCACCGCACCGGCGCCCACCGCTTCTACCTGCGCGAGCGCTTCGACATCGCGGCCTTCCACTTCGTGCGGCCGCTCACCGATCCGCGGTAGCACCCAGGTCGAGCCGCCAGTCGTTGCAGCGCATCGGGCGGCCCGGCGGGTACTCGAAGTCCTGCTCCCCGAGCAGGTCGAAGCCCGCCTTGCGGCACACCGCGTTCGACGCGGCGTTCCCCACCGACGGGAAGGCGTGCAGATGGCGGTGGAGGCCCGCGGCCCGGGCCTGCTCCGCCACCGCGCGCGTGGCCAGGGTCGCGACGCCACGCCCCTGGAAGCCCGGCAGGACCGCCCAGCCCGTCTCGTACACCGGCTCGCCGTTCCAGGTGGTCGCCCAGAAGCCGATGCTGCCCGCGACGCGCTCCTCGGGCAGCAGCACGACCCGGAACATCCGGCCCCTGCTCGAGGTGTCGGCGCTCAGGTCCACATACCGCCGGTGGCGCCGCTCCAGCTGCTCCTCGGTCTCCGGACCGCCCAGGTGCTCCATCAGCTCGGGCGCGTTCAGTGCGCGCAGCAGTCCGGCGTCCGCCTCGGACCAGGCCTCGAGACGTACGGACGCGGTGGAGGCGGTCTTCCCGGGCAGCTCGCTCATGCGCGCACGGTACGTCACGGCACCGACAGCCCCCGGGCGTACGCGGTCGGGGAGAGGCCCACGGTGGAGGTGAAGTCCCGGACGAGATGGGCCTGGTCGCTGTAGCCGAGTTCGGCCGCGAGGTCCGCCCAGTCCGGCGCCGCGCCCTCCTCGGCCCGCTCCAGGGCCTCGTGGAGGCGGTAGCGCAGGATCACCCACTTCGGACCGACGCCGACGTGGGAGGCGAAGAGCCGCTGGAGGGAGCGGGGCGAGAGGCCCGAGAGCCGGGCCAGCCGGCCCACCCGCAGGACCGTGCGATCGGTGCGGACCAGCTCCACCAGCTCCATCGCCTGGTCGGCGGCGGGGTCCGGGGCGGGCCCGCGGGCGAGGAGGAAGGCGTCGAGCGCCGCCACGCGCGCGTGGTCGTCGTCCGGGGAGAGGACGGAAGAGAGCACGGCGTCGAGCGCGGCGCCGTCCGCGGTGCCGTCGCCCGCGGGGCCGCGGGTGTCCGGGAAAGCCTCGTGCAGGGCGACCCGGCGGCTCGTCCAGAACGAGACGGGCCGTGCCGGGGCGAAGGGGCGGAAGCCGCCGGGCCGGAACTGCACCCCGCAGACCCGCCCCTCCCCTTCGAGCCGCTGCGTGAACAGCCCCAGCCCGATTCCCGAGACCTCCGCCGACCGGCGGGCGGCCCGGGGCCCCGCGCCCGGCGGGCCGTACCGCTGGAAGACGACGTTCACCGACGGGTGCGGGACGACATGGGTGGTGTACGGCTCCGGCAGCGACCAGTCGATCAGCCAGTAGTGCTCCAGGTACGGACGCAGCTCCGGCGCCGGGAGGTGACGGCGGAAGCGGACCCGGGAGAACAGCTCGGCGGGGGCGACGATGCCCCGGGCGTCCCGGCGCGGTGCAGGGTCGGGCATGCCTCCGATCCTAGAGGCGCGCGGCCGTCGGACGCCGGGCCGAGTCGCCGGGCGAGCTTTGGCCCCTGCTGTCCCTAGGGGGCGGAGATCGGGGGCGGGCCGGGGTTCGTGGCGCGTTTCTTCAAGACCGGGTCGGGGAGTTCTCATAGCGTCGGGGCCATGACGTACGACGACAAGCACCCGGGATCCGACGACACGACCGCTCGCACCGACGAGTCGCACCTTGCCTTCGAGAAGAGTGATGCCTCCCTCGGCGTCCTGCTCCGCGCCGCCTCCGACCGGGCCGTCCCCCTGATCGCGGGCACGGACGACGCCTCGCTCGGCGCGCCCACGCCCTGCGCCGAGTACGACGTCCGCGCCCTGCTGAACCACCTGTTCTCGGTGGTGGTCAACTTCCAGGCGCTCGCGGCCAAGGAGGCGGCCGACTTCTCCGCGACCCCCGACCGGCTCGCGGAGCCCGAGTGGCGCGAGCGCTTCGCGGCGGAGACCGCGAAGCTGGTGGAGGCGTGGGCGGCGCCGGGGGCCGAGGAGGGGACCTCGGGGGCGATGGGGCTGCCGGCCAGGACGGTCGGGGCGATGGTGCTGCTCGACCTCACCGTGCACGCGTGGGACCTGGCGAGGGCGACCGGGCGGGAGTTCGAGCCCGATCCGGAGGTGGTGGCCGGGCTGGTGGACGAGGTGGAGGGGATGGCGCCGATGGCCCGGAAGATGGACGTGTTCGGTGACGCCGTCGAGCTCCCGCCCGGCGCGAGCACCTTCGAGCGGCTCCTCGCGACGACGGGCCGTGACCCTCGCGTCGGCCCGACGGGCTGACGCCCCGGGCCGCGGGGCGGGCCGACGCCTCCCTGCCCGAGCCCCTCCGCGGGAGGGCGGGCGGGGAAGCGGTGGGACCGGCCGGGCGTCAGCGCAGGCGACCCGTGGAGGTCAGGGAGAGGCGGGAGACGACCTGGCCGAAGGCGAGCTCCTCCGCCGGGGTCAACGGCACCGACTCCTGGGGGTGCCAGACGCGGTCCATCGGCGTCAGCGCGCGGTTCCGGCGGGCGCGGGCGCGCAGGCCCGCCGCCAGCCACACGCCCGTCGCGACCGCGAGCACGGCGAAAAGGGTGAGGACACGGGGGTCGGAGAACTGGCCGGGCACGGACATGGCGTTCACTCCAGAGCGAAAGGGCCGGCGCGCGGCGCACGCACCGGCAGGCGGCGTGCGGGCACGGCGGAACAGGCGATTCCTACGGCTTCCTCCCGACCTGCTCAGTTAACACCACCCTGGGGGACTTTCGGCAGGGGGGTACGGGACCAAAGTCCCGGACAGCGGGGAGCGGGCGAGCGGGTCGGGCAGGCCCTCTTGTGCCGGGCGGGGAACCGTTCGAAGGTGGCGGCGGAGGCATATGTCCGGCCGGGGAGGGAGCAGCCACATGTCCGGAACGGGTGCGCACGGATGGGGTTTCACGGACGACAGGGGGGCGGAGCTGGGGGCGCCGGAGAGGCCCGCGCGGGTGGTGGCCTACGTGCGGGCCGGAGCCGCCCTGCTCGACATGGGGGTGACACCGGTCGCGGTGTACGGCTCCGGGCACGACGGGGTCGAGGCGGACCCGGCGAAGGACGGCGGGCTGGCGGCGGCCGGGGTGCCGTACCTCGGGCCGGGGCGGGCGCTGGACGAGCAGCGGCTGCGGGAGCTTCGCCCGGAGCTGGTGGTGGACGTCACGTACGACGGGAAGAGCCCGTACGCCCTGGACGAGGAGCTCGCCGATCGGGTGGGGGTGCCGCTGGCGGCGCTCTCCGTCGGCAACGATCTGAGCCTGTCGGCGATCATCGGCCGCTTCGGGGAGCTCGGGGCGGCGCTCGGCGCCCCGGACACCCGGCCGGGCGGCGGTGGGCTGGTGGAGGCGGAGGCGGCGGTGCGGGCGGCCGCCGGGGCGGCGGGGACCGGGTTCGGGGTGCTGGCGCTCTCCGGGGGCGGTCCGGAGCAGGTCTACCTGGCGCGCCCGGGGGCCTGGCCGGAGCTGGCGCGGCTCGCCGGGCTCGGAGTCCGGCTGGTCGACCCGGGGCCGGGACCCGGCGCGAACTGGCTGACCACGGGGTGGGAGCGGGCCCTCGACCTCGCCCCCGCGCTGGTCCTCTACGACAGTCGGGCCCATGCGAACAGGCCCGAGGGTCCGGAGCGGCTGCCGACGGGCGCGCGGCTGGTGCCGTGGAACCCGGAGATCCCGCCCAGCCCCGCCGCGTACGCCCGCTTCTTCCGGGCCCTGGCAGAGGCCCTTGCCGCCTGACGGCCCCGCGGGGCCGGGCCTGCGGCGCGCGGCTGGGGCCTGCGGCCTGTGGCTGGGGCCTGGGGTAGGCCCGGCCGCACGGGTGTCCTCCGCCGACCGCACGGGTGCCCTCCGCCCCGGGGCTGCCCATCGATCGCCCGATGCCGACGCTGCTGCCGCTGCCGCCGTCGGTTCCGACGCTGGTGCCGGGGGCGCGGGTCAGGTGGTGAGGCGGGAGCGGAGGGAGGCGGCGAACTCCTCGGCACGGGCCAGTTGGGCGCGGAGGTCGGCGACATGGGCGGCGGCGGCGTCCTCGTAGCGGCGGACGCGGGTGACGAGGGCGTCGCGTTCGGCCGGTTCGAGTTCGCCGTCGGTGCCGGGGAGGTCGGCGGCGAGGCGGTCGACCGACGTGAGGAGTTCGCGGGTCTCGTCGAGGCCGAAACCGAGCGGCTGCATGCGGCGGATCACCATCAGGCGGGCCACGTCGGCCTCCGTGTAGAGCGGGAAGCCGCCCTCCGAGGCCGCCGAGGGGACGACGAGTCCGCAGTCCTCGTACTGGCGGATGGTGCGCAGGGGGAGTTCGGTGCGGGCGGCGACCTCGGCGATCTGCATGGGTCCGCCGCTCGCGGCGCGAACGCCGGGCATGCGGGGCGCGGACGCCCGCGCTCCTCCGGTCGGGCCGACGCCTCCGGTCACTCCGGCCGCTGTGGTCACTCCGGTCACGACAGGTCCTCCTCGCACGGTGCCTCTGTGAACCAACATCCATGCATTAGATCCGATTCATCAGAATTTCAGGCGCTATGACGGTCGGAAACGCGGAGAGAGGCAGCCGTCAGGGCCAGACCAGGCAGTACGGATGGTGGCCGGCCTCGTGGAGGCGGACGGAGAAGTCCTGCCACTCGTGGAGCAGCTGGTAGACGTCGAAGGCGTCGCGCGGGCCGCCTCGGTCGGGGACGGTGGACCAGATGAAGGCGGCGGCGCCGACCGACTCCTCGCCGATCGCGCGCAGCGGGTCGACGACGGTCGTGGGGAGCTTCACCACGGCGTAGTCGGGGTGCAGGACGACCAGTTCCAGCGGGGGGACCTTGTTCAGCGGCAGGCCCTGGATGCCGGTGAGGACCATCGCCGCTATCGTCTCGGGCTTGATCTTGGAGAACATGCCGCCCATGCCCAGCTCGTCGCCGCCGAGCTCCTCCGGGCGCATCGAGATCGGGACCCGGGCCGCCGTGGCGCCGTCGGGCGCGCCGAAGTACTTGTACGTCACGGCCAATCTGCGGCCTCCGAGGGGCGGATCCGCCGGCGTCTGCTCGGGGGATGCGCGATTGTCCGGCGCGGACGGGTCCTCGGCCCGTCGCCGCCGGTGCCTCCCCCGCCGGACAGGCTCCGGACCCAGGTCGTCCGTCCCCTCGCCCGGCCCGCCACCGCGATGCATATCTCCACCCGACTGCTGTTTCTCGGCAACACGACCCCGCCGCGCAACCCGATCATCGTGTCAGTGACCTCCCCCGCGTTCCTGCGGTGAAACACCTGTCCGCAAGAATCGCCGCGGCCTCTGACACCATGGAACGCGTGAGCCAACCCCATGAGGTCCCTGCCGCCACAGTTTCGCAGACGCGGAGGCAGGCCGCCCCGGCGTGATGCACAGGGTGCCCACACCGTCCCTCCGTACCAGACGTCGTACTCGCAGGTCAGGATCACTGTGTCGTATTCATACGAAGCCCCAGTCTCACAGACGCTTTTCGACCGCGCGTCCCTTGTGACGCCCGGCGGCGTGAACTCACCGGTGCGGGCCTTCCGGGCTGTGGGCGGTACGCCCCGGTTCATGGTGTCCGGCACCGGTCCGTACCTCACGGATGCGGACGGTCGCGAGTATGTCGACCTCGTCTGCTCCTGGGGGCCGATGATTCTCGGCCACGCCCACCCCGAGGTGACCGCCGCCGTGCAGGCCGCGGTGGCCCGCGGTACCTCCTTCGGCACGCCCGGTGAGGGCGAGGTGGCGCTCGCCGAGGAGATCGTGGCCCGGATCGAGCCCGTCGAGCAGGTCCGGCTCGTCTCCTCCGGCACCGAGGCGACGATGTCGGCCATCCGGCTCGCCCGCGGATTCACCGGGCGCGCGAAGGTCGTCAAGTTCGCCGGCTGCTACCACGGGCACGTGGACGCGCTGCTCGCCGCCGCCGGCTCCGGTGTCGCCACCCTCGGCCTGCCCGACACGCCCGGCGTGACCGGCGCGCAGGCCGGCGACACGATCGTGCTGCCGTACAACGACCTGGAGGCCGTGCGGGCCGCGTTCGCCGCGCACCCCGGCGAGATCGCCTGTGTGATCACCGAGGCCTCGCCCGGCAACATGGGCGTCGTCCCGCCGCTGCCCGGCTTCAACCAGGGGCTCGCGGACCTGTGCCGGGAGAACGGCGCGCTGTACATCTCCGACGAGGTCATGACCGGCTTCCGGACGAGCCGCGCCGGCTGGTACGGCGTGGACGGCGTGAAGCCCGACCTGATGACCTTCGGCAAGGTCATGGGCGGCGGCTTCCCGGCCGCGGCCTTCGGCGGCCGGGCCGACGTCATGGGCCACCTCGCCCCGGCCGGCCCGGTCTACCAGGCCGGCACGCTCTCCGGTAACCCGATCGCCACCGCCGCCGGGCTCGCGCAGCTGCGGCTGCTCGACGACGCCGCGTACGAGAAGGTGAACGCGGTCTCGAAGGAGATCCAGGGCCTCGTCGCCGACGCGCTCGGCAAGGAGGGCGTGGCGCACCGGCTGCAGACCGCGTCCAACATGTTCTCGGTCTTCTTCACCGCCGACGAGGTGCGGAACTACGACGACGCGAAGAAGCAGGAGGCCTTCCGCTTCAACGCCTTCTTCCACTCGATGCTCGCGGACGGCGTCTACCTGCCGCCGTCGGCCTTCGAGTCGTGGTTCGTCTCGGCCGCGCACGACGAGCGCGCGATCGAGCGGGTCGCCGCGGCCCTGCCGGCCGCCGCGCGTGCCGCCGCGGAGGCCGGCGCATGAGCGAGCAGGTGAAGAGCGAGCAGGTGAAGAGCGACCAGGACATCACCGTCGTCCACCTGATGCGCCACGGCGAGGTGCACAACCCGGACGGCGTGCTGTACGGGCGCCGGGCCGGCTACCACCTCTCCGAGCTGGGCCGGAAGATGGCGGACCGGGTGGCGGAGTCGCTGGCCGAGCGG
The DNA here is from genome assembly GCF_043081625.1 of Streptomyces sp. NPDC014861. NCBI lineage: Bacteria > Bacillati > Actinomycetota > Actinomycetes > Kitasatosporales > Streptomycetaceae > Streptomyces > Streptomyces sp. NPDC014861. The sequence goes on from NZ_JBIBWV010000006.1 coordinate 41,345, forward strand.
GACGTCACGTACGTCGTCGCCTCCCCGCTGGAGCGGGCGCAGGAGACGGCCACGCCGGTCGCCAAGTCGCACGGCCTGGACCTGGCCACCGACGCGCGGCTGATCGAGGCGGCGAACGTCTTCGAGGGCAAGACCTTCGGGGTCGGCGACGGGGCGCTGCGCCGGCCGGCGAACTGGAGGCACCTCACCAACCCGTTCCAGCCGTCCTGGGGCGAGCCGTACATCGAGCAGGTCGTGCGGATGATGGGCGCGCTGGACGCGGCCAAGGACGCGGCGCGCGGGCACGAGGCGGTGCTGGTCAGCCACCAGCTGCCGATCTGGATCGTGCGGTCGTTCGTCGAGCGGCGCCGGCTGTGGCACGACCCGCGGCGCCGGCAGTGCACGCTCGCCTCGCTCACCTCGTTCACGTACAAGGGCGACAAGATCGTCTCGGTCGGGTACAGCGAGCCGGCGATCGACCTCGTGCCGGTGCACCTGCGGGCCGGCGCCAAGCCGGTGAAGGGCAAGCAGAAGGCCTTCGGGGCGTAGCCCCGGATCCCGCGCGGGGCCGTTCGCCCGGCCCCGCGCGGGCCGCCCTCCGGGCCCCCGAGGGGCCGCCCCTCCAGGCCCCCGCCAGGGCCGCCCCTCCGGGCCCCGCCAGGTCACCCCTGAGAGCCCCCTCCGCCCTTCCGCGGCCGTTCCCCCGGATCCCGCGCGGGGGACTTCCCCCTCGCTCCCGGACCCGCGCGGGCCTGTTCCTCCGCAATCCCGGATACCGCGCGAGCGAGTTCCTCCTCACCCCCGGATCCCGCGCGGGCGAGTTCCTCCTCACCCCCGGACCCCTCACGGGCTGTCCCCCCCCCCAGGGTCCCGAGTTCCCCGCCCGGACCCCCGCCCGGACCCCCTTCCCACGGTCTGCCAGGCTTGACGGGGCATTGTCAGAGCGACATCGTCAACACGGCTGGAGAATGGTCACTCTTCAGTCACGTTGAAATTTTTGTGCGATTTGCCGGAACCTCCGTGTTCCTCCCCGCATCTCACTCATTGTCGGTTTGGATGATGTTTCGTGCGTCACAGCGTGAATGGGGATGCCATGCGCGGGTTCAGTCGAAGGAGCCTGATCGGGGCGGGAGTCGGGGCCGCGGCGGCCCTGGGGATCGCCGGGTGCAGCGACAAGGGTCAGGGCGGTACGGGCAGTTCCGGCCCGGACAAGGGCGGCGCTCCGTCCACCGGCGGACCGTCCAGCACTCCGGCCCCCACCAAGGACGACGTCCGCCTCATCGGGGACGGCTCCACCGCGGACACCGGCAAGCAGCCGCACCAGCCCGACGCCCCCGTCCCGCTCGAACCGGGCCAGACCCCGCCGCAGTTCGTGGTCTTCTCCTGGGACGGCGCCGGCGAGGTCGGCAACGGCCTCTTCCCCCGCTTCCTCGAACTGGCCCGCAACCACGACGCGGCCATGACCTTCTTCCTGTCCGGCATCTACCTGCTGCCCGAGTCGAAGAAGAACCTCTACCGCCCGCCGAACAACCGCGTCGGCGCCTCCGACATCGGCTACCTCACCGACGACCACATCAAGGACACCCTCAAGTACGTCCGCCAGGCCTGGCTCGACGGGCACGAGATCGGCACCCACTTCAACGGCCACTTCTGCGGCGGCTCCGGATCCGTCGGCAACTGGACTCCGGCGCAGTGGCAGAGCGAGATCGACCAGGCGGTGAAGTTCGTCACCGAGTGGAAGACGAACAGCGGCTGGACCGACCTCGACCCGCTGCCCTTCGACTACTCCAAGGAGCTCGTCGGCGGCCGCACCCCCTGCCTCCTCGGCCAGGACAACCTGCTGCCCACCGCCAAGCGCCTCGGCTGGCGCTACGACGCCAGCTCGCCCGGCGGCCGCCAGACCTGGCCCGTCAAGCGCAAGGGGATCTGGGACTTCCCGCTCCAGGCCGTGCCCTTCCCCGGGCACTCCTTCGAAGTCCTCTCCATGGACTACAACATGCTCGCCAACCAGTCGAAGAACTCGACCAAGGGCATGCCGTCCCGCTATCCCGGCTGGCGCAAGCAGGCCACCGACGCGCTGGTCGGCGGCTTCACGCGCGCGTACGAGTCGAACCGCGCGCCCTTCTTCGTCGGCAACCACTTCGAGCAGTGGAACGGCGGCATCTACATGGACGCCGTCGAGGAGGCGCTCAAGGCGATGGCCGGGAAGAAGGACGTCCGGCTCGTGTCGTTCCGCCAGTTCACCGACTGGATGGACGTCCAGGACCCCCGTATCCTCGACCGTCTGCGCGGCCTCGACGTCGGCCAGAAGCCGGCCGGCGGCTGGCGCACCTATCTCACGGCCGCTTAGGCGATCTTGACAAGGGGCGTTTTGGGCACGTAGGGGGGTGCCCAAGATCCCCCAAACGCCCATGCGAAACTTTTCACATGAGCCTTAGCCGTGGCCTCCGCCGTGCCCCCCGACGCGCCCTCGCCGCCGTCGGCGTGCTGTCCGCCGCCCTCGCGCTCTCCGCCTGCGGCGGCGAGGACAACGGCACCACCGGCGGCAACGACACCAACTTCGTCACCAGCAAGGGCGGCATCTCCACCGTCCCCAAGGGCGAACGCGCCGACATCAAGCAGATCGCCGGCGAGACGCTGGAGGGCGAGAAGCTCGACGTCGCCGACCTCAAGGGCAAGGTCGTCGTCCTCAACGTCTGGGGCTCCTGGTGCGGCCCCTGCCGTGCCGAGGCCCCCCACTTCACCAAGGTGGCGAACGAGCTCAAGGGCGAGGACGTGGCCTTCGTCGGCCTCAACACCCGCGACGCCAACAAGCAGCAGGCGCTCACCTTCGAGGCCGACTACAAGGTGCCCTACCCGAGCATCTACGACCGGGACGGCAAGCTGATCCTCTTCGGCTTCCCCAAGGGCACCCTCAGCCCCCAGGGCATCCCCTCCACCGTCATCCTCGACAAGCAGGGCAAGATCGCCGCCCGCGCGGTCATGGCCATCGACGACACCAAGCTGCGGTCCATGATCGACCCGCTGCTCAAGGAGAAGTGAGGGCCGGTGAACGAGACCGTCACCAGCGGAGCCCTCCTGCTCGCCGTCCCCATCGCCCTCCTGGCCGGCCTGGTCTCCTTCTTCTCGCCCTGCGTGCTGCCGCTCGTCCCCGGCTACCTCAGCTACGTCACCGGCGTCTCCGGCACCGACCTCGCCGACCAGCGCCGCGGCCGGATGGCCGCGGGATCGCTCCTCTTCGTCGCCGGCTTCACCGCCGTCTTCGTCTCCGGCGGCGCCCTCTTCGGCTACTTCGGCTCCACGCTCCAGGAGTACAGCTCCACGCTGAGCACCGTCCTCGGCGTCTTCATGATCCTCATGGGGCTCTTCTTCGCCGGTCTGATGCCCTGGTTCACCCAGCGCGAGTTCCGCTTCCACCGGAAGCCCGTCACCGGCCTCCTCGGCGCGCCCGTCCTCGGCGCGCTCTTCGGCATCGGCTGGACCCCGTGCATCGGCCCGACGCTCGGCTCGGTCAACGCGCTCGCCCTCGACCAGGCCAGCGCCGGACGCGGAGCCCTCCTCGCCCTCGCGTACTGCCTCGGCCTCGGCGTCCCCTTCGTCCTCGCCGCCATCGCCTTCCGCAAGGCCCTCGGCGCGTTCGGCTGGGTCAAGAAGCACTACGTGTGGGTCATGCGGATCGGTGGCGCCATGATGATCGTCACCGGTGTCCTCCTCCTCACAGGCGTCTGGGACAGCATGGTCTCCACGATGCAGAGCTGGTCCGGCGACTTCACGGTGGGAATCTGATCGATGAGCAAGACGGAAACGACCGACACCGAGCGCGCGACCGCCGACGAGGCCGCCGGCGCGGACCTGTCCACCGCGCCCAAGGAGGAGTCCGGCACCGGGATCACCGGCGGCCCCACCCTCGGGATCATCGGCTGGATCCGCTGGTTCTGGCGCCAGCTCACCTCCATGAGGGTGGCGCTGATCCTGCTCTTCCTGCTCTCCGTCGGCGCGGTCCCCGGCTCCCTCATCCCGCAGTCCGGCGTGGACGAGATGAAGGTCGCCGACTTCAAGGCGGCGCACGAGACCCTCACCCCGATCTACGAGAAGCTCCAGCTCTTCGACGTCTACAGCTCGGTGTGGTTCTCCGCGATCTACATCCTGCTCTTCGTCTCCCTCATCGGCTGCATCGTCCCGCGCACCTGGCAGTTCGTCGGCCAGCTCCGCGGCCTGCCGCCCGGCGCCCCCAAGCGGCTCACCCGCCTCCCCGCGTACACGACCTGGCGCACCGAGGCCGGACCCGAGGAGGTCCGCGAGGCCGCCCTCACCGTCCTCAAGGGCCGCCGCTTCCGCGTCCGCGCCGCGGACGACGCCGTCGCCGCCGAGAAGGGCTACCTCCGCGAGGCCGGCAACCTGCTCTTCCACATCGCGCTCATCGTGATGCTGATCGCCTTCGCCTGGGGCCAGCTCTTCAAGTCCGAGGGCGGCAAGCTGATCGTCGAGGGCGACGGCTTCTCCAACACGCTGACCCAGTACGACGACTTCAGGTCCGGCTCCCAGTTCGGCATCGACGAGCTGGAACCGTTCAACTTCACCCTGGACAGCTTCACCGGCACGTACGAGACGAGCGGCCCGCAGCTGGGCACCCCCCGCACCTTCGAGGCCGCCGTCACCTACGTCCGGTCCGACGGCGAGGACAGGAAGGCGATCGTCCGGGTCAACGAGCCGCTCAAGATCGGCGACTCCAAGGTCTACCTGATCGCCCACGGCTACGCGCCCGTCGTCACCGTCAGGGACCGCGGCGGCAAGGTCGTCTTCAACGGCGCCGTCCCGCTGCTGCCCATCGACAACAACATCACCTCGACCGGCGCGATCAAGGTGATGGACGGCTACCGGAACAAGGAGGGGAAGAAGGAGCAGCTCGGTTTCAAGGCGTTCTTCGTGCCCACCTTCGCCGGTGCCGGCGAAGGCACCATGTTCTCCCAGTTCCCCGCCCTCGCCGACCCCGTGATGGCCCTCACCGGCTACTACGGGAGCCTGGGCGTCGACGCCGGCCTGCCGCAGAACGTGTACCAGCTCGACACCACCAAGATGAAGCAGTTCAAGCTCGACGAGGGCACCGGAGTCGCCAAGCGGCTGGCGCCCGGCATGACCATGACGCTGCCCGACGGCGCCGGCTCGATCACCTTCGAGAAGGAGATCAAGGAATGGGCGAGCTTCCAGGTCTCGCAGCAGCCGGGCAACGGCCTCGCCCTCGCCGGAGCGCTCGCCGCCATCGCCGGACTCACCGGCTCGCTCTTCATCCAGCGGCGCCGGATCTGGGTCCGCGCCGTCCGCGGTGAGGACGGCGTGACCGTCGTCGAGATGGCGGGCCTCGGCCGCAGCGAGTCCGCCAAGCTGCCCGAGGAGCTCGCCGATCTCGCGGTCGCGCTCACCGCCACGGCGCCCCCGGCGCCCGAACCTGCCGAAGCAGAAGCATCAGAAGGGGTCGAGAAGTGATCCTCGCCGCCGAGACCAACGAAGGCCTGGCGACGCTCAGCAACGAGCTCGTCTACGCCTCGATGGCCGTGTACACCCTGGCCTTCCTGGCCCACATCGCCGAGTGGGTCTTCGGCAGCCGCAGCAAGGTCGGCCGCACGGCCGCCGCGCTGACCGGGACCGCCGCCGAGCCCGCGAAGGTGACCGTCCAGGTCCAGCGGGCCGGTGGCACCACCGTCCTGGACCGGCCCAAGGTCGTCACCCGTTCCGCCTCCGGCGCCCGCGACGTCCCCGACGGCCCCGGCGCCGCCGGCGGCACGGTCAAGGGCGACCTGTACGGCCGGATCGCCGTCTCGCTGACCGTCCTCGCCTTCGCCCTGGAGGCGGCCGGCGTGGTCACCCGCGCGATCTCCGTGCAGCGCGCCCCCTGGGGCAACATGTACGAGTTCTCCACCACCTTCTCCACGGTGGCGGTCGGCGTGTACCTGGCGTTCCTGCTCGCCAAGAAGAACGTCCGCTGGATCGGCCTGCCGCTGGTGACGACGGTCCTGCTCGACCTCGGCGTCGCCACCACCCTGCTGTACACCGAGAGCGACCAGCTGGTGCCGGCGCTCGACTCGTACTGGCTGTGGATCCACGTCTCCACCGCGATCTTCTGCGGCGCCGTGCTCTACCTGGGCGCCGTGGCCACCCTGCTGTACCTCTTCCGCGACTCGTACGAGAACAAGCTCGCGAACGGCGGCACGCCGAGCGGCTTCGCCCGCTCCGTGCTGGAGCGGCTGCCCGCCGCCGCGACCCTCGACAAGTTCGCCTACCGGGTCAACGCGGCGATCTTCCCGCTGTGGACCTTCACGATCATCGCGGGCGCCATCTGGGCCGGCGACGCCTGGGGCCGCTACTGGGGCTGGGACGCCAAGGAGGTCTGGTCCTTCATCACGTGGGTCGGCTACGCCGCCTACCTGCACGCCCGGGCCACGGCCGGCTGGAAGGGCCGCAAGGCCGCGTACATCGCGCTCGTCGCCTTCGGCTGCTTCCTCTTCAACTACTACGGCGTGAACATCTTCGTCACCAGCAAGCACTCCTACGCCGGCGTCTGAGCTGGCACGGCCCCCCTCGGGGGGCCACGCTGGAGGTATGAGCGAGATACCCCGGGGCAGGAGCGAGACCCACGACGGCGACACGCACCTGCTGCGGTACGAGGTCGAGCTGCCGCACCCGCAGGCCGTGGTGTGGGCGATGGTCGCCTCCCCCGAGGGGCTGCCGTCCTGGCTGTGCGCGGCGGACCCGCTGGAGCCGCGGCTCGGCGGAGAGGTCACGCTCCGCTGGCTGAACGGCGAGACCGAGCTCTCCGGACGGGTCACCGCCTGGGACCCGGACCACGTGGCCGAGTACACGGTCGGCGCCCCGCACGGACGGATCCGCTTCCATCTGGACCCGGCCGGGGACGGGGCGTCGACCGTGCTGCGTTTCACCAACGAGATGCGCGGCGACCGGGAGCTGCTGCTCGACTGCCTGGCCGGCTGGCACGACCACTTCGAACGGCTGCGGGACGCGCTGGACGGCCGCCCGACGGACTGGCGGCAGTGGACGACCGGGCGCTGGAACGAGCTGCGGGAGCTGTACGAGCGGGACGCGGCGCCCTGGCCGAGATGGGTCCCCTGAGGGCTCAGGGCTTCTTGTCCGCCCGGACCACCGACAGAGGTTCGGCGATGTCCTCCAGGGAGCGGCGCTCCGCGTTCACCGCGAGGAAGGCCGCCACCAGGCCCGCGGCGCACATCAGTCCGGCGCCGATCTGGAAGGCGAGCACCGTGTCGCCGACCACGCCCGACTCGGTCAGCTCGGCGAAGATCAGCGGGCCGCTGATGCCGCCGGCCGCCGTGCCCAGCGCGTAGAAGAAGGCGATGGCCATGGCGCGGGTCTCCATCGGGAAGATCTCGGACACGGTCAGATAGGCGCTGGACGCCCCGGCCGAGGCGAAGAACAGCACCACGCACCAGCAGGCGGTCAGCGTCGTCGCCGACAGCGAGCCCCGGTCGAAGAGCCACGCCGTCCCGAAGAGCAGCAGACCGGAGAGCAGGTACGTGCCCGAGATCATGATCCGGCGGCCGACGGTGTCGAAGAGCTTGCCGAGCAGCAGCGGCCCCAGGAAGTTGCCCGCCGCGATCACCGCGAAGTAGTAGCCGGTGCTGCCGGTCGGCACGTCGTAGAAGGTGATCAGGATGGAGCCGAAGCCGAAGGTGATCGCGTTGTAGAGGAACGCCTGGCCGATGAAGAGCGACAGGCCGAGGGCGGCGCGGCGCGGGTAGTGGCCGAAGACGGTCTTGGCGATCGTGCCGAAGCCGATGCTCAGGCGCTGGTGAATGGTGATCTCGCCGGCCGGCGGCGGCAGCTCCGAACCCTTCTCCGCCTCGATCTCCCGCTCGACCGAGGAGACCAGCTCCTCGGCCTCCTCGCCGTGGCCGTGGATGAACTGCCAGCGTGGGCTCTCCGGGACGTGCCGGCGCACCAGCAGGATGACCAGGCCCAGGACGACGCCGAGGGCGAAGCTGAGCCGCCAGCCGAGGTTCTGCGGGAAGATGTCGGTGTCCAGCATGACGACGGACAGCAGCGCGCCGCCGATGGCGCCCAGCCAGTAGCTGCCGTTGATGATGAGGTCGACCCGTCCCCGGTAGAGGGACGGGATCAGCTCGTCGATCGCGGAGTTGATGGCCGCGTACTCACCGCCGATGCCGAAGCCGGTCAGGAAGCGGAAGAGGAAGAACCACCAGGACTCGAAGGACAGCGCCGTCATCGCCGTGGCGCCGAGGTAGACGGCCAGGGTGATCATGAAGAGCTTCTTGCGGCCGTATCTGTCGGTCAGCCATCCGAAGAACAGCGCGCCCGAACAGGCGCCCGCCACGTAGAGCGCGGCGGCCACGCCGGTGACCTGGGCGGCGGTGATGTCGAGGCCGCTGCCCTCCTCGGCCAGCCGGCCGGCGACGTTGCCGACGATGGTGACTTCGAGCCCGTCGAGGATCCAGACGGTGCCCAGGCCGATGACGATCATCCAGTGCCATCGGGACCAGGGAAGGCGGTCGAGCCGGGCCGGTACGGCGGTGGTCACCGTTCCCGTCCCGCGGCTCGCGGAAGACGACGCCGCGCTCATGGTTCTCCTCTCGTCGGTGGCGCGGGTACCCCCTGCGCTCCCGGTCATCCGTCCGGGGTGGTTCCCCCGGGCCGTGGTGTGCCGTTCATCCCGCGGCGCGGGTCCGGCGGGGCCTCCAGCGGTCGCGGAGGGTGAGCCGGTCGCGGCGGTCGCGGCGCTCGCGGACCTGCCGGTCCAGCTCCTCCATCAGCCGGCGGCCCCGGTGCTCGGGGTCGAGTTCGTCGAGGATCCGGTCGACCTCGGCGAGCAGCGCGCCGTACAGCTGCCAGCGGCCGGGGTCGGCGAGGGCGAGGGCGAGGAGCCGGTCGGCGGCGTCGTCCCGGCAGGCGCGGGCCGCCCGCAGCTCGCCCGCGAGGCGGGTCTCCGCCGCCTCCGCGTCCTCGCTGCCCCGGGAGGTGACGAGGACGGCGAAGCTGACGAGGGCGTCGGCGGTGTACTGGGCGGTCTCCCGGACGGCGAGGGCGGCCCGGTCCGGCAGGAGCGCGTCCCCGTCCCGGTGCTTCGCCAGGTCGGTGAGGGTGCGGGCGAGGACCCGGAGGACCACGGCGCAGATCTCCAGGGTGTCCAGGCCGGTGCGGAGCACCACCCGGTGGAGGAGGCCCTCCTTGACGCGAGGGTTGAGCCGCAGGCTGTCCTCGGCGGTGCGCAGGGCCCCGTCGACGTCGGCGACGTCGTTGTCGAGGCGGCGGGCCTCGTGGAGCCGGGCGGCGGCCTGCTCGACGGGCGGCGCGCCGGTGAACTCGTCCGCCACGTCCAGGAGGAGCAGCCGCATCCGCCGGGCGAGGTCCTCGATGGAGTCGCCGGCGGTGTCGACCCAGACGGGCGGGGCGAGGAACAGGTTGAAGAGCATGCCGACGACCGCGCCGATGAGGGTTTCCAGGACGCGGTCCCAGGCGGTGTCGGAGACCTGGGTGACGCCGAGGACGAGCATGGCGCTGATCGCGACCTCGGGGACGAACTCCTCGACCCGGACGACCCGCCCGACGAGCAGCGAGGCCAGGATCACCAGGGCGAGGCTCCACCAGGACAGGCCGACGACGGCGCTGAACGCGATGGCGATGAGGACGCCGACGACGACGGCGTTCACCCGCCGGAGGCTGGTGGTGAGGGTGGAGTAGAGGGTGACCTGGACGACCAGGAGGGCGGTGAGGGGCGCGGTGAGGGGGACCGGTTCGCTGCTGAGGCGGAGGGCGACGACGTAGCTGAGGGTGGCCGCCGCCGTGGACCGCACGGTCTGCACGGCGAAGGGGTCGCGGCGCAGGCGCGCGAGGCGCCCGTCCCTCCGGTCCCGTCCGGCCCGGCCACGGGCCCCGTCCGGCCCCGGTCCACCCCGCGCCCCGCCTCGTACCGGGCGTCCGTCCCGCTCTGTCCCGCCGCGCGCCACGCCCCCACCTCGTCCCGTCGCCTCGCCCGCCCCGCAGGGGCTGTCAGGACGACCGCCTGCCCGGACGGCCGCGGACTCATGCGCGGATACGTCCGGGCGGCCCCGGGATCACCCCCGCTTCGGGGGGAGGCAGGTCTCGGCCGGGGGCTTGCCCTCGGGCCAGGCCATCTGGACGAAGCGCTGGGTTCCGTCGGCGGCGAGTTCCACGATGGGGACCGCCTTGTTGTACGGGTTGCCGTGGTTGTCCAGGCAGATCCAGCCGCTCGCGCCCTTCACCCGCAGCGAGCCCTTGACCTGCGGCCACTGGGTGCCGACGTCGGCGAGCTCCGGGTAGGGGGCGTCGGCCGGGGTGGCCTGGCGGATCGCGTGGACGGCCGTGGCCATCGCGTCGTAGGCGACGATCGCCTGCCCGTCGCGGAGCGGCACCGGCTTCTGGTCGGCGCGGGTGATGTCGTGCAGGAAGGTCTCGAAGTCGGCGGTCGAGCCGCCGGTGGCCGGCACCGGCCGGCCTTGCGCGGACCGCCAGGCGTCGGGGTGGGCGAGCGCCGCGTAGCGGACGGTCAGCTTCTTGCCGAGGGCCGCGCGGTTCAGCTTCTCGTCGGCGCCGAGGTACGAGCCCTCGTCGCCGGTCAGGACGGTGAAGGCGCGGTCGGCGCAGCCGCGGGAGCCGAGCGCGTTGATGAACTGGCGCAGCTGGGTGTGGCGGCCGGCGAAGAAGACGGTCTCGGCGCGGGTGTCGCAGATCAGGTGGGTGATCTGGCGGAAGGTGTTGGCGGTGTTGCCCTCCTCGGTGTTGTCCTCCGGCGAGGTGTAGAGCTGCGGCTCGTAGGGAGCGCCCTTGAGGGAGGCGGCGAAGGCGGACCGCAGGGTGTCGATGTAGTGGTCGCCGGTGCGGGAGTCCTGCACGAGGATCGCGCGGGCGGCGTCGACCTTCCCGAAGTGGGCGAGGGCCTTCGCTTCGTCGCTGTTGGTGGGGGAGACCCGGGCGAGGCCGGGGAAGCGGTCGCGGCCGGGGCCGTTGGCGAGGTCGTCGGCGGTGATGGTGGTGCCGACGACGGCGATCCCGGCGCCGGTGAGGGCGGTGACCGCCTCCCGCACCTCGGCGGAGGAGGTGGCGACGCCGGAGACGGCGCGGAGCCGGTCGGGGGCGCCGGTCATGGCGGTGAGCCGGTCGACGACGGTCCGCCAGTGGGCGTTCTTGTTGCCGGTGTTGGCGAGGACCAGCCGGATCTTGGGGGTCTCGCTGTTGGACTCGTGGTTGGCCCGGTACTGCTGGGCGTACGCGCCCTGGAGCTCGCGGAGGATCTTCTCGGCGGTGCCGGGGTCGGTGGCGGTGATCGGGAGGAGGAGGGCGACGGTGGCGTACTCGTCGGTCTTGAGCCCGGCGTTCTCGCGGCCGATGGCGGTGGTGATCGCGGTGAGGGCGGGGACGCGGAAGTCGTGCCCGGTGCCGTTGACGCCGACGCACTCCGCGCTGTCCGCGGGCCGGGCGACCCCGGGCGCGCAGGAACGGTCCTCCGGCTTGACGATCAGATAGGCGCCCCAGCCGCCGAGGCCGAGGACGAGCAGGGCGGCGACGAAGGCGCTGAGGAGCTTCTGCCGGGGTGTCCAGAAGAAGCGGCGGCGCAGGCGGTCGAGCATGTCGTCAGACTCCGTCCTCGCGTCCCGGCGGCAGCGACAGCTCCCGCCAGGCGCGGATGTCCCGCGGCCAGTGGCCGGCGGCGTCCCACAGTGGACCGCTGCCGGTGAGGTGGCGGCCGGAGAGCCGGCGCAGTTCGTGCGCCAGCCGGTCGGCGACCTCCTCGTCGGGCAGCGCGAGCGGATCGCTGAGCAGCCATACGGCGTGCAGCAGCCGCCGCAGGGAGAGGTGCAGTTCGGCGGAGTCGGGGTCGAGTCCGTCGGGGAACGCCCGGTCGGGGTCCTGACCGAGGGCGACGGCCCGGCGCGGGTCGGGTCCGGTGCGGTTCCGCTCGCGCGGGTACGGGGCGGAGGCGACGAACCGCAGCACGCCGAGCCAGCCGAGGACGTCGGGGCCGGGGAAGGTGAGCCGGAGGTGGGCGACGGCCTCGGCGGTCTCGCCGAGCGCGAGGTCGTGGTGGAGCCGGTACGGCCCGGGCTGCGGCCCGTAGTGACGCCGCAGCGTCTCGTGGACGGCCCGCCAGGAGGAGTACGCGGGGTGGTCGTCGTCCTCGAAGCGGAGCCGGTGCAGCAGCAGGGCGCGCAGCAGCGGGTCGCCGACGAAGCGGCCGGGGTGCTCGGCCCAGTGCTCGGCGCGGAGCCGGTCGCGGACCCGGAGGGCGACGTCGCCGTCGAAGGACTCGGCGGGCAGCCGGGCCTGGGCGAGGCGGCGGGCGGACTCCTCGTCGTGGGCGGCGGACAGGACCGCGTACGGGCCGGGCCGGGGGACCGGGAGGAGGGCGGCGAGCAGGGCGGGGGCGACCGGCACCGGGGCGCTGTCCTCGCGGAGTTCCACGGTGAGGTCGAACAGGCCGCCGGGGGTGAGGGCGGCGCGGACGGCGGGCGGGGCCTCGCCGGCGGCGCGGGCGAGCAGGTCGACGCCGAGGGGCCGGCCGCCGGTGAGCCGGTGGACGCCGCGGGAGAGGTCGGCGGGGGCGCGGCCGGCCGGGTCGTGGTGGTCGAAGGCGGCGCGGGTCTGGGTGGGGGTGAGCGGGGTGAGCTCCACGGCGAGGAGCCCGGAGCCGACCCGGCTGGTGCGCGGGCAGGGCGCCTGGTGGGCGGTCTCGGGGAGCCGGACGCGGCCCGCGTGGCGGAGGGCCTGGTGGTCGTGGAGCCGGGAGGCGGCGAGGACGACGGTGTGGTCGCGGCGGCCGTCGGCGCGGGCGCGCAGAATCGGTTCGACGAGGGCGCGGCCGACCGGCTCGTGCGCGTTGTCGAGGAGCAGCAGGGGTCTGCCCACGCGGCTGCCGCGGCGCAGCCCGGTGTAGGCGTGGTGCAGGTCCTCGGTGAGGGTGACGGCGAGGAAGGCCTCGGCCTCCTCGCGACGCGGCCCGCCCTGGGCGAAGTCGACGGCGAGCTGCTGGAGTCCGGCGCGCCCGCGCCCGCCGGCGTTGCGGTAGCCGCCGAACCAGTCGTCGGGGGCCTGCCGGAAGCGGTTGAAGAACTCCTCGACGACGGTCTCGACGGTCGCCTCGGCGACCAGCCCGGCGAAGGGGGCGCCGGTCTCGGCGGCGGTGCCGGCGAGCTTGGCGAGGACCCTGCCGACCCAGGCGGCCGCGGCCGCCCGGCCGGCGTCCACGGTGGCGAGCAGCGGGCCGAGCCGCAGGAGGTCGCGGCGGGCCCGTTCGTCGTCCTCGCGGGTCCAGCCGACGGAGGTGACGGCGACGAGTCCGAGCGAGAGCCGGGGGAAGGGCACCGGCTTGACGGTGTCGCCTCGCTTGGAGAGCTGGACGGCCAGTTCGGCGAGGGCGCCGGTGACCGGGGACCAGCCGGCCCCGTGGTCGGCCGGCTCCTCGACGGCCGCGCAGTCGAGGAGGGCGAGCGGGGTGAAGCCGAGGTAGCGGTTGCGCACTTCCTTGAGCAGCACGGTCTTGCCCATGCCGCGGCCGCCGGTGAAGACGGTGACGGGCGGGTCCTCGCCGTGCTCGAAGGGCACCCGCCCCTGGCCGTTCGGTCCGAGCCCGATGAGCCGCGCGGCGAGTCCGCGTGGATCGAGGACCGCCTCGCGGCCGTACAGCATTCTCCGCACCCGCCACCCCCGTCGCAGTCAACTCAAGGATATCGACGGTGTGTTGGGATCTGGAGAGGGATTTCGAGTCTGTTGTCGAGCTGTTGCGGAGAGTGGTGGGACAGGGTGAGGGGTCGTCAGTCCGCGGCGATGGCGTCGAGCCGTTCCCGCAGGTAGGCGTGGGACTCGATGCCGTTGATCGTCGTCCCGGGCGCGCACTCGTAGAAGTACACGAGCGACATCAGCTCCTCGGTCGGGGCGTCGGCCGGCGGCGGCAGCACCCGGTGCCGCCCCGAGCGCCACCGCCCGCCGGTCCAACCCGCCATCAGATCACCGATGTTGACCGTGAAGGCGTCGGGGTCGTACGGCGCGTCCTGCCAGCCTCCGGCCTCCGAGAAGACCTGGAGGCCGCCCTTGCCCGCCTGCCGGTCCAGGACGGTCACCGTCCCGAAGTCCGTGTGCGGCCCGATCCGGAACTGGCCCGGCTCCGGGACCCCCGTCCGCTCCCGCCCCGGGTACCAGTTGATGTTGAAGCCGTACGTGGGGTGCCCGGTGTGCCGGGTGAAGAAGTCGCGCTCCTCGCCGAGCGCCGTCCCGAGCAGGTCGAGCACCCGGTCCGACAGCGCCTTCATCTCCGCCAGGTACGTCTCCACCAGCGCCCGCAGCCCCGGCACCTCGGCGGGCCAGGTGTTCGGAAGGAACCACTCGGCGTCCACCGCCGGGTCGCCGGTCGGCTCCTCCGCCGCGAAGGACAGCGACTCCTTCAGGTCCGGCGGCGTCGCCGTGCCCTCCGCGTGGCCGTTGGCCTCCGCGCCCGGTCCGAGCCAGCCGCGCCCGCCGACCCGCACGGCGTACGGCTCCTTGACGGCGGCCGGCAGGTGGAAGAAGGTCCGCGCCGTCCTCCGGATGGCGTCCCGCAGCGCGGGGTCCACCCCGTGTCCGGCGACGAGCAGGAACCCGGCCTCGCGCAGGGCGCGGTCCACGGCGGGCAGCTGCGGGCCGGGGTCGCGGGCCAGGTCGATGGTCGGGAGCCGGGCCTCAGTCATGGCCGATGTCCTCGTTCCACAGGTCGGGGTGGCGCGCGACGAACGTCCGCATCAGCTCGACGCACGCGGGATCGTCCAGCACGACGACCTCGACGCCGTGCCCGGCCAGCCAGTCGTGCCCGCCGTGGAAGGTCCTGGCCTCACCGACGACGACCCGCGAGATCCCGAACTGCCGCACGAGCCCGGAGCAGTACCAGCACGGCGACAGGGTGGTGACCATGGTCGTCCCCCGGTACGACCGCTGCCGTCCGGCCCTCCGGAAGGCGTCGGTCTCCGCGTGCGCCGACGGGTCCCCGTCCTGCACGCGCCGGTTGCGCCCGCGCCCGAGCGGCGTCCCGTCGGCCCCGTAGAGCGCGGCACCGATCGGAACCCCGCCCTCACCGAGCCCGGCCCGCGCCTCGTCGAGCGCGGTGGCGAGCCACTGGCGCGCCAGTTCGTGATCCATGCGGGGAGCCTTCCCCGTGGCGACGCGAGTGTCACGCCCGGGGCGCGGCCCATCCCTCCGGGAGGGGATCGACGACGAACGTGCCCTTGCCGTGCACGGTGACGATCAGTCCCCGCTCCCGCAGGACGCCGGCCGCGCGGCGGACGGTGAGGTAGGCGACCCCGTACTCCGTGGCGAGATCCCGCTCAGCGGGCAGCCGGGCGCCCGCGACGAGCTCACCGGCCGCGATGCGGGCGGCGATGTGATCGGCCACCGCGACGTAGACCAGCTGGGGGCCCTGGGGGTTGAACTCGGGGATCTGGCTGCTGTCGGTCACACGACCAACGTAAGCATCGAAGACCTGTGCGAACCCCTGGTGAGCTATGCAGAGCTATACATGCCTTATAGGCTCGTGCGACACACAAAGACCCCGGCGAGGTGGCTAGACCTCCCGGGGCATGGCCACCAACTACCAACGGAGTTGATGACGTGCGGAACCTTATCGTGCACGCGCTGATCCCCTTCCTTCCTCTCTTCCTCCACCTGCTCGTGCCGGCGGCCCAACGGCGCCGTCGGTGGACCTTGTGGCTGGCCACGGTCGGGGTGGACGTCGACCGCCGGAACATCCACGCCGGGGCCGCCCGATGAGCCGCTGCGGGGCCCGGCGGTCCGTGTGCGCCGTCGCCGAGACGGTCCGGCCGGTGTGGGGCGGCTCGGTCTGCGTGCTCGACGCGGGCCACGACGGCCTGCACCGCGACCGCGCGGGCGACGGCTGGTGGGTGACGCCGGAGATCGCCGACGCGGTGAGCGTGTCCCTGCTGGCCGGAGCCCTCGCCCCGGAGCCCGAACCCGAGTTCCGCTCGCCCCGTTGCATCGTCGGCCGCCACGACCGCTGCCGCGACCACGCCCCCCGCGACAGCGGCGTACCGGGGGTGCAGTACCTGGTGTGCGGGTGCGCCTGCCGTGCCGGCGGCCGGGCATGAGGGGTGGCAGGAGCCGACGGTTCATCCCGCTCCCCGAGCGGGCTCCCGCCGCACTGCGGGCGGCCCTCGCCATCGCCGCTCCCGAGCGGCTGCTCCGCCGCTTCCGGCGTGGCCTATCGCGCCCTGACGCCCCGGACGAGCAGGGTCCCCGTGCGCTTTCCCGCCGGGGGTGCGATCACCTCGGCCGTGACGTCCGAGAATCCGGCGTGCCGGAGAAGTTCCGCCCAGGTGGCGGGCTCGTAGTCCCACCGCTTGCCGGACTGGAGTCGTGACACTTTGGACGGGTGCCAGCCGAGGCGCCGGGCGAGCTCCTTTCCGTTCAGGCCCGCCTCGGCGCGCAGCTCGCGGAGGCGGGCGGCGAGGGCTTCGCGGCCGGACTGGAAGTCAGTGCTGCTCACATGCGGAACGTACCCGCCTCGTGCAGTCGGCGGTGGGGACCGCGTGGTGCCAGGCGGCGTCCCGTGCCTGGCAGGCGGTGGCGACCTCGGCCGGGTCCTCCGAGACGACGACGCCGAGGGTGGTGTCGTGCTCGTCGAAGACGAAGCGGACGAGGGTGCGGGAGTCGAAGAGCCAGAAGTCGTCCTCCGGCAGGCGTAGTCGCTTTGCCTGGGAGCGGGTCAGGGTGCGGATGTCCTCGCCCGCCGCGATGTTTCCGGGGGCGGTGGCGAGGAGGAACTCCTGTCCCTCCGTGAGGGGTTCGTCCACCAGGCGTACGCGCTCGAAGCGCTTTCCCGCCGCCACCTGACTCCGGACGTTCTCGCGCCAGGCGTTGGGGGGCTCGGCGGTGATGTCGGCGCCCGCCTTCCAGCGTTCCCACTTCGCGCCGCGGCGGTCCGTCGCGTAACCGCGACGGGTCTCCAGGCGCCACGCGGTGTGCGCGAAGTCGGCGAAGAGACCGCTGACGTCCGCGAACGGGACCATGGCGCGGGCCTCGGCGCGCCGGGCGAAGCGGGTCAGCAGCTCGCGCGGGACGGTCACGAAGGTCTCGGACTCCTTGACATCGCGCAACGCGGCGAGCTGCGCGGGATCCGTGACGCGTTCCCCCTGTACGAGGATGTCGCCCGTGGACTCGACCTCGTACAGGGTGGGGCAGTCGCCGTCCTCACTCGTCGTACCGAGGAACCTGAGGGGCATGTCCGGGCCTCCCTGGGCAGGTGGTGGGAGTCCAGGATGCGCGGGAGCGCGGCGGGACGGGATCGGATTGCGCGGAATTGCGCGCACGGGGCCCGCCCCGCGTCTCTCCTGCCGCGCGTCTCACACCCCCGCGCCCACCGGCTCCTCGTACGGGAAGCGGGCGAAGGGGGCCTCGCGGGCGAAGAAGGTCTGGGCGGCGGTCAGCGCGCGGGTGTCGGCGCGGACGCGGCCGGGGCGGGAGCCCGTGCCGGTGAGGACGCCGCCGAAGCGCATCCGGAGGTAGGCCGCCGACAGGCTCAGGCCGGTGACCAGGCCGTCCGCCACCGCGTGGTCGTCGTCGGCCATGGCCGTGACGCCCCACAGGGTGCCGCCCGCCATGCGCTCCTTGAAGTCCGAGTCCGGCACGTTCAGCCAGCCCGACCAGTAGTCGAGGTAGCGCTTGGTCTGCGCGGAGAGGCTGTACCAGTAGAGGGGGGAGACGATCACGACGTCGGTGGCCTCCACCGTGGCCCGCAGCAGCTCCTCCTCGACCCCGGCGGGCCGGTGGTCGGCCTCGTGCCGGCCGTCCTGGAAGTCCGGCAGGTCCAGCCGGTTGAGGTCCACCCAGCGCTGCCGGACGCCGGCCGGAAGGTGCGCGGCGGCCTCGCGGGCCAGCAGTTCGGAGTTGCCGTCGGCGCGGGAGCTGCCGAGGACGAAGAGGAACGAGCGGTCCGGGCCGGGGGTCGCGTCGAGGGACATGGGGTGTGCTCCTGTCTCGTGGGTGCGCACGGGCGGGCCTGCCCCCGTGCTAACTAGCCCTCGCACGCGGGTATTCCGCCTCCGCCCATCGATTTCTCCGATGGGCCCCATCGGAAGGACGCCCCAGCGGCCCGTGGACCGGTGCCCGCCCCCGTCCGTAGCGTCCTGACCATGAGAAACGAGACCAGGGGAACCCTCGAACTGACCCTCGCCATGGTGCTGTCGGGCACGCTGGGCGTCTTCGTCGTGGAGTCGGGGGCGTCGCCCTTCGAGGTGGTGTTCTTCCGGTGCCTCTTCGGGGCGGTCGCGCTCGGCCTGTACAGCCTGGCCCGGGGCTACCTCACCGGGCACGGCTTCACCGGGCGGTCGTTCGGACTCGCCCTGCTCGGCGGCGTGTTCATCGTCTTCAACTGGGTGTTCCTGTTCGAGGCGTACGCCGCCACCTCGATCTCGCTGGCCACCGTCGTCTACCACACGCAGCCGTTCTTCCTGGTGCTGCTCGGCGCGGTCCTCGCGCGGGAGCGGATCACCGCCGGGACGCTGGGCTGGCTCGCGGTCGCCTTCGCCGGGCTCGTCCTCGTCTCCGGGGTGCGGCCGGGCGACACCGCCTCCCTCGCGGGCCTCGGGTACGCGCTCGCCGCCGCCGTCCTCTACGCCCTCGCCACCTTCGTGACGAAGCGGATCACCGGCGTACGGCCCCACCTCGTCGCCCTCGTGCAGGTCGCCGCCGGAGTGCCGCTGCTCCTGCCCTTCACCGACCTCGGCGCGGTCTCCGGCCTCGGCGCGGGCTGGGCGTGGCTGGCCGGGCTCGGGCTGATCCACACCGGGCTGATGTACGTCCTCATGTACGCGGCCTACGCCAAGCTGCCCACCCCGAAGATCGCGGTGCTCGCCTTCACCTACCCGGCGGTCGCCATGCTGGTCGACTGGGCGGTGTACGGACACCACATCGGGCTCGTGCAGGCCGTCGGCGTCCCGCTGATCGTCCTCGCCGGCCTGAAGGTCACTCTCGCGCGAGCCGCCGCGCCTGCTCCACGAACAGCCGCACATGGGCCGGAAGCCGCTTCCCCCGCCGCCACGCGAGCTGCGTGAAGAGGGTGAACGGCGCCTCCCAGTCCAGCGCCGTGAGCGCCCCGGACGCCAGCTCCTCCTGGACGGCGATCCGGGGCAGCAGCGCGATCCCGAGCCCCGAGGCGACCGCCCGCTTGCTCGCCTCGATGGTGCCGAACTCCAGGAACTCCGGCCGCCACGGCGCCAGCTCCCGCTCGAAGAGGTCCCGGTAGGCGCAGCCCGGCTCGGTGCCGATCAGGCCGGTGGGGGCGAGGTCGGCGGCGGTCAGTCCGGCGCGGCCCGCGAGCGGGTGCCCGGGGGCGGCGACCAGGGCCAGCGGCTCGGGGGCCAGCACCTCGGACTCCAGGCCCTCGTGCTCGGTGCCGGCCTCCATGAGGAAGCCGAGGTCGTACGTGCCCTGCCGCAGCGCCTGCCGGGTCGCGTCGCCGAGCGTGGGGCGCAGCGCGAGCCGGACGGCCGGGTGGCGGTGGTGGACGTACTCCAGGAGCGGCGGGAGCCGGTAGGTGGTGAGGGACTCCATCGTCCCGATGGTGACGGTCCCGGCCGGTTCCCCGGCGGCCACCGCCGCCCGCGCCTCCTCGGCCAGCTCCGCCATGCGGTGCGCGTACGGCAGCAGGCGCTCGCCGGCCTCGGTGAGCCGGATCCGGCCGCCCAGCCGCTCGAACAGCTCGGTGCCGAGCGCGCTCTCCAGGGCTTTGACCTGTGAGGTCACGCTGGACTGGGCGTAGCCGAGCTCGGCGGCGGCGCGGGTGAAGGAGAGGACCTCGGCGACCTTCTCGAAGGTGGCGAGGAGCCGCAGCTCCATCAGGCGCCCGTCCCGGAGGGGCCGTGCGGGGAGGGGATCACGCGTCCTTCTCCTCGTCGCCGTCCTCGCGGCGCTTCAGCTCGTCCTCGCGGCGGCGCAGGTCCGCCTCCCAGTCCTCGAAGAGGGCGTCGTCCCGCTCCTTCTTGTCCTCGGAGAGGGACTTCAGGAACTCCGGATTGTCGTCCGGCGCCACCCAGCCGCCCCGGCCGCCCCGGCCGCCCGGTCCGCCGCCGGCGGCCTGCCGCTTCTTGCCCGCGAAGAGCCACACCACCGGGCCGACCACCCAGAACAGCAGGATGATGATGACCCAGACGACCTTGGGCAGGTGCTTGACCTCGTCCTCGGGGGTGTTCAGGCAGTCGATGAAGGCATAGATCGTCAGTGCCAGCGGCAGAAGGATCATCAGTGCCCTGAGCATGTGGAGCGGCCCCCTGGAAACGGTGGCGGGGGCGCGTCGAGTCGGCCCCGGTGACACCTCCAGCGTAGCCGGTGACCGATACTTGCCCGTATGGCTCACGACGATCTCCGCTCGCTGCTCAGGGCGCTGGAGCGCGAAGGCGACCTCAAGCGCATCAAGGCCGAAGTCGATCCGTACCTGGAGGTCGGGGAGATCGTCGACCGGGTGAACAAGGCAGGAGGGCCCGCGCTTCTCTTCGAGAACGTGAAGGGCTCCGCCATGCCGCTCGCGATGAACGTGTTCGGCACCGACCGCCGGCTCCTCAAGGCCCTCGGCCTGAAGTCGTACGAGGAGATCAGCGAGAAGATCGGCGGGCTGCTCAAGCCCGAGCTGCCGCACGGCTTCGTCGGTGTCCGGGAGGCCTTCGGCAAGCTCGGCTCGATGGTCCACGTGCCGCCGAAGAAGGTGAAGTCCTCGGACGCGCCCGTGCAGGAGGTCGTCCTCACCGGCGACGACGTCGACCTGGACAGGCTGCCCGCGCTCTTCACCTGGCCCAAGGACGGCGGCTCCTTCTTCAACCTGGGCCTCACCCACACCAAGCACCCGGAGACCGGCGTGCGGAACCTGGGGCTCTACCGGCTCCAGCGGCACGACAAGCGCACCATCGGCATGCACTGGCAGATCCACAAGGACAGCCGGAACCACTACGCGGTCGCCGCCGAGCGCGGCGAGCGGCTGCCGGTCGCGATCGCCTTCGGCTGCCCGCCGGCCGTCACCTACGCCTCCACCGCCCCGCTCCCCGGCGACATCGACGAGTACCTCTTCGCCGGCTTCGTGCAGGGCAAGCGGATCGAGATGGTCGACTGCAAGACCGTGCCGCTCCAGGTCCCGGCCAACGCCGAGGTCGTCATCGAGGGCTGGCTGGAGCCGGGCGAGATGCTGCCGGAGGGCCCCTTCGGCGACCACACCGGCTTCTACACCCCGCAGGAACCGTTCCCCGCGTTGAAGATCGACTGCGTCACGATGCGGAAGCGCCCGCTGCTGCAGTCGATCGTGGTCGGCCGGCCGCCGACCGAGGACGGTCCGCTGGGCCGGGCCACGGAGCGCTTCTTCCTGCCGCTCCTCAAGATCATCGTGCCGGACATCGTCGACTACCACCTGCCGGAGTCGGGCGGCTTCCACAACTGCGCGATCGTCTCGATCGACAAGAAGTACCCGAAGCACGCGCAGAAGGTCATGCACGCCATCTGGGGCGCGCACATGATGTCGCTGACCAAGCTGATCATCGTGGTCGACAAGGACTGCGACGTGCACGACCTGCACGAGGTGTCCTGGCGGGCCCTCGGCAACACGGACTACGCCCGCGACCTGACGGTCGTCGAGGGCCCGGTGGACCACCTGGACCACGCCTCGTACCAGCAGTTCTGGGGCGGCAAGGCGGGCATCGACGCCACGAAGAAGCTGCCGGAGGAGGGCTACACCCGGGACGGCGGCTGGCCGGACATGGTGGAGTCGGACCCGGCGACGGCGGCCCTGGTGGACCGCCGCTGGAAGGAGTACGGGCTGTGACCACCGCGGCCGTACCGGGCGCGCAGCCGGGACGTACCAAGGCCTTCCTGCGGCTCGTGATGATCGAGCACTCGGTCTTCGCGCTGCCCTTCGCCTACATCGCCTCGCTCACCGCGATGTTCCGGCTGGACCGGACGATCGACTGGTGGACGCTGTTCCTGGTGACGGTGTGCATGGTGGGGCTGCGGACCTTCGCGATGGCCTGCAACCGGATCATCGACCGGGAGATCGACGCCCGGAACCCGCGCACCGCCGGCCGGGAGCTGGTCACGGGCGCGGTGTCGGTGCGGTCGGCGTGGACCGGGGCCGGGATCGCGGTCGTCGTCTTCCTCGGCGCGGCCGCGCTGCTGAACCCGCTCTGCCTGGCGCTCGCGCCGCTGGCCGTCATCCCGATGGTCGTCTACCCGTACGGCAAGCGGTTCACGAACTTCCCGCACGCGATCCTCGGCCTCGCCCAGGCGATCGGCCCGATCGGCGCCTGGCTCGCGGTCACCGGGGAGTGGTCCTGGGACGCGGTGATCCTGGGCCTCGCGGTCGGCGTCTGGATCGGCGGCTTCGACCTGATCTTCGCCTGCCAGGACGTGCAGGCGGACCGGGCGCACGGCGTGATGTCGGTGCCCGCCCGCTTCGGCATCCCGGCGGCGCTGTGGGGCGCCCGCGCCTCCGCGGTCGTCACCACCGGGCTGCTGGTCTGGTACGCGCTGGCCACCGACGCGGGGATCTTCTTCTGGGCCGGCCTCGTGATCGTGGTCGCGGCCTTCTGCTACGAGCACTCGATCGTGAAGCCGCACGACCTGTCGCGGCTGAACCGGGCGTTCTTCACGACCAACGGCTTCATCGGGATCTCGCTCTTCGTCTGCGCCCTGCTCGACCTGCTGGTCCGCGGGCTGACGGTCTGATCCCGGGGCTCGGCGGGGGCCGGCTCCGCCTGGCCCGGGCCCGTGCGGCCGGTCCGGCGGCGCGGCGGGACCCTCGGCGGCGCGCCCCGCGCGGCCATCGGTCCGACGGGCGGCCTCAGCCCGGTCGCCTTCGCCCGGTCGCCTTCGCCCGGTCGCCTTCGCCCGGTCGCCTTCGCCCGGGCGGCCTTCGCCCGGTCGGCCCGACCGGGCTCGGGTGCCGCTAGCGGTCGCCGGCCGCGGTTCCGTTCCAGGTCGGCGCGGACGCCCGCGGGCGGCGCGGGCTTCCCGCGGCGGACGCCGGGGGCACCTTACCGACGGCCCCGCCCGCCCCGCCGGATAGGCTCGGCGGCGTGGAGCCGAACAACAGTGAGCAGCGTCGACCCTGGGTGGTAGGGGTGTCCGGGGCGTCGGGGACGCCGTACGCCGCTTCCGTGCTCAGGGGGCTGCTGGCCGCGGGGGAGAGCGTCGATCTGGTGGTGTCGCGGGCCTCGCGGCTCACGCTGCTCGACGAGACGGGGCTCGCCTTCCGGGACGCGCACTGGCGGGAGGACCTGGCGGCGTGGCTGGCGCGGGGGGCGGACGGAAAGCCCGACGCGTACGGCGCCGTGGACGTGAGCGACGTGCGGTACTGGGCGGCCGGCGACCTGGCGGCGGGGCCGTCCTCGGGGTCGTACCCGGCGAAGGGGATGCTGATCGTGCCGGCCTCGACCGCCGCGGTGGCGGGAGTGGCGCTCGGTCTGTCGAAGGACCTCTTGCAGCGGGTGGCGAGCGTGACGCTCAAGGAGCGGCGTCCGCTGGTGGTCGCGGTGCGGGAGACCCCGCTGAGCGGGCAGACGCTGAAGCAGATGGTGGCGCTGGACGAGGCGGGCGCCGTGGTGCTGCCCGCCTCTCCGGCGTTCTACGCGGGGGCGACGCACATCCAGGATCTGGTGGACTTCGTCGCGGGGCGGGTGCTCGACGCGGCAGGGGTGCCGCACGAGCTGTACCGCCGGTGGCGGGGGGAACTCGGAGGAGGAGCTCCGGGGGTTCCCCGTGCCGGTTAGCGCTTCTTCGCGGCCTTCTTGCGGGCGCGCTTCGAGGCGTCGGTGGGCTGGTGGGCACGCGAGCGGTTGGCCAGGTCCTGCAGCTCGCGCATACGGGCGTAGGCCATCTCGATCGTGTACACGGTGTTCTCACTCCTGAAAGATCGTCTTTGATCTGCTGAAAGATTCGCAGGGTGATGGCCCTGCATGCCTTAGATTCTACACCTAAACTTGCGGTATCGCTGGACAATGGAAGGTCGTATACCTATGGACGCCGTGGACAGGCAGCTCATCCAGGCCCTGCGCGAGAACGGCCGCGCCTCGTACGCCGAGCTGGGCCGGCTGGTCGGACTCTCGGGCCCCTCCGTCACCGACCGCATCAACCGCCTGGAGGCGGCCGGGGTCATCACGGGCTACCGCGCCACCGTGGACGCCGCCTCGCTCGGTCTGGGCGTCACCGCCCTCATCGGCATCTCGCTCTCCGACGCCGCCGACCACGAGGACGTGGCCCGCCGGCTGAAGGACCTCGCCGAGATCGAGGACTGCTGGTTCATCGCCGGCGACGACTCCTTCATGCTCAAGGTCCGCGTCAACGACGTCGACGGCCTGGAGAAGACGATCCGCCGCCTCTCCGGCACCAAGGGCGTCTCCCGCACGCGCACCACGATCGTGCTCTCCACCAAGTGGGAGAACCGGGTCGGGGACCTGCCCGAGGAGGACTGACGCGGAGCGGCAATGGCGGTCCCCCCGCCCGGAGGGCGGGGGAGTACGGTGGGCGGAGCCTGATTCACGGAGATATGGGAGGCGGCCGGAGATGGACGCTGGGCTCAAGCGGGAGCTGGAGCAGAAGGTGCTCGCCGGTGAGCGGCTGAGCCGCGAGGACGGCATCGCCCTCTACGACTCCGACGACCTCGCCTGGCTCGGCGGGCTGGCCCACGAGGTCAGGACCCGCAAGAACGGCGACGTGGTCCACTTCAATGTCAACCGGCATCTGAACATGACCAACGTCTGCACCGCCTCCTGCGCCTACTGCTCCTTCCAGCGCAAGCCGGGCGAGAAGGACGCGTACACGATGCGCATCGAGGAGGCCGTCCGCCTCGCCAAGGCGATGGAGGGCGAGAACCTCACCGAGCTGCACATCGTCAACGGGCTCCACCCCAACCTGCCCTGGCGGTACTACCCGCGCTCGCTCTCCGAGCTGAAGAAGGCGCTGCCGAACGTCTCGCTGAAGGCCTTCACCGCGACCGAGATCCACCACTTCGAGACCATCTCGGGGATGTCGGCCTCCGACATCCTCGACGAGCTGATCGAGGCCGGTCTGGAGTCGCTGACCGGCGGCGGCGCCGAGATCTTCGACTGGGAGGTCCGGCAGCACATCGTGGACCACCGCACCCACTGGGAGGACTGGTCCCGGATCCACCGCCTCGCCCACTCCAAGGGCCTGAAGACCCCCTCGACGATGCTGTACGGGCACATCGAGGAGCCGCGCCACCGCGTCGACCACGTGCTGCGGCTGCGGGAGCTCCAGGACGAGACCGGCGGCTTCCAGGTCTTCATCCCGCTGCGCTACCAGCACGACTTCGTGGACATGCAGGACGGCAAGGTCCGCAACAAGCTCCAGGCGCGGACGACGATGGCCACCGGCGCCGAGGCCCTGAAGACCTTCGCGGTCTCCCGGCTCCTCTTCGACAACGTGCCGCACGTCAAGGTCTTCTGGGTCATGCACGGCGTCCAGACCGCCCAGCTCGCGCTCCAGCACGGCGCCGACGACATGGACGGCTCGGTGGTCGAGTACAAGATCACCCACGACGCCGACAACTACGGCACGCCGAACAAGCTCACCCGCGACGACCTGCTGGAGCTGATCCGCGACGCCGGCTTCCGGCCGGTCGAGCGGAACACCCGGTACGAGATCATCCGCGAGTACCCGGGCCCCGACGCGGACCGGCGCGAGACGCCGCAGGCGATGCGGGTCTGAGTCCCGTGGTCCCGGTCCCGTAGGGGTCCGGTACGACGAGGAGGCCCGGTGGGGGATGTCCCCGCCGGGCCTCCTCGCGTGGCGTTCAGGTGAGCGGCAGCAGCATGGTGATGTCGTCGCGGTCGTCGCCGGGGGCCACGCGGATGGCGGCGGGGACGCGGCCGACCTCCTTGTAGCCGGCCTTGGCGTAGAAGCCGTCGACGCCGGTGCCGCCGCGGACGCCGAGCCGGATGGCCTCGACCGCCTCGAAGCCGGGGGCGGTACGGGCGGTGTGCTCGACGGCCGCCATCAGGTCGCGGCCGTACCCCTTGCCCTGGTGCTTCGGGTGGACCATCACGGTGTACAGCCACACCCAGTGGGTCATCAGGCGGTGGCTGTTGAAGCTGATGAAGGCGGTGGCGGCGACCTCGCCGTCCTCGCTCCGGCCGACGACCAGCCGCTGGGTGCCCTTGGCCATGTTGGCGAGGTGCTGGAGGAGGGCGGGGCGGATCTCCTCGGAGGTGACGGGCGGGACGAACCCGACGGCGCCGCCCGCGTTGGAGACGTCGGTCCAGAGGGCGAGGATCCCGTCGGTCAGAGCCTGGTCGACAGCGGGGTCGGCCTCAAAGGTAAGGGTCATAGGTCGATAGTAACTATTACCCCTGGTGAGGTTCAAGGGATTTCGGCCGCGCCCGGACCGGCCCCGCCTCCGGCGCGCTCCCGCCGCCGTGCTTCACTGGGGGACGCTCGTCCCGTAATGGGAAGGTTCGGAACCTCGGAACGAAAGAGTGGGTCATGCTCCGCTACTCGCTGATGCGGCTCGGCATCTTCGCCGGGTGCTTCCTCGCCCTGTGGGGTCTCGTCTACGTCGGCGCGCTGCCGCGCGGCCTCGGCGACTCGAACCTCCTGTGGGTCCTCCTCCTCTCCATCGTCGTCTCGGCCCCCCTGAGCTTCGTCCTGCTCCGCAAGCAGCGCGACAGCCTGAGCGCCGACATCGTCGGCAAGGTCGACCGCGCCAAGGACCGCCTCCACGAGAACCGCACCCGCGAGGACGCGCTCTAGGGCGACCCGCCAGTCGGAGGGGGCGCGCGGGTCCGGCCTGATGTTGTCGGCCGCCGTGGTCCACTCGACTCCGATGGAGGGTCGGACGTGGGCGATGCGGAGGAGTCGGCCGCCGTGCCGCTCGCGCACGACCGCCGTCAGCACCCCCTCGCCGCCGCTCGCGATGTCGCGGACGTGTCGATGGAGGAGCGGGTGGGCTTCTTCGTCTCCGTCGCCCTGGTCGTTCACTGGTCGGGCTCGTCCCGGTTTTCGAACCATCGGTCGAGGAACTCTCGCCAGCCGGCCTCGGAACGGGCCCTGAGGGCCGGGCTCAGGCCCGATGGCGGAACGGGAACGCCGTGCTGTGATTCATCGGGATCCGTCATCTCCATGCGTACAACCTTAAGCGCTAGCGACTTAAAGCGGCAAGTGCTTAAGGTTGTTTCCCGGCTCCGACATGCGTGCGGGAAAGTAGGGTCGCTGGCAACGGTGAGCTGGAGGTAGGAACATGGCGGGCGATGCGTGGATCAGTGAGACCGCGCCGTACCTGGCCCCGCGTGCGCCCGGTCAGAGCGACGCGTGGACCGGCGAGGCCGCTCGTCGTGGCCGCAAGGGTGGGCAGAGACTGCTTCAGGCGGGCGAGGTCGAGGCACCCGAGGAGGTCCGCTCGGCCCTGCGCCTGCCTGCGGGCGAGCGGGTGGTCGTCAGGCGGCGGCTGATCCTGCTGGACGACCACCCTGTGGAGTTGGCGGACTCGTACTACCCCGTCACTGTGGCCGGTGGTACGGCCCTCGCCGAACCCCGCAAGGTGCCCGGCGGGGCCGTCACCCTCCTCGACCGGCTGGGATACGTCGGCGCCGAGGTGGTCGAGGACGTGAGTGCCGGTCTGGCCACCCCGGAGGAGCGCGAACACCTGGGGCTGGCCGAGGGGAGCGCTGTCCTCCGGCTGCTCAGGTTGACGGAGACCGCCGACGGGACGCCGGTGGAGGCGGCTCTGATGACCATGCCGGCCGGCAGGCACCTCACGTACCGGCTCGGAGGGCGGGGCGTGTGATGGCGAAGGGGTTCAAGGACCAAAGGTCGCCGCACCAGAAGATCGCGGCGGAGCTCCGGCGGGCGATCACGCGTGGCGACCTTCCTCCGGGAAGCAAGCTCGGCTCGACGGCCGAATTGATGGAGCGGTACGGCGGCGTGGCCAACACGACCGTTCAGAAGGCGCTCCAGATGCTGAAGGCCGAGGGGCTGCTCGAAGGGCTGCCGGGCAAGGGTGTGTATGTGCGGCCGCACGCGCAGGAGTCGGTCGAGCCGATCGCGTACATGCGCCCCGCCGGGCCGGACGAGCCCTATCCCTGGGTGTCCGAGGCCGCGAAGCGGCGGCAGGTCGGCGAGATCCGGCTGCTCGGCGTCGAGATCGTCGTTCCTCCGGCCGAGGTGACCGACGCCCTGCGGCTGGAGGCCGGTGAACGGGCCGTTCTCCGTCGTCAGCTCCTTCTGCTCGACGAGGAGCCGACCGAACTCACGCGGTCGTACTACCCGCTGGGTCTGGTCGAGGGCACGGCTGTGCTGGAGGAGAAGCGGATCCGGGGCGGTACGCCGGCGTTGCTCGCGTCCATGGGCTTTCCGCCGAGGGAGTTCGTGGACGAGCTGTCGTCCGAGATCCCGACGGAAGAGGAGGTCGTCGCGCTGGAGCTTCCGAAGGACATGCCCGTCCTCGTCGCCTTCCGGGTGGTCTACTCCGACGGCGGGCGCCCGATCGAGGCCACGCTGATGACGAAGGCGGCGCACCGGTATCGGATGCGCTACCGGCTTCCGGTCATGTAGGAACCGCGTAAGGTTCCTCACAGATCACGCACCCCTGGTGAGAGCTTCACTGCTCCCACCAGGGGTGTTTCGCGTTCCGGGCGGGGGTGGCCGGAAGTCGATCTCAAAGAACAGCTTTGAGGTTCTCAAAGTTCAAGTGTTAACGTGTCGGCCATGACGACAGCAGTGCGCCTCTCTCACGCCCCGGGCATCCCGCTCGTGGCGCGCCTGCACGTCGATCTCTGCCGCTGTATGTCCGCGGCCTGTTGTCGCGTGCTCTGATCCGGCATCATGCAGCGGCCCGCGTGAGAACGCGTGTGTGCCGCACCCCCGTCCCCGTATTCCCCGATACGTACCTGTGGAGTGCCCGTGTCCGCGTCCGCCACCGAGGCCAAGCCCTCGTCCCGGATACCCAAGTTCCCCTTCTGGGCCCAGATCGTCGCCGGTCTCGTGCTGGGCGTCCTGCTCGGCTGGATCGCCCGCAGCCAGGACGTCTCCTGGCTCAAGGAGACGCTGATCCAGGTCGGCGGCATCTTCGTCCAGCTGCTCAAGCTGGCCGTCGCACCGCTCGTCTTCTTCGCGATCCTGGTCTCGATCACCAACCTCCGGAAGGTCAACAACGCGGCCCGCCTCGCCGCGCAGACCCTCCTCTGGTTCATGATCACCTCGCTCGTCGCCGTGGCCATCGGCATCACGATCGGCCTGCTCACCAACCCCGGCGCCGGCACCGGCCTCACCCCCGCCGACGGCAAGGCCCCCGAGGGCCAGGGCAGCTGGATCGACTTCCTCACCGGCATCATCCCGACCGACGTCATCACGCCCTTCACCGAGCTGAACGTCCTCCAGATCGTCTTCATGGCCGCCGTCGCCGGCATCGCCGCCCTCCAGCTCGGCGAGAAGGCCCAGCCGATCCTCTCCCTCTCCGAGTCGATCCTGGAGCTGCTCCAGAAGGCCCTGTGGTGGGTCATCCGCCTCGCCCCGATCGGCACCGCCGGCCTCATCGGCAAGGCCATCGTCAACTACGGCTGGGACCTGCTCGGCAAGTACGCGACCTTCACCGCCGACGTCTACATCGGCTGCGCCCTGGTCCTCTTCGGCGTCTACCCGCTGCTGCTCGCCACGGTCGCCAAGGTCAACCCGCTCCAGTTCTTCAAGGGCGCCTGGCCCGCCATCCAGCTCGCCTTCGTCTCCCGCTCCTCAGTCGGCACCATGCCGGTCACCCAGAAGGTCACCGAGCGCCTCGGCGTCCCGAAGGAGTACGCCTCCTTCGCCGTCCCGTTCGGCGCCACCACCAAGATGGACGGCTGCGCCGCGATCTACCCGGCGCTCGCCGCGATCTTCATCGCGCAGATCTTCGACGTCCAGCTGGGCATCAAGGAGTACCTGCTCATCGCCTTCGTCTCGGTGATCGGCTCGGCGGCCACCGCCGGTCTGACCGGCGCGACGGTCATGCTGACGCTGACGCTCTCCACCCTGGGCCTCCCGCTGGAGGGCGTCGGCCTCCTCATGGCGATCGACCCGATCCTCGACATGATCCGGACCGCCACCAACGTCGCCGGCCAGGCGCTGGTCCCGGTGATCGTCTCCGCCCGCGAGAAGATCCTCGACCTCACCGCGTACGAGAACGCCTCGGCGTCCCCGATCGACGGCCCCGAGGACACCCGCGAGGCCGCTCCGGAGAAGACGGTCGCGGCCGCGGCCTGACCCCTCCGCGGTACCCCGCCGTGCCCCTCGCCCCCGTCCGGGCGGGGGGCACGTAGGCTTTTCACGGGCGACACAGTGGATCTTGGAAGCGGGGCGGGAACAGGCGTGGCGGGGACCAGGAGGCTGCCGCGGGCCGTGCGGGAGCGCCAGATGATGGACGCCGCCGTGGCGTGCTTCGCCCGGCAGGGGTACCAGGCGGCGTCGATGGACGAGATCGCCGAGCTGGCCGGGGTGTCGAAGCCGCTGGTGTACCTCTACCTGCACTCCAAGGAGGAGCTCTTCACCGCGTGCATCCGGCGGGAGGCCCAGGCGCTGCTCGCGGCGGTCGCCGAGGTCGTCGCCGACGCGTCGGCGCCGCCGGACGAGCGGCTGTGGGCGGGCCTGCTCGCCTTCTTCGGGCACGCCGCCGACCATCCGGACGCCTGGGCGGTGCTCAGCCGGCACGCGCGGACGCAGGGCGAGCCGTTCGCGACCGAGGCGGCGCGGATGCGGGAGGAGATCGCCGACTTCGTGACCGGCCTGATCGGCGAGGCGGCGCGGGCCGCGCGGGGGCCGGCCGTCATCGGCGAGCGGGACGTGGCCGCGCTGGCGCAGGCCCTGGTGGGGTCGGCGGAGTCGCTGGCGACCTGGGCCAACGAGACGCCCGGGGTGACGGCGCGGGAGGCGGCGGCCACGCTGATGAACTTCGCCTGGTCCGGTCTCGGGAACCTCATGAAAAACGAACGCTGGTCTCCCCGTTGAGCCTTACCGCGCAGTAAGGTTACTCGCCGGTCATGGTCGCCGGTCGTGGTCGCCGGTCTTCCGTGGCTCCGCATGCCCGACGCACCTCCGCACGTGCCGCACCCCCGCTCTACGACGTACGACCTCGCTCCACGACGTACGCACTCCCGCTCCACGACGTACGACCTCTCGCTCTACGACGGCCGCACGCCCGCTCCACGACGTACACACGCCCGATCCACGACGGCCGCACCCCCGCTCCACGACGTACGACCTCTCGCTCCACGACGGCCGCACCCCTGCTCCACGACGTACGACCTCTCGTCCATCGCGCAGACCGAGGAGCCGCCCGTGCCGACCGACCTCGCCCTCATCCGCGTCGACGGCCGGGTGCGGGAGGTCTCCGCCCCGGCCCTCGTGCCGCGGGTGGACCGCGGCTCGCTCGCCGACCTCCCGTACGACAACGCCCGCCAGGCCCCCGACGACGTCGTCTTCTCCCGGAAGGACGAGGAGGACGGCGGCTGGCGGGACGTCACCGCCGCCCGGTTCGCCGCCGAGGTGCACGCCGTCGCCAAGGGGCTGATCGCCCACGGGCTGCGCCCCGGCGACCGGCTCGCGCTGATGGCCCGGACGACCTACGAGTGGACGCTCCTCGACTTCGCCGCCTGGGCCGCCGGGCTCGTCACCGTCCCCGTCTACCCCACCTCCTCCGCCTTCCAGACCCGCTGGATCCTCCAGGACTCCGGTGCCGTCGCCTGCGTCGTCGAGGACGCCGGGCAGGCGCGCATGGTCTCCGCCGAGCGCCGCCGGCTCCCCGGCCTCACCCATCTGTGGGTCCTCGACGCGGGGGCGGTGGAGCAGCTGCGCAAGGCGGGGGCGCGGGTGCCGGACGAGACGGTGACCGCCCGGCGGGGGCTGCTCACCCCGGACGCGCTCGCCACCCTCGTCTACACCTCCGGCACCACCGGCCGGCCCAAGGGCTGCGCCCTCACCCACGCCAACTTCTTCGCCGAGGTCGACAACGCGGTGAAGCTCCTCCACCCGGTCTTCGCCCCCGAGGGCGGCGAGCCGCCGTCCACCCTGCTCTTCCTGCCGCTCTCGCACGTCTTCGGGCGGATGGTGGCGATCGGCTGCGTCCGGGCGCGGGTCCGGGTGGGGCACGCGCCGTCGGTGGAGGGCGACGCACTCCTCGACGACCTGGCCTCCTTCCGGCCGACCTTCCTCCTGGCCATCCCGTACGTGATGGAGAAGGTCCACGACCGGGCCCGGGCCGCCGCCGAACGCGCCGGGAAGGGCGCCGCCTTCGACCGGGCCGCGCGGGCCGCCCGCCGCTTCGGGCGGACCGACGCGCCCTCGCTGTCGGTGCGGGCCGCACGCGCCCTGTACGACCCGCTGGTCTACCGGCGGATCCGGGCCGCGCTGGGCGGGCGGGTGCGGTACGTGATCTGCGGCGGCTCGCCGCTGGGGGCGCGGCTCGCG
Source organism: Streptomyces sp. NPDC014861 (assembly GCF_043081625.1). NCBI lineage: Bacteria > Bacillati > Actinomycetota > Actinomycetes > Kitasatosporales > Streptomycetaceae > Streptomyces > Streptomyces sp. NPDC014861. The sequence goes on from NZ_JBIBWV010000006.1 coordinate 73,790, forward strand.
GAGTTCTTCCGGGGCGCGGGCGTCGAGGTCTTCGAGGGGTACGGCCTGACGGAGACCACGGCGGCGTCCACGGTCACCCCGCCGCTCGCACCGCGCACCGGCACGGTCGGGCTGCCGCTGCCGGGCACGGGGGTGCGGATCGCGGACGACGGGGAGGTGTGGCTGCGCGGCGCGCACGTCTTCGCCGGCTACTGGGACGCGCAGCGCGGCTCGGCCGTGCCGTACACGGACGGCGGCTGGTTCCCCACGGGGGACCTCGGCTCGCTCGACGAGGACGGCTACCTCACCATCACCGGCCGCAAGAAGGACCTCCTGATCACCTCGGCGGGCAAGAACGTGGCGCCCGCGCCGCTGGAGGACTGGCTGCGGGCCCATCCTCTGGTCGCCCAGTGCATGGTGGTCGGCGACGACCGGCCGTACGTCTCCGCGCTGATCACCCTGGACCACGAGGGGCTCGTCCACTGGCGGCGGATGCGCCAGAAGGACCATCTGGCGCTGTGGGAGCTGACCCGGGACGAGGAGCTGCTCGCGGTGGTGCAGAAGGCGGTGGACGACGCGAACCGGCTGGTCTCGCGGGCCGAGTCGATCCGCGCCTTCCGCGTGCTGACCACCGAGTTCTCCGAGACCTCGGGGCACCTCACGCCGTCGCTGAAGCTGCGGCGGCGCGCGGTGCTGCGGGACTTCGCGCGGGAGATCGAGGAGATGTACGGGCCGGAGTACGCGGAGGAGTACGAGTGAGGGGTGCCGGGTCGTCCCGCCCGGCACCCCGGCTCCCGCACCGCTCCCGCACCGCTCTCACACCCTGAGCGACACCTCGTGGATCTCGTCGGCCGCGTGCCCGGTCCGCTGGTGGATCCGCTGCACGGCCTCGGCGGAGGGGCCGGTCGACAGGCAGTAGACGGTGCCCGACGCCGGGTCCGCCCACGCCTTCTGGAAGTGGACCCCTTCCTCCTTCTCGATGGCGAGGTCGGCGCGGTGGGCTTCGAGGAGCTGGTCCTCCGTGATCCCGACCATGCCGCGGTGCACGTCCATGTAGGTGGCCATGGTTCTCACACCTCCCTTTCCATGGTGCGCCCTCAGGGCCAGAGCAGCTCCCTGGCCCAGCCGGCGGGGGCGGCGGGGTCGCGGCGGTAGCGGAGGCGGAGGTGGCGGCGGCGGGCGTCGCCCTGGAAGAACTCGAGCTCGGCCGGTTCGACGACGTACAGGGTCCAGGTGGGGGCGTCGGCGTCCGGCTCGGCCTCGGCGCGGCGCCAGGCCGCCTCGCTCGCCTCCGCGAGGGTCTCCGGTGATTCGAGGACTTCGCTCTGGCGGCCGGTGAGGGCGGCGGCGAGGGCGCCGGTGGTACGCGCGTGCAGGTCCGCGTACGCCTCCTCGTGGCTCGCGGGGGTGACGTGGCCCCGGATCCGGACCTGGCGGCCCTGGACCGGCCAGTAGAAGCCGAGCGCGGCCTCGGGGCGGGCGGCGAGCTGGCGGCCCTTGGCGCTGGTCGCGTGCGTGGCGAAGTGCCAGCCGCGGGCGTCGGCGTCGTGCAGCATCACCGTCCGGACGTCGGGCCGGCCGTCCTCGCCGGCGGTGGCGAGCGACAGCGTGTGCGGCTCGGTCTGCCCGGCGGCCACGGCGGCGAGGAACCAGGTGTGGAAGAGGGGCAGCGGTTCGGCCGGCGCGGTGTCCGGGTCGAACGCGGGCAGCTCGGTGTCCCAGACGCGCAGCGAGCGCAGGGCGTGGTGGAAGTCGCTCATGGGGCGAGGGTAGGGCGGGCGGCCGGGCGCGCCTCCGCCGGGCGTGCTTCGGCCGGGTGTGCCTCCGCCGGCTTGCCTCGGCCGGGCTCGGCTGGGGTCGGCGGGGCGCTGGGTCGCTGTGGTCGGCTGGGGTCGGTGGGGGCGTTGGGACGGCGGTGGGCTCGGCGGTCCGGTCCGGTCCGGTCTTGTCGGACGCGGCGGGGCGGTGGGGCGTTGGTCCTGGCGGGCGGCCTCCGCCAGGGCCGGGCCGCCTGCCGGGCCGCCTGCCGGGCCGCCTGCCGGGCCGCCTGCCGGGCCGCCTGCCGGACCGCCGGTGGGGGCGGGCCTAGTCGCGGCCCAGGACGACCGTGCCCGAGGAGCAGAACCAGCCGCCGGTGCCGGAGGCGAGGGCCAGACGGGGGAGGGAGCCGTCGCGGCGGCGGACCTGGAGGCCGGGGGCCTCGCCGCGGAGCTGGCGGACGGCTTCGACGAGGAGGAAGAGGCCGCGCATGCCGGGGTGGCAGGCGGAGAGGCCGCCGCCGTCGGTGTTGACCGGCACCGCGTCCTTCTCGGCGAAGTAGGCGCCGCCCTCGCCCTTGGGGCAGAAGCCGAGGTCCTCCAGGGTCACCAGGGTCATGTAGGTGAAGGCGTCGTAGAGCTCGGCGACGTCGATGTCGGCCGGGGTGACGCCGGCGCGGCCGAGGGCGAGGCGGCCGCTGACGGCGGCGGGGGAGACGGTGAAGTCCTCCCACTCGGACATGGTGGTGTGCGAGACGTGGGTGCCGGTGCCGAGGACCCAGACGGGGGCCTTCGCGGTGTCGGGGACGTACTCCTCGGCGACGAGGAGCACCGCGCAGCCGCCGTCGCTGCGGATGCAGCAGTGCAGTTTGGTGAAGGGGTCGGCGATCATCGGGCCGGAGAGGACGTCGTCGGTGGTGACCGGCTCCCGGAACATGGCCTCGGGGTTGCGGGAGGCGTGGGCGCGGGCCCGGACGGCGACCTCGGCGAGCTGTTCCAGGGTGGTGCCGTACCGGTGCATGTGGCGGCGGGCAGCCATCGCGTACTTGGCGACGAGGGTGTGCCCGTAGGGGACCTCGAACTGGAGCGGGCCGCGGGCGCCGAAGGACAGGTTCGAGGTGCGGCGGCGGGCCTTGATGTCGGCGCGGGCGGTGGAGCCGTACACCAGCAGCACCGCGTTGGCGTGGCCGGCGGAGATGGCGTCGGCGGCGTGGGCGGCCATGACCTCCCAGGTGGCTCCGCCGACGGTGGTGGAGTCCACCCAGGTGGGGCGCAGGCCCAGGTACTCGGCGACCTCGACGGGGGCGAGCGTGCCGAGTCCCGCGGAGGCGAGTCCGTCGACGAGGGAGCGGTCGAGGCCGCTGTCGGCGAGGGCGCGGCGGGCGGCCTGGGCGTGCAGGGCGTACGGGGTGGCCTCGTCGACCCGGCCGCAGTCGGAGAGCGCGACGCCGGCGACGGCGACCCGGCGGCGGCCGGGGGGAGCGGTGCGCGTGGAAGCGGTCATGAATCTGACGGTACATCAGATCCGTTCGATCGTGACCCGCGTCGCTCTGGGCAACCACCCTCCCTCCGCCCTAGCATGACGCACCGTCAGATACGGAGGGAGCCCCATGGACACCGCCGAAGGCGCGGACCCCGCGCTCACCGAGGAACAGCGGGAGATCCGCCGCACCCTGCGGGACCTGCTCGACCGGCACACCGGACCCCCGGCCACCCCCACCCCCCAGGGGTACGACCCCGACCTCTGGGCCCGCATGGCGGGCGAACTCGGCCTCAGCCGGCTCGCCCTCCCCGAGGAGTACGGCGGCACCGGCCGCGGCACCCCGGAACTCGCCCTCGCCTGCGAGGAGACCGGCCGCGCCCTCGCCCCCTCCCCGCTCCTCGCCACCAGCGTCCTCACGGCCCCCCTCGTCGCCGCCCTCGGCACCCCCGAACAGCGCGCCGAGCTGCTGCCCCGCATCGCCGACGCCACCCTCACCTGCGCGCTCGCCGTCCCCGGCGGCTCCCTCGGCCACGCCCTCGGACTCACCGGCGACAACACCACCGGCGCCTGGTCCGGCGACGGCAGGGCCGGCGGCGTCCAGGCCCGCCCCGCCCCCGACGGCGGCGAAGGCTGGCTCCTGTACGGCGAGGCCGAGCAGGTCCTCGACGGACACAGCGCCGGACTCCTCCTCGTCGCCGCCCACACCGGCGGCTTCGCCCGCAGCCGTACGCTCCTCCTCCTCGTCCGCCCCGACGACGCCGGCCCCGGACTGGTCCGCACCCGCCGCGCCGGCCTCGACCCCACCCGCTCCCCGGCCCGCGTCCAGTTCCGCGACGTCCCCGCCACCCTCCTCGGCGAGGACCCCGCCGACCCCGCCGACATCACCCGCGCCCTCGCCGCCGCCGGCCGCACCGCCGCCGTCCTCCTCGCCGCCGAGGCCGTCGGAGCCGCCCGCGGCGCCCTGGAACGCACCCGCGGACACCTGGGCACCGGCACCGCCGACGAAGCCCGGCCGAGCGGCCGGTACCGCCTCGCCGACCTGTACGTCCAGATCGAGGCCGCCCGGACGCTCACCTACTGCGCCGCCCGCGAGCCGGGACCCGGCCCCGACAGCGGCCCCCTCGCCCTCGCCCAGGCCCTCGAAGCCCTCCGTGCCGCCGCGGGCGAAGCCGTACCGGCCTACGACGCCCACCCCTACTTCCGCCGCGCGGCCGCCGACGAACTCCTCTTCGGACCCGCCGGACGCCTCCGCGCCCGCGCGGCCGAACGCACCGGACTCCTCGGAGAGGCGGCCGCCTGATGCGCATCGGAGTGAAACTCGTCCAGAAGGTCTCCTCGACCCGGACCTTCGCCCGCGTCGCCCCCCGTGTCATCCCCGCCCTCGACAAGGCCGTCCACCGGATCAGCGGGGGAAAAGCGCTGCTCAGCACCCAGATGCTGCCCGGCGTCGTGCTCACCGCGAAGGGCGCGAGGACCGGACGCGAGCGGACCACCCCGCTCGCCTGCATGCCGGAGCCGGAACAGGGCACCTGGCTGCTCATCGGCTCCAACTTCGGCCGCCCCGGCCACCCCGCCTGGACGGCCAACCTGCTCGCCCACCCGGACGTCCGGATCAGCTGGAAGGGCGAATCGATCCCCGTACGGGCCGAACGGCTGACGGGTCAGGAGCGGGCCGCCGCCTGGGAGGCGGCCCTCGCCTTCTGGCCCCCGTACGCCGCCTACCAGGCCAGGATCGAGCGCGAGATCCGGCTCTTCCGCCTCACCCGCAGGTGATCCGGTCCCGGACACGGCGTCGTCCAGTGCCGGATCCGGACACGGCATCGTCCTGGGCCGGATCGGGGCACGGCATCGTCCTGTGCCTGTGCCTGTGCCTGTGCCTGCCCCGGACACGGCGACGCCGACGGCGGTCACGCCCCGCGAGGGGCGGCGACCGGCGTCGGCGTCGACGACAGGACGGGTGAAGGAAGAGGCTCCGGCCGGGTCCGGCCGGCAGGTCTCCGGGCTATCTGACCGGCTTCTTGCCGGTGATGCCCAGATGCACCAACAGGGCCAGGTTCGGCTTGAGTTCGGCCTGCTTCACACCCCAGGTGGTGAAGCCCTTCTGGTGGCCGGCGACCGAGGCCAGCATCGCCACGAGCGAGCCCGCCATCGCGGCGGCGCTGACCTCCTTGTCGACCTTGCCCTTGGCCTGGAGCTCCTTCACCGCGTCCGTCAGGGAGTTGGTGACCGAGTTCAGGATCTTCATGCGGATCTTGTAGAACCGCTTGTCGCCCTCCGCGGCGCCGAGGTCCACCACGCGCAGGATGGCGTCGTGCTTCCGCCAGAAGTCGAGGAAGCCGTCGACGAGTTCCTCGGAGGTCTGCCAGGCCGCCTTGCCGACCCAGGAACGGCCGGAGACCAGCTCGGTCAACCCGGCGCCCTCCTTCGCCATTTCCTCCGCGAGCTCCAGGACGGCGCCTTCGACGTCCGGGAAGTACTGATAGAACGTCGCGGGTGAAGTACCCGCCTTCCGGGCCACGTCGATCACCTTGACGTCCCGGTACGGCGAGGAGCTGAGCATCTCACCGAGGCAGTCGAGCAGCTTCTGCCGCGTCGCCTGGCCGCGTCGTCCGGCCACGCGGCCGTCGACGGTGCGTACTTGTCCTGTCATGCCGTCAGCTTACCGAGGGGGGATCAGCGCGCGATTCGGCCGACTGCAAATGGGGTGCACACCGTTCCCCGAGGTCGGCAGGGGTGTCCTCGGCGCGTCGCGGGAGCCGGATCGCGCCAGATGCCCGGACCCGCCGCACCCCGCCCGCCTTGTGCACAGCCTGTGGGCAACTTCCGTGGACAACCCCACCGCCCCCACGGACCCCACCGCCCCCACCCCCTCCGCCCTCTCCCCGCCCTCCTCCCCGCCGTCCTCCCCGCCCTCCTTCCCGCCGTCCGTCCCGTCCTCCGCCCTGTCTCCGGCCGTCCTCCGCCCCGCCGCCGCCCCGGACGGCGCACACCGGAGCGCGCCGCCGCCCCCGCCGTCCTAGCGTGGAGTCATGGCCGTATACACAGAGGGCACCCCCTGCTGGGTGGACGCGCAGCTCCCGGACCTGGAGGCGGGCAAGCGCTTCTACGGCGAGCTCTTCGGCTGGACCTTCGACGACGACCGCGACGAGGCCCTGCTCGGCGGGCGCCGGGTCGCCGGGCTCCTCCCCAAGCGGGACGGCCGCATGCCCACCACCTGGACCGTCTACCTCGCCACCAAGGACGCCGGCACGGTCGCCGCCCGGGTCAAGGCCGCCGGCGGGCAGATGGTCATGGAGCCGTACCCCGTCGGCCCCTTCGGCGTCCTCGCCCTGGCCGCCGACCCCGGCGGCGCCGTCGTCGGCCTGCGCCAGTCCGGCGAGGACGACGGCTTCGAGGTGATCAACGAACCCGGCACCTTCTGCTGGATGGAGGTCTACACCCGCCGCCCCGGGCCCGTGGACACCTTCTACGCCTCCGTCTTCGGCTGGCTCGGCCGCCAGGCCGACCCCGCCGAGGAGGGCAAGGAACCGGGCTTCGACTACCGCGTCTGGTCCCCGCCCGGCTCCCGCCCCGACGACGACACCGCCTTCGGCGGCCGGGCCGTCATCACCGACGCCTTCCCCGCCGAGATGCCCGGCCACGTCCTCGTCTACTTCGCGGTCCACGACTGCGACGAGGCCTGCGCCATCACCGTCCGCCTCGGCGGCCGGGTCGCCGAGCCCCCCGCCGACACCCCCTACGGCCGGATCGCCGTCCTCCACGACAACCAGGGCGCCCGCTTCGCCGTCCTCGCCGAACCCACCCCCACCGACCCCCTCCTCTCCACCCCCGAGCCCGCCGCCCTCTCCACCGACACCGCCCCCCTGAGCGTCCCCGCACCCCCGGGTTCCACCCTCTCGGAGCCCTCCCCGGACAGGTGAGCCTTCCGCTCGATATGACCTGTGACACCGTTCCTACCCGGTGTTCAGGAGAGGTTCCTGGACCCACTCCCGTTCACCGCGGACACCCCGAACGGTTGTGGGTGCCCTGGTCGCCCGCTTTCGCTCCGTGTCCGGCGGCACGCATCGTGTGCGTGGTCCGGGAACGCGGGGGCGGGTCTCCTCACGCCCTGGGGTACCTGCCCGGGCCTGGACGGTCCGATGCCTCTGCTCATCGCTCTGGTGGGCAGGGGGCGGTGCCGTCCGACGCCTGATCGGGTGTCCCAGGGCGCGTCTGCCGATGGCCACCGACGCCGCTTGGTGGCGGGTGGTCCTGCGAGTGGTGGTGGTGAGGGGTTCCTGCCAGTGCTGGGCGCCCCACTTGCTGGTGTAGGCGGGGTCGACAGCGACGATCGCCATGCCGAGTTCACCGGCCATCGCCACGAGCCGGGCACGGAGGCGAGCCACCGGCAAACCGGAGATCAGTTTGCGGAAGGATCTGCGGCGGCCGTGCTTCTCGCGGGTCTTCTCGGCCTGGAAGCCGAGGTTCTCGACGGCGATCGTGAGACCGTGCCGGCGCGCCCAGCGCAGGAGGCGGGTCAGGGCGTGGCGGATCTGGGCGTCGCGATGGCCGGCCGAGCCGGACAGGTCGTAGGCGAAGGTCCGGGGCTCCCCCGTGGGGTTGCCGTGGCGGTCGAGTCGCCAGGCGGCGAGGTGGTCGGCGTTCATGTCGACCCCGATCACCCCGCGCGCGACGGCGGTCTCGACCGGGACGACCCTGGTGGGAGGGACCTGCCAGGAGGCCGTGAGGTACCAGCGTCCGCGCGCGGTGTCGTGGTGGATGCGGTAGGCCACCGCCCGGTTGCCGCTGACGCGGTCGCTCCATTCATCGCCACGGTGGCGGAAGGCCGCACGAGAGGCGAGGACGTACCGGCCGCGCGGAGCGTTCGCGAGTCCGGACAGGGGGGCCGGCAACTTGATCGACACCTCGCCGTCGGGCGTGACGCGGATGGTTTCGTTCCCGAACCGCTTTCCGGACTCCCCGTCCGCCTGGAGAAACGCCCGCTCGGCCTCCCATCGCTGACGCCATTGCTCGGCGGTGAGCCCCGCGGCGGCGAGATGGTGGCGGTTCCCGGCAAGCTTCCTCCCGCCTCGTACGACCCGGGTCCGCCCCGCACGGTGGTCGGCCCACTCGCGAGCGAGGCGGTCCTCCAGTACACGCAGGCGGCGGGCCTTCGCGTGCCACTCCTGACGGGAGAGGTATCCGCCCGGAGCCCGTTTCGTGCCCTTCGCGCCCAGCGGTAGCGACAACCGGTAGGCGAGGGTCCGTACACCCGCTTCCAGATTCTCGATCCGTGCCCACTGGCAGCGTCGGGAGAGCGCCCACTGCTCATGTGTGGCCTTTGTCACCGCTCCCGCCCACCGCGACGACGACGCCCCGGTCAACGCCCGCTTCCGCTCCGCCCACGATGCCGCGGAGTGCTCCAGCCCCTCGGCACATCGACGCCTGAGGTCACGAGAGGCCAGCGAGCCGAGGTGGGCGCCGACGAGGCCCAGTACGGCACAGTCTCGTTCGGTCAGCTGCTTGAGACCGGTGCGCACCGCGACTCCCGAAGGGCGCGGCAGAGTGAACGACGGCGACACCTTCCGCAGGTCACCCATCCCCCCTCACCCCCACCGACTGTGCACGCACTCCCCGTCCGTCAGTACGGCAACGAGCAGGGGCTTGAAAGGGTGCGCATTCGAGGTCAGAACCTTCGTTCTCCCCTTTGTGGCGCCAAGATGCCAGAGGCCCGCAGGGCCGACCATCCCTGCCGGAAGGTCCTACTCCTCTGCCGACATGTACGGTTCGCCACTCCGATCCGCCCCCGGGTTCGCAACCAGGGCTCCGGACAGGAAGAATCAGGGGCCCGGGCCGTACCGTCATGGCCCGTACGGGGAGGTGGCAGGCAAGTGGAACAGCTGACGCAGCACGACCCGAGACGCATCGGGCCCTTCGAGGTGCTGGGCCGGCTCGGCGCGGGCGGCATGGGGCTGGTCTATCTCGCGCGCTCGGCGTCCGGCCGGCGCGTGGCGATCAAGACCGTGCGCACGGAGCTCGCTGAGGACCAGCTGTTCCGGGTCCGCTTCACCCGGGAGGTCGAGGCCGCCCGGGCGGTGTCCGGGTTCTACACGGCCGCCGTCGTCGACGCCGACCCGCGCGCGGCCGTGCCGTGGCTGGCGACCGCGTACGTGCCGGCGCCCTCGCTGGAAGAGATAGTGAACGAGTGCGGGCCGCTCCCGGCCCAGGCCGTCCGCTGGCTCGCCGCCGGAGTCGCCGAGGCCCTCCAGTCCATCCACGGCGCCGGTCTCGTCCACCGCGACCTCAAGCCGTCCAACGTCCTCGTCGTCGAGGACGGCCCCCGGGTGATCGACTTCGGCATCGCGTCCGGCGTCTCCAACACGCGGCTGACGATGACCAACGTCGCCGTGGGCACCCCCGCCTACATGTCGCCCGAGCAGGCCCGCGACTCGCGCAGCGTCACCGGCGCCAGCGACGTCTTCTCGCTGGGCTCCATGCTGGTGTTCGCCGCGACCGGGCACGCGCCCTTCCACGGCGCCAACCCGGTGGAGACCGTCTTCATGCTGCTCCGCGACGGGCCGGACCTGGAGGGCCTGCCGGACGAGCTGCGGCCGCTCATCGACGCGTGCATGGAGATGGACGTGGCGCAGCGGCCGACCCCGGCCGACCTCCAGGCCATGCTCGCCCCGCACCTCTTCGGTCCGGGCAGCGACGACAGCGGCACCGCCTCCGCGTGGCTGCCGGAGAGCGCCGTCACCATGATCGAGACCCGGCGCGGCGGTCGGCCGACCCCGCCGCCGGTCACCCCGCCGCCGATGCCGCCGCGCCCGCCCGTCCCGTACGACGGGCGCGATCCGCGCGACCCGGAGCCCGCCCACGCGGGCGGCCGGCACGCGGGGCCGGCGGAGGACTCCGGCGGGCCGGTGCGGCTCGGCGGCGCCACCGTGCCGATCGGTCCCGGACCCCGGGTCGCCGACACCCGCGCGGCCCTCGCCCTCGGCCAGGCCTCCGACCCGCACGCCACCGGCTGGGTCCGCCCGCCCGGCGGCGAGCCCGCGCCCGCGCCCGTACCGCAGCAGCCGCAGGGGCGGTCGCAGGAGGTGCCCGAGCCCGGTCCGTGGCGGCCGTGGCGGTTCCGCATGTCGAACGACGTGTGGGGGACGCCGGTGGTCGCCGGCGACCTGCTCTACGTCACCTCCTTCGAGGTGCACGCGCTGGACACCGGCTCCGGCCGGCGCCAGTTCAAGACCAGGGACGTCGCCTGGTCGATGACGGTGGCGCAGGGCCGCATCCACGCCTCCGACGGGCCGACGCTGTACGCGCTGGACGCCGCCGACGGCGGCGAGCGCTGGCGGCTGCGCAGCGACGCCTGGGTGTACTCCCTCCAGGTGGACCGGGGCACCGTCGTCACCGGCACCCGGGGCGGCGGCGTGCAGGGCTGGGAGGCGTCCAACGGCGCCAAGCTGTGGGAGATCTCCGGCTGTCAGACGGACTTCGAGACCCCGGAGGCGGGCCCGGCCGTGCACGGCGACACCGTGTACGTGTGGCGGGACGCCCGGCTCCAGGCCCTCGACGCCCGGACGGGCACCGAGCGCTGGTCGTACCCGATCGGCGACGCCGCCTCCTGCGGGCACGTGCCGGTCCGGGTCGCCCCGGCCGAGGACGGCTGCGTGTACGTCGCCGCCGGCACCCGCGTCCTGTCGATCGACATCGCCGGCGGGCACGTCCGCTGGCACTTCGAGGCGCCCGCCGTCTTCCTCTCGCCGCCCGCCTTCGCGCCCGGCCCGGCCGTGACGGGCGGCGGTGTGTACCTCGCCGACCACCTCGGCACGGTGTACGCCCTCGACGCCACCACCGGCCAGGACCGCTGGCGGATCGCGACCGAGCAGCGCCAGTCGTCCGAGCCGGTGCTGGTCGCGGACGGCAACGTGCACGTCGGCAGCGGCAGCGCGCTGTACACCCTGGACGCGGTCACCGGCACCCCGCGGTGGCGGTTCGCGGCCGGCGGCGAGCTGGTCGGCACCCCCGTCGTGGCTGACGGGCGGGTCCACTTCGGCTCGGCCGACCACGTCCTCTACACCCTGGACGCGACCGGCGGGCAGCTGCGCTGGAAGCTCGCGACGGGCGGCGAGATCACCGGTTCGCCGGTGGTGCGGGGCGGGGTCGTGTACGCGTGCAGCAAGGACCGGTGCGTGTACGCGCTGGACGCGGCGAAGGGCACGGCCACCGGCCGGGGGAGGCCGTAGGGACGGCCGGTACCGGGGCCGACCGGTCTTAAGGCGGGCCGGTGGCCCGGGCCGGTCGGTCGTAGGGACGGCTAGTACCGGGGCCGGTCGTCGCGGTCGCGCGGGGGGTCGACCGGGACGTCGAAGTGGCCGGGGGCGGCGTACGGCATCGAGCGGGTCTCGGTGTCGTACGGCTGCTGTCCCGCCTGCGGCGGACCGTCCTGCGGCGGGCCGTCGGGCGGGGGCCCGTCGAGCGTCGGGTGCGTGGGGCGCGGTGCGGCGGGCGACAGCCGGTGGGCCTTCGGGCGGCCGGACATGACGAGGGCGCCGAGCAGGAGCAGCACCCCGCCGCCGAAGGCGTTGGCGACACCGTCGCCGAGGCCGCGCCCGTCCCCGGAGACCACCAGGCTGCCCTCGGCCTGCCCGACCCGGACCATCCACAGGACCGTGAAGCCGAGCACGACGAGGCCGGCGGCGGCGACGAGCAGCCGGGAGCGCAGGACCACCCCGAGGACGGTGACGAGGGCGGCGAAGAGGAACGGCAGCAGGATCGAGCCGATGACCCCGGACCCGGTGTCGGTGATGCCGGTGAAGAGGTCCCCGACCGGATAGTCGCTGCCGTGACGGCCGTCGTACCAGGCACGGAAGGGGCTCCAGACGGCGGCCGTCGCTCCGGCGAGGGCCAGGACCGAGCCGACGACGTTGCGGATCATCGATCGGCCTCCTCGGGGGCGTTCGCGGTCCGGCTCTCTCGCTGTCGACGCTACGCCCGGTGGCGTGGACCCGCCATGCGGGATGAGGGGCCCCGCTAGGGTGTGGCGCGCACATGACGGACGGGACGGGGAGACGGTGACGGTGGTACGGACCCGGTTGAAGATGGCGGCCACGCTGACGGTGGTGGTGCTGGCGCTGACGGGCTTCCAGACGAGCTCGGGCGGCAAGGGCGGCAGCGGGAAGAGCAAGAGCAGGAGCAGCGGCGGCTGTTCCAGTGACAAGAAGGACAACGACGACCACCAGGGCTCCGGGTCGAACGGCGACGGCGGCAGCGGCAGCGGCGGCGAGTACACCGCCGAGCCGACGGCCACCGCCACGGCCACGTACGGCCCCGGTGTCGACGTGCTCGTGGTCGACTGCGTGAAGCCCGCGCAGAAGAAGCGGAAGGGCAGGCCCGCCCGCAAGGCGGACACCACGGCCACGCTGCGGATCGTCAACGAGGGGCTGTACAGCACCAGCGAGACCCGCCGGGTGACCCTGGAGTTCAGGAACGCCGCCGGTTCGGTCGTGGACACGGCGGAGACGACCGTGACGGTCGAGGGCGGGCAGCGGAAGGACTTCGAGGTGAAAATGGCGAAGCCCCGGCTCGTCGACAAGGTGAGGAAGTGCGTGATCCGCGACGCCGTCGAGCTCGTGGTGCCTACCGCGTCCGGTACCCCGTAGCCCTCCCCGTGAACAGCGCCGCCTGCCGCTCCGCCGGCAGGTTGCCGAGGCTGACCAGATGCGGGGCCTGGGCGAGCGCCTGGGACCTGACAGCCTCCTTCGCGGTCCACAGGGCCCGTACGGTGCCCTGGACGGCGGCCGTGGGGCAGGCGGCGACGACGGCCGCCGCCTCCCGCGCGGCGGCCAGCGCGCCGCCGGCCGCCGTCACCTCGCTGACCAGTCCCGTCTCGTACGCCCGCCGGGCGGAGACCCGCTCGGCGGAGCCCATGAGGGCCATCCGGGCGACCTCGCCGAACGGCATCCGCTGGGCCATGTGGATGGTCTCGAAGGCGCTGACCATGCCGTAGGTGGTGTGCGGGTCGAAGAAGGTCGCGGTCTCGCCGGCGATCAGGAACTCGGTCTCGCCGAGCAGGTAGAAGGCGCCGCCGCAGGCCATCCCCTCGACCGCGGCGATCACCGGTTTCCACAGGTCGTTGGCCTTGGGGCCGATCGTGAGCAGCGGGTCGTCGATCGTGTACGGGGAGGAGGGCTGCGGCACCCGGCCGGCGTCGTCGCGGTCGATACCGGTGCAGAAGGCGCGTCCGCCGGCGCCGGTGAGGACGATCGCCCGGACGTCGTCCTCGTACCGGAACCCCCTCCAGATCGCGGCGAGTTCGCGGGCCATCGCGAGGGTGATCGCGTTGAGCCGTCCGGGCCGGTCGAGGGTGACGACGGCGACGCCGGTCTCCTTGTCGCGCGCCACGGAGATCCCGGGGGCGCTCATCCGCGCTCCAGGATCCAGCGGGGGACGGCGACGCCGTCGATCTCGGCGAAGGCGACGCGGACGGCGGCGCCGATGCGGAGGCGGGCGGGGTCGACGGAGTCGAGGCGGGCGCCGGGTTCGGCGACGACGTTCCCGGCGAGGCGGATGCGGGGCGCGTCGGCGAGTTCGACGAGGACGGCGTTGTAGGGGGCCTGTTCGGCGTAGTCGGGCAGGAGCGGCGGGTGCGGGAGCACGTACGACCAGATCCGGCCGCGCCCGGACATGAGCCGCCACTCGGTGGCGAAGGACTGGCAGTGGGGGCAGCAGGGGCGGGGCGGGAAGCGCAGCTCGCCGCACTCCCGCTCGGCGCACGCCTGGATCCTGAGTTCGCCGCGGGCGGTGAACTCCCAGAAGGGGGCGCCGTCTTCGTCGATGACGGGGTTCAGCACGGGGACCAGCTCCTCGGACTCAGGCGCGCAGCAGGATGGCGGAGGTGGGGACGCCCTCGCCCGCGGTGACGAGGCAGGTGGCGGCGTCGGGGACCTGGGCGGTGGAGGTGCCGCGGAGCTGTTTCACGCCTTCGTTGATGAGGTTGAAGCCGTGGACGTACGCCTCGGAGAGGCCGCCGCCGCCGGTGTTGAGGGGGAGCCGGCCGCCGAGTTCGAGGGCGCCGCCCTCGGTGAATGCGGCGCCCTCGCCGCGGCCGCAGAAGCCGTACCCCTCCAGGGAGAGCGGGACGAGGGGGGTGAAGGCGTCGTAGATCTGGGCGACGTCGACGTCCTGGGGGCCGAAGTCGGCGGTCTTCCACAGGTGGCGGGCGGCGGTCCAGGCGGGGCCGGAGAGCGGGTCGTCGTTCCAGTAGTTGACCATGCCGTGGTGCTGGGCGGGCAGGCCCTGGGCGGCGGAGTGGACGTAGACGGGCTTCCGGCGGCAGTCGCGGGCGCGTTCGGCGGAGACGACGACGCAGGCGAGGGCGCCGTCGGTCTCCAGGCAGTTGTCGAAGAGGCAGAGGGGTTCGCTGATCCAGCGGGAGGTCATGTACATCTCCCGGGTCAGCGGGCGCTCGTACATGATCGCGGCGGGGTTCTGGTTGGCGCGGTTGCGGCAGGCGAGGGCGACGTTGAAGAGGTGGTCGCGGGTGGCGCCGTACTCGTGCATGTAGCGGCGGGCGAGCATGCCGATCTCGTCGGCGGGGCGGAGCAGCCCGTAGGGGCGGGTCCACTGGCCGGGGGTGGGGAGCTGGACGGCGGTGTTCTTCCAGGGGCGGGGGCCCGAGCCGCGTTTGCGGGAGCGCCAGGCGACGCCGACGCTCGCCTGGCCGGTGGCGATCGCGGCGGCGAGGTGGCCGACGGTGGCGCAGGAGCCGCCGCCGCCGTAGCCGACCTTGGAGAAGAAGGTGACGTCGCCGGCGCCGATCGCCTTGGCGACCTCGACCTCGTCGGTCTCCTCCATGGTGTAGGAGGCGAAGGCGTCGACCTCGGACGGGGCGATGCCGGCGTCGTCGAGGGCGGCGAGGATCGCTCGGCAGGCGAGCGTCCTCTCGGTCTCGGGGAGCTGTTTCGCGAAGGCCGTCTGGCCTATGCCGACGATGGCGGTGGCGTCCTTGAGCACCGGACCTCCTCATGGGGCAGCACTGCTGACAGCGCGTCAGGCTACAACTAATCTGACGGATAGTCAGCTACGGTGTGGCACCGGAACGGTGGAGGCATCAGATGCGCGGTGACCTGGAGTGGGGCACGATCCCGGGACTCGTCCGGTCGGCGGGGGAGCGGTACGGCGAGCGGGAGGCGGTCGCCGACGGGCGCACCCGGGTCTCCTACGCCGAACTCGCATCCCGCGTCGAGCGGTCCGCCGCGGCCTGCCTGGCCACCGGGGTGCGGACCGGGGACCGGGTCGCGATCTGGGCCCCCAACAGCCTCGACTGGATCGTCGCCGCCCTCGGCGCCGTCACCGCCGGCGCCGTCCTCGTCCCGCTCAACACCCGCTTCAAGGGCACCGAGGCCGCCGACGTCCTCGCCCGCTCCCGCGCCCGGCTCCTCTTCGTCACCGGCACCTTCCTCGGCACCTCGTACGTCGCCTCGCTGCGCCGCGCCGGGATCCCCCTGCCCGACCTGGAGCGGGTCGTCGTCCTCGGCGACACCGCGCCCGACGAGGCCGAGTGGACCACCTGGAAGGCGTTCCTCGCCGAGGGCGACCGGATCCCCGCCGCCCGCGTCCGGGCCCGGGCCGGCACCATCGACCCCGACAGCCCCTCGGACATCGTCTACACCTCCGGCACCACCGGCCGCCCCAAGGGCGCCGTCATCAGCCACGCCCAGACCCTGCGCTGCTACGAGGAGTGGGCCGCGCTCGCCGGACTCGCGGAGGGCGACCGGTACCTGGTGGTGAACCCCTTCTTCCACACCTTCGGCTACAAGGCGGGCGTCCTCGCCTGCCTGATGCGCGGCGCGGTGATCGTGCCGCAGCCCGTCTTCACCGTCGACACCGTCCTCGCCAACATCGCCGCCGAGCGGATCAGCGTGCTCCCCGGCCCGCCCACCCTCCACCAGTCGCTCCTCGACCACCCGGCCCGCGCCGCCCACGACCTCTCCAGCCTCCGCCTCGTGGTCACGGGCGCCGCCGTCGTCCCGCTGCTGCTCGTCGAGCGCCTCCGCTCCGAGCTGGGCATCGGCACCGTCCTCACGGCGTACGGCCTCTCCGAGGCGAGCGGCCTCGTCACCATGTGCCGCCGCGACGACCCCGACGGGACGATCGCCACCACCTCGGGGCGGGCCGTCCCCGGCACCGAGGTCCGGATCTCCGGCGCGGGCGAGGTGCTGGTCCGGGGGCACAACGTGATGCGCGGCTACTTCGAGGACGAGGAGGCGACGGCCGCCGCGATCGACGCGGACGGCTGGCTGCGCACCGGCGACATCGGCGTCCTCGACGGGGCCGGGAACCTGCGGATCACCGACCGGCTGAAGGACATGTTCATCGTCGGCGGCTTCAACGCCTACCCCGCCGAGATCGAGCAGCTCCTGGGCCTCCACCCGGACATCGCCGACGTCGCCGTCATCGGCGTCCCCGACGCCCGGCTCGGCGAGGTCGGCAAGGCGTTCGCGGTGCGGCGGCCGGGCGCACGGGTCACCGCCGACGACCTGATCGCCTGGTCACGGCGGGAGATGGCGAACTACAAGGTGCCCCGGCAGGTCGAGTTCGTGACCGAACTGCCCAGGAACGCCAGCGGGAAGGTGGTCAAGGGGGAGCTGCGCGAACGAGGCTGACGCGGGGGCGGCGCGGGCGGTGATGCGGGGTGGCGCGGGCGGTGATGCGGGGGCCAACCCGCCCAGTCCTCCGGAGGATTGGAATCCGTTTATGGAAATGAAGGGGGAGCGGCAACCGGACTGCGGCGTGTGCACGTCATACGGGCGCACCCCACCTCCCCCTCCCTCCGACCCGAGGAGTACCAGGTGTCCATGCAGGAGTTCCCGCTCACCCTCACCCCGCAGCAGGCCGCCACCGGCGTCGTCATCCCGGTCACCCTGCCCGGCAACGTCGGCGGCCCGACCCGGCTCCACGTCCCGCCCTGCCGCCACGGCGACGTCATCCCCGTCCCGTTCGCGGGCACGACCGTCCTCCTCCGCATCACCGTCGCCCCCGGCCCGACCCCCCGGCAGCGGAGGTCCGGCGTCGCCGGCTGCCTCGTCCCGCTGCTCGTCATCGGCGCGATCGTCGGCGGCGCGTACCTCCTCGACGCCAACGACAAGGACGAGCCGGCCGACTCCCGGCCCACTTTCCCGACCTTCTCGGTCTCGCCCTTCCCCACCCTGGACCTGGACCCCACGCCCACCGCGACCCCCACGGAGGAGGAGCCCGACCCGTACGACAAGGGCACCTGCCTCAACGGCACCCTCCCGGACTCGGAGACCGCCCAGTCCGTCAGCGGCGTCGAGGAGGTCCCCTGCTCGGCGTCGGACGCCCACTACAAGGTCATCCAGACCTTCCCCCTCACCTCCGACATGAACCGCTGCAACGCCAACCCCAAGACCCAGTACGCCTTCTCGCACCGCTACACCATGAACGGCGCCACCATCAGCGAGTACGTCTACTGCCTGGTCGGCCTCGGCTCCTACGCCCGCGGCTGACCGCCCACCGGCCACGACCCGGGAGGACGCCGACTCCTCCCGCCGGTCGGCCGGGGGTCAGTCGGTGGGGAGGGCTTCGTAGGCGGTGGTGCCGGTGATGTGCATGTTCGCCGAGGCCGGGACGGCCGCGCCGAAGGAGAGCGCGGTGGCGATGACCGCGAGGGCGACGAGACGTTTCGTACGGCTCATGGCGGACTCCTCGTGAAGTGGTGGGAATCGGGCGGATCGATCCTCGTGGCGGAGCTTCACCGGCCGCGAAGCGGAAGGTTCTACTTCGTCAGGTGACCGGAACAGGCGGAAGGGGCCGGGCAGATGCCCGGCCCCTTCCTTCGGCGGTCCGATCGCGTCGCGCGCGGTCCCTGCCGGACGGATCCCCCCTGGTTCCGCCCGGAGTCCCCCGGGACCGTGTGCTCCCCCGTCGACCGGGCCTCCTTCGGGTGGCAACGGCGGTTCCCCCGAACCTGCCGCTGCCGTCATCCCCGTGGGGAGTGGTCTACTTGGCCGGCTCCGACGTGATGTGGAGGTTGTCCGTCGAAGCGCCGCCCTCGCCGAGCACCTTGTCCGCGATGGCGTCGGCGGGCTCGGAGGTGATGTGCAGGTTCTTGGTGCCGACGGTCTCGGCGCCCTCGCCCGTGATGTGCAGGTTCTCGGGCTTGACGATCGGGTCGGTGGCGTTGATGTCGCCCATGACGGTCCCCTCCAGATGAATGACGTCGGTCGTGACGGGGCCCGTCCAGCCTTTCCCCCATGGACAGGTGGGCGGGCCCCTCGGAATCGCTCACCCTAGTGCGCGGGGCTGACGATCTCTTCCCGACCCGTCTGCCCCCCGACACGGCGGATCGTTGAGGAAGACTCTGCCGGGCCGCGATAAACGAATGATGAACGCGCGCGAACCCCGAGGTCAGGCCGCCAGCCGCGGGGACAGGAGGGCCTTCACCTCGGCGGTCTCCGGCGCGTTCAGCTCCTCGTAGATGTCCAGGGCCTCCTGCCAGCAGACCTGGGCCCGGCCCGACTGGCCGAGTCCCTGGAGGGCCCTGCCGAGGACGGTGAGGACGTTGCCGCGCCGCCACTCGCCCCCGATGCCCCGGAGGACGGTCAGGGACTTCTCCGCTCCGGCCGCCGCCACTCCGTGGCGCCCGTCGACGATGTCGACCTCCGCGATCCGGAACAGGGTCATGCCCTCCCACAGCCGCTGACGACTGTCGACGAAGACGCACAGCGCCTCGTGCAGCTGGGTGCGCGCCTCGTCCAGGCGCCCGCCCTCGGTCAGGGCCAGCCCGAGCGCGTAGCGGCCGTTGGCGCCCTTGAGCGCGTGGCCCATCTGCTCGTACATGTCGGCCCCCTGCTGGGACATGCGGATGGCGTCCTCCGTGTGCCCGGTCGCCAGCCGGATGCGGGAGAGGTTGCACAGGGCGGCGGCCTCGCCGGCACGGTCCTCCGCCGCGCGGAACCCCGCGATGGCGTGGGTCAGGTGCTCGTCGGCATCGCCGAACCGCGCCTGGTAGTGGGCGATGGCCCCCCTGGCGTTCAGCGCCCAGCAGATGGGCAGGCGGTCGTCCACCGACCCGGAGAGGCCGGTCACCTCCGCCGCCTCGCGCTCCGCCTGGTCGAAACGGCCCTGGTAGTGGTGGACGTAGGCCAGCACATTGGCCGCCCGCCCCTCCGCCCGCACGTCGCCCGTGCCCGCCGCCGCGCCCCGCAGCACCGTCGCCACCGCCTCGTACTCCTTGGAGTTGGCGCCCGACTCGGCCAGGTCGAGGGAGGCCCAGAGGAGGTCGACCGCGCGGCGGAGGGTGGGCGGGGTGCCGGCGGACTGGCGGACGCAGGCGAGGAGGCAGTGGGACTCGGCGTAGAGCCAGTCCTGGGCCTCGTGGCGGTCTGTGAAGGACAGGCCCTCGTACGTCGTCGGCTCCAGGTGGTCGACGAGGCGGTCGCCGGGGCGCTCGATGGCGTACACCCGGGCCGCCGTCGAGAGGTAGAAGTCGAGCAGGCGCGAGAGGGCCGCCTCCTTCTCCGTGGGCGGGTGCTCGTCGCGGTCGGCGCAGGCGCGGGCGTACAGGCGCAGCAGGTCGTGGTAGCGGTAGCGGCCGGGGGCGGCCGATTCGAGGAGCGAGGTGTCCACCAGGGCCTCCAGGAGGTCCTCGGTGTCCCACAGGGGGAGGTCCAGGACGGCCGCGGCCGCCCCCAGGGAGATGTCCGGGCCGTCGGCGAGGCCCAGCAGGCGGAAGGCCCTCGCCTGGGCGGGCTCCAGCTGGCCGTAGCCCAGCTCGAAGGTGGCCTTGACCGCGAGGTCGCCCGCCTGGAGCTCGTCGAGGCGCCGCCGCTCGTCGCCCAGCTTGGCGGCGAGGACCGACACCGTCCAGGTGCGCCGGGCGGCCAGGCGGGAGGCCGCGATGCGGATCGCCAGCGGCAGGAAGCCGCAGGCGGCGACCACGTCGAGCGCCGCCTCCCGCTCCGCCCGTACCCGCTCCTCGCCGACGATCCGGGTGAAGAGCTGGAGGGCCTCCTCCGGGGACATCACGTCGAGGTCCACCAGATGCGCGCCCGCCAGGTCCACCATGCGGATGCGGCTGGTGACGAGCGCCGCGCACCCTGGCGTACCGGGCAGCAGGGGCCGGATCTGGGCCGCGTCCCGCGCGTTGTCGAGGAGGATCAGGACCCGGCGGCCGTCCAGCGTCGAGCGGTAGAGGGCGGCCCGGTCCTCCAGTGCGTCGGGGATGGCCGAGTCGGGCGTGCCGAGCGCGCGGAGGAAGGACCCGAGGACGGTCTCGGGGGCCGCGGCGCGCGCCCCGGCGCCTTGGAGGTCGACGTACAGCTGGCCGTCGGGGAAGTGCGGGCGGGCCTCGTGGGCCACGTGGACGGCGAGCGTGGTCTTGCCGACGCCGCCGATGCCGGCGAGCGCGGAGACCGCCATGACGGAGCCCTCCGCGGTGGAGAGCCGGGCGCCCAGCTCCCGTACGAAGGCGGCCCGCCCCGTGAAGTCCGCGACGGTGGCCGGGAGTTGGGCGGGCCGGGCGACCGGCGCGGCGGCCGGGGCCTGCTCCTCGACGGGGCGGGCCAGTTCGGCGTCGCCCTGGAGGATGCGCTGCTGGAGCCGGGAGAGTTCGGGGGTGGGGTCGACGCCGAGCTCGTCGGCGAGGAGCCGGCGGGTGTCGGCGTACACGGCGAGCGCCTCCGCCTGCCGCCCGCCCCGGTAGAGCGCGAGCATCAGCAGTTCGCGCAGGCGTTCGCGCAGTGGGTGCGCGGCGGTGAGCGCGGTCAGTTCGGAGACGGCCTCGGCGTGCGCGCCGATCTCCAGGTCGACGTCGACGCGGGTCTCCAGGAGGGTGAGCCGCCACTCCTCCAGACGGGTGCGCTGGGTGTCGGCGTACGGCCCGGGGACGGAGGCCAGGACCTCGCCGTCCCACAGGTCGAGGGCTTCGGCGAGCCGGTCGCGGGCCGCCGCGCGCTCGCCGCCCGCCCGCAGCTTCTCGGCCTCGGCGGCGAGCTCCCGGGCGCGCGTGAGGTCCAGTCCCGTGGCCCGCAGGGCGTAGCCGCCGGACTCGCTGACCAGCACCTCGGCGCCGAGGACCTTGCGGAGCCGGGAGGCGTACGTACGGAGCGCGGCGAGCGCCTGCGAGGGGGGCTCCTCGCCCCAGAGGGCGTCGATGAGCTCGGCGGCGGTGGCGGTACGTCCGCCGCGCAGCAGCAGCGCGGCGAGCAGCGCCCGCTGCTGCGGCGAGCCGGTGGCCAGCGCCTCCCCGTCCCGCCAGGCCCGCACGGGCCCGAGCACGCCGAACCGCAGACCGGTGGTGGTGGCGGTGGTGCCGGCGGTGCCCACGCCCGTACTCACGCCTCCGGCCGCGCCCGTACCGACTCCCGCGCCCGTACCGGCCTCCGCGCCCGTACCGGCCTCCGCGCCGACTCCCGCCCCGTCGGCCGCGGATGCCCGTTCCGTCGTCCGGCAGCCGCCGCCCTCCGTCGTCCGGGAGCCGTCGGCCCCCGCGGTGCGCGCCCGCTGCCGGGGTACGCCGAAGTCCGGCCCGGCCTCGTCCCCGCCGGGGCCCCGCGCCGGGACGCGCGGCCCGTTCTCCTGCCCCATGGCTCCCCCTGCCCTACCGGTGGTATCGCCCCGGACAGTCTGCCTTGTCCGGAGGGAGCGCGTCAGCATCGGGGCGCGGTTGTGGAAGAGCTGTGACCGGGGCTCCCCGTCCGTGTCGCGATCCCGCCGCCGCCATAGCTGACGGTTCGTCAGATCAGCGCTACCGTGAAAGGCATGGAGACCCAGGAGACCTTCCCCAGGATCATCTCGGTGGACGACCACACCGTGGAGCCCCCGCACGTCTGGCGGGACCGGCTCCCGTCCCGGTACCACGACACCGGCCCCCGGATCGTCCGCGCCCCGCTGAAGGAGATGACCTTCCTCGGCGGCAGGTTCGCGCCCGTCATGGGCGCCCGGGGCGACGACGGGCCGATCGGCGACTGGTGGGTCTACGAGGATCTGCACAGGCCCCTCACCCGCCTCGACACCGCCGTCGGCTACGACCGCGACGAGATACGCCTCGAAGTCATCACCTACGAGCAGATGCGGCCGGGCTCCTTCTCCGTCCCCGACCGGCTCGCCGACATGGACGTCAACCACGTGCAGTCCGCGCTCTGCTTCCCGACCTTCCCGCGCTTCTGCGGCCAGACCTTCACGGAGGCGGCCGACCGCGAGCTCGGTCTGCTGTGCGTGCGTGCGTACAACGACTGGATGGTGGAGGAGTGGTGCGGGCCGGAGGCGCGCGGGCGGCTGATCCCGCTGACCCTCATCCCGCTCTGGGACCCGGAGCTGGCCGCCGCCGAGGTGCGGCGGAACGCCGCGCGCGGGGTGCGGGCGGTCGCCTTCTCCGAGATCCCGCCGCACCTGGGCCTGCCGTCGGTGCACACCGACCACTGGGACCCCTTCTTCCGGGCCTGCGACGAGACCGGCACGGTCATCGCGATGCACATCGGCTCGTCCAGCCGGATGCCGTCGACCTCGGCGGACGCCCCGCCGGCGGTCGGCTCCACGATCACCTTCGCCAACTGCTGCTTCTCGATGGTCGACTGGCTGATGAGCGGCAAGTTCGAGCGCTTCCCGAACCTGCGGATCATGTACGCGGAGGGCCAGATCGGCTGGATCCCGTACATCCTGGAGCGGGCGGACGTGGTCTGGGAGGAGAACCGCGCCTGGGGCGGGGTGGCGGACAAGGTCACCCGGCCGCCGTCGGAGCTCTTCGCCGGGCACGTCTTCGGCTGCTTCTTCGACGACGCCTTCGGGCTGCGCAACCTCGACGCGATCGGCGCGGCGAACGTCCTCTACGAGACGGACTACCCGCACTCCGACTCGACCTGGCCGAAGTCGAAGGAGGTCGGGGAGGCGCAGATGGGCCACCTGGCCCCGGACGTCGTCGACCGGATCGTGCGCGGCAACGCCATCGACCTGCTGGGCCTCAGCCCGGAGGGGCTCTGGCGGCCGTGAGGTGCGGGGCGGGCGGCGGTCCGCTCGGACCTCGACCACCCGGACACCGGGCCCGCAGAGCACGGTCAGGTCTTCCGGATCCGAGGTCAGGACCGTCACCGGGGCCGGAGATGCCGACGCGGTCGCGGCCACGAGGGCGTCCAAGGCGTCCAGGGCGTCCAGGGCGTCCAAGGCGTACGTGTGGCCGTGCAGTCCGGCGTCCGCCGGCAGTGCGCAGGCCGAGCGGGCGATCGCCTCGCTCGGCGGGATGACGTTCAGCCGCGACACGGCGTGGTCGAAGCGGGCCTGGGGTGCTCGGGGATCCCGGGCCGCCACCGGAGGGACGGAGCCGGTGACGACCCGGATGTTCACGGCCTCGGCCGCCACCAGCCATTCGAGGAGGTCGGCGGAGCGCCGTACGAGCAGCGAAAGGCCCTCGCGGTCCAGGACGAGGGTCCCGCTCACACGGCGTCCGCCGACGTCGCGGCCCCACGGCGGAGGAAGGCGCGCTTCGCCTCGACGGCGGCGGCGGCGGGGCCGATCTCCGCCTCGGCGTCCCCGATCGGTTCACGCAGCCGCTCCCGCTCCAGCCGGCGCTGGATGAGGGACTCGATGTACGCGGACACGCCGCGCTCGCACCCTCTTGCCTGACGACCCGTCAGGGTCCAGCATGGCCCCGGCACCAGAACTGACGAAGCGTCAGAAAAAAGGGGGTTCCCATGGTGGTCTACGGCATGCAACTGCCGGTCCAGTCCCAGTCCGTGATCTACGCCGAGCCCTGGGAGGCCACCGCGGGCCCCGCGGACCTGCTCGCCGTCGCCCGCGCGGCGGACGCGCACGGCTTCGACTACGTCGCCTGCTGCGACCACGTCGCCATCCCGCGCCGGCTCGCCACCGGGATGAGCACGGTCTGGTACGACCCGGTCGCCACGCTCTCCTTCCTCGCCGCCGCCACCGAGCGGGTCCGGCTGCTCTCGCACGTCGCCGTCGTCGGGCTGCGGCATCCGCTGGTCACCGCCAAGGCGTACGCGACCGTCGACCACCTCTCCGGCGGCCGGCTGGTCCTCGGGGTGGGCGCCGGGCACGTGCAGGAGGAGTTCGAGGCGGTCGGGGCGGACTTCGCGGGCCGGGGCGGGGTCCTCGACGAGACGATCGACGCGCTGCGGGCGGCGCTGGGCCCGGAGGAGTACCCGGAGCACCTGGGGGAGCGCTTCGCCTTCAAGGACCTGGGGCAGCGGCCCCGGCCCGCGCAGGAGCGGGTCCCGCTCTGGGTGGGCGGCTCCTCCCCGGCGGCCGTGCGGCGGGCCGCGCTCAGGGGCGACGGCTGGCTGCCGCAGGGCGATTCCCGGGAGGTGCTGGCCCGCCGGATCGAGCGGATCGGGCGGCTGCGCGAGGAGGCCGGGCTCGCGGAGCCCTTCGTCTGCGGCGCGATCGCCGAGCCGCTGTACGTCGGCACCCCCGGCTGGGAGGTCGGGCGCCGCACGCTCGCCGGCCGGCCGGAGGAGCTGGCGGCCTCGCTCCGGGAGTACGGGGCGATGGGCGTCGGCCAGATCCAGGTGCGGTTCCGCAGCCGGAGCCGCAGCGAACTCATCGACCAGATGGCGGCCTTCGGGTCGGAGGTCGCCCCGCGGCTGTAGGGAGTGTGGGCATGGGCAAGCTGGACGGGCGGGTCGTGATCGTCACGGGGGCGGCGCGCGGGCAGGGCGAGCAGGAGGCGCGGCTCTTCGCCGCCGAGGGGGCCCGGGTGGTCCTCGCGGACGTGCTGGACGGCCCCGGGGAGGCCCTGGCCAAGGAGCTGGGGGAGGAGCGGGCCGCCTACGTGCACCTGGACGTGACCCGCGAGGAGGAGTGGACGGCCGCGGTGGCCGCCGCCAAGGAGCGGTTCGGGAAGATCGACGGGCTGGTGAACAACGCCGGCATCCTCCGCTTCAACGCCCTGCTCAAGACCCCGCTGGAGGAGTTCCGGGCGGTCGTCGAGGTCAACCAGACCGGCTGCTTCCTGGGGATCAGGGCGGTCGCGCCCGAGATCGCGGCGGCCGGCGGCGGCACGATCGTCAACACCGCCTCGTACACCGGGATGACCGGGATGGCCGGGGTCGGAGCCTACGCGGCCTCCAAGCACGCGGTGGTCGGCCTGACCCGGGTGGCGGCCCTGGAGCTGGCGCCGAAGGGCATCCGGGTGAACGCGGTCTGCCCGGGCGCGATCGACACCCCGATGAGCAATCCGGAGGGCGTGGACCCGGCGGCCACCGCCGAGCTGTACCGGACGCTCGTGCCGCTCGGCCGGATCGGCCGCCCGGAGGAGGTGGCGACCCTCGCCCTCTTCCTGACCTCGGAGGACTCCTCGTACGTGACGGGCCAGCCCTTCGTCGTCGACGGCGGCTGGCTGGCCGGGGTCGCCCTCTTCCGAGCTCCCCACGACAGGACCTGACGGCTCGTCAGGTATTGACACGGCGCAGTGCATCCAAGAATCTGACGGCACGTCAGAAACTCACGAGGACGGTGACTTCCGTGGAATTCGGGATCTTCGTACAGGGATACGTCGGCAAGCGCGCCGAGACCGATCCCGAAGCCGAGCACAAGGCCCTCATGGAGGAGACCGAGTACGTCATCCAGGCGGACAAGTCCCGCTTCAAGTACGCCTGGGCCTCCGAGCACCACTTCCTGGAGGAGTACTCGCACCTCTCGGCCAACGACGTCTACCTGGGCTACCTCGCCCACGCCACCGAGCGCATCCACCTCGGCTCCGGCATCTTCAACCCGCTCGCCCCGGTCAACCACCCGGTCAAGGTCGCCGAGAAGGTCGCGATGCTCGACCACCTCTCCGAGGGCCGCTTCGAGTTCGGCTCCGGACGCGGCGCGGGCAGCCACGAGATCCTCGGCTTCTTCCCGGGCATCACCGACATGAACCACACCAAGGAACTCTGGGAGGAGACCATCGCCGAGTTCCCCAAGATGTGGCTCCAGGACGAGTACGTCGGCTTCCAGGGCAAGCACTGGTCCCTGCCGCCCCGCAAGATCCTCCCCAAGCCGTACGGCGCCTCCCACCCCGCCATGTGGTACGCCGCCGGCTCCCCCTCCTCGTACGCCATGGCCGGGAAGATGGGCCTCGGCGTCCTCGGCTTCAGCGTCCAGAAGGTCTCCGACATGGAATGGGTCGTCGAGTCCTACAAGAACGCGATCAAGGAGGCCAAGGCCGTCGGCGACTTCGTCAACGACAACGTCATGGTCACCTCCACCGCGATCTGCGCCGAGACCCACGAGAAGGCCGTCGAGATCGCCGTCGGCGGCGGCCTCAACTACCTCCAGTCGCTCCTCTTCCGCTACCACGACACCTTCCCGCGTCCCGAGGGCGTCCCCGAGTGGCCCGAGCTGCTCCCCGAGTACTCCGCCGAGATCATCGAACTCCTCATCGCCGAGGAGCTGATGATCTGCGGCGACCCCTCCGAGGTCCTCGCCCAGTGCCGCCGCTGGGAGCGGGCCGGCGCCGACCAGCTCTCCTTCGGCCTGCCGATCGGGATCTCCTACGAGGACACGATGAACACGATCAAGCTGATCGGCGAGCACGTGATCCCCGAGATCGACACCGACCCGGTCCACCGCACCACCCGCTTCCGCCAGGCGGCCGGCTCCTGACACCGACGGGCCCCCGGGCCTGCCCGAGGGCCCGCACAGCGGGTCCGGGGCGGCGTCTTCCCGGACCGCCGCCCCGTACCGGCCCCGGCCGGAGGCCCTTCCGCGGCGGCCTCCGGGCCGGGGCGCCCCCGCGTCCGCCCGCCGCACCCACGGAACCGCAGAAAGGGATCGCCATGCTCGACCACCTCATCACGGGCGCCACCGTCGTGGACGGCACCGGCGCCCCCGCCTTCACCGCCGACGTCGGCCTGCGCGACGGCCGCGTCGCCGTGATCGCCGAACCCGGCACCGTCGCCGAACCCGCCCGCACCACCGAGGACGCCACCGGACTCGTCCTCGCCCCCGGCTTCGTCGACCCGCACACCCACTACGACGCCCAGCTCTTCTGGGACCCCTACGCCACCCCCTCCATGAACCACGGCGTCACCACCGTCGCCGGCGGCAACTGCGGCTTCACCCTCGCCCCGCTCCACCCCGACCGCCCCGAGGACGCCGACTACACCCGCCGCATGATGTCCAAGGTCGAGGGCATGGCCCTGGCCGCCCTCGAAGAGGGCGTCGACTGGGGCTGGTCCTCCTTCGGCGAGTACCTCGACGCCCTGGAGGGGCGGATCGCCGTCAACGCCGGCTTCATGGTCGGCCACTGCGCCCTGCGCCGGTACGTCATGGGCGAGGACGCCGTCGGCGGCCGGGCCACCCCCGAACAGCTCGCGGCCATGACCGCCCTCCTCAAGGAGGCCATGGAGGCCGGCGCCTGGGGCCTGTCCACCACCCAGTCCGCCACCCACTCCGACGGCGACGGCGCCCCCGTCGCCTCCCGCCACGCGACCCCCGACGAACTCATCGCCCTCTCCGCGGCGGTCGGCGAACACGAGGGCACCCAGATCGAGGCGATCCTCGCCGGCTGCCTCGACCAGTTCTCCGACGCCGAGATCGACCTCTTCGTCGAGATGTCCGCCGCCGCCGGACGCCCCCTGAATTGGAACGTCCTCACCATCGACGCCGCCGTCCCCGAACGCGTCCCCCGCCAGCTCACCGCCTCCGAACGGGCCCGCAAGTCCGGCGGCCGGATCGTCGCCCTCACCATGCCGATCCTCACCCCCATGAACATGTCCCTCGGCACCTTCTGCGCCCTCAACCTCATCCCCGGCTGGGGCGAGGTCCTCGGCCTCCCCGTCCCGGAGCGGATCGAGCGGCTGCGCGACCCGGACGTCCGCGCCGAACTGCTCCGCCGCGCCGACTCCAGGGAGGCCGGCGTCTTCCGCCGCCTCGCCCGCTTCGGCCGGTACGTCATCGGCGACACCTACAGCCGCGAGAACGAGGGCCTGACCGGCCGGGTCGTCGAGGACATCGCCGCCGAGCGCGGCCAGGACCCCTTCCAGTGCCTCGTCGAGATCTGCGCCAACGACGACCTGCGGACCGTCCTGTGGCCGATGCCCACCGACAACGACCCGGCCTCCTGGGCGCTGCGCGCCGAGACCTGGCAGCACGAGGACGTCATGCTCGGCGGCTCCGACGCCGGCGCCCACCTGGACCGCATGTGCGGAGCCCCGTACACCACCCGCTTCCTCGGCGACTGCCTGCGCGGCCGGAGGCTGGTGCCGCTGGAGCAGGCCGTGCGGATGCTCAGCGACGACCCGGCCCGGCTCTTCGGGCTCCGCGAGCGCGGCCGGATCACCGAGGGCTTCCACGCCGACCTGGTCCTCTTCGACCCCGAGCGGATCGACGCCGGCCCCGCCACCCTCGTCCACGACCTGCCCGGCGACAGCCCCCGCCTCGACTCGCGGGCGGTCGGCATCGTCTCCGTCCGCGTCAACGGCGTGGAGACGATCAGGGACGACGAGGTCACCGGAGCCGTACCCGGGCGCGTCCTGCGCTCGGGCCGCGACACGAGGACGGTGGGCACCCGGTGAGCGGCATCGTCGAGCGGCTGTACATAGGAGGGGAGTGGACCGAGCCGGACGGAGGCCACTACGAGGTGATCGACCCGGCCACCGAGGGGGTCGTCGGGCTCGCCCCCGAGGCCTCCCGGGCGCAGGTGTACGAGGCGGCCGCCGCCGCCCGCGAGGCCTTCGCCTCCTGGTCCCGGACGAAGCCCGAGGAGCGGGCCGCGCTCCTCGACCGGGCCGCCGGGATCATGGCCAGGGACGCCGACGCGCACACCGCCCTCGCCCGCGCCGAGACCGGCGCCACCACCGGCACCGCGCGCGGCATGCAGGTCGCCGTCGGCTCCGCGCGCTTCCGGCGGTACGCCAGGGGCGCCCTGGAACCCGTCGAGCAGTCCCTGCCGCCGCAGATCAACGAGGCGGGGCCGATGGGGAGGGCGGGCGTCTTCGGCGCGGTCGCGGTCCGCCGCCCGGTCGGCGTCGTCACCTGCGTCACCTCGTACAACAACCCCTGGGCCAACCCGGCCGGCAAGATCGCGCCGGCGCTCGCCATGGGCAACACGGTCGTGGTGAAGCCCGCCCCGCAGGACCCGCTGTCGGTCTTCGCCATGGTCCGCGCCCTGGAGGAGGCCGGCGTCCCGGCCGGGGTGGTCAACCTCGTCACCGGCTCGGCGCCCGCCGTCGGCGAGGCGGCCGTCGACTCCCCGGACGTCGACATGGTCTCCTTCACCGGCTCCACGGCCGTCGGCCAGGCGATCGGCGAGGTCTGCGGCCGGACCATGAAGCGGCAGCTGATGGAGCTGGGCGGCAAGGGCGCCGCGCTCGTCCTCGACGACGCCGACCTCGACTCGGCCGTGATGGGCATCGGCACGACCTTCTCCTTCTACAGCGGCCAGATCTGCACCGCCCCGACCCGGGTGCTCGCCCAGCGCGGGATCTACGAGCGCCTGGTCGAGAAGCTCACCGGCTACCTCGCCTTCATGAAGGTGGGGGACCCGGCCGCGCCGGGCACGGTCGTGGGCCCGGTGATCTCGGCCGCCCACCGCGACCGGATCGAGTCCTACGTCGAGCTGGGGCGGAAGGAGGGCGCCAGGGTGGTCGCCGGCGGCGAGCGCCCCGACCTCGACCGCGGCTTCTACGTCGCCCCGACGCTCCTCGCCGACTGCACCAACGAGATGCGGGTCGTACGGGAGGAGATCTTCGGCCCGGTCGTCGTGGTCGTCCCCTTCGACGACGAGGAGGAGGGCATCGCGCTGGCCAACGACAGCGACTACGGCCTGCTCGACTACGTCTGGTCGGGGGACGTCGCCCGCGCCTTCCGGATCGCCGCGCGGCTGCGGGCCGGCGGGGTCGGGATCAACACCGTCGGCCGGAACATGGAGGCTCCCTTCGGCGGCTTCAAGAAGAGCGGGGTGGGCCGGGACGTGGGGTCCTACGCCCTCCATGCCTACAGCGAGCTCCAGGCGGTGGTCTGGCCCGGCTGACCGTCCGGTACAAAAGGCCGGAACCCAGTCCTCCCAAGGGTTCCGGCCCGCCCGGCGACGCCCGGGAAAATTCCTCGGGAAAATTTCGAATCGGACATTTCACCCTCGGCTGCGGTTCCCGCATATCGGACATCCGGCGGCCGACCTACCAGTTGGTCGGTAGGGCGGGGTGGTCGATCTTTCAATCATTGGCCGATGGTCCGCTCTGGCCTCGCAATGCAAGGCACGAAGCGATCAACTGAGCGGACTTCGCCCCTCCGGATAAGGAAACCGCAGCACTTAACGTCCTGTTCATGACTCAGGTGGAAGCACGGCCCCAGGCCGGAGACACGGTAAGGGGCGCCACCGCCCCCGGCGACACCCCCGGTGTACGCAAGAAGGGCCTCGGCGGCAACTCCGTCGGCCTCTTCGGCAACGCGATCATCGGCATCTCCACCGTCGCCCCGGTGTACTGCCTGACCTCCACGCTCGGCTCCACCGCCGGCGAGGTCGGCCTCCAGATGCCGGCCGTCTTCCTCGCGGGCTTCCTCCCGATGCTCCTCGTCGCCTTCGCGTACCGGGAGCTCAACCGGGCCATGCCCGACTGCGGCACCTCCTTCACCTGGACCGTGAAGGCCTTCGGCCCCAAGATCGGCTGGATGTGCGGCTGGGGCCTGGTGATCGCCACGATCATCGTGCTCTCCAACCTCGCGGGCGTCGCCACCTCGTACTTCTGGCTCCTCGCGGGCGAGATCACCGGCAGCGAGTCGATCGCCGCCCTCGACGGCAACAAGGCCGTCCACATCCTCACCTGCCTCGCCCTCATCGCCACCGCCACCGCGATCAGCTACCGCGGCATGACGGCCACCAAGGGCGTCCAGTACACCCTCGTCGGGCTCCAGCTCGTCGTCCTCGCCGTCTTCGTCGCCCTGGCCCTCTCCAAGGCCGGCTCCTTCGAGACCTCGGTCGACTTCTCCTGGTCCTGGATGAACCCCTTCGCGGTCCAGTCCTTCGCCGCCTTCACCGCCGGCCTCTCCCTCTCGATCTTCATGTACTGGGGCTGGGACGCCTGCATGGCGACCAACGAGGAGACCACCGGCAGCGACAAGACCCCCGGCCGCGCCGCGCTCATCGCGATGGTCGTCCTCGTCGGCTCCTACCTCGCCACCGGCATCGCCGCCCAGATGGCCGTCGGCTCCGGCGACCAGGGCCTCGGCCTCGCCAACCCCGAGACCTCCGACAACGTCTTCGCCGCCCTCGCCGGCCCGGTCATGGGCCCCGCCCTCGGCGTCCTCCTCTTCGTCGCCGTCCTGGCCTCCGCCGCCGCGAGCCTCCAGACCACCTTCATCCCGGTCGCCCGCACGGTCCTCGCCATGTCCACCTACGAGGCCCTGCCGAAGTCCTTCACCAAGGTCCACCCGGTCTTCAAGACCCCCGGCAAGGCCACCGTCGTCGCGGGCGTCGCCACCGGCGCCTTCTACACCGTGATGACCCTGGTCAGCGAGCACGTCCTGGTCGACACCATCTACGCGCTCGGCCTCATGATCTGCTTCTACTACGGCATCACGGCCTTCGCCTGCGTCTGGTACTTCCGCGCCGAGCTCTTCCGCTCCTTCCGCGACTTCGCCTTCAAGGGCCTCATGCCGGCCCTCGGCGGCGTCATGCTCACGGCGGTCTTCGGCAAGACCCTCTACGACATGTGGGACCCGGCCTACGGCTCCGGCTCCGCCGTCTTCGGCGTCGGCTCCGTCTTCGTCATCGCCGTCGGCCTCCTCCTCCTCGGCGCCGTCATCATGCTCGTCATGCAGCGCCGCAGCCCCGCCTTCTTCCGCGGCGAGGTCCTGACGAAGGAGACCCCGTCCCTGGTGGTCGCCGACTGACCGCGCACACCTCGGCCTGAGTCGTCCCGAAACGCGAGAGCGGCGGTCCCGTGGGGGGTACCGCCGCTCTCGTACGCCGTCCCGCGCGGGACTACCGCCGCCCGGGCAGCAGCTGGTTCACGGCCTGATTGGCCGCCGGCAGGTCGGCGGCCTGCGGCGGGAGGGGCTTCGGGTCCAGGACGCCGCTGAGGGGCACGACCGACGGCAGGTTCAGGCCGCCCGCGTCGGCGGCGGCGGTACCCGCCGAGGCGAGGCCGCCGGTGGCGGCGAAGGCGGTCAGGGCGGCTGCGGTGAGGAGCTTCTTCATGCCCGCTCCAACGGGGGCCGGCCGCGACCGGTTACGAACCGGTCCGTACCATCGCGCCATGCGCGTGACGAGCGAATGGTCCCTGCGGCCGGGACGGGCCGAGGACGTCGAGCCGCTCGCCGAGCTGCGCGCCCTCGTGATGCGCGCCGACCTGGAGCGCCTCGGACGGTACGACGGGGAGCGGGTCCGACAGCGCCTGCGGGACGGGTTCTCGCCCACGTACACCTCGATCGTCGAGACCGCCCGCGGAGCGCTCGCCGGCTGCGTCACGCTCCGGCCCGACACCGGGGGCGACGGCCTCCACCTGGAGCACTTCTACCTCTCCCCGGACCTCCAGGGCCGGGGCCTCGGCACGGCCGTCCTCGACCGGTTGCTCGCCCGCGCCGACGCGGCCGGCGCCCCCGTCCGCCTCGACGTCCTCCGGGGCAGCGCGGCCCGCCGGCTCTACGAGCGGGCGGGCTTCACCGTGGAGGCCGAGGACGAGGTGGACGTGTTCATGGTCAGGAGGCCGGTGCCTCCGCGATGAGCGCGGTCGCGACCGTACGGAAGCCGAGCCGGGCGTAGAGCCGCTCCACGCCCGCGTCCGAGGCCGTCAGGAAGACGAGACCGGCCCCGCGCGCCCGCGCCGCCGCGACCAGCTCGGCGGTCACCGCCAGGCCCAGGCCCCGCCGGCGCGCCTCCGGCCGGGTGCCGACCCCCACGACCTCCGCCACGTCCCCGACGGGCTGCGCCTGGCCGCCCGCCAGAGCCTCCCCGCTCGTCGCGTCGAAGGCGGCGGCGAGGGCGGTCAGACCGGCCGTGATCCGGGCGGCGACCCGCCGCGCGTCACCGGGGCCCGGGGTCGCGCCGAAGGCCGCGTACGGGGCGGCGACGGCGTCCGCGAGCCGGGGATCGTCCGCCGCGAGGGTCCGCACGCGCGCGCCCTCCGGCTCCGGCACGGCGAGCGGATCGCCGTCCAGGACCATCAGCGGGTGCGCGTGCACCACGAGCCCGCTCGCCTCCACGGCCGCCCGCAGCCCCGGCGTCGTCTCCGCCACCCACTCGAACGCCTCCGGCAGCCCCAGCTCCCGCTGCCGCGCCCGCACCCGCTCCACGTCCGCCACCGACGCCCCGTCCGGGCGCCCGAGGGCGGGCCGCGCGTAGAAGGGCCAGCCGTCGGCCCCCTCGCGCACGAAGAAGGTCAGCGGCCCGAAGTCCTCCGCGCGGGCGGAGGAGCGGGGCACGGCGTCGTAGTACGACTCGATTCGCTTCAGCACGCGCGCCATCCAAGCACTCCGGCGGCCCGGCCGCCGGAGCGGGAGCCGGTCGCACGGCCGGTACCGCCACCGCCGCGGCACGGTCCACCTCACGGACCTGCCCGGCGAGGACCGCGCACCGCTCACCCTCCAGCGCTTCCGCGAGAAGGTCCGGGGACACGGCGGGTACGGGGAACCGGCGGCGCGGCAGCGGGCGGTGGCCCCGGCGCGGGGCGGACGCGCGCCCGCCGGTGTCGTACCCCTCGGAATCCGCGGCCGCAGCCCCTACCGTGCCGTCATGCGGATCTCGACCACGATCTTCCTGACCGACGAGACCATCTCGCCCGTGCGGCTCGCCCGCGAGCTGGAGGCGCGCGGCTTCGCGGGCCTCTACCTGCCCGAGCACACCCACATCCCGGTCTCCCGCGAGACCCCCTACCCGCCCGGCGGGGACCTGCCGCGCGAGTACGCGCGCACGCTGGACCCCTTCGTCGCGCTCGCCCAGGCCGCCGCCGTCACCGAACGGCTCGCGCTCGGCACCGGCATCACGCTGCTCGCGCAGCACGACCCGATCGCGCTGGCCAAGCAGATCGCCACCCTCGACCACCTCTCCGGCGGCCGCTTCACCCTCGGTCTCGGCTACGGCTGGAACCGCGAGGAGGCCGCCGACCACGGGGTCGCCTGGCCCACCCGCCGGGAGCTCGTCCGCGACCGGCTGGCGCTCATGCGGGCCCTGTGGGCACCGGAACCGACGGCGTACGAGGGCGGGTACGGGTTCTCGGCGCGCCCCTCCGAGGTGTGGCCCAAGCCGGCCGGCGGCGCCCCGCGGATCCTCCTCGGCGGCGCCGCGGGACCGAAGCTCTTCGGGGCGATCGCCGAGCAGACGGACGGCTGGATGCCGATCGGCGGCGCCGGCCTCTCGGAGTCCCTGCCGCCGCTCCGCACCGCCTGGGAGGAGGCCGGCCGCGACCCCGAGGCGCTCCAGATCGTCCCGTACGCCGTCCTCCCCACCCCCGGCAAGCTCGCCCACTACGCCGAACTCGGCTGCGAGGAGACCGTCCTCCAGCTCCCGCCCTCCGGCGAGTCCGAGGTCCTGCGCGTCCTGGACGCCTACGCGGAGTACCTGGGGTGACGGGCCCGCGACGAGCTGCGGGGACCCCGCTCCGGCGCGCGGGCCGCGCTCGTATGCTCGTGGGATGACGGACCAGCAGGTGGGCGACCGGGACCAGGGGCAGGGCGACGGGCAGAGCGGGGCGGCCCCGACCAGGAACGCGATGCGGCGGGCGCTGCGGCGGGCCAGGGACGGCGTCGCGCTCGACGTCGGCGAGGCGGCCGTGCTGCTGCGGGCGCGCGGGGAGGACCTGGCGGAGCTCGTGGCCGTCGCGGGGCGGGTCCGGGACGCCGGGCTCGAAGCCGCCGGGCGGCCGGGAGTGATCACGTACTCGAAGAGCGTGTTCATACCTCTCACCCGTCTCTGCCGGGACAAGTGCCACTACTGCACCTTCGTGACCGTGCCGGGGAAGCTGCGGCGCGAGGGCCACGGCATGTTCCTGTCGCCGGACGAGGTGCTGGACATCGCGCGCAAGGGCGCCGCGCTCG
This sequence comes from Streptomyces sp. NPDC014861, assembly GCF_043081625.1. Lineage (NCBI taxonomy): Bacteria > Bacillati > Actinomycetota > Actinomycetes > Kitasatosporales > Streptomycetaceae > Streptomyces > Streptomyces sp. NPDC014861. The sequence goes on from NZ_JBIBWV010000006.1 coordinate 108,983, forward strand.
GCTGCAAGGAAGCCCTGATCACCCTCGGCGACAAGCCGGAGGACCGGTGGCCCGAGGCGCGCGAGTGGCTGGACGCGCACGGCTACGACGACACGCTCGCCTACGTACGGGCCATGTCGGTGCGGATCCTGGAGGAGACCGGGCTCCTGCCGCACCTCAACCCGGGCGTGCTGTCCTGGACGGACTTCCAGCGGCTGAAGCCGGTGGCCCCGTCCATGGGCATGATGCTGGAGACCACCGCCACCCGGCTCTGGTCCGAGCCCGGCGGCCCGCACTTCGGCTCCCCGGACAAGGAGCCGGCCGTCCGGCTGCGGGTCCTGGAGGACGCGGGCCGCTCCTCCGTCCCCTTCACCTCGGGGCTGCTCCTCGGCATCGGGGAGACCTACGAGGAGCGGGCGGAGTCGCTGTTCGCGCTGCGGCGCGTCGCGCGGGCGTACCACGGCATCCAGGAACTGATCATCCAGAACTTCCGGGCCAAGCCGGACACGGCGATGCGCTCGATGCCGGACGCCGAACTCGACGACCTGGTCGCGGCCGTCGCCGTCGCCCGCCTCATCATGGGCCCGTCCGCCTGCCTCCAGGCGCCGCCGAACCTGGTGGACGCCGAGTACGAGCGGCTGATCGCCGCCGGCGTCGACGACTGGGGCGGGGTCTCCCCGCTCACCATCGACCACGTCAACCCCGAGCGGCCCTGGCCCCGGATCGACGAGCTCGCCGAGCGCTCCGCCGCCGCCGGCTTCGAGCTGCGCGAACGGCTCTGCGTCTACCCGGAGTTCGTCCTGCGGGGCGAGCCGTGGCTGGACCCGCGGATCGTGCCGCACGTCCGCGCCCTCGCCGACCCGGAGACCGGCCTCGCGAACCCGGACGCGGTGGTCTGCGGCCTGCCGTGGCAGGAGCCGGACGAGGCGTTCACGTCCACCGGCCGCACCGACCTCCACACGGCCGTCGACACCGAGGGCCGCACCGGCGACCGGCGGGCCGACTTCGACGAGGTGTACGGCGACTGGGAGGCGCTGCGGGAGGCCGCCGCCCCCGGCATGGTCCCGGAGCGGATCGACGCCGACGTCCGCGAGGCGCTCCGGGTCGCCGCCGACGACCCGGAGCGGCTCACCGACCCGCAGGCCCTCGCCCTCCTCCACGCCGAGGGACCGGCGCTCGACGCGCTCTGCGCGGTCGCGGACGACGTGCGGAAGTCGGTCTCCGGCGACGAGGTGACGTACATCGTCACCCGGAACATCAACTTCACCAACGTCTGCTACACCGGCTGCCGCTTCTGCGCCTTCGCCCAGCGCCGCACCGACGCCGACGCGTACACCCTCTCCCTCGACCAGGTCGCCGACCGCGCCCGGCAGGCGTGGGACGTCGGCGCGGTCGAGGTCTGCATGCAGGGCGGCATCCACCCCGACCTGCCCGGCACCGCCTACTTCGACATCGCACGGGCGGTGAAGGAGCGCGTCCCCGGCATGCACGTGCACGCCTTCTCGCCCATGGAGGTCGTCAACGGCGCCACCCGCACCGGCCTGTCGATCCGCGAGTGGCTGACGGCGGCGAAGGAGGCGGGCCTCGACTCGATCCCCGGCACCGCCGCCGAGATCCTCGACGACGAGGTCCGCTGGGTGCTGACGAAGGGCAAGCTGCCCACCGCCACCTGGATCGAGGTGGTCACCACCGCGCACGAGCTGGGCATCCGCTCGTCCTCGACGATGATGTACGGGCACGTGGACCAGCCCCGGCACTGGCTCGGGCACCTGCGCACCCTGGCCTCGATCCAGCGGCGGACCGGTGGCTTCACGGAGTTCGTGACGCTCCCCTTCATCCACACCAACGCGCCCGTCTACCTCGCGGGCATCGCCCGCCCGGGCCCGACCGTCCGGGACAACCGCGCGGTGACGGCGATGGCCCGGCTCCTGCTCCACCCCCACATCCCCAACATCCAGACCAGCTGGGTGAAGCTGGGCGCGGAGGGCGCGGCGGAGATGCTGCGCTCGGGCGCGAACGACCTCGGCGGGACGCTGATGGAGGAGACCATCTCGCGCATGGCGGGGTCGAGTTACGGCTCGTACCGCTCGATCCGGGACCTGGAGGCGATCGCCGAGGCCGCCGGCCGCCCCTCCCGCCCCCGCACCACCCTCTACGGCGAGGTCCCGGCCGAGCGCCAGGCGGCCGCCCGCGCCTCGGACGGTCACCTGCCGGAGCTGCTGCCGGTGATCGAGGGCTGAGGGGCGTCACCCGGCGCGGGCCTCAGCCCACGAGCAGGCGGCGCTGGAGCGTCCTCAGCTCGTGGGCGTCGAGGTCGACGCCCTTGCGCAGGTAGGCGCGGAAGGAGCCGAACTCCCGCTCGACCTCGTCGAGGGAGGCGTTGAGGTACTGCGGGCGCACGTCGAGGAGCGGCTTGTAGACGGCGGCCTGCGCCGGCGGGAGGTGGGAGAGGACGGCCTCGTTGGCGGCGGCCCGGTAGGTGTTGCTGGCGAGGTAGTCGGCCATGACCGTCTCCTCGGGGACGCCGAGGGCGGTGAGCAGCGCGGCCTCGGCCCAGCCGGTGCGGTCCTTGCCGGCGGTGCAGTGGAAGAGGACGCCGTCCCTGTCGGACAGTTCGTCGAGGACGGTGGCGTACGCGGTCCTCGCCGTGTCCCCGCTCACCATGAAGCGGTTGCCCTCCACCATCATCGCCTCCGCCTCCGCCGGGGTCCTCGGCATCGCGGTGAAGGTGCCGCTGCCGGCGAGGACGTCGGCGACGACGTGCCGCGCGCCGGCCGGGACGCGGTCCGGTGCGGCGGTCCGCTCGGACTCCATGCGCAGGTCGAGGACGGTACGGACGCCGAGACGGCGGAGCGTGGCGAGGTCGGCGTCGGTGAGCTTGTCGAGGGCGTCGGAGCGGTAGACCTCGCCCATCCGGACCCACTGCCCGTCGCGGGTGCGGTAGCCGCCCGCGTCGCGGAGGTTGGCCGTGCCCTGGAGCCGGATCAGCCGGTCGGCGAGGCGGAGCGGCGTGCCGCGGTCGGGCACCAGGTCGAACCAGTGCCGGTCGGCCGCCGCCCGGGTCGGGACGGTGACCGTGCCGGTCGCGCCGCCGCGGGCGACGGTGCGGCCCTCGGAGCGGATGGTGACGGTACGGGTGCCGGGCGCGGTCCAGGTGACGGTGGAGGTGCCGTCGGCGTGGTCGGTGACGGTCGCGGCGGTGAAGGGCACCCGGTGGGCGTCGCGCCCGGGGGCGTGCGCGGCGGCGGCGGGGGTGCCGAGGCCCAGGAGGAGGGCGGCGGCGAGGGCCGCGGAGGAGTACTTGACTCGTGTCACGGGGGTCATGCGGCGGATGGTTCAGGCCAACCGCGAACCGCGGGTGAACTGTGGTCAAAAGCGGCCTGAAGGGCGTCCGATCACATAAGGTTCCGACCCCCGAACGCACACACCCGGTCGATTACAGTGCTGCGGAGACCGGTGAGAGAACGGGACCTCGGACGGGGGAGGGCACGTCGTGACCACCACTGCCGCGGCCGTGTGGGGCCGCACCGAACAGCAGGACTTCCGCTCGCGCGTGCGCGGGTGTCTGCTCGGCGCCGCCGTCGGCGACGCGTTCGGCGCGGGCGTGCACGAGCGGACACTGGACGAGATCCGTACGGCGCACGGCGAGGCGGGCCTCCTGGAACCCCCGGACGGCGCCCTGCCCGTCACCGCCGCCACCCAGATGAGCCTCTTCACCGTCGACGGCCTCATCCGCGCCCACGTCCGCCGCGACAGCGGCGTCTGGCACCCGCCCACCGAGGTCCACCGCGCCCAGCTGCGCTGGGCCGCCACCCAGCGCGACTGGGGCCCGGACGAGCGGCGCCACGACAACGGCTGGCTGGGCCGCGAGGAGTGGCTGTACGCCCGCCGGCGACCGCCCCGCGCCTGCCTCACCGGACTCGGCGACGAGCGCCTCGGCACCCTGGACCGGCCGAAGAACCCGGACGCCGGCGACTCCGGCGCGCTCGCCCGCTCCGCCCCCTTCGGCCTGCTCGTCGGCTGGGAGCCCGCGCTCGTCTGCCAGCTGGCCGTCGAGTGCGCCGCCCAGACACACGGCGCCCCGGCCGCCACGCTCGCCGCCGGCGCGCTCGCCGTCACCGTCCACGGCGTCGCCCGCGGCGCCTCCGTCGAGGCCGCCGCCGGTACGGCCCTGGGCCTGCTGGCCGCCCGCCCCGGCCACGAGCCGGTCACCGAGGCCGTCACCCGCGCGCTCGCCGCCGTACGCGAGGGCGTGCCGGACGCGGACCGCGTCACGGCCCTCGGCGCCGACGAGGACCGCGCGGAGGGCCAGCTGGCCGCCGCCCTCTACTGCGCCCTCGTCGGCGAGGACGTCCGCCACGGGCTGCGCCTCGCCGCCCACCACGACGGCCCCTCCGCCGTCACCGCCGCCGTCACCGGCGCGCTCCTCGGCGCCCAGCACGGCGAGACGGCCCTCCCGCCGTCCTGGCTGGCGGCGCTCGAAGGCCGCGGCACGATCCTCGAACTCTCCGACGACCTGGCCCTCGAACTCACCCAGGCCGCCACCCTCCACACCCCTACCTGGCACGCCCGGTACCCGACCCCCTGACGCGGGGGAGGGGAGGGGGAGGGGGAGGGGCGTGGGTCTGCGTACCAGGGCGGGTGTGTGTACCGGGGCATGGGTCTGCGTACCGGGGCGAGGGGTCTGTGTACCGGGGCGCGGGTGTGTGTACCGGGGCGAGGGGTCTGCGTACCGGGGCGCGGGCGCTCGTACAGTCCCACCGCCCCGCCCCGAGGGGTCAGCGCATCAGTTCGCCCGCGTTGACCAGCAGCGACTGCCCCGTGATCGCCCGCGCCCGCGGAGACGCGAGGAAGGCGACCGCGTCGGCGACGTCCCCGTCCGTCGCCAGGTCCGGCAGCGCCGTCCGCGAGGTGAGCCGGGCGAGCACCTCCGCCTCGTCCACCCCCTCCGCCTGGGCGGTGAAGCGGACGAAGGCCTCGACCGGCGGCCCCCACATCCACCCCGGCAGCACCGTGTTGACCCGGATCCGCTCGGGCCCCAGCTCCCGCGCCAGCGAGTACATCGCTGAGGTCAGAGCCCCCTTCGACGCGGCGTACGCGGCCTGCTGCACCTGTGTCGGCGCGGCGACGGCCGACTGTGTGCCGATGAAGACGACGGACCCGCCGCCCCCCGCCCGCAGCGCCGGCAGGCACGCCCGGGTCATCCGCAGCGTGCCGAGCAGGTTGACGTCCAGGACCCCTTGCCAGGTGGCGAAGTCCGCGTCGGCGAGCCCGCCGAAGTACGAGTCCCAGGCCGCGACCTGCACGACCGCGTCGATGCCACCGAAGCGCTCGACGGCGAGCGCGGCCAGCGCCGCGCACCGCGCCTCGTCGGTGATGTCGGTGGCGAGGTGCGCGGTGCGCGTCCCGCCCGGGTCGATCGCCGCCGCGGTCTTCACCAGGTTCGCCCCGGTGCGGGCGCCGAGGACCGCGTTGCCCCCGTCGCGTACCACCGCCTCCGCGACCCGGTGACCGAGTCCGGTCCCGACGCCCGACACGACGACCGTCTTCCCCTGGAGCAGCATCCGAGTGCCTCCCGCCTCTGGCCACATATCTGACGGTCCGTCAGAGTAGGTGCCCCGAGCCGCACTGGGAAGGGAGACGGCGATGAGCAGTGAACGACCGGCCGACGCGTACGGGGAGTTGGCCGCCACCGGCCCGTACGGGATCCGCCCCGGCCACGCCCTGATCACGATGGTGGAGCCGCATCCGGGCCACGAGTACGCGTACAACCGCTGGTACGAGGACGACCACTACTACGCCGGTGCGATGGCGATGCCCTGGATGTTCGCGGGCCGCCGCTGGGTCGCCACCCGTGACCTCCAGGAGCTGCGGACGCCCGAGAAGTCCGCCGTCGCGCAGCCGGTGACCGCCGGCTGCTACCTCTCCACGTACTGGATCACCGACGGCCGCTACGACGAGCACATGAAGTGGACCGTCGCCATCAACAAGCGGCTCAACCGCGACGCCCGCGTCTACCACGACCGCACCCACGTCTTCACGTCGTTCCAGGACCACGAGACGACCGTGTACCGGGACGGCGCGGCCGGCCCGCGCGACTTCCACGCGCTGGACCACCCCTACGCGGGCCTGATCCTCCAGGTCGTGGACTGCGCCGGCCCGGCCGAGCGCGCCGCCCTCCTGGAGCGCCTCGCCGCCCGTGAGCTCCCGCGCCGGCTCGCCGGCTCCCCGGCGGCGATGGTGACCGTCTTCCGTCCGACGCCGCTGCCCGGCGACCGCATGACGTACGTGAAGCAGGTGGAGGGCATCGACACCCGGCTCACCCTGCTCTGGTTCCTGGAGCGGGACCCGCGCGACTGCTGGGCCGGACACTTCGCGGACCTCGGCGACCTCGGCGGGCTCGGCGGTCTCGCGGGCGACGCGGGGCGGGTGGAGCTGGTGGCGCCGTTCGTCCCCACGGTCCCGGGGACGGACCTGTACGTGGACCGGCTGAGGTGACGGACCCGCCGCGGCCTCGGCCCCGGGTCGACTCCGGGTCGGTCCCGGGCCGTGGTGCGGGTTCGCGTCCGGGCCGTGGTGCGGGTTCGCGCCTGGGTCCGCGTCCCGGTCCCGGACATGAGCGAGCCCTCTCGGCCAGGACGGCGGACCGGACGAGAGGGCGGCGCTACGCGTGGTTCGTGCGGGGCTGCGAGGCTCAGAGGGCCTCGTTGCTCACCTGGCCGACGAAGGCGTTCCACGAGCCCGGTCCGAAAGAGAGCGACGGACCCTCGGGAGCCTTGGAGTCGCGGACCGCGATGGCGGCGAGGACCGGGGACTTCACCTCGACGCACGCGCCGTTGCCGCCGGAGTAGGAGGACTTGGTCCAGTTGTCGTTGGCACCCTGGATGATGGCCATGATGTGGTCAGCTCCGGTTCTGCCCGCTGGGGCGTGAGAGTCGGTGCCGGCGTGATCTCCACCGGCCTGATCGACGCTACTCGCCGGTCCCGAGCGACGGGACCGGCGTTCACACGACCGGGTGGCATATTCCAACTGAGCTTCCGTCAGGCTGAGTCGGGGGTGTACGGTATCCGCCCCCAGTGGTTCAGACCTGTCCGGCCCGACCCGCCCGACCGGTCCCTGGCCGGCCGGAGCGGCTGGCCTGACCAGCCCGAGCGGCCCGCCGGAACGGCCTGGCCCGTCCGTCCGCCCCGGGTGCCGGGGCCGTCAGCCCCGGGTGTACGTCTTCGCGATGTCGGCCACGAACTCCCGCGTCTGCTCCACGCCCAGCGCCTGCGCCCGCAGGTGCTCGTACATGAAGCTGTACTTCGACACGTCCGGCCCCTTCTCCAGGTACAGGTCGCTCGTCACGCCCTCGATGTAGACGACGCTGGAGTCGGAGGCGTCGGGGAACTCCAGGATCGAGTACTGGCCGCTGATGCCCGGGTGCGCGCCCGTGTCGAAGGGCAGCACCTGCACGGTGACGTGCGGCAGGTGCGACTGCTCGACCAGGTGCTCCAACTGCTCGATCATCACCTGCCGGTTGCCGACGACCCGGCGCAGCGCGGCCTCGTCGATGACCGCCCACAGGCGCAGCGGGCGCTCGTCGTCGCGGATCCGGTCCTGGCGGCGGGTGCGGACGGTGGCGCGCTTCTCGATGTCGGCCGGCGTCGACTCGGGGAGCGCGCCGGAGATGACGGCGGTGGCGTACGCGCGGGTCTGGAGCAGGCCGGGGATGATCTGCGGCTCGTAGACGCGCAGGCTCTGCGCGTCGGTCTCCAGCCCGATGTAGACGCTGTACGGGATGTCCCCGAAGGCGTGCCACCAGCCCTGCTGCCGGGAGTCCTTGGCCATCTGCATGAGGGAGTTGACCATGGCCTCGTCCTCGACCTCGTACACCCCGCACAGGTCGCGCACATCGCGCTGGCTGATGGAGCGGCGGCCGTTCTCGAGGCGGCTGATCTTGGACTGGGAGACGAGGAGGCGCTCGGCGACCTGCTCGGCCGTCATGCCCTTGCCCTCGCGGAGCTTGCGCAGCTCCTGGCCCAATCGGCGTCGCCTGACGGTGGGGTTGACACTGGACGCCACGGAAACTGCACCTCCGGCTGCTGTCTGCGATGCGTAGCTGTGAGTATCTACTGCTTGGCAGACTGCCACCAAAGGTGTGGCGTGCGCTGGGAAAACCCGACAACGCTCGTGCGGGCGCGCGAATGTGGTGCGCTTGTGCCGCCCATGCCCGGGGCCGCGCCGCCCGGGATCCCCGGGGGGACCCTGAGGGGTGATCAGGGTGATCAGGGGTGATCAGGGTCTTCGGGGTCCGGGGTGTCGTGGACGTCCGGGGTGTTCTGGGCGTTCGGGGTGTGCCGTGGGTGTGCGGGACGCGCGGTGGCGCCCCGCACACCCACGTGCGGCTCCCGGATCGGTACGTGGGTGCCCGTGGTGCGGCGGTACGGGTCGTGCGTGCTGCGGGTGTTGCGTGACGCGGTCGTACGGTTCCGCGCGTCCGCCTCAGTGGGCGGCGGCGCGGGCCATGTTGCCGCGCGGCTGGGCGGGAACGCCCGGACCGCCCGGACCGCTTCGGCGCGGCTGTGCCGCCGCGCCGTTCTGGACGTCCATCACGGCGTGCGCCACGAGGCCGCCCATCGGGTCGTGCCGGATCAGGTCGCGCAGCCGGGACCGCGACGACCGACCTTCGTTGCCGGGGTACAGGTGCTTGCCGAGACCGACCGCGTGGGCCAGCGCGGCGAGCGCCGCGGTCCGCGGGTCCGGCGGTACGCCGGTGCGGATCGCACTGTCCAGCCGGGCCCTGATCTCCCGGCTGATCGCCGTCTCCGTCGCCTGGTAGCGAGTCGTCGGCAGCACCCCGCACATCTGGCCCTCCACGGCATGCACCATGCCGCATCGCTCCAGATGCGAGAGATATGTCTGGCGAAGCCCCAGTCGGGGTCCGCCTATCCAGTGGACGGCCCGGACCGGACTGCCGCGCCTGCGCAGCAGTTCCAGTGCGGAGTCCAGAGTCGGATCTCCGGTCGGCCGTGGCATCACCACGGCGATACGATCCCCGTCAGGGGCTATCCGTCCTGCCAGAGCCAGCTCCACTAGCTGTGCTCCGGCAAGGCCCAGATCGAGCGACTGCGGCTGCGCTGTGGTACCCGTGGCCGGGTCCAGAGCGAGCAGCAGAAGCTCCTCCGGAATGGTTCTGCGGCTCCTGCCCATCCATGCCTCCCCGCGTGGATGAATGACAGGGTGACCCCTCTCACATTCATCTGTCGAGAGTGCCTGGGTGGTTCGTCCGGGAACCAGTAGGTATGTCGTTCTCGTCTAGCACGGGAGCCAAGGGGTTCACACAGGACACTGGTAGACGGTTCGGACGTACGTATGACGCATGGAGGAGGCACGGTGGCGGGCGAGTCCCCCGACAGGGCGGAGCAGCAGGGGTCGTCGGAGGGGAAGACGACAGCGGCGACGCCGTCGGTTGCGTCCCCCGACTCCCCGGCGTCCGCGGTGTCCGCGCCGGATCGGGTGGACCAGCCGACGGCGGTCTTCAAGACCCTGGCGCCGCGCACCCCCGAGGACGACGCGGAGAAGCCCGCGGGGTCGTCCGCGGGGAAGTCCGTCGGGACGTCCGGGAAGCCGGCCGGGGAGGAACGTTCGGCCGGGGGGCCGGAGGAGGAGTCGGGCGACTCCGCGTCCGAGCCGGAGGGCGACCGTCTGAAGCAGGCCGTGGCGGCGTGGGTCGCGACGTCGGCGGCGGACGAGGCCGGGGCTGAGGCCGAGGCCGACGGCAGGGCCTACGGCAGGACCGACGCCGGGGACGCCTCCGGGGACGCGTCTGACTCCTCCGAGGCCTCCGACGCCTCCGGTGACGAGGGCGCTGAGGCTTCTGGGGCATCCGGGACGCGCGAGACGCGCGAGGCTGTCGCGGCGCACGAGGCGGCTGAGGCACGCGAGACGACTGGGGCCCGCGAGGCGGCCGAGAAGCCCGTGGCGGCCACCGAGCCCGCCGACGAGCCCTCGGCGGCCCCTGCGGCGCCCGTGGAGGCCCCGAAGGCGCAGGAGCCGTCCTGGTTCGCCGCCAAGAAGGCGGCGGAGCCGGAGACGGGCCCCTCGAAGCCCGAGACCGACACCCCCCGGCCCGCGTCCACCCCCGCCCCGGCGTCCACCCCCGCCCCGGCGTCCACCCCCGCCCCGGCGTCCACCCCCGCCCCGGCGTCCGATTCCGCCCCGGCATCCGAGCCGAAGGCCGCCACGCCGAAGCCCAGGGCGGCCGAGGAGCCGGTCGACCAGCCCACCACCATGTTCCGGGCCGTCCGCCCGCCGGCCGCGCCCGCCGTGGACCAGCCGACGACCGCGCTCAAGCTGCCGGTCGACCCGGCCGCCCCGGCCCGCCTCGAAGGCCCCGACTCCGACAGCGAGCGGACGAGCACCTTCGTACCGCTGCGCCCGGACATCCCGGCCGACCGCAAGCCGACCGGCGCCGACGCGTCCAAGGCCGACCGGGCGCCGGCCGCCACCAGGCCGGCCGCTCAGGGCACGCCTGCCGCGCAGACCGAGCCGGGCAGCCAGTCCAAGTCGGCCACGCAGGCGAAGCCGGGCACCCAGGCCAAGCCGGGCACCCGGGCCACCCCGACCACCTCGACCACCCCGACCGCTCCGGCCTCGGCGAAGGCGGAGGGCCCCGTCACCGCCCCCACGCCCGCGCCCCTCCCCTCGCTCGGGGAGCCGGAGCGGACGCGGCAGCAGCCGCTTCCGCCGCTGCCCCCGCTCGACCTGCTGGCCGAGCTGACGAACACCCCGCCCCCGCCGCCGAACGCCATGCGCACGACCATGCGCCGGATCCGGATCTGGACCCCGCTGGTCCTGCTCCTCCTGATCGTCTTTGCGATCGTGCAGATGGTCCGGCCGCTTCCGGCACCCGCGCTGCAGCTCTCCGGCTCACCGACGTACACCTTCGACGGCGGCGCGCTCCAGATGCCGTGGCCCGGCGAGGGCCAGGGCGCGGTGGAGGTCGAGGGCGTCGGTTCCATGGGTACGTACGGGGCGCAGAAGCCGGCCCCGATCGCCTCCGTGACGAAGACGATGACCGCGTACGTGATCCTCCGCGACCACCCGATCAAGGGGAAGCAGGGGGGTCCCGAGATCACCATCGACAAGAAGGCCGCCGACCAGGCGAAGGCGGCCCACGAGTCGACGGCGGCCGTCAAGGAGAACCAGGTCTACACGGAGAAGGAGCTGCTCCAGCTCCTGATGATCCCGTCGGCCAACAACGTGGCCCGGCTCCTCGCGCGCTGGGACGCGGGTTCGGAGCAGGCGTTCGTCGACAAGATGAACGCGGCCGCCAAGGACCTGGGCATGACCCAGACCCGCTACACCGACCCGTCCGGCCTGCTCGACTCGACCGTCTCGACCCCGAAGGACCAGCTGAAGCTGGCGAAGGCGGTCATGCAGTTCGAGGTGTTCCGCGAGATCGTGGACATGCCGAACGCGACCATCGAGGGCGTCGGCTACATCGAGAACAACAACAGCCGGCTCCTGCTCAAGTCGGGTGTGAGCGGCATCAAGACCGGCTCCTCCACCCCCGCCGGCGGCAACCTGCTCTGGTCCGCCAACACGATCGTCGACGGCAAGAACCGTCGCATCCTCGGCATCGTGATGGGCGCGCAGAACGCCGAGCGGCTCGGCCAGAAGCTGGAGCTGTCGCTGGACTACAGCTACGAGCTGATCAAGAAGGCGCAGGAGGGCGTGACCTCGGCCGTCGTGGTGAAGAAGGGCCAGGTCGTCGGCCACGTCGACGACGGCCTGGGCGGCCGGACTCCGGTCGTGGCGACGAAGGAGATCAAGGCGGTCGGCTGGCCGGGCCTCAAGGTCAAGCTGGCGCTGACCGACGGCGGCAAGGCCGTCCCGCACTCCGGCAAGGCCGGGGACGTCATCGGCACGGTCTCGATCGGCGAGGGCACCGGCAAGGTCAGCGCCCCCGTGGCGCTCGGCTCCGACCTGGTGGAGCCCGGCTTCGACAAGAAGCTCACGCGGGTGAGCTGACGCGGCTGCCCGCCCCGGTCAGGACCACCCTGACCGGGGCGACAGGCCCCCGGCCGGAGCGACGGACCGAGAGCCGGCCGCCGCTCCCGACCGTCAGACGCACGCCAAGACCGCCAGGCGCACGCCGAGACCGTCAGACGCACGCCAAGACCGTCAGACGCACGCCAAGACCGCCAGGCACATGCCAAGCGCAACGGCCCGGTCGCCCGGTCGCCCGCCGATCGACGGGTGCGTCGGCGGGTGCACCGATCCGTGGGCGCCCCGGACGTCCGGGGCGCGCTGCTGTTAGCGTCTTCGGGGGACGAGACGCGACACGCGGAGCCGCGGGCGCGAGACGGGCAGAGGGAAGCAGCACGGGAAAGGGCCGCAGTGACCACCGCCGAGCCGACACGCGCGGGCCGCAACCCGGCCGACGCGCCCCTTTCCGAGCACAATTCCCCCACCGGACCGCCCGCGGGACCACTCGCAGGACAACCCGCGGAACCCGCCGCCGAACCCCCCACCGAGCCACTCACTCCCGGTTCACTTTCGCGAATAGTGCTCCCGAACCAGCGCTCCGCCGCCGAGCGCACCCCGCCCCCGACTCAGGCCCCGGCCCAGGCCCAGACCCCGGCCCGGACCTCGCCGTCAAGCACACCCGCACCCACACCCACGTCCGCATCCGCACCCACGCCGGCCACCGCACTCACGTCCGCACCCCCGTCCCCACCTCCACCGCGACGCCGTAAGCGCCGCTACCCCGTGATGGTGGCGACGGGCGTCGCCGCGCTCCTCCACATCCTGTGGTTCTTCTACTTCGCGAACAGCGGCGGCGACCTCGCGGCCCAGGACGCCTGGGCCGAGTTCGTCGGACGGCACCCGGACTCCGCGTACAACCTGGCCTGGTACGGGGGCATGCACCCGGTCTCGTACAGCGTGGTCTCGCCGTACGTGATGTCGCTGCTCGGCGTGCGCACGACGATGATGATCGCGGGGACGCTCTCCGCCGCCCTGACCGCGCTGATCCTCGTGCGGGTGCCGGCGGTCCGCAACCCCATGGCGTGCTCCCTCGCGGGCGTCTTCGCCTTCCTCTGCAACGCGCTGTCGGGCCGGGTCACCTTCGGGCTCGGCATGATGTTCGCGGTGGGCGCGGTCGCGGCCGTCTTCTGCTGGCCGCACCGCTGGCGCCGCAAGCGGTGGGCGAAGGCCGTCGTGGCGGCGCCGCTCGCCGGGCTCGCGACGGCGTGCAGCCCGGTCGCCGGCCTGTTCCTCGGGGTGGTCGCGGCGGCGCTCTTCCTCAACAAGCGGCGCCCTGGCGCGTACGCGATCGGCCTCGCCCCGGTCGTGGTCGTCGCGCTCTCCTCCTGGCTCTTCCCCTTCTCCGGCACGCAGCCGATGGCCTTCGGCTCGACGGCGCTGCCGCTGCTCTTCGGACTGCTCGTCCTTCTCCTCGTACCGAGGGACTGGCGGACGGTCCGCACCGCCGCCGCCTGCTACACCGTCGGCACCTTCCTGACCTGGCTGATCGACTCGCAGATCGGCTCGAACATCTCGCGGCTCCCGATGCTCTTCGCGGGCGTGGCGCTGCTCGCCGCCCTGCCGTACACCCGCCCGCGCTCGCGCCGCTGGTACGCGCTGGTCGTCGCCTTCCTCGGGCTGAACTTCTGGATCGGCTTCAAGGGCGTCGACGACGTGATCCGCACCCGCCCCGACGCGTCCTGGGCCTTCGAGGTGGCGCCGCTGATCAACCAGCTCCAGGTGCGGGAGGCGCGGAAGGCGCGGGTCGAGGTCGTCCCGGCCTCCAGCCACCGCGAGTCCTCCGCGCTCAGCCCGTACATCAACCTGGCGCGCGGCTGGAACCGGCAGGCGGACATGGAGCGCAACCCGCTCTTCTACGACGACACCCTCAACGCCGTGAACTACCGCGAGTGGCTGCACCGCTGGTCGGTCCGGTACGTCGTCCTCCCGACCGGCGCCCCCGACTCGGGCGCCGAGCAGGAGGCGGAGCTCGTCGCCGAGGGCCTGCCGTACCTGAACCAGGTGTGGGCCGACGCGAACTGGCGGCTGTACGAGGTCGCCGACGCCACCCCGCTCGCCGACGCCCCGGCGGTGGTCGAGCGGGCCGCGGAGAACGAGGTCGTCCTCCACCTCGACCGCCCGGCCCGGGTCAAGATCCGCGTCCCGTACTCGCCGTGGCTGGCGCTGATGGACGAGAACGGCGGCAAGGTGGAGCCCCCGCAGGAGACGGAGGAGTCGAAGCTGGCGCGGGAGGAGTCCGAGACGGAGCTCCCGAAGGTCTTCGCCAACGAGAACGGCTGCCTGGTGAAGGCGGAGCCGGACGAGGAGGGCGACGAGTGGACGGAGCTGATCGCCCCCGAGGCGGGTACGTACCGCCTGGCGGCCCCCTACAAGCTCTTCCCGCGCGGCACGGCCTGCCCGCAGGAACTCCGCTGACGCGCCCGCGGGCCCTGACGGTCACTCATAAGGAGGGTGAACCGGCCTCGGGACTGCGGAGGCACGGCCCGGGGGCCTAGGGTCGACCCATGCGGCAGGAACCAACTGAATCGGGGACGGCGGACGTGACGGACGCGGGAGACGTGGCGACGGAGCAGAGGCCCGAACCCGCGGGCGAGGCCCCGGCGCCCGCCCGCCCTCCGAGGCGCCGCCGCATCTCCCCGTGGGTGGAGTACCCGCTCCTGGCCGCGGTCGCGCTGGTCCTGGCCTTCCTGATCAAGACCTTCCTGGTGCAGGCGTTCCTGATCCCCTCGGGCTCCATGCAGAACACCCTGCAGGAGGACGACCGGGTCCTGGTCGACAAGCTCACCCCCTGGTTCGGCTCGGAGTCCGAACGGGGCGAGGTGGTCGTCTTCCGCGACCCCGCGGACTGGCTGGCCGGCCTGGAGATGAAGCCCCCCACCACCACCCAGAAGGTCCTCGGCTTCGTCGGCCTGATGCCCGCGGCCGGCGAGCAGCACCTGATCAAGCGCGTGATCGGCGTCGCGGGCGACACCGTCGAATGCCAGGGCACGGGCCCGCTCAAGCTCAACGGCCGCCCGCTCGACGAGCCGTACGTCTTCGAGGGCAACACCCCGTGCAGCAACGACGCGGGAGGCCAGTTCAAGGTCACCGTCCCCGCCGGCCACCTCTGGGTCATGGGCGACCACCGCCAGCACTCCCAGGACTCCCGCTACCACCAGAACGACGGCCGAGGCGGCATGGTCCCCCTCACCGACGTGGTGGGCCGAGCCATCGTCGTGGCCTGGCCCGTCCCCCACTGGTCCACCCTCCCGGTCCCCGACACCTTCACCCCCGACAACTGACCCCACCCACACAAAAGGGCACCCACCGAACCGGCGGGTGCCCTCGTGGCTTCAGGCGTTGATGATCTTCTGAACCTCGCGAAGCTTCTCCTCCGCGGTCAGCACCGAGTAGTCGCCACCCACCAGCCCGTCCAGGGCGCCGCGGACGTTGTGGAAGTCGGGGCGCAGCACGGCGTCCAGGACACGGGCACGCTCGCTGCCGTCACGGGTGTACAGCCACACCTGCTGTTCCTTGCGCGGTTCTGTGTTGCACTGAGGATCGAGGACGGCGAGCGGGAAATACCCGAGACCGGAAGCCTCGAGCTTGCGAGCTATGGAGCCCAGAACGTGCTTCCCGAGCCTGTCGAACCCCAGCGTGGCCCGAAGGTGCCCCAAGCTCTCCTGCATCAGTCCGCCCTCGTCCTCACACGCCTCGGCGGTCTCCTGAAGATCGGCCACTACGCCCTCCCCTGGTGTGACATCGGGTGAGGAGTTTATGAGGATCAAGGAAATAAAGTGCGCGGTTTGCGAAGTCTGTTGCTGTCGGCAGCGAAACGATTCGGGGCGTGATGCTCGCAGGCGGCGGCAGTGGAAGTGGGCGCTGTCGTACACCTGCCCGGCGGCGCTCCCTTGGCGCCCTGGCCCGGAGGGCGGCCGTCCCCGACCGCCGCCGCCGATGTCAGCCGAGGATGGCGAAGACCCCCTACCGAGATCGGTAGGGGGTCTTCGCGCTGGTGCCCCCGGCAGGATTCGAACCTGCGACACCCGCTTTAGGAGAGCGGGAGGGTGGCCCCGGGCCTGACCTGCACGGTTGTTGAGCTGACTGGTCCACCACGCAGGCTCCGCAGACACCCCTGGTTCCCCGTGAGTCCCCGCACGATCTGGCACGGATGTGGCACGGGGCCTCTTCGGCCCGCACCAGCCACACTACTTACGCTGCCGAGTCCCCAGAGGGCGTCTCTTCAGCCTGTGGCGGTGCTCCCCTACTCTCCATGACCTGGCCGAAGCTCTTACAGAACTCGGCGAAGCTCCACTGAGCACCGGGGGCCGGCGCAAACGATGCGAACGACCCAACGTGATCACCGCTGACTGCTACATCCAGAGTGCCTTGCTCCCCGATCCGGGCACTCGGACACTCTTGGAGATCCTGGGCGAACGTAGGTCTGGTCTGCCTCCCCTGCCCCATCCAGGCACCCCAGTAGATGGCACGGTCTGTGAGGAAGAGAACGCCCTGCTGAGGGCCATCCCACAGGTTCAACGCGGGCGCAGTAGCGACTTTCCGTTCCTTTGGATCAAGTACCGGCTCCATGCTTTGCCAGTACTCGGCTTGCGCTCTGTCGTGGCGTCGCTGTGCCCACCGTCTCAGCATCGGCATCACACCCCTCCCCTTGGCTGTGCTCAGTATGGGGTCGGCCTGCATCGCTGGCCCTGGGTTCGAGACATGCCGTGTATGGGAACCAAGGTGCCGTTAGGCATGAGCGAGCAAGCACCTCTTCAGGAGTTCGCTCGGACTGCCCTTACTCATCCACGGCTGAGGGCTCCCTTGCTGCTGGCGACCGTCTGTGGCCTGCTGCCTCTACCCCTGTTGAGGCCAGCTGTGGATGTCATCCGCTGGTCAGGGCCTGACCAAAGCAGCGGGTGGGCTGACGCCAGTCGTCTTGCTGTCTCGACTCTCACGAACCCTCCGAAACGGCATACGCGGAGCGGTTCGACGCATACCCTTGCCTCACCCACCGAGTTGGAGGCCCCTGTGATTCTCCGAGAATTCCTGTACGTCGACACGGATAAAGTGCGCGCAATGCTTGCCCAGCTCGACGGCGGAGTTGCGGAAGAATCCCGTCTGACTCAACGCACGGAAAAAAGAACTACTGTCGGGCCTCGCGTGGCCGCCCAGCACTTCCAGGGATCTTCCGGAGAGGAGTACACAAACAAGTCCTTGGGGGACGCCTTGTTCCCTATGCTTGAAGACGCTCTGGAGTCGGAAGGCCTCCTTAGTGATATTTCGGCAGAAGTTTCCGAGATGGAGAAGTGGACCTCTGGTAAGATCAAGCAATCCGTGCCGCCCGGTTCGCTGGTCAGGGTTTCGGCAGTAGGGTCGCTTTTCGACGCGCGATACGTCGCCTCCGCCTTCTCTGCTTTCGCCTCCGTGAATGCCGGGCTGGCGGGTTTGGGCTTTTCTCCCGGCGACGCGCCCTCCGCCCCTTCTGGTGCAAGAGGGAAGCAGGGGCAGGCGAAGGGCAGGTCAGGCAACCAGCCTCGCGCGCCAAAGAGTGCACCCAATGGAGCGTCGGCCGAACTTGAGGATCTGATTCCCGAATTTCCCTCTATCAATGGGGTCGACAGAACCACCCTGCGATCCTTCGTTCAGATTTCCAGAGGAGTGTTCACTCCCGGGCTGCACATTAACCTGACTCCAGCAAAAGACGTACTGATTAGCGCACGCCTCCAAGAGGGTCGGCAGTACCTAGACAGCGAGGCCGATATTCTGCTTGCTCGCTACGGTGCAGAGCCGCAAGAATTTACGATCATGGGAAGCATCGGAAGTTACGGGACGGAGGAAAAGGAGCTACCCGATCAGAACTTCATGAACGATGATGGCGTGATGAGTCGTGGCCTTTTCGCAGAGGTAATGAACTCGCAGATGCGTAGTCTCGGCAGGATTGGCTTTATCGACCTTCCTCAGTACCCGGGATTTTCCTTGATCCCGTTCGCGGTGTATCGATCCATTCCTAGGCGGGGTGGATTCACGCCCGTGCTCCGCTAAGCCTCCGTCACGCGCGCTCAGCATGTACCGCCCCAACTCCCATCCCGTCTGCCGTCGACCCACACACCGTGGAGCAGGCGCGGTGCCGGGCGTCCAGGTGGAGCGCCCAACTGGACGAACGACCTGGACGCCCGGTGCCGTGTCTGCTCGGCTCTGCCTGGGTCGACGGCAGACGGGATGGGAGCCCCCACCGCCACACCCACGGCCGGCACCCGCAGACCGGCCCCCTCCATCCCGGAGCCTGAGCGCCCCCGCCGGAGGCATTGTCTTGAGCCGCGCTCGCGTACCGCCTCGGCCACATCGTGGTTTCGTCACCCATCAACCCAAGCTGTCAGGCGTGCGGCCGGCGGCCGGGCTGGAGCGGGGCGCAGACAGGAGCGCAGGCCCGGGCGACGGGCCGCGCGCGCCGCGCCGTGCGCGGCGGGTGCCTTGATGAGGTAGAGAAACTTGTAACAGCTCAAGGCCGCGCATCTGCCCGGTCGGCAAGCTCCTTCAGCTCCGGGGGCGTCGTACGTCCGGCGAAGAGAAGGAGGTCCCGGATCGTTTCCCTGGCGGCGACGTGCGTGTGGATCAAGTCCGGGGACAGGTCCTCCGCGTCCAACAGTGCTTCCAGTGCTTCGCCTACTTGGCGTCGTTGCGCGTAGGCCCGACCGAGGTCCATCTTCAGGCGTGCTCGACGCTCCAGCGATAGCGAGGACGTGTCCAACTCGGTGCCGACCTCGATGGCTTCGCCGGCGTCTCCCAGCTCGACCGCGATCGAGACGGCCTGGATCTCCACGTTGGTCGGTCCGAACTCCAGGTTGAAGTCGTTGCGGTCCTCGCCAAGTCGTGCCGCGACCTCGCGGGCTCGCTTCATCTCCTGCCGCGCTCGGGTACGATCGCCCGCCCGTGCATGGATGAGGGCCAGTGCCAGGTGCAGGGCTCCGATGACCGACAATGCCTCGGGTTCGTCCGCAGTTTCCCGGTAGTGCCGTTCCAGCGCGTTCAGGGCCGTGGTCGCGGAGTGCTCGGCTTGATCAAGATGCTTGAGCCGTACGAAGGCCTGGGACAGTCGAAAGACGCTGGCGAACACCTCCAGGGTGCTGCCCGACTCCTCCGCCGCGCGGATGGCGCGGTCTGCTGCCACCCATGCGGCGTCCGCCTCGTCCTGTCGCACGAAGGCGGCGGCGAGAGCCTGGTAGGTGCGGCTGAGCAGACCCCACAGCCTTCCCCGCTCCTCTGACGGTGCCGTCCTCGCCGCGCGCTCGATCCGGGGCACCAGCGGCCCCAGGGTGGAACTCAGCTCTGCGAACTCATTGGCGTGGGTCAGTTCCCACACCCGGTCCACCGAGCGTTGCAGCTCCTCCATATTGGCGGGGCCAGGGCCAGCCGGATCGAGAACGACCTCCGGGACGGGGTGGCCCGAGATGACCAATCGCGCTTGGTCGAGGTCATTGGGGAGCTCAATGGCCGGCTCTTCCACCGGAGCCTGAGTCGGCGCGTCTGCCCGCAGCTCCTGTACGGAGACTCCTAGGCCGTCCGCGAGTAGCCGCAGCACGTCAAGGCGGTTGACCGGCTGGATGCCTCGTTCTACCTGGGACAGCCAACTTGCAGTGCGACCGATCTCGGCGGCCAACTGCTTCTGCGTGAGGCCGCGCTGCTCGCGAAGGTCTGCGACCCGCGCGCCGAAGACACGGCGTTCTTCTGGGGTCACTTCCACGCCCCGGCTACGCCCTGGCTCTGCACGAAGGTGACGTCGAAGTCCGCTACGTACTTCTCCCGCTCCGCCAGGAAGTGGCGGGTGTGCGGCTGCTGCTCGTGCTGCTCGAACGCCTCGCGGTCGGCGTACAGCTCGTAGAACAGTCGAGTGTTGGGCTTGTCGGTCACGGTGTGCACGACATACGAGAGGGTGCCTGGCTCGTTGGCCTGAATGCCCTTCAACGTTTCCTCGACAAGAGCATCGAAGGCCTCGGCTGCCTCAGCGTCGCGCAGGTTGAACCGAACGACGAGGCCAAAACCGCTGGTCATGAAGTCCTCCTCAAGTCATGGGCGGGTACTTACGTGTTGCGAGCGCAACACCTAAGCCCAGAGTCGCAGAGATGCAGCTTCACTACTACTCGCAGAACTTCTTGACTCGCAGTTTTTCTGTGCCTACCTTCATAGGGAAGCTGCGAGCCGGTGGTCATCGCCGGACCTGACTCAAGGAGTGCTGCTATGCCCTCGTTCAAGGTGGACACGTCGACCGCCATGGTGTTCGTTGCCACGGCTCCCGTCCCGAAGCTCGTCAGCAAGCAGACCGGTGAGAGGGCGGTGGACCGGGAGACCGGTGCCGGTCTCTCGACGGTGGGTCTGCTGATCTCGGACGAGGGGGAGGGCAACCTCTACCAGGTGACCGTGCCGGAGACCGGTCTCCCGGACGGGCTCGCGCCGGGTATGCCGGTGTCGGTGATCGGGCTCAAGGCGCGGGACTGGGAGAACACGTTCAACGGGCAGACCCGTCACGGCATCTCGTTCCGCGCCGTCGCGGTCACCTCGATGGGCGGCTGATCATGACCGACGTTGCGACCTTATGGGAGGTCGGTCTCCCGCTCGCCGGAGCCGCCGGCGGCCTCGGATACGCCAAGTTCCGAGCGCCCCGAGTGTTCTGGTCGGTGGTGGGCCTGCCGGTCACGCGGGTGCGGTTCACTATGACGTACCACGCGACGATGGACGTGTGCGGGCTGACGGTCCAGCCGTCCCGCCTGAGGGCATTCATGGTCCGCAACATCGCCCGCCGCCCCGACGTCCAGCCCGTCCCGCCGAGGATCCGCCGGGTGCGGGGCACCTCGACCGGCCTGCGGGTCACCCTGCGCCTCCCGGCCGGTCTGGAGCCCGCCGACGTGATGGCGGCCTCCGAGCGGCTGCGGCACGCCTGGGGCGTCCACTCGGTCAACGTCACCGTCACCAAGCCCGGCTTCGTGGAACTGCGGATGACCGGTTACGACGTCCTGAACCGGGTGCGGATGCCGCGCCGGCGCCCCGCTGGGCTGCTGGTGGTGCCGGTCGCGCTGCGGGAGGACGGGACGGCGTTCGTCCGGGACTACCTGACGGTCCCGCACGCGCTGACCCTGGGTGCGAACCAGACCGGCAAGTCGATGTACCAGCGCAACCTCATCGCCCAGCTCGCCCGGCTGCCCGTGGCCCTGGTCGGCATCGACTGCAAGCGCGGGGTCGAGCACCGCGCCTACGCGCCCCGGCTGTCCGCCCTCGCCACCACCCCGGAGGAAGCCGACGGTCTCCTGGACGCCCTGGTGGGCGAGATGGAGGACCGCTTCGACCTCCTCAGCGATCGCGGGGTCGCCGACATCTGGGCCCTGCCCGAGGACGTCCGTCCGGCACCGGTGGTGGTCCTGGTGGACGAGGTCGCGGAGCTCTTCCTGACCGCGACGAAGAAGGACGAGGAACGCCGGGACCGGATGGTCACGCAGTTGATCCGCCTCGGCCAGCTCGCCCGCGCCGCCGGCATCTACCTCGAGGTCTGCGGCCAGCGCTTCGGCTCCGACCTCGGCAAGGGCGCCACCGCCCTGCGCGCCCAGCTCACCGGCCGCGTCGTCCACCGCGTCAACGACAAGCAGACCGCCGAGATGGGCGTCGGCGACATCGCCCCGGACGCAGTCGTCACGGTCCTGACGATCCCGCCCGACCGGCCCGGCATCGCGGTCGCCGGGGACACCTCCGGGGGCTGGTCCCGCATCCGCACCCCCGTCCTGACCGCCGCCGAAGCGGCCGAGATCTGCGCCGCCCACGCCCACCTCACCCCGCACCTTCCCGCCCTCGCCGCCCACCGCCCCGCTATGCCGGTGCACGTGGAGGAGCCGGATACGGCCCCGCTGGTGAAGCCGAACCCGGCCACCGCCTAGCAGCACCCCACCCCTCGGTCGGCGTGACCGTCTCACGCCAGGTCCCTACCCGACCCATGCCCGAAAGGAGGTGAACCGTGCTGCGAACCCTCCGCCTGGACGCCGTCCTGATCCAGGCCGTCATCGCCGGCGCCCTGTCCTTCGCCCACCTGCACGACCTGGCCGAAGCAGCCGGACAGGACGGATGGAAGGCGTGGGCCTACCCGGTCTCCGTCGACCTCCTCCTCGTCGCCGCCTGGCGCCGGATGCGCACCGACAACGACAACCGGGACGCCTGGCTCTGGTTCGCCATCGCCCTGATCGCGTCCCTCGGCGCCAACGTCGCCACCGCCGGACTCCTCGACATGAACAACGTCCCCGCCTGGCTGCGCATCCTCGTCGCCGGATGGCCCGCCATCGCCTTCCTCGGTGGCACCCTCCTCGCCCACGCCCACCCGACCCCCGAACCCGCCCACACCTCTGAGCCCGTACCGGCGCCGGAACCCATCGCCGAGGTGACCGTCGAACGCGCCCCGGAACCGGCGCCCGAACTCCCGCCGGCCGAACCCGCCCCGGCAGAGATCACGCCGGAGCCAGCACCGCAGGAAGAACAGCCCGAACTCGCCTCCGAGCCCGAGCCCGCTCCGGTCGTGGTGCCTGCCGTGGCGGTGCCGCCCGCGCTGATGGCTCACGCCCAGAAGATCGCTGACGCCCACCGGGCTCAGACCGGCCGGCCGATCGACGCGGAAACCCTCCGCACCCGCCACGGCATGCCCCCGGCCCTCGCCGACTCCATCGCCCTCCAGCTCGCCTGACCCAAGGAAGGAGGTAAGCCCGTGCGACCCAACCGCTTCCACCACGTCATCAAGATCGGCCCGGTGCAGGTCGGCACCCACCACGACGGCCGGGGCCGGACCAAGCACACCGCCGTGTGCACGGCCCCCGGCTGCGACTTCTCCGCCGACTACAACACCCGCGCCGCCGCCGAACTCGCCGCCCGCACCCACCGCTGCAACCCCCGCTGAAAACAGAGGAGTTCCGCGTCATGGACGTTCCGCTCTGGCTCGCGCTGATCGTCGTCGGCGGCCTCGGAATCAAGCTCATCCGCCCGCCCTGGTGGCTCGTCGCCGTCCTCCTCCTCGGCGGCTACCTCCTCGCCGACAGCCTCCTCACCCCGCTCATCGACCCCATCGCCAAGTAGGGAGAACCCGTCATGCTCCAGCCCCGCATCCCGGTCAACCCGCTCCCGCCCGGCCACCCCATCCCCCTCACCGACATCCAGCCCGCGACCACCCCCACCCCGGTCGTGGTCCCGGCCCCCGTGCCCGCCCCGGCCAAGGCGCCCCGGACCTCGGTGCAGCTCACCCCGGGCAGCGCGGTCGCCCTCGCCGCCGGCGGTGGCGCCGTCGTCCTGGTCGTCGGCGCCGTCCTGGTCTCCATGCTCCTCGCCGTCGCCATCAGCGCCGCGTCCATCGCCGTCGTCGCGATCGTGCTCCGGCTCCTGGTCCGCGACATGCAGAAGGGCCGGTAGCCCTCATGGACACGCAGACGATCGCAGCTGCGGCCTTACCGGCCCTCGGGTGGGCCCTCCACGGCGGACTGCTCTGGCGCCGCCTGGCCACCGCCCGCCGCGACCCCCTCACCGGCCTGCACACCCGCGCCGGATGGACCACCCGCGCCGACCACCTCATGAGCAAGCACCCGAACGCGCTCGTGATCCTGGTCGACCTGGACGACTTCAAGGCCATCAACGACACCCACGGCCACGCCGCCGGCGACACCGTCCTCACCACCACCGCCGACAGGCTCACCGCCTGGTGCGGCCGTCACGGCATCGCCGCCCGCCTCGGCGGAGACGAGTTCGCCGCCATCGTCACCGACCCCGCCCGCACCCCCGGCCTCACCGAACTCCGGGCCGCGCTGGACGCACCGGTCACCCACCGCGGGCACGTCCTGCCGGTCTCGGCTTCGGTCGGCCACTGCCACCGCGACCAGCTGCCGGTCCCGGTCCTCACCGACGCTCTCTCGGCCGCCGACGCGTCGATGTACGCGGTCAAGGGACACGGCAGGCGCAACACACGCTAAGCGGCCCCCGGGGCGGCCTCGGTCGCCAAACTTCCGCCGCCCCGGGCGCCTTCACCCCATTCCAGATCCACCGGACCCGAAAGGGAGCACTCATCATGCCCGAGAACACCCCCGCCCGGCGCGTCTGCCGCGACTGCGACGGCTTCCCCGTCGTCCACATCACCACCGGCGACGTCACCCCCGACGGCCGGCGCCACACCCTCGCCGCCACCTGCCCCGCCTGCAAGGGCACCGGCACCCGCGCCAACCGCGCCGCCCTCGCCCCGGCCGGGCGGTGACCGACATGGACAACATCTCGGTCAGCAGCCACCTCAGGGCGGACACCCGAACCCGCGTCACCTCGTACCCCGACCACGCCCGCCCCTTCGTCAGCCTCCGCATCGAGGGCGACGCCATCGAGATCGTGCTCCTGTGCTCCCACGGCTCGGCCGATGCCCTGCGCACCCTCGCGACCGCCGCGACCGAAGCCGCCGCCGCCCTCGACGCCCTGACCGTCGACGCGAAGGAGGAGACCGGACGTGAGTGATCTGAACCCGACCTCCTCCAGCCCCGGCCTGCACGTCAGCAAGCCGTCCCCCTCCGAGCCGGCCACCGCGTCCGCCGTCTGCCACTGCGGCGCCTCCGCCACCGCCAAGGGCGACGCCCAGGTCGGCGCCCTGGTCGCCGGATGGAACACGAACCACGGCCCTGCCCACAGCCGGGGAGACGCTGCGTGAACACCTCGCCCCGGGTCCTGGACCTGTTCTCCTGCGCCGGCGGTGCCGCCATGGGCTACCACCTCGCCGGATTCGCGGTCGACGGCTGCGACATCGCCCACCGCCCCAACTACCCCTTCGCCTACCACCACGGCGACGCCCTCGACCACCTCACCCACCTGATCACCACCGGTGAGATCGAGCGCTACACCCTCGTCCACACCTCCCCACCCTGCCAGGCCGGCTGCGCCATCACCGTCGGCACCAACGCCTCCCAGGGCTGGGGCAACGCCCACACCGACCTGGTCGCCCCGACCCGCGAACTCCTCGACGCCACCGGCCTGCCGTACGTGATCGAGCAGCCCAACGGACGAGCCGCGATCCGCAAGGACCTCACCCTGTGCGGCGAGATGTTCGGCCTCGGCGTCCTGCGGCACCGCAACTTCGAACTCGGCCGCTGGTCCACCCCCAAGCCCGCCCACCCCCGCCACCGCGGCTACGTACGCGGACACCGCCACGGCATCCGCCGCGAGGGCCCCTACGTCGCCGCGTACGGCAAGGGCGGCGGCAAAGCCACCGTGCCCGAGATGCAGCAGGCCATGGGCATCACCTGGACCGACGTCCACGCCGAGCTGACCGAAGCGATCCCCCCGGCCTACACCCGCTGGATCGCCACCGCCTTCCTCACCGTCCGACAGGAGGTCCTGGCGTGACCAACCCCGCCCTCGCGGCGGGCCTGGACCCGGCCACCCTGAGCGACCTGCTCCGGGTGGCCGGGTCTCCCGGCTTCGACCGCCTCACCGAACAACTCCGCCGCACCGGCGGCTGCACGGCCCCCATCCGCCTGACCGGCGGCACCAAGCTCCTCGACCCCGCCACCCGCACCGTGATCCACGCCTACACCACCGACGCCGAACCCGGCGGCGTCCTCCGCGTCGCCTGCGGCAACCGCCGCGCCTCCCGCTGCCCGGCCTGCGCCTGGACCTACGCCGGCGACACCTACCACCTCATCCGCGCCGGACTCACCGGCGACCCCGCCAAGGGCACCCCGGAGACGATCCGCGATCACCCCCGGGTCTTCGCCACCCTCACCGCCCCGTCGTTCGGCCCCGTCCACAACCGCCCCGGCACCCGCCCCTGCCGCTGCGGGATTCAGCACGCCGAGGACGCCCCGGAGCTCGGTACCCCGCTCGACCCGGACACGTACGACTACGCGGGCGCCGTGCTCTGGAACAACCACGCTTCCGAGCTGTGGCGGTACTTCACGATCTACCTCCGCCGCGAGATCGCCGCCCGCGCCGGCCTCACCCAGAAAGCCGCCCGCGAACAGTCCCGCGTCTCCTTCGGCAAGGTCGCCGAGTACCAAAAGCGCGGCGCCGTCCACTTCCACGCCGTCATCCGCTTCGACGGCCCCGACGGACCACACACCCCGCCCCCGCACTGGGCCACCCTCGAACTCCTCACCGACGCCATCCACGCAGCCGCCACCCGCGCCTGCGTCACCGTCGACGCCGCCCCAGCCCACGGCATCGCCCAGGACCTCACCCTCACCTGGGGCACCCAGCTCGACGTCCAGCCCATCGGCGCCTTCGGCCAGGGCGAGGAACTGACCGAACAGGCCGTGGCCGCCTACGTCGCCAAGTACGCCACCAAAGCCGCCGAGACCACCGGCACTGTCGACCACCCCGTCGGCAACAAGGAAGCCCTCGTCCTCCTCGACGTCCCCGACCACCCCCGACGCCTGATGGAAGCCTGCATGGACCTCGACGCCGCATACCCAGACCGGCGACTCCGAGCCTGGGCCCACATGCTCGGCTTCCGCGGCCACTTCTCCACCAAATCCCGCGCCTACTCCACCACCCTCGGCGCCTTACGCCAGGTCCGCGCCGACTACCGCGCCCACCAACAGCGCACCGCCCTCGGCCTGCCCGACCCGGACGAACACCCGGAGTCCACCCTCCTCGTCGTCGCGCACTGGGCCTACGCCGGCCACGGAGCCACCCCCGGCGAGTCCTGGCTCGCCGCCAACATCCGCCGCGACATCCAGCACAACCGCGAACACGCCCGCGAACTCCGCGCCCAGCTCGAAGCGTCCCCCGAACAGGAGTGGTGACCATGTCCGTTCGTCTGCTCACCGTCGCTCAGGTCGCCGAACTCCTCGGCACCTCGGTCCGGTTCCCGCGCCGACTGATCGAGGAGCGGCGCATCACCTTCGTCAAGGTCGGTCGGCACGTCCGCATCCCGGAGCCTGCTGTGGAGGCGTACATCGAGACCCACACCGTGGAGCCCGTCGTGCGGCGCTTCGGGAAGGTGGCGTGATGGCGAACAGCAAAGGCCGGCGTCGTCGGTTCGGGACGGTTCGGCAGCTCGCTTCGGGGCGCTGGCAGGCCCGTTACCGCGACCCGCTGTCAGGCGAGACGAAGTCCGCGCCGCAGACCTTCGCCACCAAGACCGACGCCGACGTGTGGCTGACCACCATCGAGGCGGAGATCATCCGCGGCACCTACCAGGCACCGGACGCGGGCAAGGTCGCCTTCGGTCCGTTCGCCGATGACTGGCTGAGGCACCGGAAGCTGGAGGACCGTTCCCGGGAGCGGAACGAGGGTGTGCTCCGGTTGCACATCAAGCCGGCCTTCGGCGCCGGCACTCTGGCCGCGATCACCACGCCTCGTGTCCGTGCCTGGCGCACTGCCCTGCTCGACTCCGGCGTGGGTGAGCCCACCGTGGTCAAGGCGTACCAGCTCCTGCGGGCGATCCTGAACACGGCGGTGGACGACGAACTGATCCGCCGCAACCCGTGCCGCATCAAGGGCGCCGACCATTACGACGTCCCAGAGCGGCCGGTCCTCACCGTCGCCGAGGTGTACGCCGTGGCCGACGCCATCCAACCCCGCTACCGGGCGCTCGTCCTCCTCGCGGCCTTCACCACGCTCCGCTTCGGTGAGCTGGCCTCGCTCCGGCGCCGGGACCTCGACCTGAGCCGCTGCGTGGTCCTGGTCCGCCGGGCCCAGTCCGAGCTCCAGAACGGGAAGCTCGCCGACAAGGCACCGAAGTCTGCCGCCGGCGTCCGGCCGGTCGCCTTCCCCGCCGAACTCGTCCCCGAGCTGACTCACCACCTGGAACGCTTCGCCGCCGCCGGGCAGGACGGCCACCTCTTCCAGGGGCCCCGCGGCGGGCTGCTTCGGCGGAGCAACTTCCGCGACGACTGGACCACCGCACGCGCAGAGGCCGGCGTCTCCGGTGACGTGCACTTCCACGACCTCCGCCATACCGGGAACACGCTCGCCTCCAGCGCCGGCGCGAGCACGCGTGAGCTGATGACGCGGATGGGGCACAGCACGACCCGGGCCGCGCTGATCTACCAGCACATGACAAGTGACCGTGATCAGCACATCGCGGGGAAGCTCGGGGAGATGATCCGGCAGGCCCGGGGAGAGGGTAATCCGCCGTCTTCTGGCACGTAGGTGGCACGGACGCGATCATGCGAAAGGGCCAGCTCCGGGGAAAAACCCCTGTGAGCTGGCCCTTCGGCTTGTGCCCCCGGCAGGATTCGAACCTGCGACACCCGCTTTAGGAGAGCGGTGCTCTATCCCCTGAGCTACGGAGGCGGGGCCGGGGACAGCCTAGCGGATGGGGGGTTGGGGGGTGGGGGTGTGGGTCAGACTGGGGGCCGGATGGAGGAGGGGTCGTGGCTCGGAGTGGTGGTGTGGGGCGGCTGAGCGGGGCGGGGGCGCCGTTCGAGGTGCGGGACGGGGTGTACGTCGGGGGGCCTCGGACGCTGCGGGAGTTCGTCGAGGCGGTGTGGGCGTTCGGGGACCGGGATTTTCTGGTGGACGAGGGGGAGGTTCTCTCGTATCGGGAGTTCTTCGACCGTGCTTGCGGGCTCGCTCGGCGGCTTGTGGGGGAGTACGGGCTGCGGCGGGGGGACCGGGTCGTCGTCGCCATGCGGAACGTGCCGGAGTGGCAGGTGGCGTTCTGGGCGGTGCAGCTCGCCGGGCTCGTCGCCGTGCCGCTGAACGCCTGGTGGACCGAGGAGGAGTTCGCGTACGCGCTCGACGACTGCGCGCCGGGCGTGCTGCTCGTCGACGGGGAGCGGGTGCCGCGGGTGCGGGCGTGGGCCCGGCGCGCCGGGGTGCCGGGGATCGTGTTCCGGGGCGAGCCGGAGGACGGGTTCGCCGCGTACGAGGTCGACGACGATCCGCTGCTCGGGCCGCCGGACGTGGAGGTGGCCGCAGAGGACGACGCGACGATCTTCTACACCTCGGGGACCACCGGGCGGCCCAAGGGGGCAGTCGCCACGCAGCTCGCGCAGGCCGGGGCCGCCGTCCATCCGCGGTACTTCGCCGCCGCGGCCGCGCTGGCGCGCGGGGAGCTGCCGGGGGGCGGCGCGCCCGTGGTGTCGCTGACGACGTTCCCGTTCTTCCACGTGGCCGCCTTCACCTCGCTCTACGCCGTCATGGCGGGCGGCGGGACGCTCGTCATGATGCGGAAGTGGGATCCCGCCCGCGCTCTCGAACTGATCCGGGAGCACCGCGTGACCCACTACGCGGGGGTGCCCACCACCGCGCTCCAGCTGCTCGCGCTCGCGCGGGAGACCGGTGATCCGCTGGAGAGCGTGGTGCTCGTCAGTACGGGCGGGGCCGCGGCGCCGCCCGGGATCACCCGGGAGCTGGCCGAGGGGTACGGGGAGAGGATCCAGCCGCGGAACGGGTACGGCCTCACCGAGACCTGCGGCGGCGTGCTCGCCAACGTGGGGGCCGAGTACCGGGACCATCCGGGCAGCGTCGGGCGGCCCTCGCCCGCCACCGAGGTCCGGATCGAGAGCCGCCGGGGTGGGGTCGGCGGCGACGGTGGGGTCGGGGATGGTGCGGTCGGGGAGTTGTGGGTGCGGGGGCAGTCGCTGTTCCGGGGGTACTGGGGGGACGCCGAGGCCACGCGCGCCGCGTTCGCGCCGGGCGGGTGGTTCCGTACCGGCGATCTCGCCCGGGTGGACGAGGAGGGGCGGGTCTCGATCGTCGACCGGCTCACCGACATGGTGATCCGCGGCGGCGAGAACGTGTACTGCGTGGAGGTCGAGCAGGTCCTCCAGGCGCACGCCGACGTGCTCGACGCGGCTGTCGTCGGGGTGCCGCATCCCCTGCTGGGGGAGGAGGTCGGGGCGGTCGTACGGCTCCGGGCCGGTGCCGCCGCCGGCGCGGAGGAGCTGCGCGCGCACGTCGCCGCCCGCCTCGCCGCCTTCAAGGTGCCCGCGCACGTCCTCGTACGGGAAGGGGAGCTGCCCCGGAACCAGGCCGGGAAGCTGCTCAAGGGGCCGCTTCGGGAGTTGCTGGCAGGGGTAGGGGCGGGGGCAGGGGACCACGCCGGGGCCGGGGCCGGGGCGGCGGGGGCAGGGTTCGGGGCCGGGGCCGGGGCGGGGGCAGGGGGCGACGGCGCTGTCGGGGCGCCGTGACCCGGTTCGTCAGTCTCTGCTGATTCTGACGCGGAAGTTGCCGTCCGGGTCCTCGTCCAGGATGCCTATCCGGACGCCGTGGGTGCGGTCGGTGAAGGTCTCGCCGGGGCGGAACGGGGCGTCGGAGAGTTCGGCGTGGACGTTGGGGCGGCGGGTGCAGCCGCCGCTGGTGTGGTCGCTGTCGGCGACCGTCACCGGGCCGTGGCCGGTGTCCACGTCGGACTCGACGCGGTAGACGAGGACGCCCGGTTCGCAGACGGCCTCGTCGTTGCCCTCGCGGGTGCGCACCTCGACGGCGTAGCCGGTGGTGTCGGAGAGCGGGACGAAGACGAGCTTGGGGCCGCCGGCGAGGGCCAGCGGGGTGAGCAGGTGCTCGCTGGTGCCGGTGGCGGAGGCGCAGCGGATCTGGTCGTTGTCGAGCCAGCCGAGCTTCCACTTGTGCCAGCCGAGCAGGTCGTTGTTGGCCCCCCAGTCCTCGGACATGATGTCCCAGTGGCCGACCGTGCCGCCGCCGTCGGCGGTGTAGAGGTCGGGGAGGCCGAAGACGTGCCCGTTCTCGTGCGGGAGGACGCGGTAGCCGGTCTCCGCGAAGCTGCCCGAGCCGTCGTCCTGGCGGCTGTAGACGAAGGACGTGTTGGCGAGCGGCACGCCGTCGGCGTAGGGCGCGTCGTCGTTGCCGGAGAAGGTGACGGAGAGGACCGTGTCCAGGGCGGAAGGGCCGGCGTTCGGCGTGACCAGGACGTTGACCAGGTCGTAGGCGCTGAAGTCGACCTTCGGGTCGGCGGCCTTCACGATGTCCTCGACGAAGGAGCGGTAGCCCGGCTCGTACGGGGCGCCGCGCTCGATCCCGTACGAGGAGAACGGCCGGGGCATCCGCAGCCAGTCCGCTATCGGCGCGTCGGCGTGGTACTGGAGCCGGCCGTAGGAGCTGACGTGGAACCAGTCCGCGGTCTGCGGGAAGAACTCGCGGAAGCGGGCCATCGCCGTGCCCTCGCCCCGGACGTCGGGGAAGTCGACCATGAGCGTGAGGGCGCGGACCTGACCGGTGGAGCGGGCGAACCCGGGGGCGGTCGGCAGCCCTTCCGACATCTGCACACCCATGGTGGTGGCGATGCGGCACGGTCCGAGCCGGGTGGTGTCCGGCGCGGCGGCCACCGGGCCGGCCGAGGCCGGGGCGGGCCCGGGGAACGTGGTGCTCGCCGAGACGAGCACGGTGAGCAGAAGGGCCGCGGTCGCCGCGAGGGCGACCGGTCTGCGTATCCGCCGGCGGGTGTGCTGCATGCGGTCGCCTCTCCGGTCGGGGCCAGGTCAGCGGCGTGGTGCCGTGCGATCAGCCTGTGCGGAGCGGTGCGGGGGCGCGCGCCGGGTGGACCGATCGTGGGTATCCGGCGACGGAGCGTGGTGTGTGAGCCAGGTCACATGCAGCTTCGAAATAACCGGGGAGCTACTCCCCGTTTAGGAGAGAGTTCGGCGAAGTGGGGAGTCTCTCCCCGGATGGGTTCGGATGGGTTCGGATGGGTCCGGATGGGTCCGGATGGGTCCCGTTGGATCCCGTCGGATTCGGATGAATGGTTCAGGCAGCTCCTCTCGGCCGAGAAGGCCGGTGGAGCGACGGAATGACGAGGAGGTCGTGGCGTGATCCGCACCGACGCAGAAGCTCCCGCGGGCGAGGTCCTGGCAAGCGAGGCTCCGGCGGGTGCTACCCCGGCGCGCCGCGTTCCGCGCCCGCGTGCCGACGCCGTGCGCAATCGGGAGCGGCTGGTGGCGGCGGCCCGCGAGATGTTCGTGGAGTTCGGCTGCTCCGTGCCGTACGACGAGATCGCGCGCCGGGCCGGAGTAGGTAACGCCACTCTCTATCGGAACTTCCCCGAGCGGCCCGAGCTCGTCCACGAGGTCGTGCTCTCGATCCTCGCCCGGCTCACCGAGCGGGCCGAGCGCGCGGCTGCTGAGGAGGCCGACACCTTCGCCGCGCTCAGCCGCTTCGCGCACGCCGCCGCCGACGAGCGGGTCGGTGCGCTCTGCCCGATGCTCGACGGCACCTTCGACAAGGACCACCCCGATCTCGTCGTCGAGCGCGAGCGCCTGGAAGGGGCCGTGGAAGGCCTCGTCCGGCGGGCGCAGGAGGCCGGCCGGCTCCGTCCCGACGTGGGCGTCGGCGATCTGATGGTCGGTGTCTCGCAGCTCACCCGGCCGCTGCCGGGCACCGGCTGCGAGGACTTCGCCCCCTTCGTCCACCGGCACCTCCAGCTCTTCCTCGACGGCCTGGAGGCGCCCGCCCGCTCCGAGCTGCCGGGGGCGGCGGCGACCTTGGGGGACCTGAGGCGCGACGGCTGATCCGGTCCGCGCCCGCGGCCCGCCCCGGCCGGGCCGCCTTCCCGGGCCGCTCCACCCGCGTCCCTTCTCCGGGCCGCTCCACCCGCGTCCCTTCTCCGGGCCGCTCCGCCCGGCCCGCCCCACCCGGGCCGCTCCTCCGGCTCGTTCCTCCGGATCCCTCGTAGAACCCCAGGACTTCAGAACCAGAACCCAGGACTTCAAGAACCACAGCTTCAGAACCAGAGCTTCGTAACCCAGAACGTCCTTTTCTCCGCTCACGCACCAAGAGGTGGCTACCCCCATGCCCAAAACCGCCGAGACCGCCCGGTCGACGGCCGCCCCCCAGCCCGACCCCGGTCGCTGGAAGGCCCTCGTCTTCATCGCCCTCGCCCAGCTGATGGTCGTGCTCGACGCGACCATCGTGAACATCGCCCTCCCCTCCGCCCAGCAGGACCTCGGCATCTCGGACGGCAACCGGCAGTGGGTCATCACGGCCTACGCCCTCGCCTTCGGCGGTCTGCTGCTCTTCGGTGGCCGCATCGCCGACCTCTGGGGCCGCAAGCGCACCTTCGTCGTCGGTCTGATCGGCTTCGCCGCCGCCTCCGCCCTCGGCGGTGCCGCGACCGGCGAGGTCATGATGCTCGGGGCCCGCGCGCTCCAGGGCGCCTTCGGCGCGCTGCTCGCGCCCGCCGCGCTCTCGCTGCTCGCGGTGACCTTCACCGACGCCAAGGAGCGCGCCAAGGCCTTCGGCATCTACGGCGCGATCGCCGGTGGCGGCGGCGCCGTCGGCCTGATCCTCGGCGGCTTCCTCACCGAGTACCTGAACTGGCGCTGGACCTTCTTCGTCAACATCCCGTTCGCGATCGTCGCCGCCGTCGGCGCGTACTTCGTGATCCGCGAGCCGGCCGGCGGCCGCAACCGCTCCGCGCTCGACATCCCCGGCGTGATCCTCTCGACCCTGGGCCTGGTCGCGCTCGTCTACGGCTTCACCCGCGCCGAGTCCGAGGGCTGGAGCGACGCCGGCACGGTGGGCATGTTCGTCGGATCGGTGCTGCTGCTCGGGGCCTTCGTGCTCGTCGAGGCCAGGGTCAAGAGCCCGCTGCTGCCGCTCCGCGTCCTCACCGAGCGCAACCGCGGCGGCGTCTACCTCTCGCTCGGCCTCGCCGTCATCGCGATGTTCGGCCTCTTCCTCTTCCTGACCTACTACCTCCAGATCGTGCAGGGGTACTCGCCGGTCAAGACGGGCTTCGCGTTCCTGCCCATGATCGCGGGCATGATCATCGGCTCGACCCAGATCGGCACGCGGCTGATGACCCGGGTCCCGCCGCGGCTGCTCATGGCCCCCGGATTCCTGACCGCCGCCGTCGGCATGCTGCTGCTGACGCAGCTGGAGGTCGGCACCTCGTACGCCGGTCTCATCCTGCCCGCGCAGCTGCTGCTCGGCCTCGGCATGGGCACCGCGTTCATGCCGGCCATGTCGCTCGCCACGCACGGCGTGGACCCGAAGGACGCCGGTGTGGCCTCCGCGATGGTGAACACCTCGCAGCAGGTCGGCGGCGCCATCGGTACGGCCCTGCTGAACACGATCGCCGCCTCGGCGACGACCGCGTACCTCGTCGACCACGCCGCCGGCGCGACCACCCCGGCCGCCCAGAAGCTGCTCCAGCTCCAGGGCATGGTCGAGGGCTACACCGCCGCGATCTGGTGGGCGGTCGGCATCCTGGTCGTCTCCGCGGCCATCGCCGCCGTGATGATCACCACCGGGAAGCCGGACACGGGCGTGGTCGCCGGCTCGGGCGCGGGGGCCGAGGACGAGGTGAAGGTGCCGGTCATCGCGCACTGACCCTGGTCAAGGGGCGCTGACCCCGGTCGAGGTGCGCTGACCCCGGTCACCGCGAGCTGACCCCGGTCGAGGTGCGCTGACCCCGGTCACCGCGAGCTGACCTGGTCAGGGCGCAGTGGCCGCGGTCATCGCGCACCGACCCCGGCCAGGACGCCCGCCCACCCCGCTTGCCCCTCCTGCCCTGGTTCCGCTCAGCGGAGCCAGGGCAGGTCCGCGTCCGGGTCCGTCGGCTCCAGGCCCTCCGCCATCACCCGCATGATCGTGCCGAGCTGTTCGACCTGCTCGGGGCTGAGCCGGTCGAACAGCGCCTGCCGCACCGCCGCCACGTGCCCGGGAGCGGTCCGCCGCAGCACCTCCATGCCCTCGTCGGTGAGCTGGGCGAACTGGCCGCGCTTGTCGGAGGGGCAGTCCTCGCGTCGCACCCAGCCGTTCTTCTCCAGGCGGGCGACGGCGTGCGAGAGCCGGGAGCGGGTGATCTTGGCGCTCTTCGCCAGCTCGGTCATGCGGAGCCGGCGGCGCGGGGCCTGGGAGAGCTGGACGAGCAGCCCGTAGTAGACGTGCGGCATCCCCGCGTCGCGCTGCAACTGGCGGTCGAGGTGATCCTCCAGGAGCGTGGTGGCGTGGAGGTACGAGCGCCAGACGCGCTGTTCGCCGTCGCTGAGCCAGCGCGGTCCGGGTTCGGTCCTGTCTCCCATGTCACCCATCGTACGACCCGTTCTTGAAAGTTGAACTATGTGGGTTTACGCTGCATGCATCAGCTTGAAGTTTCAATAACTTCTCGCGTGTCTGTCGGAGGAGGAGGCGTCACCATGGTCGCCACGCAGGAACGGATGCCCGCGCTCTACCTGTCCCACGGCGCCCCGCCGCTCGCCGACGACCCCGTCTGGCCCGGTGAGCTCGCCGCCTGGTCCGCCGGACTGCCCCGTCCCAAGGCGATCCTCATGGTCTCCGCCCACTGGGAGGAGGCCCCGCTCGCCCTCGGCGCCACCGAGACGATCCCCCTCGTGTACGACTTCTGGGGCTTCCCCGAGCACTACTACCGCGTCCGGTACGACGCCCCCGGCGCGCCCGCGCTCGCCGAGTCCGTCCGCAAGCTGCTGCGCGCCCCCGGCACGCCCGTGCAGGACATCCCCGACCGGGGTCTCGACCACGGCGCGTACGTGCCGCTCGTCGAGATGTACCCCGGCGCGGACATCCCGGTCCTCCAGATCTCCATGCCGACCCTGGACCCGCGCAGGCTCATGGACATCGGCCGCAGGCTCGCCCCGCTGCGCGACGAGGGCGTGCTGATCGTCGGCAGCGGCTTCTTCACCCACAACCTCGCCGCCCTCCGCCACACCGGCGGCGGCGTGCCGGGGTGGTCCGCCGAGTTCGACGCCTGGGGGCACGAGGCCCTCGCCGCCCAGGACGTGGACGCCCTGCTCGACTTCGAGCACAAGTCCCCCGCCGGCCGCCTCGCCCACCCCCGTACGGAACACTTCGCCCCGCTCTTCGTCACGATGGGCGCGGCGGACGCGTCCGGCGACCTCGACGCCGAGCGGTCGGTCATCGACGGCTTCTGGATGGGCCTGGCGAAGCGGTCCGTGCAGTTCGGCTGAGCGGTCCATGGAGTGCGGTTGAGCCGCGTCCGTGCAGTGCGGCCGAGCGATCCGTGCAGTGCGGCCGGACGGAGTATCTGGAGAGCGGCGCTATCCGTAAGCGGGTGGGGTCGGCTGCGCAGGGCGGAGCGTCTGGAGAGCGGCGCTATCCGTACGCGGGCGGGTTCAGCTCCACCGAGCGGAGGGCGGCGGCCGTCGCGAGGGCGCCGCCGACGTCCAGCGCGGTGTCGGTGAACTTGATCGTGTGGTCGTCGCCGTGCGCCGCCGCCCGCGCGAAGACCTCCTCCGCGGTGAGGCCGGTCGGCCTGTACGCGGCGGCCTCGCGCGGCGTGTACGCGGCCGTGACCACCGCCGAGGCCGACCAGGCCGCCGCCAGGCTCGGCGCCCACAGCTCACGGGGGAGGGCCGGCAGGGTCCGCAGGACGGCGTTGGGCGCGGTCGCCGCGTGCACCAGCATGATCGGCTCGCCGTGCCCGTGCGTCGCGTACCGGTGCACGGCCGCCGCCACCAGCTCCGCCAGCCGCGCCCGTACCGCCCCCGGCTCGGTCTCCGTGCCCCAGACGGGCACGGCCGTCAGCCGCGCGAACCGGTCCCTGAACCCGCCCTCCTGCCCGGGCACCGGCGGTACGGCGGCGAGCGCGCTGGCCGCGTCCGGCACGGCGGGCAGCGCGGCGAGTGGCGGCAGCGGCAGGTGGCGGGCGGCCCAGTAGCCGAGCGCGTGCGCCAGCTCGGCCCGCCGGGGCGCCGTGTCCCCGCCCGGCGCCAGCAGGGTCCGTACGGCGTGCCCGGTGCGGATCACCGGGTGCGTGGCGCCGCCCGCGATGCCGGGCAGCAGGCGCGGCCACCACTCGGCCAGCACCTCCCGCCACGGCCGGTCGGCCGACTCGCGGGCGAAGTACCGGGTCCAGTCGGTGATCCGCCGCGGATCGCCCAGCGCCTCCCGCCAGTTCCCGGCGGTGACCGGGGCGTACGGGGCGGGCGCCTCCTCCAGTTTGGGCGCGTACACGTCCAGCCAGCGGTGCACGGAGGCGGCGTGCCCGTTCCGGGCCAGCGCCTCCACCGCCATCGGCGCGTGGTTGGTGAGCCAGCCGTTCCGCTCGGGTCCGGTGGTGTGGAGCCGTTCGAGGGCCTCGTCGAGGATGCCGGTGGTGTCCATGGACGGGACGGTAGGGCGGGGCGGTGGCGGTTCGTAACGGGCTGGGGACCTACACCGGCGGGCGGACCCGGGCTCGGTCGCAGGTCGGTGAGGCAACTTTCGGCCGCTTTCCGGCGTCGTATGGAGAGGGAAGGGCAGACGACCAGTGATGTGACGGCCGTCTCACCGGCAGTGCGGTCGGAGAAGGCCCGGAGGGTCGTTCCGTCGCCTCTGACCTGCGGATCCGTGCCGATCGCGAGCCGCGGGGCAGGGCGCGGGCCGCGCAGGATACTGCATGATCGCGAAAATCCTGAGCCTCCTGGGAATTCTGTCCCGATTCCGGTCGTTGTTTCCGTCGGATGCAGGGCACCCGGAAGGGTGTCGCGACCTACTCAGCAAGGGAGCACGCATGGCAACCCGTGCCGTCGCCCGTCGTCAGTCCACCGCCAAGAGCGGGGACGGCCGGGCAAGCAGCGTTCGCGCCGTGGGCGGGGAGATCGCCGACCGCGACCTGGTCGGCATGTACCTCGACGAGATCGCGCGTACGCCCCTGCTCGACGCCGCCAAGGAGGTCGAGCTCTCCCAGACCATCGAGGCGGGCGTGTACGCCCAGCAGATCCTCGACGGCGAGGTGGAGGACTCCGAGGCGGGCGGGGCGACCCGCGAGGAGCTGGAGGCGCTGGCCGCCGAGGGCGAGCGCGCCAAGGACCTCTTCATCAAGTCCAACCTGCGGCTCGTCGTCGCCGTGGCCCGGCGCTACCCGCGCAGCGGACTGCCCCTGCTCGACCTGATCCAGGAGGGGAACGCGGGCCTGGTGCGCGCGGTCGAGAAGTTCGACTACGCGAAGGGCTTCAAGTTCTCCACGTACGCCACGTGGTGGATCCGCCAGGCCATCACCCGGTCCATCGCCGACCAGTCCCGCACCATCCGCCTCCCCGTCCACCTCGTGGAGGAGCTGGGCCGCATCCGCCGGGTCCAGCGCGAGTTCAACCGCGAGCACGGGCGCGAGCCGGAGCCCGCGGAGGTCGCGGAGGAGCTGGGCTCGACCCCGGAGCGGGTCACGGACGTCCTGGACTGGGCGCGGGACCCGGTCTCGCTGAACATGTCGGTCGACGACGAGGGCGAGACGCAGTTCGGCGACCTCCTGGAGGACACGTCGGCGATCTCGCCGGAGCAGTCCGTCCTCACGCTGCTGCGCAGCGAGGAGCTCGACGACCTCATCGACAAGCTCGACCACCGCACGGCGTCCATCATCCGGATGCGGTACGGCATCGAGGACGGGCGCGAGCGGACGCTGACGGAGGTCGGCAAGCAGCACGGCCTCACCCGCGAGCGGATCCGCCAGATCGAGAAGCACGCGCTGGTCGAACTGAAGAAGATGGCGCGCGACACGGGCTTCGACGCGGTGGCCTAGCGCGGCCGGCGACGCGCGACCGGCCCCGGCCGCGCGCGCCGGCGGCGGCGGCGCCGCGGCCCTTCCGCGTACCCCCTTGAGGGGCGGGCGGAAGGGCTGCGGCGCTTCCGCGTGTCCCCGTGGGGGCGGGCGGAGGGGCCGCGACACTTCCGCGTACCCCCTCCGTGGGGGCGGGCGGAGGGGCCGCGGCGCTTTCGCGTGCTTCCGTGGGGGGCGGGGCCGGGCCGCCGCCGCACACCTCCGTGCCGGCATGCGTTCCGCCCCAGGGGAGCGCACGCCCGCGACGGGACGGCCGCGCCGGGCCCCCGCGGGGGTCAGGTGAGGGAGGCCGTCAGGCGGGTCGTGAGGTGGTGGAGGTGGGTGCGCAGGGAGTCGGGGGCCTGGACCTTGAAGGGGACGTCCGTCAGGGCCAGGCGGATCGCCAGCCAGTTGACCGAGTCGGTGACGCGGGCGCGCAGCCGGCACGTGTCGGGCCCCGTCGCCACGGGCGCCAGATGCGCCGGCAGCCGCCCCGCGACCGTCTCCGCGGGCGCCTCGAAGGTGACGTCCAGCTCCAGCTCCTCCCCCAGCGCCCGCGTCATCGACCGCATCAGGTACGCCGCCTCGTCGCCCTCCGGCAGCTCGCGCGGCGTGAAGCGCGCACCGGTCGCCAGCGGGTCGGTGACGCGGTCGACGCGGAAGACGCGCCAGTCCTCGCGCCCGAGGTCGTACGCGACGAGGTACCAGCGCCAGCCCGTCGACACCAGCCGGTACGGCTCGACGAGCCGCTTCGTCTCGGCGCCGTCGGCCGCGCGGTAGGCGAACCGGAGCCGCTCGCGGCCGGTGACCGCGCCAGCGAGCGCCGTCAGCGTCGAGGGCGCGACGGTGGCGCCGTCGCCCCGCGTCAGCGGCAGGGTCGCGTTCTGGAGCGTCGAGACCCGGTGCCGCAGCCGCGCCGGAAGCACCTGCTCCAGCTTGGCCAGGGCGCGTACCGACGCCTCGTCGACGCCCTCGATGGCGTGCCCCGCGCCGGCCCGGAGGCCGACGGCGATGGCGACGGCCTCCTCGTCGTCGAGGAGCAGCGGAGGCATGGCCGTACCGGCGACGAGCCGGTAGCCGCCGATCGCCCCCTTGGTCGCCTCGACGGGATAGCCGAGGTCGCGGAGCCGGTCGATGTCGCGGCGGATCGTGCGCGGAGAGACCGAGAGCCGGTCGGCGAGCTCGCTGCCGGGCCACTCGCGCGGGGTCTGGAGGAGCGAGAGCAGATTGAGGAGTCGTGCCGGGGAATCCGTCATGCGAGCATCATGCTCGGCAATTAGGACGTCATCTGGCCTACATCACTCTTATGGTCCTCCTATGAGCGCACACGAGACCGAAGCCGCCACGGGGGCGGACAGCACCACCACGGGGGACAGCAAGCGCTGGATCGCCCTGGCCATCGTCATGACGGCCGCCTTCATGGACCTGGTCGACGCCACGATCGTGAACATCGCGATCCCCAGCATCGAGCAGGACCTCGGCACCACGACCACCGCGATCCAGTGGATCACCGCCGGCTACGCGCTGGCCTTCGCCGCCGGCCTCATCACCGGCGGCCGCCTCGGCGACATCTACGGCCGCAAGCGGCTCTTCCTCCTCGGCACGGCCGGCTTCACCGTCGCGTCCGCGCTGTGCGGCCTCGCCGCCAGCCCCGAGATGCTCGTCGCCTCCCGCCTCCTCCAGGGCGCGATGGCGGCCATGATGGTGCCGCAGGTGCTGTCGATCGTCCACGTCACCTTCCCCGCGCACGAGCGCGGCAAGGTCTTCGGCCTCTTCGGCGCCATCGTCGGCCTGGGCGCGGTCTCGGGACCCCTGCTGGGCGCGCTGCTCACCGAGTGGAACATCGCCGGCCTGGAATGGCGCCCGATCTTCCTCATCAACCTGCCGGTGGGCGTCGCCGCCCTCATCCTCGGGCGCAAGTTCATCACCGAGTCGAAGGCGCCGAAGGCGCTCCGCCTCGACCTCGTCGGCGTCGTCCTCGTCACCGCCGCGCTGCTCCTGCTGATCTACCCGCTGACCCGCGGCCGTGAGCTCGACTGGCCGCTCTGGGGCCACCTGATGATGGCCGCCAGCCCGGTGGTCTTCGCCGTCCTCGTCGGGTACGAGCGGTACAAGACGAAGAAGGACGGCTCGCCGCTCATCGAGCTGTCGCTGTTCAGGGTCAAGTCGTTCGCGGCCGGCATCGCCGTGCAGCTGACCTTCGGCATCGTGCTCGGCATCTTCTTCCTGGTGTGGACGCTCTACATGCAGCTCGGCCTCGGCTGGACCGCCCTCCACGCAGGCCTCACCGGGGTGCCGTTCTCGATCGCGGTCTCCGCGGCGGCGGGCCTGTCGGTGCAGCTGCTCGTCCCGCGCTTCGGCCGCAAGGTGCTCCAGGCCGGCGCGCTGACGATGGCCGCGGGCATCCTGCTGTACTTCTTCGCCGCCGGGCGGTACGGGGCGGAGATCGCGTCCTGGCAGATGATCCCGGCGCTGGTGGTGATGGGCCTCGGCATGGGCCTGATCGTGGCGCCGCTGACCGACGCGGTGCTGTCGGAGGTCCCCAAGGAGCACGCGGGCTCGGCCTCGGGCCTGATCAACATGACGGGCCAGATGGGCAACGCGATCGGACTCGGCCTGGTGTCCGTCGTCTTCTTCGGCACCTTCGACGAGGAGCGGCTGAAGACGGCCCCGCAGGAGATCACGACGGCCTTCACGGACGCCTTCCGCAACTCCCTCGGCTGGGCGGCGGTGGTCCTCGCCGGCATCTTCCTGGTGATGTTCGCCCTGCCGGCCCGGCCCAAGCAGCACCTGGAGGGCGGCGCGGGCGAGGACGAGCCCGGCGCGGTCGAGAAGGAGCCCGCGCTCGTCTCCTGACCCGCCGCACGTAAGGCGAAGACCCGCCACAGGCGCGGCAAGACCCGCCGCACGCGTGGCGAAGACCCGCCGCACGTACGACGAAGGGCCCCGGTCTCCCGACCGGGGCCCTTCGCCGTGTCCCCGGCGGGCGGAGGGTTCAGACGACGCGGGAGCGGGCCTCCATCGCGCCGCGGGCCGCGGCCTCCGACTCGTACACCTCGCACATGTGCCGGCCGTCGGGGGTGGCCGTGTGCTCGACCTCCCAGAGGCTCAGCTCGCTGCCGTCGAGGAGCAGGAACTGGTGCTCGTACAGGGTGAAGCCGGCGTCCCGGCCGCCCTCGACGGGGCAGTTCCGGCCGAAGACCTGGGTGATGTGGTGGGCGAAGGCGATGCGCAGCCGGCGGGCGGTCCGCTCGGTGGGCCGGTCCGGGTTCTCCGCGCGGCGCAGGACGCGGCGGGCGTGGTCCGCCGAGTTGTCCGGCACGTACATCCGGGGCTGGGCGGGTATCGGGCGAGCCAGGAGCGCGCTCAGCGCCGCCAGGTCGTCGTCGTCACCGAGGGGACGCCCGTCGGCCCGCTCCACGGTCCACCCCGGCAGCGGGCCCGCGGGCAGCCGGGAGGCGGCGAGCCGCGCCTCCGCCTCCTCCGTGTACAGCTCGTGCTGCTCGGTGCCGTCCCGCCCGGCGTTGTGCACGAGCTCCCACAGGGTGAGGGCGCTGCCGTCGGCCAGCAGGTAGGCGTGGCGGTAGGTGGTGCGGTGGAGCGAGGAACTGTGGTGCGAGGAGTGCAGCGCGGTGGAGTGGGCGAGCGCCGACTCCAGGCGCTCCACCATCGCGTCGGGCAGGTCGAAGGAGTTGAGCGCCCGGCCGAGAAGCCGCTCGACGTGCGTCTCGGTCGTCTCGTACGGATCGTGGTGATCCCGCGGATCGTTCAAGAGGGTCTCCAGGCCGTCGCCGCATGTCACTTGGTGCTTGCTTAACGTAGTCCCTGGGTCCGACAACGGGTCGGGGTTACGGGAAAACGAGTGGTGGGCGACGGAAGTTCCCGACCTCGCCGATCCCTCCAACTCCCTTGTCGTTACCGGGAGTACGAGCTCTGGGGGAGGTCGTAGAGCTCCCCGTACGAGGGGAAGTCGCCGCCCGGGCCGCGCTGCCCTCCGGGGGCGGCCAGCACCGCGCGGACGATCGCCCGGGTCACCAGGTCCGCGCCGGCGGCCAGGACCTCGTTCAGGGCGAGCGGCCCCGGCGCGGCCGGCAGCTCGCGGGCGCAGGTGGCGAGCGCGAAGACCGTGTCGCCGTCGTTCATCAGGTGCACCGGCCGGATCGCCCGCGCGATGCCGTCGTGCGCCGTCCCCGCCACCTTCTGGGCCTGGGCGCGGGTCAGGACCGCGTCCGTGGCGACCACCGCGAGGGTGGTGTTCAGCGGCGGCCGGACCGAGGCCGAGTGGGCCTCGGCGAGCCGCCGCACCGCCGCCTCGTGCACCGCGCGCGACGGGCGGGCGGGCCCGTCGACACCGGCGGGACCCTCCTCGAAGAGACTGCCGTACAGCACGCCGGTCGCCGGATCGACCGCCGAGCCGACCGCGTTCACCACCGCCAGAGCGGCCACGGTGATGCCGGACTCCAGCCGCAGGCTCGCCGTGCCGACCCCGCCCCGCATCCCGCCGACGACCGCCCCCGTACCGGCGCCGACCGCGCCCGTCACCACGCGCGCGTGGTCCCCGGACGCCTCCGCCGCCTCCACGGCGGCCCGGCCTGTCGAGGCGTCCGGGCGGGCCGCGAAGTCGCCGCCCCGGCCCAGGTCGAAGACGCACGCGGCCGGCACCACCGGCACCACGTGCGCCGGGTCGGGCCCGACCCTGACCCCGCGCCGCCGCTCCTCCAGCCAGGCCATCACCCCCGCGGCCGACTCCAGGCCGTAGGCGCTGCCGCCGGTCAGCACGAGGGCGTCGATCCGCTGGACCACGTTCCTCGGGTCGAGGGCGTCCGTCTCGCGGGTGCCGGGGCCCCCGCCACGTACGTCCACGGCGGCCACCGCCCCGCCCTCCGAGGCGAGCACGACCGTGGTCCCCGACAGCGCCCGGGGCCCCGCCACGCGCGCGTGGCCCACCCGGATGCCGGGCACGTCGGTCAGTCCGTCGGTCGAGCGCCACTCAGCTGTCATGTCCCCTTCCTACCTCAGGACGAGCGGACCCACCTCAGGAAGAGCGGCCCCTCCCTCCCGGGGGAGCGGGGGCCACCTCACGAGGCGCGGGCCGTCCCGGCGCCCGGATTCCCGTCGGCCTGCTTCCCGTCGCCCGGGTTCCGGCCCGCCGGGTTCCGCGCGGTGAGCGTCACGCCGAGCGCGACCGTGGCCGCCGCCACCAGACCCGCCGCGAGCACCGCCCAGCGGCCCGCGAACGAACACATCAGGATCACGAACGCCGACCCCGGCAGAACCGCCTGCTGGGCGATGCCCACCTTGAAGTAGCGCGCGTGCAGCAGCCACACCGACAGCAGGAAGACCGCCGTCGGGATCGTCACCGACGCCGAGGCGGCGAGCGTGCTGATGTGCGCCTTGCCGACGGCCTGCTCCACCGCGATCTCCAGACCGGCGCCGATCGCCGCCGCCGACATGAAGATCACGAAGTGGCCGTACCCCCACAGGAAGCCCTGCCGGCTGTCCGTCAGCCGGTCGTGCGCCGGGACCACGAAGTAGATCCACCAGGCCGCGAAGACGATGAGCAGCCCGCCCGCCGCGATCGGCAGCAGCTCGTTCAGGGCGTCGTGCTCCAGCACCCCCGATCTCACCGCCACCGTCGCCGCGGCCACCGACTCGCCCAGCACGATGATCGTGAACAGG
The DNA here is from genome assembly GCF_043081625.1 of Streptomyces sp. NPDC014861. Classification (NCBI taxonomy): domain Bacteria; kingdom Bacillati; phylum Actinomycetota; class Actinomycetes; order Kitasatosporales; family Streptomycetaceae; genus Streptomyces; species Streptomyces sp. NPDC014861. The sequence goes on from NZ_JBIBWV010000006.1 coordinate 153,106, forward strand.
CCGTACCGCTCCGCGATGTGGTGCGGATGCCAGGTGCTCGGCGCGACCCTCTCCGCGTACACCGGCACCGAGAGCTCCGCCAGCGCCAGCGCCAGGAACACCCACGGCACCGCCCCGTCCGGCACGAACAGCAGCGCCAGCCAGCCCAGCTGCACCGTGAGCACCCCGCCCGCGTACCGCCGGCACATCGCCCGCTCCTCCGCCGACGCGGCGTGGTGCGCGGCCCGCAGCCACTGCGAGGCGAGCGCCACCCGCATCACCAGATAGCCCAGGTAGACGACGAGGAAGTCGTGCTCCTCGAACGCGCGCGACACGCCCGCGGCCAGGATCAGCACACCCGCGATCTGCACGAGCGTCACGACCCGGTACAGCACGTCGTCGTTGTCGTACGCAGAGGCGAACCACGAGAAGTTCATCCACGCCCACCAGATGGCGAAGAAGACCATCGCGTAGCTCACCACGCCCTCGCCCGCGTGCCCCTCCGCCACGGCGTGCACGAGCGCCGCGCCCGCCTGGGCGACGGCGACCACGAAGCACAGGTCGAAGAAGAGCTCCAGCGGTGTGGCGGTCCGGTGCGACTCCTCACGGGAGCGCGCGGTCAGCGGCAGGAAGGGTTGCGTCATGCGGCCAGCACAGCAGAGACACCCCCCGCCGCTCTCAAGCCACGCGGAGCGGTACGGCCTCCGGGAGCACCGCCGCCTCGTAACGGGCCGCCACCAGCCGCGCCAGCCGAGGATGATCCGCCAGCGGAGCCGACACGGCGTACGCCTCCGGCACATCCTCCAGGGCGCGGGAGAACCGTCCCGGCGCCAGCAGGTGCGCCGCGACCGCCACCCGCCGGAAGCCGTCGCCACGCGCGCGTGCCACCGCGTCCGCCGGGGCCGGCGAAGCCGCCGAGCAGTACGCCACCGTCACCGGCACCGGAAGGAGCCGCCCCAGCTGCTCCGCCGCCACCAGGGTCCCGTCGTTCCCGCCCGGACGGGACGAGCCGGCCCCCGCGACGACGACCGCGTCCGCCGGACCGCCCGCCGCCCGCTCGGCGGCGCGCAGCCGCTCGTACAGCGCCAGCGCCACCGCGTGCTCGCCCCGCAGCCCCGGCGTCACCGCGCACACGAACCGCCGGGCCACGGCCGGCACGTCCACCCTGCGGTGGTAGCCGTCGCCCAGCAGCAGCGGCACGACGACCGCCCCCGGACGGCCGGCCAGCACCGACGGAAGCGAGGGGAGCTGGTGGTCGAGGTGCGCCACGGTGACCGGCGCCCCCGTCAGGTGCCGTACGGCAGCCGCCAGCCGGGCCGTGGTCGCCGCCGCCTCGGGGACGGCGCTCCCGTGCGCCGCGAGGACGAGCTCACGCATCCTGCCGCTCCTTCCGCTCCGGTCGCCACGGCTCCCGGGGGTGCACCGTCCCCGGGAGTCGTCGGCGGGCGGGGCCGGCCCGGCGGTGTCGTACGCCGCCCGGACCCGTGACCCCCACGCTAGACCCGCGCACGACGCCCCCACCCCCGCCGTTCGGCCCCGCCGCGAGGGCCGCAAGTCCCTTCTCCTCGGGCCTTTCCCGGGCCGGCGGGCGCCCCGCGCCGCCCTACGGTCGAAGACACGGATCCCCCACCACCCGGAGCCACCATGTCCTCCAGCCCGTCCCTCGTCCTCGTCGGCCACGGCATGGTCGGCCACCGGCTCCTGGAGGCACTCGCGGAGCGAAAGGCACTCGCGGGCGGGAACGCGCTCCTCGACGGGGTCGGGCTCCCTGACGGGGTCGGGCTCCTCGACGGGGCCGAGCTCCCCGACGGGCACGGGATCGCCGCCCTCGACGCTCCCACCGACCGGACCGCCCCGACAGACCCCACGGCGGCCGACCGGACCGCCCCGACCGCCCCCGCGGCCGCGCCCGGCTGGCGCGTCACCGTCCTGGCCGAGGAGGACGTGCCCGCGTACGACCGCGTCCACCTCTCCTCCGTCTTCGCCGGCACCGCCCCCGAACACCTCGGCCTCACGGACCCCGGCTTCCTCACCGACCACGGCGTCGACCTGCGGCTCGGCGACCCGGCCGAACACATCGACACCGCCGCCCGCACCGTCACCACCACCTCCGGCGCCGTCGTGCCCTACGACGCGCTGGTGCTCGCCACCGGCTCGTACCCCTTCGTCCCGCCGATCCCCGGCGCCGACGCCCCCGGCTGCTTCACGTACCGCACCCTCTACGACGTGGACGCCCTCACCGCCTACGCCGAACACGCCAGGACCGGCGTCGTCATCGGCGGCGGACTGCTCGGCCTGGAAGCGGCGGGCGCCCTGCGCACCCTCGGACTCGCCACCCACGTGGTCGAGTTCGCGCCCCGCCTGATGCCCCTCCAGGTCGACGACGGCGGCGCGGCCGCCCTGCGGGCCACCATCGAGTCGATGGGCGTGGCCGTGCACACCGGCGTCGGAGCCGCCCGGGTCGAGACGGACGCCGACGGCCGGACCACCGCCCTCACCCTCTCGGACGGCGAACGGATCCCCGCCGACCTCGTCGTCTTCTCCGCCGGGGTGCGCCCCCGCGACCGGCTCGCCCGCGAGGCCGGGCTCGCCGTCGGTGACCGCGGCGGCGTCGCCGTCGACCCGCACTGCCGCACCACCGACCCGTACGTGTACGCGATCGGCGAGTGCGCCCAGACCTCCGACGGGCGCGTCTACGGCCTGGTCGCCCCCGGCTACCAGATGGCCGAGACCGTCGCCGACCAGCTCGCCGGCGACGGTACGACGGAGTTCACCGGCGCGGACACCTCCACCAAGCTGAAGCTGATGGGCGCGGACGTGGCCTCCTTCGGCGACCCCTTCGCGGGCGGCGCGGAGGCCACCGAGCTCGTCTTCTCGGACGGCCGCGAGGGCGTCTACAAGAAGCTGCTCCTGGGCCCGGACGGGCGGCTGCTCGGCGGCATCCTGGTCGGCGACGCCGAGGCGTACGGCTCGCTGAAGCCGCACGCCGGGCGGCGGCTGCCCGCCCCGCCCGAGGCCTTCCTCCTGCCCGCGGCCTCCGGTGGCGCCGAACTCCCGGGCGCGGGCTCCCTCCCCGACGACGCGGTCGTCTGCTCCTGCCACAACGTCACCAAGGGCGCGGTCGGCGCGGCGATCGCCGAGCACGGCCTCACCGACATCGGCGGGATCAAGCGCTGCACCAAGGCGGGCACGGGCTGCGGCGGCTGCGTCACCACCCTCCAGGCCGTCCTCGACGCCGCCGGGGTCGCGAAGCGCCGGGGCCTGTGCGAGCACTTCCCCGAGCTCACCCGGCCCGAGCTGTACGAACTGATCCGCACCGAGCACATCCGCTCCTTCACCGAACTGACGGAGCGGTACGGGGCGGGAGGCGCGGGCTGCACCGTCTGCAAGCCCGTCGTCGCCAACGTCCTCGGCACCCTCGCCCCCGAACTGGGCCTGCGGCACGTCCTGGAGGGCGAACAGGCCGCGCTCCAGGACTCCAACGACCTCTTCCTCGCCAACCTCCAGAAGGACGGCACCTACTCCGTCGTCCCCCGCGTCCCCGGCGGCGAGATCACCGCCGAACAGCTCATCGCCATCGGCGAGACGGCCCGCGACCACGGCCTCTACAGCAAGATCACCGGTGGCCAGCGGATCGACCTCTTCGGCGCCCGCAAGGAGGACCTGCCGGCGATCTGGCGCCGGCTCCTCGCGGCCGGCTTCGAGTCCGGGCAGGCGTACGGCAAGTCGCTGCGGACCGTGAAGTCCTGCGTGGGCGCGAAGTTCTGCCGCTTCGGGCAGGGCGACTCGGTGCAGCTCGCCATCGACCTGGAGCTCCGCTACCGGGGCCTGCGCGCCCCGCACAAGATCAAGGGCGGGGTCTCCGGCTGCCTGCGCGAGTGCGCGGAGGCCCGCGGCAAGGACCTCGGCGTCATCGCCACCGCCGGCGGCTGGAACCTGTACGTCTGCGGCAACGGCGGCGCCACCCCCCGCCACGCCGACCTGCTCGCCTCCGACCTGTCGGCGGCCGAACTCCTCGCCCTGATCGACCGCTTCCTCATGTACTACCTCCGGACCGGCGAGCGCCTGGAGCGCACCTCGGCCTGGCTCGAACGCCTCGGCGGCTCCGGCGCGGGCATCGCCCACCTCAAGGAGGTGCTGATCGAGGACTCCCTCGGCATCGGCGCCGAGCTGGAGGCGCAGATGCGGCGGCACGTGGCCGCGTACCGCGACGAGTGGCGGGCCGTCCTGGACGACCCCGAGGCGCTCGCCCGCTTCGCCCCGCACGTGCCCGGCGTGGAGTTCCTGGAGCCGGGGCGGGGACGCGCGGCGGTGCTGCCGGACGGGACGGAGGCGGCGCTCTTCAAGGACGCGGAGGGCGCGGTGTACGCGGTGGGCAACCGGGACCCGTACTCGGGCGCCGACGTCATCGCCGACGGCATCATGGGCAGCCGCGACGGCGTGCCGGTGGTGGCCTCCCCGATGCACAAGCAGGAGTTCGACCTGCGCACCGGCGCGAGCCTGGACGACCCGCAGGTCGCCCTGCCGCTCCTCCCGGTGCCGGAGGCGCCGGAGGTGCCCGGCGCCGGCCGCGGCTGAGCCGTACGGCCGCGCACCCCGCGCCGCCGTCGCCGTCGCCGTACAGGAGCCGTACGACCTCCCCACGTACCCCGCGACCCGTCACCCGATCCCCTCACCCCGCGGGCCGTCACCGGATCCCCTCACCCTGATCCCTCACCCGCAGCACCCCCCTGAACTGCCCCCGGCCCGCCCCCGACGGCCCCACACCCCTTCCAGGGGCCGTCGCACGGCCCGGGGGCACCCCCTCTCCCGCCCCCGATGGCCCGTCAGGCCCGCCCCCGACGGGACCTAGGGCCCGCTCCGGGACCCGACCTAGGCCCGCCCCCGGTCGCGACCATCGGCACTGACGGCGCCCCTCCACCGAGGCGCAGCCTGGAAAGGCAAGGAAGAGGCCTCGAAAGGGCTCGTAAACGTCAGGGAAGTCAGGGAAGCGCCATGAGTTCCGTAGTCCAGGACAGCAGAACGACGGGCGGGTCGCCCGCCTCGTACGACACGGAGCAGTACCGCCCCGGCCGGACCGTCAACGACTGGGAGCCGGAGAACGAGCTCTTCTGGAAGTCGATCGGCAAGAGGGTCGCCAACCGCAACCTGTGGATCGCGGTGCCCGCGCTCCTCGTCGCCTTCGTCGTCTGGCAGGTCTGGTCGGTCACGGCGACCAACCTGAAGGACGTCGGCTTCGGCTTCTCGACCTCGCAGCTGTTCTGGCTGACGGCCATCCCGGGTCTGACCGGCGGAACGGCCCGCATCCTCTACACCTTCCTCGGCCCGATGATCGGCCAGCGGCGGTTCACCGCCCTGTCGACCGTCGTCCTCGTGGTGCCGCTGATCTGGCTGGGCATCGCGATCCAGGACCCGACGACCCCGTACACCGTGATGGTCGTCATCGCCGCCCTCTGCGGCATCGGCGGCGCGAACTTCGCCTCCTCCCTCGCCAACATCGGCTTCTTCTTCCCCAAGGCGAAGAAGGGCAGCGCGACCGGCATCAACGGCGGTCTCGGCAACCTCGGCGTCTCCGTCGTGCAGCTGCTGACCCCGATCGTCATCACGTGGTCGACGATCGCGATCGGCTCCGCCCAGCACAAGGCCGACGGCACCCCCGTGTACCTCCAGAACGCGGCCTTCGTCTGGGTCCCCGTCGTGCTGGTCCTGGCCGCCGTCGCCTGGTTCGGCCAGAACGACCTGAAGGTCGCCTCCACCCCGTTCAAGCAGCAGAAGATCATCTTCAAGCGCAAGCACAACTGGCTGATGACCTGGCTGTACGTCGGCACCTTCGGCTCCTTCATCGGCTTCGCCGCGGCCCTGCCGATGCTGATCAAGACCACCTTCCCGGACTACTCCGTCGCCACCTACGCCTGGATGGGACCGGCCGTGGGCGCCCTCGCCCGCTGGGCCGGCGGCTGGATCGCCGACAAGTGGGGCGGCGCCCGGGTCACCATCCTGTCCTTCGTCGGCATGGCCGTCGCGATCATCGGCGTGATCAACTTCCTGCCCGCGGGCGGCGACGGCGGCAATTTCTACGGCTTCTTCTTCTGCTTCCTCGCCGCGTTCTTCTTCTCCGGCATCGGCAACGGCTCGACCTTCCGCCAGATCCCGGTCATCTTCCGCGGCACCCACCTCAAGGGCCTCACCGAAGGCACCCCCGAACACACCAAGGCCCTCAAGCAGGCCGAGATGGAATCGGGCGCCGTCACCGGCTTCACCTCCGCGATAGCCGCCTACGGATTCTTCTTCATCCCGGCGCTCTTCGGCTCGGTCGCCGTCACCAGCGCGATGTGGGGATTCGTCGCCTTCTACGTCAGCTGCATGGTCGTGACCTGGTGGTTCTACGCCCGCAAGGGCGCCGAGGCCCCCAGCTGAGCCCCCGCGTCACACCGAGAAAGGTCCCGCCCCGGCGGGGCCTTTCCGCATGCCGGGGAAAAGGACCTAGGACCCCCGGCTGGTGACCAATGCCGCCCGAAATGATCGATCAAAAGGAGTGAAATGAAAGTAAGCAACGACGCGATCGAATGACTCGAAGAAGGCGGTGCGGGCAGTGACTGCGACTCCTGCGGAAGCGACGGCGACCGAGCGGGCCTGGAACGGCTTCAAGGGCGGACTCTGGCGCGACGCCATCGACGTCCGCGACTTCATCCAGCAGAACTACACCCCGTACGCGGGCGACGACTCCTTCCTCGCCGGCCCCACCGAGCGGACCACCGCCGTCTGGAAGGCGATCACGGACAAGTTCCCGGAGGAGCGCGCCAAGGGCGTCTACGACGTCGCCCACGACATCCCCTCCACCATCACCGCCCACGCCCCCGGGTACATCGACCGCGACAAGGACCTGATCGTCGGCCTCCAGACCGACGCCCCGCTGAAGCGGGCGATCATGCCCAACGGCGGCTGGCGGATGGTCGCCGGCGCCCTGGAGACCTACGGCTACCCCGTCTCCGAAGAGCTGGAGAAGGTCTTCACCGAGTACCGCAAGACCCACAACGCCGGCGTCTTCGACGCCTACACCCCCGAGATCCGCGCCGCCCGCAAGGCCGGCATCGTCACCGGACTCCCCGACGCCTACGGCCGCGGCCGCATCATCGGCGACTACCGCCGGGTCGCCCTCTACGGCGTCGACCGCCTCATCGCCGTCAAGAAGGAGGAGAAGGCCGAGCTCGACGTCCTCCCGGCCGGCAACCGCTCCCTGGAGGAGACCATCCGGCTCCGCGAGGAGCTCTCCGAGCAGCTGCGCGCCCTCGGCGAGCTGAAGGCCATGGCCGCCTCGTACGGCCAGGACATCTCCGGCCCCGCCACCACCGGCCGCGAGGCGATCCAGTGGCTGTACTTCGCCTACCTGGCCGCCGTGAAGGAGCAGAACGGCGCCGCGATGTCGCTGGGCCGCACCTCCACCTTCGTCGACGTCTACCTCCAGCGGGACATCGAGGCCGGACTCCTCACCGAGGAGCAGGCCCAGGAACTCGTCGACGACTTCATCATCAAGCTCCGCATCGTCCGCTTCCTGCGCACCCCCGAGTACGACGAGCTGTTCTCCGGCGACCCGACCTGGGTCACCGAGTCCCTCGCCGGCATGGGCGAGGACGGCCGCCCGCTCGTCACCAGGACCTCCTTCCGCTACCTCCAGACCCTCTACAACCTCGGTCCGGCGCCCGAGCCGAACATGACCGTCTTCTGGTCGCCGCGGCTGCCCCAGGGCTTCAAGGAGTTCTGCGCCCGCGTCTCGATCGACACCTCGTCCGTGCAGTACGAGTCGGACGAGCTGATGCGTCCCCGGTTCGGCGACGACACCGCGATCGCCTGCTGCGTCTCGGCGATGCCCGTCGGCAAGCAGATGCAGTTCTTCGGCGCCCGCGTGAACCTCGCCAAGACCCTGCTGTACGCGATCAACGGCGGTCGCGACGAGAAGTCCGGCGCCCAGGTCGGCCCCGCCACCGGCGCCCTCACCTCCGAGGTCCTCGACCACGACGAGGTGATGGAAAAGTTCGACGAGCAGATGGAATGGCTCGCGAACGTCTACGTCCACGCGCTGAACGTCATCCACTACATGCACGACAAGTACGCCTACGAGCGCATCGAGATGGCGCTCCACGACCGTGACGTGCGCCGGACCATGGCCTGCGGCATCGCCGGCCTCTCGGTCGCCGCCGACTCGCTCGCCGCCATCAAGTACGCCAAGGTCAGCCCCGTCCGCGACGAGACCGGCCTCGCCGTCGACTACGCGATCGAGGGCGACTTCCCGGCCTACGGCAACAACGACGAGCGGGCCGACGAGATCGCCGTCTGGCTGGTCGAGGAGTTCATGCGGAAGGTGCGCAAGCACCCCACCTACCGGAACGCCGAGCACACCCAGTCCGTCCTGACCATCACCTCGAACGTGGTCTACGGCAAGAAGACCGGCAACACCCCCGACGGCCGCCGGGCCGGCGAGCCGTTCTCCCCGGGCGCCAACCCCATGAACGGCCGCGACACCCACGGCTACGTGGCCTCCGCCCTGTCGGTCGCCAAGCTGCCGTACGAGGACGCCGAGGACGGCATCTCGCTCACCAACACCGTCACCCCCGACGGCCTGGGCCGCACCCCCGAGGAACGGATCAAGAACCTGGCCGGCGTGCTCGACGGCTACATGGCGAGCGACGGCTTCCACATGAACGTCAACGTCCTCAACCGGGACGTGCTGATGGACGCCATGGAGCACCCGGAGAACTACCCCCAGCTCACCATCCGCGTCTCCGGCTACGCCGTCAACTTCGTCCGCCTCACCCGCGACCAGCAGCTCGACGTCCTCAACCGAACCTTCCACGGCTCGCTCTGAGCGACGGCACGGCGCGGCGCGGTACGGCACGGCGCGGCGCGGTACGGCGCGGCGCGGCGCGCAACGCAGAAGGGGGGGGAGGGGGCCCCTCCCCCCTCCCCCTCCCCACCCCACCACCCACCTCTTCCTCCCTCAGGAGGCCCTGCCATGGTCACGCTCCTCGGACCGGACATCCCCGTCCGCCCCGTCGCCGCCCCGGTCCGGGCGGTCACCCCGGCCGCCGCCGCGACCCACCGTCCGTCCGAGGGCTCGGTGCACTCCTGGGACCTGTCCACCGGCGTCGACGGGCCCGGCACCCGCTTCGTCACCTTCCTCTCCGGCTGCCCGCTGACCTGCCTCTACTGCCACAACCCGGACACCTGGAGGATGCGGAACGGCAAGCGGACCTCCGCCGACGACGTGATCGCCGAGGCGGCCAAGTACGTCCGTTTCATCTCCGCCTCCGGCGGTGGTGCCACCGTCTCCGGCGGCGAACCGCTCCTCCAGCCCGTGTTCACCGGCGAGCTGCTGCACCGCATGAAGCACGAGCTCGGCCTGCACACCGCCCTGGACACCTCCGGCTTCCTCGGTGCCCGCGCCACCGACGCCCTGCTTCGCGACACCGATCTGGTCCTCCTCGACATCAAGTCCTGGGACCCGGAGACGTACCGGAAGGTCACCGGTCGGCCGTTGGAGCCCACTCTGGACTTCGCCCGCCGTCTCGCCGATCTCGGGCAGGACGTGCACGTCCGCTTCGTCCTCGTCCCCGGTCTCACCGACGACCCCGCCAACGTCGAGGGCGTCGCCGCCTTCGCCGGCGGACTCGGCAACGTGTCCCGTGTCGACGTCCTCCCCTTCCACAAGCTGGGCGAGGCCAAATGGCAGGCGCTGGACATGCCGTTCACCCTCCATGACACCCCGTCGCCCGACCCCGGGCAGGTCGCGGCCGTCCGTGAGGTCTTCCGGTCCCACGGCCTGAACGCGGTCTGAGCCCGCCGGCCTCCGCCGGGCGCGACGCGTTCACTCCCCAGGGGCTCAAAACGGGCCCAAAGTGCACATACGTCCTACCGTGGCTCCGTGACCGAGCCACCGCAGACCGCCGAGCCCACCACCCCCGAGCCGGAGGCGTCCGCCCCGGTCCCGGACGGCCGCGCGCGCCAGACCCCCGCAGCCGTCCGCCGCCGCGCCGTCCTCGCCGGCACCGTCGTCTCCGCCCTCCTGATCCTCGCGATCGTCTTCGGCAGCCGGCTGCTCCGCGACTTCGACTCGGCGCTGCTGCCCTATGCCGTCGCCACCGTCTTCCTCGCCTTCGGCGTCGCCTACCGGTACACCGTCTGGATCTCCGCCCCCGGCGCCCGGCGCCTCTTCCGCCAGGGCTGGCGCTCCTTCTTCTCCGCAGCGAACTTCCGCAAGGCCCCCACCGCGCTGCCGAGGATGATCGCCACCTATCTCGGCTTCCAGAAGTTCCTCGGCGCCCGCTCGCACGCCCGCTGGGCCGCTCACCAGCTCCTCTTCTGGGGCTGCATCCTCGCCGCGCTCATCACCTTCCCGCTCACCTGGGGCTGGTTCACCTTCACCTCGGACAGCGGTGACGGCCCCGGCTACGAGATGCGGATCTGGGGCTTCAAGGTCCTCGGCTTCAACGCGCTCAACGCCATCGGCTGGCTCATGTTCCACGGCCTGGACATCGCCGCCGTCCTCGTCATCGCCGGCGCCTCCTACTTCCTGTGGCGGCGCATGAAGGACCGGGGCGCCATCACCGGCCAGCGCTTCGCCTACGACCTGATCCCGCTGATCGCCCTCATCGTCATCTCGGTCACCGGCCTGCTGCTCACCTTCTCGTCGATCTTCCTGCACGGCGGCGGCTACGAGTTCCTGGCGATCCTCCACATGGTCTCGGTCGTCTTCACCCTCATCTACATCCCCTTCGGGAAGTTCTTCCACATCGTCCAGCGGCCCGCCGCCGTCGGCATGCAGCTCTTCAAGTACACCTCCCGCCGCAAGGACGGCGCCGACGAGGAACTCCAGACCTGCCGCCGCTGCCACGAGCCGATCGACACCCCCGACTACGTCGACAACCTGCGCGGCACCATGAAGGACCTCAAGCTCGACTTCGACGAATGGGCCGAGTACTGCCCCCGCTGCAAGCGCGTCCTGCGCGGCAACGCCTACCTCACCCACGTCAAGAAGGGCTTCAAGTAAGTGACCGCGACCGACCCCTCCCGCGCGCTGCCGCTCGACCCGTCCGTCGCGCCGCCCGGCACCCGCAACTTCCGGGACGCCGGCGGGATCCCCGCCGACCGCTGGCACGCCGACCAGAACGGGGAGACCCTCGTCCCCACCCACTGCTGCTTCTGCGGCGTGCAGTGCGGCATGTACCTGCGTGTCGACCGCGCGGGCAAGGTCTTCGGCGTCGAGCCCCGCAACCACGACATCAACCGGATGCGGCTCTGCCCCAAGGGCATCAACGCCTATCAGCAGGTCAACCACCCCGACCGGCTCACCTCCCCGCTGATGCGGCGCAACCGGGACGAGGAGTTCCGGCCGGTCAGCTGGGAGGAGGCGCTCGACCACACCGTCGCCGAGATCCGCCGGATCCAGGGCGAGTACGGCAACGACTCCTTCGGGCTCCTCGGCGGCGCCAGCCTCTACTCGGAGAAGACCTACCTCGTCGGCAAGTTCGCCCGCGTCGCCCTGAAGACCAAGCACGTCGACTACAACGGCCGCCTCTGCATGGTCTCCGCCGCCGGCGCCAACAAGCTCGCCTTCGGCATCGACCGGGCCGGCAACCCCTTCTCCGACATCCTCCTCACCGACTGCCTCCTCATCGCCGGGTCCAACGTCGGCGAGTGCTTCCCGGTGATGACCCAGTACCTGTGGGGCGCCCGCGACCGGGGCGCGAGCCTGATCGTGGTGGACCCCCGGCAGACCGCCATCGCCCGCACCGCCGACGTCCACGTCGCCCTCAAGCCCGGCACCGACTCCGCCTTCTTCAACGCGGTGCTGCACGTGATCGTCGCGGAAGGGCTCACCGACGAGGCCTACCTCGCCGGCCACACCACCGGCTGGGACGAGGTCAGGGCCACCGTCGCCGAATACCCGCCGTCCCGCTCCGCGCAGATCTGCGGCGTCCCCGAGGAGCAGATCGTCCAGGTCGCCCGCATGTTCGCCGGGGCGGGGAAGGCGATGGCCTGGCACGCCCGCGGCGTCGAGCACCACTCCCAGGGCGTCGAGAACTGCCTCACCATCATCAACCTCTGCGTCGCCACCGGGAACATCGGCAAGCCCGGCGCCGGCTACGGCACCATCACCGGCCAGGGCAACGGCCAGGGCGGCCGCGAGCACGGCCAGAAGTCCGACCTCCTCCCCGGCGGGCGTTCCATCTCCAACCCCGAGCACCGCCGCCAGATCTGCGAGATCTGGGGCATCGAGGAGTCCGAGCTCCCGCCCGCCGGAACCTCCATGATGGAGATGGTCTGGCAGATGCAGCGCGCCGAGATCCGCGGCCTCATCGGCATCTGCAACAACCCCTTCGTCTCCCTGCCGAACTACGCCACGGTCAAGGAGGGGTACGACACCCTCCAGTTCCACGCCCAGTTCGACTTCTTCCTCTCCGAGACCGCGGCCAACGCCCACGTCGTCTTCCCCGTCACCGTCTGGGCCGAGGACGAGGGCGTGATGGCGAACGCCGAGGCCCGCGTCGTCAAGCACAACAAGGCCCAGGAACCCCCCGCCGGGGTCCGCACCGACACCTGGGTGATGTGCGAGCTCGCCAAGCGGCTCGGCGCCGGCGACAAGTTCGCCTTCCCCGACTCCCGCTCCGTCTTCGAGGAGCTGAGGATCGCCTCCGCCGGCACCGTCAACGACTACTACGGCATCACCTACGAGCGCCTGGAGGAGACCGGCGGCATCGCCTGGCCCTGCCCGACCACCGAGCACCCCGGCACCCCCCGCCTCTTCGAGGACGGACGGACCTACCACCCCGACGGCAGGATCCACATGCAGGTCGTCGAGTGGCACCCGCCGATGGACCCGTACAGCGAGGAGTTCCCGCTCTCGCTCACCACCGGCCGCACCGTCGCCCACTTCCTCTCCGGCAACCAGACCCGCCGGCTCGGCGCCCTCGTGGAGCAGACCCCCCGCCCCTGGGTCGAGGTGCACCCCTCCCACGGCTTCCGCAACGGCGATCCGGTACGGGTCGTGACCCGCCGCGGCAGCGAGGTCTTCCCCGCCCTGGTCACCGAGGCCATCCGCCCCGACACCGTCTTCGTCCCCTACCACTGGCCCGTCCCCACCGCCGCGAACGCCCTCACCATCGACGCCCTCGACCCCCGCTCGAAGATCCCCGAGTACAAGGTCTGCGCCGCCCGCATCGAGGCCGCCGAACGCGTCGACGAGGTGCCCGCGCCCCCGACCGCCCCGGGACAGCTCGCCTACCCCGAGACCCAGGTCTCCCGCACCGACCCCCTGCCGCCCACGTCCCCGCAGGGCCGTGGCACCGCGGAGAGGAGCTGACCGCACATGATGGGCCGCACGATCTTCATCGACCCGGGCCGCTGCATCGGCTGCCAGGCCTGCGTCTCCGCCTGCCGCGAATGCGACTCGCACCGAGGCAAGTCGATGATCCACCTCGACTACACCGACGAAGGTCACTCCGTCGCCTCCCTTCCCACCGTCTGCATGCACTGTGAGGACCCCGTCGCCCCCTGCGCCGAGGTCTGCCCCGCCGACGCGATCCTGGTGACCGCCGACGGCGTGGTGCAGCAGGCCGACACCACCCGCTGCATCGGCTGCGCCAACTGCGTCAACGCCTGCCCCTTCGGCGTGCCGAAGATCGACCTCCAGGCGAAGCTCCAGCTGAAGTGCAACCTCTGCTACGACCGCACCGCGTACGGCCTCGCGCCCATGTGCGCCACCGTCTGCCCCACCGGCGCCCTCTTCTACGGCACCCTCGAGGAACTCCGCGCCGAGCGCCCCGGAGTCCAGGTGGCCGACTCCTTCACCTTCGGCAGCACCACCGTCACCACCGGCGTGGCGATGGTCGTGCCCGCCGACAAGGTCCAGTGGCCCGTCCCCGGCGGTCTGCCCGTCGTCGAGATCAATGGAGTGGACGTGAGCGAAGCGAACGCGAACAAGGGCGGCGGCGGGCGACAGGAGGGCGCCCGATGAGCGTCACCGACCCGCAGCCTCCCGCGCCGGAAGCCGGCGCCGACGCGGCCCAGGAGGCGCTCCACGACCGGATCGCCGCCGACTCCCTCACCACCCGCCGCGACTACCTGCGGATCGTCGCCACCGTCTCCGGCGGCCTCGCCGTCGGCGGCATCGGCGTCGCCTCCGGCATCCTGCACCGCCACGGCGACAGCGAGGGCGCCCCCGAGCCGAAGAAGATCGCCGACCAGATCCTGCCGGGGGAGTCGCTCGCCTTCCGCTACCCCGGGGACGAGGACCGCGCCATCGCCGTCCGCATGGAGGACGGCACCCTGGCCGGCTACTCCGCTGTCTGCACCCACCTCGCCTGCGCCGTCCTGTGGCGCAGCGACCGGGGCAGCGAGGGCGAGCTGTACTGCCCCTGCCACGAAGGCGTCTTCGACGCCCGTACGGGAGCGGTCACGGCCGGGCCGCCGCCGCGCGGCCTGCCCAAGGTGATCCTGATCGAGCAGGTCGACGGCAGTGTCTGGGCGATCGGCACCGCCCGCTCCGGCGAGAGCCTGGAGGAGGGGCTGTGCCGCCAGCAGGGCGACGCGCTGCGGCTCTGCCGTGAGCGGTCCGGCGCCGGCGCGGCCGCCGAGAGGAGCGCGCGCACATGACGGAGAGCCCCTTTCCGCAGGACCCGGAGGCCCCGCGCCCGGCGGGCACCCCGCCCCCGCCGGCCCCGCCCTCGTACCGGCCGGGCAGCGCGCAGCCGCGGCTGAACCGGCCGGTGCACGAGCGCTATCCGCAGATCCGGCCCACCAGCGGGTACGGCGACCCGCGGATCCGGCACACCGGGCCGGGTCCCGGTGCGGGCACGGAGCAGGAGCCGGAGCGCTCCTCGAAACTGTCGGCGCGGCTGGCGCTGGCGCTCACGGTGGTGATCGGCCAGCTCTGGGGGCTGACGATCGTGGTGGACGAGTGGATGTCGGGCGACACCGGCACCGCGTGGTGGGGCGCGGGATTCCTCGTCCTGTCGTTCCTGGTGGTCCTCGGCCTGTGGGCGCTGGATCCGAAGGACCGCTGATCAGGCGGGTCCGGGGCGGGCCGGCGGGCGTACTCTGAAGACATGAGCACCGCCCCCGCCCACGGACCGCGAGACGCGAAGCCGAACGGCGTTCGGCCGAATTCCGAGAGCCCTCCGAAGCCGGTGATCGTCTTCGACGATCCGCTGGACGCGCAGTCCGCGGACGACACGGACCGCGGGTGGGGCGAGCGGCCTCCGGCCGGCGGCAGTGCCGCCGACCTCGCGCGCTTCCTCGACGAGAAGCCGCCGCACCACCTCTGACGCCGGGGCGCCCCTCCGGTCAGGGGGTGGGGTGCGTGTTCGTGCCGGTGCCGGGGCCGCGCTGCGCGATCAGGTGGTCGCGGATCTCCTTGAGCACCTCCAGCTCGCTGACCTCCATGGTCTCCTGGACGCCCTCCTTCGCCTTGTCGTGCGCGGCGCGCTTGGCGAGGACCTTGGCCATCGGCAGGACCATCAGGAAGTAGACGACGGCCGCGGTGATGATGAAGCTGAGGATGGCGCTCAGCACCAGGCCCCACTGGAGCTGGATGCCCTGCATCTCGCCGTCGACGATCCGGCAGGGGTCCTTGATGCAGCTCGCGTAGCTCTCCAGGTCCTTCGTGCCGAAGGCGCCCACGATGGGGTTGATGATGCCCTTGACCACCGAGTTCACGATGTTGGTGAACGCGGCACCGATGACGACCGCCACCGCCAGGTCGATCACGTTTCCGCGCATCAGGAAGGCCTTGAAGCCCGCCATCACGCTTTCCTTCTTCTCGGCCACCGAGGTGCCTTTCTTCGGATGTGCTGCTGTGTGTGCTGTGCGCGTGCGCGCAGCCATTAGGCCGTGAAGCGCGCGGGGCCGTCCAATCCGTACACACGAGACGGTGACTTGACAGTGTGTCCGTGCGAATCAGCACAGTGTCACCGCCAGTTGGGAGGTGACACCGGCACCCGCCAGCGCTGTCGCGGTCGCCCGGGGCACGGCCAGGACGATCAACGCCCCTCCGTCCGGACGAGTCTCGCCCGAGTGCGGGACTTCGGCCACCCGGGCGGACCGTGCCACGACCCGTACCGAGCTGTCGCCTTCTCCGGGAGTGGAGTCGACGGACGGTGCGGCGATGACGTCCACGCGGTCGCCGGCGCGCAGGAGCCGTACGGCCTGTGCGTCCGCGATCCGCACCGGTGCGGAGACGAGCTGGGCGGGAGCCGGAGCGGCGGCGGGGACGGGGGAGCGGGCGGCGGGCGCGGAGCCGGGGCGGGGTCCGGGGTCGTGCCGGCCGGCAGTCCCGCCCGGCAGCGCGGCGGTCAGGGCCAGGGCGGCGGCGGTCAGGAGGAGGAGAGCGCCGGGCGCCCGGCGCAGCCGGGGCCGGAACCGGCCGCCGCGGACCCGCAGCGGCGCGAACTCCGGCACCTCGCACTGTGCGGGGACGGAGGCGGGGGCGGGGGAGGAGCCGGGAGAGGGGGCGAAGCCGGGGGCGGAAGCGGCGTCGGAGGCGGGAAGGAAGGGGAGGGCGGGGAGGTAGGGGGAGGCGGGGGCCGGAGTGGGGGTCGGGGTGGGGGTCGGGGTGGAGGCGAGTCGGGCGAGGGTGGGGACAGTGGTCCGCGTCGTGTTCATGCGGCCACTGTCCCGCTCGTCCTCCGATCCCGCTCCGGCCTGTGGACGGTCCACGGTCTGTGGACAACTCGGCCACCCGTGCGAGGGATTTGACGGGTTCTACGGCAGTTCGATGCCGAGGTTCCATCCATCGTGGGCATGAGTGCAGAGACAGTCGCGGTCCGCCGTGGCCGGGAGGGCGCCGATCGCGTCGAAGAGGACGTCGCGGAGCCGGCCGATGTTCTCGCCGAAGACGCGCAGGACCTCGGTGTGGGAGACGCCCTCGCCGGTCTCGGTGCCCGCGTCGAGGTCGGTGACGAGAGTGAGGGAGGTGTAGCAGAGGCCGAGTTCGCGGGCGAGGACGGCTTCGGGGTGGCCGGTCATGCCGACGACGGACCAGCCGTTGGCCGCGTGCCAGCGGGATTCGGCGCGGCTGGAGAAGCGGGGGCCGTCGACGACGACGAGGGTGCCGCCGTCGACGGCCTGCCAGTCGCGGCCGCGGGCGGCCTTGACGGCGACCTGGCGCCCGTCGGGGCAGTAGGGGTCGGCGAAGGAGATGTGGACGACGCGGGGGACGGTGCCGTCGGGGAGCGGCTCGCCGTCGAAGTAGGTCTGGGCGCGGGTCTTCGTCCGGTCGACGAGCTGGTCGGGGACGAGGAGGGTGCCGGGGCCGTACTCGGGGCGCAGTCCGCCGACGGCGCAGGGGCCGAGGACCTGGCGGACGCCGACGGAGCGCAGGGCCCAGAGGTTGGCGCGGTAGTTGATCCGGTGCGGGGGGATGCGGTGGCCGCGTCCGTGGCGGGGGAGGAAGGCGACGCGGCGGCCGGCCACTTCGCCGAGGAAGAGGGAGTCGCTGGGGTCGCCGTAGGGCGTGGTGACGGGGACCTCGCGGACGTCGTCGAGGAAGGAGTAGAAGCCGGACCCGCCGATCACGCCGATCTCGGCGTAGTCGTCGCGGCCGTCGTGGTCGTGACGGCCGTCGCGATCGTCACGGTCGTCGTGATCGTGACGGTTGTCGTTGTCCCCGTGGCCGTCCGCGTGGGCGGCACTGGTGCGGGTGTCTGGAGTCGTCGCCATGCCGTCACCCTACGCAGCCTCCGGGCGGGCACCCGGCCCCTTCCGGGACGTCCGTACACCCGGGCGTCCGGACGCCCGGACGCCCGGAAGCCCGCCCCCGCACCGCCGTCGGCCCCCGGACACGCCGCGGCCCCGGTCCCACGAGGGGGAGCCGGGGCCGGGCGGTGGTGCGGGGTGCCTCAGGCGGCGGGGGTCGAGGACGACGACGAGGACGTCGAGGTGGACGTCGTCGAGGCCGGCTTCGCGTCCGACGCGGTCGAGGAGGTGGACGTCGTCGAGGACGCCGAGCTCTTCGAGGCCGGGGAGCTGCTGGACGAGGAGCCACGGCTGTCGTTCCGGTAGAAGCCGGAGCCCTTGAAGACGATGCCGACGGCGGAGAACACCTTCTTGAGGCGGCCGTGGCAGGCGGGGCACTCGGTCAGTGCGTCATCCGTGAACTTCTGGACCGCCTCAAGGCCCTCGCCGCACTCGGTGCACTGGTACTGGTAGGTCGGCACTAGTCTTCCTCCTGGCACTCACACTCATCGAGTGCTAACGACGTTCCATAGTGACGTATTCCGCGGGTTCAGTCCACCGTCACCGGTACGCGGTGACCGACACCACGTGCCGAGGCCGATGCCGTGACCCGCGTCGGGGCGGGTGCCGGGGCTGATGCCGGGGCCGGTGCGGAAGCGGGTGCGGCGACCCGTGCCGCGACGCGGCTCGCCTCGCGCGGCTTGAGCTTTCCGCGCAGCGCGACGAGCGTGACGAAGGCGAGCGCGGTGCCGGCGGCCGGGACGAGGAATCCGGCGGTGGAGCCGTGGGCGTCGGCGAGGCGGCCGGCGACCGTGACGGCCAGCGCCTGGCCGAGGGCGACGGCGCCGGTGAGCCAGGTGAACGCCTCGGTGCGGGCGGTGGCCGGGATCAGGGTCTCGACGATGGTGTAGCCGGTGATCAGCGCCGGGGCGATGCACAGGCCGACGACGAGGCCGAGGGCGGCGAGCAGCACCACGGAGTGCGCCGTCCACAGCAGGGCGGCGGCGAGGGTGAGGCCGGTGTAGCCGAGGATCAGGCGGCGGCGGGGGCCGGTCTTCCAGGCGATGGCGCCCATGGCGATGCCGGCGAGCATGTTGCCGGCCGCGAAGACGCCGTAGAGCAGGCCGTTGGCGCCGGGGTTGCCGATCTCCTCGCTGAAGGCGGTGAGCGAGACCTGCATGCCGCCGAAGACGGCGCCGATGCCGAGGAAGGCGACGATCAGGACGCGGACGCCGGGGACGGACAGCGCGGAGCGGTGCGGTTCGGCGTCGGCGTGCCCGGCGGCGGCGAGGAGGCCGTACGCGGGCTGGGTGGCGCGCTGGGCGGCGAAGAAGAGGCCGCCGACGAGGGTGAGGGCGGCTTCGGTGATCAGGCCGGCCGCCGGGTGGACGCCGGTGCACAGGGCGGTGGCGAGGACGGGGCCGACGACGAAGGTGAACTCGTCGGTGACGGACTCGAAGGCCGCTGCGGTCGGCATCAGCGGCGTGCCGTCGAGCTTGGCCGCCCAGCGGGCCCGGACCATGGGGCCGACCTGCGGGACGGAGGCTCCGGCGGGCACGGCGGCGAGGAACAGCGCCCACAGCGGGGCGCCGGCCAGCGCGAGCACGACGAGCAGCACGACGGACGCGGAGTGGACGAGGACGCCCGGGACGAGGACGGCCCGCTGGCCGAAGCGGTCGGCGAGCTTGCCGCTCTGCGGGGCGAAGACCGCCATGGAGACACCGGTGACGGCGGCGACGGCGCCGGCGCTGCCGTAGGAACCGGTGGTGTGCTGGACGAGCAGGACGATGCCGATGGTCAGCATCGCGAAGGGCTGCCGTGCGGCGAAGCCGGGGATCAGGAAGGAGAGCGCACCGGGGGTGCGCAGCAGCTGCCCGTAGCCGGGCCGCTTCTCGGAGACGACCGTGGACGCCACGGTCCTGGCCTTTCTGCCGCCTGGTAGCGCGCGGGCACGGTGGTGCCGGTCTCGCCGAGAGCTGTCCTCTTGCGCGGAACTGCGGTAGATACCGGGAGGGCCCCCACTGCGGGAGGGTGCACCGCGGCCGCCATACGGTCGCGCCAGCTCTGCGTCAGGCAGAGTTGGTTCGATCAAGTGTGCCTTCATGGTACAGGGAGGAGCGTCCTCCTGCCTGTGATTCCACAGGGAAGAACGCTCCCGACCCCGAAATAATGCCTGTGATTAACGTTCCGTGCGCTTGTTCTTCTCCGCCGCGGCCTCGGTGACGGACGTCCCCGCCGCGGGGTTTCCCGCAGCGGACGTCCTGGGCTTTCCCGTCACCGACGCCGGCCGGTGGAAGCGGGTCGCCGTCGTCGTGACCGCCTTGCGTCCGTCCCCGGTGCCGAGCCAGCCGGCGAGCTTGCCGCCCTGGCCGACCGCGCGCAGCCGGCGCTCGGTGGCGTCGCGGACCGGGTCGGTGGCGACGACGAGGAGTTCGTCACCTCGGCGCAGCACGGTCGCCGGGCCCGGTACGAAGCTGGCGTCCTCCCGTACGACGAGGGTGACGGCGGCTCCGGTGGGCAGCCGCAGCTCGGCGACCTCGACGCCGTGCATCCGGGAGCCCTCGGGGATGGCGACCGAGAGCAGGTGGCCGCGGAGCCGCTCCAGCGGGGCGGACTCGACGCCGAGGTCGGCGGCGCCGGAGGAGTCGCCGAGCTTCAGGGCCTTCGCGAGGTAGGGGAGGGTCGGGCCCTGGACGAGGGTGTAGACGACGACCAGGACGAAGACGATGTTGAAGATCCGCTCGCTGCCGTCGATCTGCCCCACCATCGGGATGGTGGCGAGGATGATGGGGACGGCTCCGCGCAGGCCGGCCCAGGACATGAGGGCCTGCTCCTGCCAGGGGATGCGGAAGGGCGCCAGGCTGACCAGGACCTCCATGGGGCGGGCCACCATGGTGAGGACGAGGCCGATGACGACGGCCGGCCAGAAGTCGTTGACGAGCTCGTGCGGGGTGACGAGCAGGCCGAGCAGGACGAACATGCCGATCTGGGCGATCCAGCCGAGTCCCTCGGCGAAGCCGCGGTTGGCGGGGGCGTGCGGCAGCTTGGCGTTGCCGAGGACCATCGAGGCCAGGTAGACGGCGAGGAAGCCGGAGCCGTGGGCGATCGCGCCGGCCGCGTAGGCGGTGACGGCGATGGCCATGACGGCGATCGGGTAGAGGCCGGAGGCGGGCAGGGCGACGTGGCGGAGCCCGTACGCGCCGACGAAGCCGACGGCGAGGCCGATGGCGGCGCCGATCGCGAGCTCCAGGGCGATCTTCCCGACGAGCATGTACCACTCGTCGACGGGTCCCGCCGAGGAGAAGGCGACGACGAGGATGACGACGGGGGCGTCGTTGAAGCCGGACTCGGCCTCCAGCACACCGGTGACCCGGGACGGCAGCGGCACCTTGCGCAGGACGGAGAAGACGGCGGCGGCGTCGGTGGAGGAGACGACGGCGCCGATGATCAGGGCCTGCCGCCACTCGAGGCCGACGAGGTAGTGGGCGCCGGCGGCGGTGATGCCGACGGAGACGGCGACGCCGAGGGTGGAGAGGACGACCGCGGCCGGCAGGGCCGGCTTGATCTCCTTCCACTTCGTGCCGAGACCGCCCTCGGCGAGGATGACGACGAGGGCCGCGTAGCCGATGACCTGGGTGAGTTCGGCGTTGTCGAAGGCGACGTTGCCGATGCCGTCCTGCCCGATGGCGACGCCGATGCCGAGGTACAGCAGCAGGCTGGGGAGCCCGCTGCGGGACGAGATCCGGACGGCGGCGACCGCGATCAGCAGCACGAGTGAGCTGATCAGCAGGAGTTCGTTGAGCTCGTGGACAGTCAGTGCGCCGTTCCTTCCCCTCGCACGCGCCGGATCGTTCCTCCACCGCGGGTACTTCGTTACCTTACCTAATCTTTAACGCTTTCTTGACGCCTTCTTTGCGTTCCGCCGTTCTGGGATGCGGTCATCAGTGCGGTTCCTCCCTGACACCGAGTCCAGGGCGCTCAGGCGCTGCGCCTAAGGTTGCTCCCGTACTCCAGGACCACCCTGCCCCTCGAAGGACAGCGATGCCCTCCAACACGACCGCGCCCCCCGCCAAGAAGAAAGGCAGGCGCGCCCGCCTGATCGTCCTGCTCCTGGTCCTTGCGCTGGTCGGGGCCGTCGCCTTCGGCGGCTGGTGGGGAGTGGGCACCGTCCGGGCCTCGTTCCCGCAGACCACCGGCGAGGTCCGGATCGACGCGCTCTCCGGCGACGTCGAGGTCAAGCGCGATGCCCAGGGCATCCCGCAGATCTACGCGGACAACGAGCCCGACCTCTTCCGCGCCCAGGGCTACGTCCAGGCGCAGGACCGCTTCTACGAGATGGACGTCCGCCGGCACCTCACCGCAGGGCGCCTCTCCGAGATGTTCGGAGAGGGCCAGGTCGACACCGACGCCTTCCTGCGCACCCTCGGCTGGCGCCAGGTCGCGCAGCAGGAGTACGACAAGGTCCTGACCCCGGAGACGAAGAAGTACCTCCAGGCGTACGCGGAAGGCGTCAACGCCTACCTGAAGGACCGGCAGCCGAAGGACGTCTCCGTCGAGTACGCGGCCCTCGCCCTCACCAACGACTACACCATCGAGCCGTGGACCCCGGTCGACTCGGTCGCCTGGCTCAAGGCCATGGCCTGGGACCTGCGCGGCAACATGCAGGACGAGATCGACCGCTCCCTGCTCACCAGCCGGCTGACCCCGGCCCAGATCAAGCAGCTCTACCCGGAGTACCCGTACGACCTGCACCAGCCGATCCTGGACCGCGGCACGGTTGACCCGGTGACGAAGAAGTTCGACCCGAAGGCCGGCAAGGACGAGGAGTCCGACGGCGGCACGGGCACGGGCTCGGGCGACGGCTCCGGCGGCGCGAGCGCCCAGCTCGCCGCCCTCTCCGGCCTCTCCGACGTCCTCGACGAGGTCCCCGCGCTGCTCGGCCCCAACGGCAACGGCATCGGCTCCAACTCCTGGGTCGTCTCCGGGGACCTCACCACCTCCGGCAAGCCGCTGCTCGCCAACGACCCGCACCTCGCGCCGATGCTGCCGTCCCTCTGGTACCAGATGGGCCTGCACTGCCGCTCCGTCTCGGCCACCTGCCGCTACGACACCGCCGGCTACACCTTCTCCGGCATGCCCGGCGTGATCATCGGCCACAACGACTCCATCGCCTGGGGCCTCACCAACCTCGGCGCCGACGTCACCGACCTCTACCTGGAGAAGGTCAGCTCCGAGGGCTACCTCGTCGACGGCAAGGTCAAGCCCTTCGACACCCGCGAGGAGACCATCAAGGTCGCCGGAGGCGAGGACCGGACCATCACCGTCCGCTCCACCGACCGCGGCCCGCTCGTCTCCGACCGCTCCTCCGAACTGGGGAAGGTCGGCCAGAAGGCGCCCGTCGGCAACTCCGCCCCCGACCGCGCCGAGGGCTACGGCGTCTCCCTCCAGTGGACCGCCCTCCAGCCCGGCCGGTCGATGGACGCGATCTTCGCGCTCAACCGCGCCCAGGACTTCGAGCAGTTCAGGGCCGCCGCGAAGAACTTCGAGGTCCCCTCGCAGAACCTCGTCTACGCCGACACCAAGGGCAACATCGGCTACCAGTCCCCGGGCAAGATCCCGCGCCGCGCCACCGGCGACGGCACCCTGCCCGCCCCCGGCTGGGACTCCCGCTACCGCTGGACCGGGTACATCCCCTTCGAGCAGCTGCCGTACGAGTACAACCCCGACCGCGGCTACATCGTCACCGCCAACCAGGCCGTGATCTCCCCGGAGCAGTACCCCGACCTGCTCACCAAGGACTGGGGCTACGGCTCCCGCAGCCAGCGGATCAACGACCTCATCGAGTCGAAGACCAAGGACGGCGGCAAGATCTCGCCGGACGACATGCGGACCATGCAGACCGACAACCGCAGCGAGATCGCCGCCCTGCTCAACCCGCTGCTGCTCAAGGTCGACATCTCCGACCCGTACGTCCGCGAGGCGCAGAAGCTCCTGGAGGGCTGGGACTACACCCAGGAGCCCGACTCGGCCGCCGCCGCCTACTTCAACGCGGTCTGGCGCAACGTCCTCAAGCTGTCCTTCGGCGACAAGCTGCCCAAGGAGGTGCGCGCCGAGGGCGACTGCGTCCAGGTGCGCCCGGTCGACGGCACCGGCCCGGTCGACGAGCAGAACAAGCTGGTCCGCGAGTGCGGCGAGCGCGACGCCGACTCGGCCCAGCCGGACGGCGGCGACCGCTGGTACGAGGTGGTCCGCCCGCTCCTCAAGCAGGACCGGAGCGAGTGGTGGACGACCTCCGCCACCCGCACCGACCCGGCCACCGAGACCCGTGACCAGCTGCTCGCCCGGGCCATGAAGGACGCCCGCTGGGAGCTGACCGCCAAGCTCGGCAAGGACGTCTCCAGCTGGAGCTGGGGCCGGCTGCACCAGCTGACCCTGAAGAACCAGA
The DNA here is from genome assembly GCF_043081625.1 of Streptomyces sp. NPDC014861. Taxonomy (NCBI): domain Bacteria; kingdom Bacillati; phylum Actinomycetota; class Actinomycetes; order Kitasatosporales; family Streptomycetaceae; genus Streptomyces; species Streptomyces sp. NPDC014861. The sequence continues at coordinate 177,257 of NZ_JBIBWV010000006.1, forward strand.
CCCTCGGCACCGCCGGACCCGGCATGGTGCAGTACCTGCTCAACCGCGGCCCGTGGAACCTGGGCGGCGGCGAGGCGGCGGTCGACGCCACCGGCTGGAACGCGGCGGGCGGCTACGAGGTCATCTGGGTGCCGTCGATGCGGATGGTCGTGAACGTCGGCGACTGGGACAAGTCCCGCTGGATCAACCTGACCGGCGCGTCCGGCCACGCCTACCACGCCAACTACACGGACCAGACGGACGCCTGGGCCAGGGGCGAGCTGTACGACTGGGCCTACGGCAAGGCAGCGGTCGACGCGGCGGCGAAGGACACGCTGCTCCTCAAGCCGTAGCGGCACGGAAGCGGGTGATCCCCTCCGGGGTCACCACCGCCTGGACGGGGTGGTCGTGCGGTTCCTCCGGGACCCGCGCGACCACCTCGTCCGCGTAGAGGAGCACGACCAGGGCCGGCTCCACGCGCGCGCGTGCGAGGCGGGCGAGGACCCGGTCGTACGAGCCGCCGCCCCGCCCCAGCCGCATCCCGCGGGCGTCCACCGCGAGCCCCGGCAGCAGCACCGCGTCCGCCGCGCACACGGCGTCCGGGCCGAGCCGGGGCCCGGTCGGCTCCAGGAGGCCCCGGCCCGCCTTCGCCAGCGCCTCCCGGCCCTCGTACTCCGCCCAGTCCAGGTCGTTGTCGGGCAGCAGCACCGGCAGCAGCACCCGGACCCCGCGTGCGCGCAGGACGTCGAGCAGCACGCGCGTGCCGGGCTCGCGGCCGACCGAGACGTACGCGGCGACGGTGGCGGCACCGGCCAGCTCGGGCAGTTCGGCACCGTGTCCGGCCAGTTCGCCGGCGGTGCGGGCGAGGACGTCGGGGGAGAGGGCGGCGCGGGCGTCGAGCAGCCGGCGGCGCAGCAGGGTCTTTTCGGACAAGTCCGGATCCTCTTTCTGCACAGGTGATCCCTGGAAAACTCTCTTAGCTGTTCTTATGGGGAGAAAGTTAATCGGAGGCACATCTTTCTCTCATTCCCCAGCGGTTAAGGTGCCTGCATGAATCAGTCGTTCCCCCGCCTCGGCCGGATCAGCAAGGCTGTCATCCCGGCCGCCGGCCTCGGCACCCGCTTCCTGCCGGCGACGAAGGCGACGCCGAAGGAGATGCTGCCGGTCGTCGACAAGCCGGCGATCCAGTACGTCGTCGAGGAGGCCGTCGCGGCCGGGCTCTCCGACGTGCTCATGATCACAGGCCGGAACAAGAGGCCGCTGGAGGACCACTTCGACCGGAACTACGAGCTGGAGGAGGCGCTGAGCCGCAAGGGCGACGGCGAGCGCCTCTCCAAGGTCCAGGAGTCGAACGACCTCGCCACCATGCACTACGTGCGCCAGGGCGCCCCCCGCGGCCTCGGCCACGCGGTGCTCTGCGCGGCCCCGCACGTCGGCGACCAGCCCTTCGCGGTCCTCCTCGGCGACGACCTGATCGATCCGCGCGACCCCCTCCTCGCGCGGATGGTGGAGATCCAGGAGCGCGAGGGCGGCAGTGTCGTCGCGCTGATGGAGGTCGACCCCTCGCAGATCCATCTGTACGGCTGCGCGGCGGTCGAGCCGACCGCCGACGGCGACGTGGTGCGCGTGACGGACCTGGTGGAGAAGCCGGAACCGGCCGAGGCGCCCAGCAACTACGCGGTCATCGGCCGCTATGTGCTCGACCCGGCGGTCTTCGGCACGCTGCGGGAGACCGAGCCCGGCCGGGGCGGCGAGATCCAGCTGACCGACGCCCTGCAGAAGCTGGCGAGCGACGAGAAGCTGGGCGGTCCGGTGCACGGCGTCGTCTTCAAGGGGCGCCGCTATGACACCGGTGACCGCGGTGACTATCTGCGTGCCATTGTCAGACTCGCGTGCGAACGTGAAGATCTGGGACCGGACTTCCGGGCCTGGCTCCGGAGATACGTCAACGAGGAGATGTAGGACCTTGAGCAGCGACACGGCACCGTCCCAGGACCCCCAGGACCAGGACCAGGGCCGGGCCCAGGGGCGGGACCAGCGGGGCGGGGACCACGGCCACGGTCACGACCACGACCACGGCCCCGGCGACCCCTGCGCGGGGCCGGACCGGAGCGGGGCGCGCCTCTGGTCGGTCGACGAGCACCTGGCCGACATCCTGGCGACCGTCCGCCCCCTGGACCCGATCGAGCTCCCGCTGCTCGACGCGCAGGGATGCGTCCTGGTCGAGGACGTGACGGTGCCGGCCGCGCTGCCGCCGTTCGACAACAGCTCCATGGACGGGTACGCGGTCCGCGTCGCCGACGTCGCGGGCGCCACCGAGGAGTTCCCGGCGGTCCTCACCGTCGTCGGCGACGTCGCCGCGGGCGCCGGCGGACTGCCGGAGATCGGCCCCGGACAGGCCGCCCGGATCATGACCGGCGCCCCGCTGCCGCCGGGCGCCGAGGCCGTCGTCCCGGTCGAGTGGACCGACGGCGGCGCGGGGGAGGGCGCCGCCACCGGCATGCGGGCCGCGAGCACCGCCCCGGAGGGCGCCGCCGGCGAGGTGCGGGTGCACCGCGCGGCGGAGGCCGGCGCGCACGTCCGGCGGGTCGGCAGCGACGTACGGGCCGGAGAGCTCGCCCTCGCCGCCGGCACGGTCCTCGGCCCGCCCCAGCTCGGCCTGCTCGCCGCGATCGGCCGGGGCGCGGTCACCGTCCGCCCCCGCCCGCGCGTGGTCGTCCTGTCCACCGGCAGCGAACTGGTCCAGCCCGGCGAGGAACTGGGTCCCGGTCAGATCCACGACTCCAACAGCTTCGCGCTCGCCGCCGCCGCCCGGGACGCGGGCGCCCTGGCCTACCGGGTCGGCGCGGTCGCCGACGAGGCCGAGTCCCTCCGCGCCACCATCGAGGACCAGCTGATCCGGGCCGACCTCCTCGTCACCACCGGCGGCGTCAGCGTCGGCGCCTACGACGTGGTCAAGGAGGCGCTGACCGCCGACGGCCAGGTCGACTTCCGCAAGCTGGCCATGCAGCCGGGCAAGCCGCAGGGCTTCGGCGCGATCGGTCCCGAGCAGATCCCGCTCCTCGCCCTGCCGGGCAACCCGGTCTCCTCGTACGTCTCCTTCGAGCTCTTCGTCCGCCCCGCGATCCGCGCCCTGATGGGCCTCGACGACCTGCACCGCCCGGTCGTCCGCGCCACCCTGGAGGCCGGCGCCCCGCTCTCCTCCCCGGCCGGCCGCCGTCAGTACCTCCGGGGGACGTACGACGCCGAGTCGGGCACCGTCACCCCCGTGGGCGGTGCCGGCTCCCACCTGATCGCCGCCCTCGCCCACGCGGACTGCCTGCTCGTGGTCCCGGAGGACCGCACCGCGGCCGACCCGGGCGAGGAGCTGGACGTGGTCCTCCTCGGCTGAGGAGGCGCGGGCGGGGGTACGGTGTGTCGTCCCACACAGCGACCGGGAGTGTCACGGCCATGAGCACGCAGCAAGGTCTCACCCACATCGACGAGGCGGGCGCCGCCCGCATGGTCGACGTATCGGCGAAGGACGTCACGTCCCGCACGGCACGCGCCAGCGGACGGGTGCTCGTCTCGCCGCGCGTGATCGAGCTGCTGCGCGGCGAGGGCGTGCCGAAGGGCGACGCCCTGGCCACCGCGCGGATCGCCGGGATCATGGGCGCGAAGAAGACCCCCGACCTCATCCCGCTCTGCCACCCGCTGGCCGTCTCCGGGGTCACGCTGGACCTCACCGTGGCGGACGACGCCGTGGAGATCCTGGCGACGGTGCGGACCACCGACCGCACGGGCGTCGAGATGGAGGCGCTGACCGCCGTCTCGGTGGCCGCGCTGACGGTGGTGGACATGATCAAGGCGGTCGACAAGGGCGCGGTCATCTCCGACGTACGGGTGGAGGAGAAGACCGGCGGCAAGTCGGGGCACTGGACCCGGGACGACGCGTGACGCGCGACGGCCGGGCCGCGGGAGGACACGACGCCCACGGCGGCCCGCTCACCGCGCCGTACGCGGCGCTCGTCGTCACCGCCTCCAACCGGGCCTCCGCCGGGGTCTACCCGGACAAGGGCGGGCCGCTGATCGCCGAGGGGCTGCGCGCGATGGGCTTCGCCGTCGACGGGCCGCAGGTCGTCCCGGACGGGGCGCCCGTCGAGGCGGCCCTCCGCGCCGGGATCGCCGCCGGGTACGACGTGATCCTCACGACCGGCGGCACCGGCGTCTCGCCGACCGACGAGACGCCCGAGGTCACCGCCCGGCTCCTGGAGCGGGAGATCCCGGGCATCCCGGAGGCGATCCGGGCGTACGGCCGGGAGAAGGTGCCGACGGCGGCGCTCTCGCGCGGACTCGCCGGCGTCGCGGGCACCACCCTGATCGTGAACCTGCCGGGCTCGACCGGCGGGGTACGGGACGGGCTCGCCGTCCTGGAACCGCTGCTGCGCCACGCCGTGGACCAGATCCGCGGCGGCGACCACCCGAGACCGGCGGAAGCGGGCCCCGCCTCATGACCACGGCCTGGCCGGCCGTCCTCGCCGACGGAGACGTGCTGCTCCGCCCGATAAGGATGCGCGACCAGCGGGAGTGGCGGGAGGTGAACCGCCGCAACCGCGACTGGCTGCGCCCCTGGGAGGCGACGGTGCCGCCGCCCGCGCCCGGCATGCCGCCCGCGCAGCGCCCCACGTACCGTCAGATGGTGCGCCATCTGCGGTCGGAGGCGAACGCCGGGCGGATGCTGCCGTTCGTGATCGAGTACCGGGGGCGGATGGCCGGGCAGTTGACGGTGGCCGGGATCACCTGGGGCTCGATGTGCTCGGGGCACGTGGGCTACTGGGTGGACCGCGAGGTCGCCGGGCGCGGGGTGATGCCGACGGCGGTCGCGCTGGCGACCGACCACTGCTTCCGGGCGGTGGGGCTGCACCGCATGGAGGTGTGCATCCGCCCGGAGAACGGCCCTTCGCGCCGGGTGGCGGAGAAACTCGGTTTCCGGGAAGAGGGCGTGCGGCCGCGCTATCTGCACATCGACGGGGCCTGGCGGGACCATCTGGTGTTCGCGCTGACGGCGGAGGAGATCCCGGAGGGCCTGCTCGCCCGCTGGCACCGCACCCGGCGCAGGGACGCGGCCTGAGTGCCCGTCCGGAGCTTCACTCTCTCCCGTAATTCATATAACTGTTCGAATTCCAGTGGCATATGAACACCGATCGATCTGAACAATCACAAAAAAGTTCAGTGATATCAGCCAGATCGTGCGACACACCGGGCCAATTGGCCGATGCCCCGTCGCGAACCCCTCTACCGTGTGAGGCGTGAGCAGCAGCGGCCTCATCTACGCAGTCATCGTCGGGGCCTGGGCCGCCTACTTGGTGCCGATGTGGCTCCGCAGGCAGGACGAGCTGAACGAAGCCCGTCCGACGGAACGCTTCAGCACCGCCATCCGGCTGCTGTCCGGACGGGCGGGCATGGAGCGCCGGTACGCCAAGGAGCTGCGCGAGCGGGACCGTACGGCCCTGGACGTGGTGCCCGACGTGGACCCGGACGCGGCGACCGAGCATCTCGGCTCGGTCGACGTCCGGGCCTTCGCCGCGCCTCCGGCCAGGACCGAGGCGCGCCTGGAACTCCCCGAACCCGAGCGCGAGCCCGAGCCGGCTCCCGCCCCGGCCCCCCGGCAGCCTTCCGCGGCCGCCGGCGGCGCCGCCGAGCGGGCCCGCCGCGGCAAGGCCCTCGCGCGTCGCCGGCGCACCACGATCGTGCTCTTCTCGGCCTTCACCCTCGGAGCCGTGGTCGCCGCCGTCGGCGGCGTCGCCTTCCTGTGGGCGCCGGCCGTCCCCGCCGTGCTGCTCAGCGCGTACATCGTCCACCTGCGCGGGCAGGAGCGCCGCCGGTTCGTCTACGTGATGGACCGGCGCCGCGCCGAGGCCGCCGCCGCCCGGCTCCGCGAGAGCCGCCGGGCCGCCGCGCCCACGCCCGAGCCGGAGCCCACGCCCGCTCCGCCGGTCTCCCCGCAGGAGGCCGACCGGCGCGCGCTGGTCGAGCAGACCGACCACGCCGAGTGGGTGGACCAGCAGCGCGAGCGCGGCCCGGCCCGCGGCGACAGCTGGGACCCCGTGCCGGTGCCGCTGCCCACGTACGTCACCGCGCCGGTCGCCCCGCGCGCCTCGCACGGTGTGGACGTCACCGACCCGGAGACCTGGAGCGCCGCCCGCTCCTCCACCGCCGAGCAGCCGCCCGCCGCCTCGCCGGCCCCGCGCCGCCGCCCGGTCCCGCCGCGCCGCGGCCACGACCACGGCCGGACCCCGCTCTTCGACCAGTACGCGGACGAGGACCGCCCCCGCGCCGCCAACGAGTGACGGTGCCCCGGGGGTCCTCTTCTGACCTGCGGCGAAAGCGATTTTTCTTCTCGCCGACCGGGATGCTAATGTTTCACACGTCGCAGGGGCCTGTGGCGCAGTCCGGTAGCGCACCTCGTTCGCATCGAGGGGGTCAGGGGTTCGAATCCCCTCAGGTCCACAAGTGACAAGATCCCGGTCAGTCGGTTCGACTGACCGGGATCTTCGTTTTGCCCGCACCTGATCGAGGCGGCGGGCCCTGTCGTCCGCGGGAGCGGACGCGAGGGGGGCCCGGACCGTCGCCGCGGTCCGGGCCCCCTCACCTGCCGGTCGGCTCAGAAGAGCAGGTTGTACATGTTCCAGCCGCCGCCGACCCTGACGCGGGCCGGGAACGGGCGGCTCGCGGTGCCGGTGCCCTGGTAGTACCAGAGGACGCCGGCGGAGTCGCGGGCCACGAGGTCGGCCCGGCCGTCCGAGTTCAGATCGCCGGGCGAGACCAGGGAGTTGTAGCCGCCCCAGCCGCCGCCGATCCGGTGGCGGGCGCCGAACGCGCCCTTGCCGTCGCCGGGGTAGAGCCACAGCACGCCGGCCTTGTCACGGGCGAGCAGGTCGGGCCTGCCGTCACCGCTGAGGTCGGTGCCGCCGGTGAGCGAGTCGAAGGCGTACCAGCCGCCGCCGATACGGGTCTTGGCGGCGAACGGGGCCGTCGTGACGCCGGTGCCCCGGTACAGCCACAGCGTGCCCGCCTTGTCGCGGGCGAGCAGGTCGGCCCTGCCGTCGCCGGTCAGGTCGCCCGCGCCGGTCAGCGCGTCGAAGGTGTTCCAGCCGCCGCCGACCTTCCGGCGCTCCTCGAAGAGCCCGCCGTCCCCGGAGGCGGCCAGCGACCAGAGCACACCGCTCCGGTCGCGGGCCACGGCGCCGGGGCCGGTGCTCTGCACGGTCAGCGGACCGAGGCGGGTGAGGGCCGAGTAGCCGTTCCAGTCGGCGACGCCGCCGGCCATGTCGCTGTACGAGAAGACCTGCGGGCCGCGGCCGGAGCCCTGGTTGAAGTACAGGTCGCCGCCCGGTGTGCGGCCGATGAGCTGGTAGCGCGCGGTGACCGGGATCGTGCTGGTGACGCCGAAGTCGGCGGCCTTCTCCGGGTTCCCGGTGCCGAAGTCGTACACCTCGTACACGCCGGTGGCGCGCAGCCGCCAGGCGGGCGAGGTCGCGGCGGCCTTGAGGGTGTAGGAGACCGTGTAGTCACCGGGCGCGGCGATCTCGCAGCGGATGTCCTCGCCCCGGCCGATCTCGCCGAGCGAGTGATCGCAGGCGGCACCGGTGGCGCCACCCGCGTCCACGCCGGTGACCTGGACCTTCAGCTCGCCCTCGTCCCAGCGCCGCTGGCCGGGCGCGGGGGACAGGCCGAGGGCGAGCTCGCCCGCGTCGACCGCGTGCAGCTTCACGGTGTGCTTGACCGTGCCGCCGGCCGGGAGGGCGGGGACGGTGAACGCCATGGTGTTCCCGGCGACGTGGGCGCGGGTCTTCACGGTGATCGTGGAGTGCGCCCTGTGGGTGCCGATCGGCTTGGTGGCGGCGGTCTGCGCCTCCTTGATCCCGGCGTCGACGCTAGAGCCGCGCGGCACGTAGACCAGCGAGTAGTACGCGGTCGTGTTGTCCGCCGCGGTGCTCGTCGCCGCGACCTCGGGCGCGGGGAAGCCGGCCGACCGGATGTCGCAGAGGTAGACGCCGGCCTTGCCGGTCTTCGGCTTGCAGTCGGCCGTCGGGTCGACCTTCAGACCGGCCGGCGCGCCGCCGCCGGCCCAGCCGGCGTCGGTCAGCGGCTTCTTGCTGATGGCGTAGACGAAGGTGCCGTCCGGCTCCCCCGTGTGCTGGCCGCCGCTGCGGGACGGCGACAGCCAGGTGTAGCCCTCGCCCGGCATGAGGACCCGGGCGTCGACGGGGTCGAAGTGGTACGTCGGGTCGCCGGCCGCCACGGCCGTCCCCGCCCCGCCGATGATGCCGCCGGTGGCGAGCAGCGTCGCCGCCACTCCGGCGCTGAGAAACGTGCGCTTGCGCAAGTAGGTGCCCCCCTCGGGCATTCGTTCGGTCGGCGGACGCTAGCACGCCGGGCCGACGGTTCCGGGGGAGGGAGCCGGGACGGGTCAGGTCAGCGGCTTGGCGAAGCAGCGGCTGCTCTCGTGGTGCCGGTAGTGGCCGAACTTGACGCACGGCTCGTAGCCGCTGGAGGCGTAGAGGGCGATGGCCTCGGGCTGGGCCGTGCCGGTCTCCAGGACCATGCGGCTGCGGCCGGCGGCGCGGGCGTCGTCCTCCAGGAGGGCGAGGAGGCGGCGGGCCAGGCCCAGGCCGCGCGCCTCGGGGACGACGTACATCCGCTTGAGCTCGGCGTCGCCGTCCGCGTACCCCTCCTCGTTCTCGTCCTGGCGGCGCCAGGCGCCGCTCGCGACCGGCCGGTCGGCGGAGTCGTACGCGAGGAGGTAGAGGCCCCGCGGCGGGACGAACATGGCGGGGTCGAGCGGTGTGGCGTCGCCCTCGCTGTCGTAGCGGACGGCGTACTCGGCCTGCACCGCGTCCTGCAGTTTCACGGCGTCGGGGTGGTCGTACGGAGTCGGCTGGATGCGCATGCCAGCCATCGTACGTGTGAGCGAAGAGGGCGGGTGTCGGTATTCTCCCGGGATGTTCACTGTCACGAGCGCGAACGTCAACGGTCTCCGTGCCGCCGCCAAGAAGGGCTTCGTCGAGTGGCTGGCGGAGACCTCCGCCGACGCCGTCTGCCTCCAGGAGGTGCGCGCCGAGGAGGCCCAGCTGCCCGCCGAGGTGCGGACCCCCGAGGGCTGGTTCGTCTTCCACGCGCCCGCCGCCGCCAAGGGCCGCGCCGGCGTCTCCCTCTACCTCCGCCGCGAGCCCGACGCCGTCCGCGTCGGCTTCGGCTCCGCCGAGTTCGACGGCTCCGGCCGCTACATCGAGGCCGATCTGCCCGGGGTCACCGTCGCCAGCCTCTACCTCCCCTCCGGCGAGGCGGAGACCGAGAAGCAGGACGAGAAGTACCGCTTCATGGGCGAGTTCCTGCCCTACCTCAAGGAGCTGCGGGTCCGCGCCGCCGCCGACGGCCGCGAGGTCGTGGTCTGCGGCGACTGGAACATCGCCCACCGCGAGGCCGACCTCAAGAACTGGAAAGCCAACCGCAAGAGCGCCGGCTTCCTCCCCGAGGAGCGCGAGTGGCTCACCCGCGTCCTGGAGGAGACCGACGGCGGTTACGTCGACGTCGTCCGCGCCCTCCACCCCGACCAGGAGGGCCCCTACTCCTGGTGGTCCTACCGGGGCCGGGCCTTCGACAACGACTCGGGATGGCGGATCGACTACCAGATGACCACGCCGGGGCTGGCCGCGAAGGCGGTCAAGGCGTACGTGGAGCGGGCCGCCACCCACGCCGAGCGGTGGAGCGACCACGCGCCCGTGACGGCCGTCTACGCCCTCTAGGCGCGCTCGGGCCGGGTTCCTCTCAGCCCCGTCCGCCGCGGAGGCGGCGGTCGAGGGCCATGGAGAGCTCGGCCTCCACGACGCTCTTGGCCAGCGGGCGGAGGCGCTGGACGTCGGCCTCCTCGGTGTGGGCGGTCAGCATCTCGGCGAAGAGGCCGGCGAGCGCCTCGGCGTGTTCGCGGACGCGGGCGCCGGCCTTCAGGACCTCGGCGAGCGGCACGCCCTCGCGGACGAGGGCGGCGGAGACGTCGAGGAGGCGGCGGCTGACGTGGATGATGTCCTCGCCGTCGGTGGCGAGGTAGCCGAGGTCGAGGGCGGCGGCGAGGTTCTCCGGCGTGACCTCGCCGGCGAAGCGGTCGGCCAGCTCCTCGGGGGTGAGCCGGACCGGCTCCTCCTCGGTCGGGGGGCCCAGCTCCAGGACCTCGCCGACGTCGCGGCCGGACTCGAAGGCGGTGGTCAGGTCGGCGATGCCGGTCAGGGTGTGGCCCCGTTCGAGCAGGGCGGCGATGGTGCGGAGTCTGGCCAGGTGGCTCCCGTCGTACCAGGCGATCCGGCCCTCGCGGCGGGGCGGCGGGATCAGTCCCCGCTCCCGGTAGAACCGCAGGGTCCGCACGGTGATCCCGGCCGCCTCGGCCAGTTCTGCCATGCGGTACTCGTGCGGGGGCTCCGGGGCCTCCGCGGGCATCGCCTGTTCTCCTGATCGTTCCGCCACGCCCGCCAGCCTATGTTGTACCGCCGGTAACTTTCCCTCGCGCGACCCCTACCGCTCGGTATGGAGCTGCTCTACAGTCCCGACTGTGCCAGTGATTGCTGGCGGAATCTTGGCCGGGCGCACGGGAGGCGGCATGGCGAAGCACGAGCACGTTCGGGTGGCGGTGATCGGATCGGGGTTCGGGGGGCTCGGTGCCGCCGTCCGGCTGCGCCGCGAGGGGATCACCGACTTCGTCGTCCTGGAGCGGGCCGACTCCGTGGGCGGCACCTGGCGGGACAACAGCTACCCCGGGTGCGCCTGCGACGTGCCCTCGCACCTCTACTCCTTCTCCTTCGCGCCCAACCCGGACTGGCCCCGCACCTTCTCCGGGCAGCGGCACATCCGGGCCTACCTGGAGCACGTCGCCGACACCTTCGGACTCCGGCCGCACCTGCGGCTGAACCACGAGGTGCGGCGGATGGAGTGGGACGCCGACGAGCTGCGCTGGCGGATCGAGACCAGCTCCGGATCGTTCAGCGCCGACGTCATCGTCTCCGCCACCGGGCCGCTCTCCGACCCCAGGATCCCCGATGTCCCGGGGATCGACGGCTTCACCGGCAAGGTCTTCCACTCGGCCCGCTGGGACCACGACTACGACCTGCGCGGCAAGCGCGTCGCCATGATCGGCACCGGCGCCTCCGCCATCCAGATCGTCCCCGCCATCCAGCCCGAGGTCGCGAAGCTGACCCTCTTCCAGCGCACCGCCCCCTGGGTCATGCCCCGCATGGACCGGGCCATCAGCGGCCCCGAGCGCTGGCTGCACCGGAAGCTTCCGGTCACCGCCACCCTGCGCCGCGGCATCCTGTGGGGCATCCGGGAACTCCAGGTCGGCGCCTTCACCAAGCACCCCGGCGAGCTCGGCCTGGTCGAGAAGCTGGCCAAGGCCAACATCGCGAAGGCGGTCAAGGACCCGGTGCTGCGGGCCAGGCTCACGCCCTCGTACCGCATCGGCTGCAAGCGGATCCTGCTCTCCAACACGTACTACCCGGCCCTCGCGCAGCCCAACGTCGACGTCGTCGGCGGCGGGCTCCAGGAGATCCGCGGCAATGTCCTCGTCGGCTCCGACGGCAGCGAGACCGAGGTCGACGCGATCATCTTCGGCACCGGCTTCCACGTCACCGACATGCCGGTCGCGGACCGCGTCTTCGGCGCCGGCGGACGCTCCCTCGCCGAGCACTGGAAGGACGGCGTGCAGTCCCTGCGCGGCGCCACCGTCGACGGCTTCCCCAACTGGATGACGATCATCGGGCCCAACACCGGCCTCGGGAACTCCTCCATGATCCTCATGATCGAGTCCCAGCTGAACTACATGGCCGACTACCTGCGCCAGCTCGACGTCCTCGGAGGCAGGTCCGCGCTCGCCGCCCGCCCCTCCGCCGTCCACGCCTGGAACCGCAAGGTCCAGAACCGCATGGAGCGGACCGTCTGGAAGGCCGGCGGCTGCGACAGCTGGTACCTCGACGCCAACGGCCGCAACACCACCCTGTGGCCGGGCACCACCGGCGAGTTCCGCCGCGAGACCCGGCTGGTCGACCTCTCCGAGTACGAGGTCCTGCGGGCCCCGAAGCCGGTCGCGGCCACCCCCGAACCGGCCGCCCGCCGCGCCGCCCGCAAGAAGGAGGCCAGCCGGTGATCGGCCTCCCCGCACCCCGTACCCTCACCGTCCGGTCCGCCGACGGGGCCGAGCTGCACACCGAGGTGTACGGCCCCGAGGGCGCGCCCGCCGTCGTCCTCGCCCACGGCTGGACCTGCTCCATCGGCTTCTGGGCCGAGCAGATCCGGGCGCTCGCCGCCGACCACCGGGTCATCGCCTACGACCAGCGCGGCCACGGCCGCTCCCCGGTCCCGGCGCCCGGCGGCTACTCGACCACCGCCCTCGCCGACGACCTGGAGGCGGTGCTCGCGGCCACCCTCGGGCCCGGCGAGCGGGCCGTCGTCGCCGGGCACTCCATGGGCGGCATGACGATCATGGCCGCGGCCGGCCGCCCCGGCTTCGTCCAGCACGCCGCCGCCGTCCTGCTCTGCTCCACCGGCCCGTCCCGCCTCACCTCCGAGGCCACCGTGGTGCCGCTCGGACCCGGCGGGCTGCGGACCCGGCTGACCGGCGCCGTCCTCGGCTCCAAGGCACCGCTGGGACCGGTCAACGGGATCTCGAAGAAGGTCCTCAGATACGCGACGATGGGACCGGGCTCCGCGCCCGACCGGGTCGACGCCTGCGCCCGCATCGTGCACGCCTGCCCGCGCCCGTCCCGCTTCGGCTGGTCGCAGGTGCTGGCCGGCCTCGACCTGGCGGCGGGCGTGCGGGAGCTGCGGGTCCCCGCCGCCGTCCTGGTCGGCACCGCGGACCGGCTCACCCCGCCGGTCCACTCCCGGGCCATGGCGGAGGCGCTGCCGCACTGCACCGGCCTGACCGAACTGGCCGGCATGGGCCACATGACGCCGGTCGAGGCCCCGGAGGCCGTCACCGCGCAGATCCGCGAACTGACGCTCACGTATCTCGGAGCGCACCCGACCGGCAAGGAGGCAGGGGTATGAGCAGGGTCAGTCTGGAAGGACAGGTCGCCGTCGTCACCGGCGGCGCCCGCGGGGTCGGCGAGCTCCTCGCCCGCAAGCTCTCCGCGCGCGGCGCCAGGATCGCGCTGGTCGGCCTGGAGCCGGAGCTCCTGAAGGAGGTCGCGGGACGGCTGCACACCGAGGCCGACTGGTGGGAGGCGGACGTCACCGACCACGAGGCGATGGCCCGGGTCGCCGCCGAGGTCAAGGAGCGCTTCGGCAAGGTCGACATCGTCGTCGCCAACGCGGGCGTCGCGGCCGGCGGGCCGTTCGTCGACTCCGACCCGGTCGCCTGGCGGCGGGTCATCGAGGTCAACCTGATCGGCGGGGCGGTCACCGGCCGCGCCTTCCTGCCGGTCCTCATGGAGTCCCGGGGGTACTTCCTCCAGATCGCCTCGCTCGCCGCGATCACCCCGGCCCCGATGATGACCGCGTACTGCGCCTCCAAGTCCGGCGTCGAGGCGTTCGCGCACAGCCTGCGGGCCGAGGTCGCCTACAAGGGCGTGAAGGTCGGCGTCGGCTACCTCTCCTGGACCGACACCGACATGGTGCGGGGCGCGGACCAGGACGACGTGATGAAGGAGCTGCGGCAGCGGCTGCCCTGGCCGTCGAACCGCACGTACCCGCTCGGCCCGGCCGTGGACCGGATCGTCGAGGGCATCGAGCGCCGCTCGGCCCACGTGTACGCACAGTGGTGGCTGCGCGGGATGCAGGCCGTCCGCGGCCATCTCCCCGGGATCGTCGCGACCGTCGGGAAGCGCGAGGTGGCCCGCTTCGAGCCCCGGCTCTCCACGGTCTCCAAGGGGCTGGTGGGCGCGGGCGGGGCGGCCGACGAGCAGTCCCGGACGGGGAAGGCGTGACCGGGGCCCGCACGGACGGTAATTGATCGAAATGCGTGGAATGTTCGCTCGTGCAAGGCTGGTCGAGGCCCAGGGGGCACGCGCCCCCGACCCCCTCACACCCGTCTAGGAGTGACCTTCATGGGCATCAAGGACCAGTTCCAGGACAAGGCGCAGGAGCTCCAGGAGCGCGCCAAGGACGCCATGGGCAAGGCCAAGGACGAGGCCTCCCAGCGCGCTTCGCAGAGCCGCGAGGGCTCCCAGGACGCGAAGGAGCGCGCGCAGCGCGAGGCGCGGCAGCGCGGCGTCCGCGACGAGCACGAGGCCTGACGCCCGTCCTGTGACGGAAGGCGCACCCGGGACGCCGGGTGCGCCTTCCGCGCGTCCGGGGCGTCCGGCCCGCGCGTCCGGGGCGTCCGGTCCTCGCGTCCGGGGCGTCCGGTCCTCGCGTCCGGGGCGTCCGGTCCTCGCGCGTCCGCGTCCCGCGCGTCGGTAATGCGCGGGCGGCCGCGGGGGGAACTTCGTACCGTGGCCCCCATGTCCGTCGTACTCGAACGCCTGCGCCCCGACCACGCTCCGGCCCTGCTCGTCTTCGAGCGGGAGAACCGGGCCTACTTCGCCGCCACCGTGCCCGACCGGGGGGACGCCTACTTCGCGGAGTTCGACGCCCGGCACCGGGCGCTGCTCGACGAGCAGGAGGAGGGGACGATCCGCTTCCACGTCCTGGTGGCCGGGGACGGGGCGATCGTCGGCCGGGTCAACCTCGTCGACGTGGCCGACGGCGCGGCCGAACTCGGCTACCGGATCGCCGAGTCGGCGACCGGCCGGGGTCTCGCCACCCGGGGCGTCCTGGAGGTGTGCCGGCTGGCCGCGGAGGAGTACGGGCTGCGCCGGCTGTACGCCAGGACGTCCGCCGGCAACACCGCTTCCCGGGCGGTGCTCGCCCGGGTCGGCTTCGGCGCGGTCGGCGCTGAGCGGCTGAGGACCGGGGAGTCCGCCATCGCCTACGAGCTGGACCTCGGGGGGAGTTTCGGGCGGGAGCGGTCCGGCACGTCCTCGTAGCCGGGCGGGTTCGCCGCCGGTTCCGCGTCCAGCAGGGCGAGGGCCTTGTGGACGGCGTCGTCGAGCTGGGCGTGCCGGCCCTCGGCCCAGTCGAGGGGGGTGCGCAGGACCGCGAGGTCGGGCACGACGCCGTGGTTCTCCACGGACCAGCCCCACTCGGTGAACCAGGCGGCGTTCATGGGGACGGTGATCTGGGTGCCGTCGCCGAGCTTGTGCCGGCCGGTCATGCCGACGACGCCGCCCCAGGTGCGCTGGCCGACGACGGGGCCGAGGCCGAGGAGCTTGAACGCGGCGGTGATCATGTCGCCGTCGGAGGAGGTGGCCTCGTCGGCGAGGGCGACGACGGGGCCGCGGGGGGCGTTGGAGGCGTAGCTGACGGGCTGGGCGTTGCGGGTGAGGTCCCAGCCGATGATCCTGCGGGTGAGGGTCTCCACGACGAGTTCGCTGATGTGGCCGCCGGCGTTGCCGCGCACGTCGACGATGAGGGCCGGGCGGGAGACCTCCATCCGCAGGTCGCGGTTGAACTGGGCCCAGCCGGAGCCGCCCATGTCGGGGATGTGGAGGTAGCCGCAGCGGCCGCCGCTGAGTTCGCGGACCACGGCCCGGCGTTTGGCGACCCAGTCCTGGTAGCGCAGGGGGCGTTCGTCGACGAGCGGGACGACGGCGACGCGGCGGGAGCGGCCCTCGCCGCCGGCCGGGGTGAAGGTGAGTTCGACGGTGGTGCCGCCGGTGCCGGCGAGCAGCGGGTAGGGGCCGGTGACGGGGTCGACGGGCCGGCCGTCGACGTGGGTGAGGGCGGCGCCCTCGCGGATGCCGGTGCCGGCCAGCGGGGAGCGGGCCTTGGAGTCGGAGGACTCGCCGGGGAGGATCCGCTTGACCACCCAGCCGTCCTCGCGGGGGACGAGGTTGGCGCCGAGGAGGCCCTGGGGGCGCTGGTAGTGGGCGGGGCCCTCGTTGCGCCGGGCGGGGGTGACGTAGGCGTGGGAGGTGCCGAGTTCGCCCATCACCTCGCGGAGGAGGTCGGCGAACTCGTCGGGGGAGGCGACCCGTTCGAGCAGGGGGCGGTACTGGTCGAGGATCGCGTCCCAGTCGACGCCGCTCATCCCCGGGTCCCAGAAGTAGGCGCGGACGATCCGCCCGGCCTCGTCGTAGGACTGGCGCCACTCGGCGCCGGGGTCGACGTCGTGGAGGATGCGGCGCAGGTCGAGGTAGACGGTGGAGTCCCCGTCGCCGGGTTCGGTGGCGGGGACGGCCCGCAGTTCGCCCTCGTCGAAGACGACGAGCCGGCTGCCGTCGCCGCTGACGGCGAACCAGTCGAGGTCGCGGGCGAGTTCGGTGCGGCGGGCTTTGACGACGGAGTAGTGCTCCAGGGTGGGGCGGCCGGAGGTGTCGGCGGGGTTGGCGAAGGTCTCGCCGAGGGCGCCGGAGATGGGCCAGCGCAGCCAGACGAGGCCGCCGCCGGAGACGGGGGCGAGCGCCGAGTACTTGGAGGCGGCGACGGGGAAGGGGGTGACCCGGTCGGGCAGTCCCTCGATCTCGACGGTGACGGTGCCGTCGCCGCTGTCGGCGCCGTCGTCGGCGGGGTCGAGGCCGCCGGCCGCCGGGCGCCCGTCGGGGAGGAGCGCGAAGGGGGAGGGGGTCGCGGAGGAGAGCGGCACGAGGTAGGGGCGGCAGCCGAGCGGGAAGGACAGGTCGCCGGTGTGGACGTCGTACACCGGGTCGAAGCCGCGCCAGGAGAGGAAGGCGAGGTAGCGCCCGTCGCTGGTGAAGACCGGGTTCTCGTCCTCGAAGCGCCCGTTGGTGACGTCGATGACCGTGCGGGGGCCGGGGCCGGAGATGCGGACGAGCTTGATGGAGCGCAGGGAGCGGCCGATGCCGGGGTGGGACCAGGTGAGCCAGGCGCCGTCGGGGGAGAAGGCGAGGTCGCGGACGGGGCCGTTGACGGAGCGGATGAGTTCGGTGACCTCGCCGTTGGAGTCCTCCGTCGCGTCGAGGAGGAGGAGGCGGCCGTCGTGCGAGGCGATGGCGAGCCGTTCGCCGTCGGGGTCGGCGACGAGTTCCTCGACCCGGCCGAGTTCTCCGGCGGCGAGCCGGCGCGGGGGCCGGTCGCCGCTGGCCCGGGGCAGGTAGGCGATCTCGACGGCGTCGTCGCCCTCGGCGTCGGTGACGTAGGCGATCTGGCCGCCGCTGCCGAGCATCTCGGGGAGCCGGACGCGGACGCCGGGGGTGTCGGTGAGTGCGCGGGCGGGCCCGTCGCGGTGGGTGAGCCAGTAGAGGCTGCCCCGTACGCCGACGGCGCTGGCCCGGCCGGTCTCGTCGACGGAGAGCGCGTCGACGTGCCGGGAGGCGGGCACCTGGTAGGGGCGGCGGCCGGCCCGCTGGCCGCCGAGGCGGACCTCCAGGCGGCGCGGTGCGGAGCCGGCGGCGAGGTCGTCGGCGATCCACAGCTCGCCGGCGCACTGGTAGACGACCCGGTGCCCGTCGGAGGAGGCGTGGCGGGCGTAGAAGTCGGCGTGGTCGGTGTGGCGGCGCAGGCCGGTGCCGTCGGGGCGGCAGGAGTAGAGGTTGCCGACGCCCTCGTGGTCGGAGAGGAAGGCGATGCGGTACCCCTCCTCGCCGGGCGGGGCGGCGACGAACATCGGGTCGGCGAGGTGGCCGCCGATGTCGGGCAGGAGCCGTTCGCCGTGGAGCCAGAGGCGGCCCGTGGCGCCGCCCCGGTACCGCTTCCAGGCGGCGGGTTCGTGCGGCGGGGTGCCGGTGAGCAGGAGGGTGCGGCGCTCGCCGTCGAGGTCGCGCACGGCGATGTCGGAGACGGGGCCCCAGGGCATCGTGCCGCCGGGCGAGCCGTCGGTGGCGACGGTGTAGGCCCAGGAGAAGTACGAGAAGGGCTGGCCGTGCGAGGAGACGGCGAGGATGTCGCCGTCGGGGGACCAGCCGCAGACGCGGGTGTCGGTGGATCCCCAGTGGGTGAGCTGGCGGGGGTGGCCGCCGTCGACCGGCACGAGGTGGATCTCCGGGTCGAGGCTGCGCCAGTTCGTGTAGGCGATGTGGCGCCCGTCGGGGGAGAAGCGCGGGTGTCCGGCGCGGGTGCGGTCGACGGTGAGCCGCCAGGCGCGGCCGGGGGGCCGGCCGGCGGCGGCGAGGGGGGCGATCCAGAGGTCGTCCTCGGCCGTGAAGCACAGCAGGTCGTCGTGGAGGTGCGGGAAGCGGAGGTAGGCCACGTCGTCTCTCACCCGTTCATGCTTTCCGCGTGGAGGGGGTGCGGCAACTCGTACGGGCGTACGGAAGGGGACGAGGTGTGGCCCAGGACACGTACGAAACGGTTTCGTTTCGCTGGCGGCGGGGGTACCTTCGTATCGTACGGAGAGTACGAAACCGTTTCGTTCGCTCTCCTCGTCCCCGCAGTCCGGAGGTACAGGCATGGCCCGCAGCAGACTCACCCCGGAGCGTGAGTCCGAGCTGTACGCGGCCGTGCTCGACCTCCTCCGCGAGGTCGGCTACGACGCCCTCACCATGGACGCCGTCGCCGCCCGCACCCACTCCAGCAAGGCCACCCTCTACCGCCAGTGGGGGAGCAAGCCGGAACTGGTCGCCAAGGCCCTGCGCCACAGCAAGCCGTCCGGTTTCGACGAGATCGACACCGGCACGCTGCGCGGTGACTTCCAGGCCCTCCTGGAGCTCGCCGACGACTGCCAGATGGAGAAGGACACCGCGCTGATGCGGGGTCTGGCCCATGCCGTCCACACCAACCCCGACCTGCACCAGGCCCTGCGCGAACTGCTCATCGACCCCGAGCTCAACGGGTTCGCCGAGTTCCTGGGCCGCGCGGTCCGCAGGGGCGAGGTCCGGCCGGACAACCCGGCCCTGGACTTCGTGCCGCACATGCTGATCGGAGCGCTCGTCGCCCGCCCGCTGATCGACGACCAGCCGGTCGACCACGCCTTCCTCAGCAGCTACGTCGACGCCGTGGTGCTCCCCTCACTCGGCGTCTGACCCACCCCGCACCACCCGCACCACCCGCACGTCCCGCACCACCTGACAGCGCACCGCTCACGCCGTCGGGCCGGCTCCCCATGCCCTGTCCCACCCCACTATGGGAGTACGCACCCGTGGCCACCTTCCTGTACAAGCTGGGCCGCACCGCCTTCCGGCGCCGACGGCTCGTCGCCCTCCTCTGGGTGGCGCTCCTCGCGCTCGCCGGAGTCGGCGCCGCCACCGCGCCCGCCGCGACCTCCAGCTCCTTCTCCATCCCCGGCACCGAGGCCCAGCGCGCCTTCGACCTGCTCGAGGAACGCTTCCCCGGCGCCGGCGCCGACGGCGCCACCGCCCGGGTCGTCTTCAAGGCCCCCGACGGCGGCAAGATGACCGACGCGGCCCCCAAGGCCGTCGTCGAGGAGACCGTCGCCGCCCTGAAGTCCGGCTCGGACCAGATCGTCTCCGTCACCGACCCGTACACGGCCCAGGCCGTCTCCCGGGACGGCTCCACCGCCTACGTCTCCGTGGCCTACAAGGTCAACGGGATGGAGCTGACCGACGAGACCCGTGAAGCCCTCAAGCAGGCCGGACACGCGGCCCAGGGCAAGGGCCTGACGGTCGAGCTCGGCGGCGACGCCCTCCAGACCATGCCCGAGACCGGTGCCGGCGAGATCGTCGGCGTGGTCGTCGCCGGCATCGTCCTCGTCATCACCTTCGGCTCGCTCGTCGCGGCCGGACTGCCGCTGCTCACCGCGATCATCGGCGTCGGCATCGGTGTCTCCGCGATCACCGCGCTCGCGAACGTCCTGGACCTCGGCACCACCACCTCCACCCTGGCGATGATGATCGGCCTCGCCGTCGGCATCGACTACGCCCTCTTCATCGTCTCCCGCTACCGCGCCGAACTGGCCGACGGGCGGGACAAGGAGGACGCCGCGGGCCGCGCCACCGGCACCGCCGGCTCGGCCGTGGTCTTCGCCGGACTCACCGTCGTCATCGCCCTCGTCGGCCTCGCCGTCGTCAACATCCCGATGCTGACGAAGATGGGCTTCGCCGCCGCCGGCACCGTCGTCATCGCCGTCCTCATTGCCCTCACCCTGATCCCGGCGCTGCTCGGCTTCGCCGGCGACAAGGTGATCGGCCGCAAGCAGCGCAAGAACGCCGGCACCCCGGAGACCGCGACCCCGGAGAAGGACGCCAGGCCGAACGCCGGCACCCGCTGGGCCCGCTTCGTCCTCCGCCGCCCGGTCTTCGTCCTGCTGGCCGGCGTCATCGGTCTCGGCGCCATCGCCATCCCGGCCGCCTCCCTGGAGATGGGCCTCCCGGACGACGGCGTGAAGCCGGTCTCCGCGACCGAGCGCCGCGCCTACGACCTGCTCTCCGAGGGCTTCGGCCCCGGCTTCAACGGCCCGCTGCTCGTCGTCGTCGACGGCGACAGGGCGGTCGCCGACAAGACGGTCGAGACGATCAAGGACCTCGACGGCATCGCCGCCGTCACCCCGGCCACCCCCAACAAGGCGGGCGACGCCGCCATGATCACGGTGATCCCGAAGGACCGCCCGTCCTCCGGCGCCACCGAGACCCTGGTCCACGACATCCGCGGCGCCACCGGCGACGACGTCCTCGTCACCGGCGCCACCGCGATGAACATCGACTTCTCCGAGAAGATGAACGACGCCCTCGTGCCCTACCTGGCACTCGTCGTCGGCCTCGCCTTCGTCCTGCTGACGGTGGTCTTCCGCTCGATCCTGGTCCCGCTCAAGGCCGCCCTCGGCTTCCTGCTCTCGGTCGTCGCCGCCCTCGGCGCCGTCGTCGCGGTCTTCCAGTGGGGCTGGCTGGGCGGCCTGTTCGGCGTCGAGCAGACCGGCCCGATCATGTCGATGATGCCGATCTTCATGGTGGGCGTGGTCTTCGGCCTCGCGATGGACTACGAGGTCTTCCTCGTGACCCGGATGCGCGAGGCGTACGTCCACGGCGAGCGGCCCGGCGAGGCGATCGTGACCGGCTTCCGGCACAGCGCCCGGGTGGTCACCGCCGCCGCGGTGATCATGATCGCGGTCTTCTCCGGCTTCATCGGGATGACCGACCAGATGATCAAGATGATCGGCTTCGGCCTCGCCGTCGCCGTCCTCTTCGACGCCTTCGTCGTCCGCATGGCGATCGTCCCGGCCGTCCTCGCGCTCCTCGGCCACAAGGCCTGGTGGCTGCCGAAGTGGCTGGACCGGGCGCTGCCCAACGTCGACGTCGAGGGTGAGGGCCTCGCGGCCCAGGGCTCCGCCCCCGCGGAGCCGGACCTCGTCAAGGCGTGACACCCCCGTAGAACCCCGGGGCGGCCCCTGAGCGGGGGGTGCGCCCCGGACCGCGCCGGAACCTGTGGGGACGGGGAGCCCGACGCGGCCGTACGCCGTCAGCGCGTCGTCAGCGACGTGCTGACGGCGTACGTGTGCTCCAGGAAGCGGTTCAGGGCGACGGTGTCGAACTGGACGACCGCGACCTCGTCCCGGCCGTGGAACTCCACCACGGTCTGCACCCGCCCGCACGGCCAGACCGCTATGTCGCCTCGGTGCGCGGGATCCCGCAGCCCGTCCTCCAGGAGGGCGCGGGGGAAGGACCACTCGACCCCGCCGGGGAGGACGAAGCGGACGGTCGCGGGGGAGAAGCCGGGGTCGTAGCGGAGGGTCACGGGTACGGCCCGGGCGACCGGCGCGTCGCCGACCAGACGGCCTCGGGCGCGGTCCTCGACGACGGGCATCGACGGCTCCTCACGTAGGGCTGTGATTTGCTACTCAATGTCGCATTCTTCCCCTGTGGGAGCGTGGTCACTCCCGAAGCGGCCGGACAGTGTCCGTCCTCACACGCCTGCCCCGTGCTCCCGTCCCTACGCCATCTTGTGATGTGGGCGCTCTTGCGAGTCATTTGCAGGAGCGCTCATCATTCGGGTCGTGCATGTACCTGACGGATTCATCAACGCCCCCGTATCGGCCGTCGCAGGCGTCGTCGCCGCGGGCGCCGTCGCCGTGAGCCTGCGCGGCGCGCGTCACGAGCTCGGCGAGAGGGCGGCGCCCCTCGCCGGCCTCGTCGCCGCCTTCGTCTTCGCCGTCCAGATGCTGAACTTCCCGGTCGCCGCGGGCACCAGCGGCCACCTCCTCGGCGGCGCGCTCGCCGCGATCCTCGTCGGACCCTGGACCGGCGTCCTCTGCATCGCCGTCGTCCTGCTCATGCAGGGCGTCCTCTTCGCCGACGGCGGCCTCACCGCCCTCGGCGTCAACATCGTCGTCATGGGCGTGGTGACCGTCGTCGTCGCCCACTTCCTCTTCCGCGGTCTGCGGGCCGTGCTGCCCCGCACCCGCGGCGGCCTCACCGCCGCGGCCTTCGTCGCCGCGCTCGTCTCCGTACCGGCCTCCGCCGCCGCCTTCACCCTGCTCTACGCCATCGGCGGCACCACCGACGTGCCGATCGGCAAGGTCCTCACCGCCATGCTCGGCGTCCACGTCCTCATCGGCATCGGCGAGGCCGCCATCACCGCCCTCACCGTCGGCGCCGTCCTCGCCGTCCGCCCCGACCTCGTGCACGGCGCCCGCGGCCTCACCGCCCCGCTGAAGCTCCGGGTCGACGGCGAGCTGGTCGACGCGGCCCCGGCCGAGGACGCGCCCGCCACCGCGCCGGGCTCCCCGAGGAAGGTGTGGATCGGCGGCGTCGTCACCGCCCTCGTCCTCGCCGGCGTCGTCTCCTTCTACGCCTCCCAGAGCCCCGACGGCCTGGAGAAGGTCGCCGCCGACCAGGGCATCGACGCCAAGGCGGAGGAGTACGAGCACGCCACCGCCGGCTCCCCGCTCGCCGACTACGAGATCGACGGCATCGGGATCAAGCGCCTCTCCGGCGGCCTCGCCGGAGTGATCGGCGTCGGCCTCACCCTCGCCGTCGGCACCGGCGCCTTCTGGGCCGTCCGCCGCCGCAGGCGGGCGGCCGACACCGGCGCTCAGGTCTGACATGGGAGCGGGGCACGCGCACACCCTGTACCGGCGAGGCGACTCGCCGGTGCACCGCCTGCCCCCGCACACCAAGCTCGCCGCCGTCCTCGGCTTCGTCCTGGTCGTCGTCACCACCCCGCGCGAGGCCGTCTGGGCCTTCGCCGGCTACGCGGCCCTGATCGGCGCGGTCGCCGCCGTCGCCCGCGTCCCCGCCGGCTTCCTCCTCCGGCGGCTCGCCATCGAGCTCCCCTTCGTCGGCTTCGCCCTGCTCATGCCCTTCGTGGTCCCCGGCGAGCAGACCGAGCTCCTCGGCGTCCCCGTCAGCGTCCCCGGCCTGTGGGGCGCCTGGAACATCCTCGCCAAGGGCACCCTCGGCGTCGCCGCCTCCGTGCTCCTCGCCGCCACCACCGAACTCCGCGCCCTGGTCCTCGGCCTCCAGCGCCTCGGCCTGCCGTCGCTGCTCGTCCAGATCGCCTCCTTCATGATCCGGTACGGCGACGTCATCACCGACGAGCTGCGCCGCATGTCCGTCGCCCGCCGCTCCCGCGGCTTCGAGGCGCGCGGCGTCCGCCACTGGGGCGTCCTCGCCAAGACCGCCGGCGCGCTCTTCATCCGCTCGTACGAGCGCGGCGAACGCGTCCACCTCGCCATGGTCAGCCGCGGCTACACCGGCACCATGCCGCTCCTCGACGAACGCCCCACCACCCGCGCCCAGTGGACGACGGCCCTGGCGCTCCCGCTGGCCGCCCTTCCGCTCTGCCTCCTCGCCCTCCTGGGCTGAACCGGGACGACCACCATGACCAGCACCCCCTCCCTCGACGTCCGCGGCCTCGCCTACGCCTACCCCGACGGCCACCAGGCCCTCTTCGGCGTGAACCTCACCATCGGACGGGGCGAGCGGGTCGCCCTCCTCGGGCCCAACGGCGCGGGCAAGACCACCCTCGTCCTCCACCTCAACGGCATCCTCGCCGCCGGCGCGGGCAGCGTCACCGTCGCCGGGCTCCCCGTCGGCAAGAAGCACATGGCGGAGATCCGGCGGAAGGTCGGCATCGTCTTCCAGGACCCCGACGACCAGCTCTTCATGCCGACCGTCCGCGAGGACGTCGCCTTCGGCCCGGCCGCGGCGGGGCTGCGCGGCGCCGAGCTGGACGCGGTCGTGGAGCGGGCGCTGGAACGGGTCGGCATGGCCGCCTACGCGGACCGGCCCCCGCACCACCTCTCCTTCGGCCAGCGGCGCCGGGTCGCCGTCGCCACCGTCCTCGCCACCGAGCCCGAGATCCTCGTCCTCGACGAGCCGTCCTCCAACCTGGACCCGGCCTCCCGCCGCGAGCTCGCCGACGTGCTGCGCTCCCTCGACGTCACCGTCCTCATGGTCACCCACGACCTGCCGTACGCCCTGGAGCTCTGCCCGCGCGCGCTGGTCCTCAGCGAGGGCGTGATCGCCGCGGACGGCCCGACCCGCGCACTCCTCTCCGACGAGGAGCTCATGACCCGCCACCGGCTCGAACTGCCCTTCGGTTTCGTGCCGGGTTCCGTCGCCTGAGACCATGGGACCCGTTCGTACGAAAGGGTGAAGGTGGGTCGGGTGGACGTCCAGGGCACGGTGGCGCCGGGCTGGGAGCCGGTCGCGGAGGCGTTCCGGCGCAACTTCGAGGAGCGCGGCGAGAAGGGCGCGGCGGTCGCCGTCCACCGCGACGGCGCCAAGGTCGTCGACCTGTGGGCCGGCACCAAGGACGCCGACGGCACGGAACCCTGGGAGGAAGGCACCGCGCAGGTGGTCCGCTCCGCCACCAAGGGCGTCGCCGCCGCCGTCCCGCTCCTCCTCCACCAGCGCGGCCGGATCGACCTGGACGCCCCGGTCGCCACCTACTGGCCCGAGTTCAAGGCGGCCGGCAAGGACCGGGTGTCGGTACGGCAGCTCCTCGCCCACCAGGCCGGCGTCCCCGTCCTCGACCGCCCCCTCACCCTCGCCGAGGCCCTCGACCCGGAGGCGTCCACCGCGGCCGTCGCCGCCCAGGCGCCCGTCTGGGAGCCCGGCACCGCCCACGGCTACCACGCCCACACCTTCAGCTGGCTCCTCTCCGGCCTCGTCCACCGCGTCACCGGCCGCACCATCGGCCGCTGGGTCGCGGAGGAGGTGGCCGCCCCGCTGGACCTGGACCTCTGGATCGGCCTCCCCGGGACGGAGACCCACCGCGTCGGCCGCCTCGCCCCGGTCGAGGCCCCCGAGGACCGCGGCGCCCTCCGCCTCCGCCCCAAGCGCTCGGTCACGGAGGCGTGGCAGGACCCCGCCTCCCTCACCCGCCGCGCCTTCGAGGTCATCACCCCCCGGCCCGACGAGAACGCCCCGGCCTACCGCGCCGCCGAACTCCCCGGCTCGGCCGGCGTCGCCACCGCCCGCGCCCTCTCCCGCTTCTACGCCGCCACCCTCGGCCCCCTCGCCGACGGCGCCCCCCGCCTCTTCGCCCCCGCGACCCTGGCCCTGGCCCGCACCGAGGAGTCCGCGGGCCCCGACCGGGTCCTCCTCGTCTCCACCCGCTTCGGCCTCGGCCACATGCTCCACGGCCCCGCCTCCCCCCTCCTCGGCCCCACCTCCTTCGGCCACCCCGGCCGCGGCGGCTCCCTCGCCTTCGCCGACCCCGACTCCGGCACCGCCTTCGGCTACGTCACCAACGGCATGCGGAAGACCGTCACCTCCGATCCCCGGGCCCAGGCCCTGGTGAGGGCGGTCAAGTCCCTGCTCTGATGGGGGCATGAACCGTTTCGAGGGACGCACGGCACTGATCACGGGCGCGGGCAGCGGCATCGGCGCGGCGACCGCCCGCCGGCTCGCGGCGGAGGGCGCGCTGGTCCTCGTCACCGACATCGACGAGGAGGCGGCCCGCACGGTGGCGGCGGACCTCCCGCACGCCACGGCGCTGCGCCTGGACGTCACCGACCGCGCGGCCATCGACCGCGTGATCGGCGCACTGCCCGCCCTCCACGCCCTCGTCAACAACGCCTTCGTCCCCTTCACCGACGACCCCGACGAGAACTGGCGCCGCCAGCTCGACGGCACCCTCCTCGGCGCCGTCCACTGCTCCCGCGCCGCGCTCCCGCACCTGGCCGCCACCGCCGGCGCGATCGTCACCATCGGCTCCGTCAACGCGGAGGCCGACTTCGGCGACCACGCCTACAGCGCCGCGAAGGCCGCCCTCGGCTCCTTCACCCGCACCCTCGCCGGCGAGGCGGCGCCCCTGGGCGTCCGCGTCAACCAGATCAACCCCGGCACCATCGACACCCCCTCCTGGGCCGGCCGCGAGGCGTCCCTGGCGGAACTGGGCGCCCGCGCCTACCCCCTGGGCCGGGTGGGCACCCCCGAGGACATCGCCGCCGCCGTCGCCTTCCTGGCCTCCGCCGACGCGGCCTGGATCACCGGCACCACGCTCCGCGTCGACGGCGGCCTCCTCGCCGTCAACCGGCACTTCCGCGAGATCCTCGCCGACGGGTGAGCGAGGAGCGGCCGACGGCCGCTCAGGTGACGTGCAGCATCAGGCCGATGCCCGCCACCATCAGGCCGGCCGCGGCGATCCTCGGACCGCCGAAGCGTTCCTTGAAGAAGAGGGCGCCGATGGCCGCGCCGACGATGATCGAGGACTCGCGCAGGGCGGCGACGGGGGCGAGGGGCGCCCGCGTCTGCGCCCACAGGACGAGGGCGTAGGCGGCGACCGACAGGGCCGCGCCGAGCAGGCCGCGCGCCGCGTGCGGGCGGAGCGCGGGGAGGAGCGCGCGGCGGCGGACCGCCAGGGCGTACACCGGGATGACCAGGCCCTCCAGGAGCATCAGCCAGGCGATGTAGCCGAGCGTGGTGCCCGAGGCGCGGACGCCGACGCCGTCGACGACCGTGTACAGGGCGATGGAGAGGCCGGTGGCGAGGGCGGCGAGCAGCGCCGGCCGGTCCGCGCCCTTCCCGCGGACGCCCCACAGCGCGAGCCCCGTCAGGCCCGCGCAGGCGACGGCCACGCCGAGGAGCTGCCAGGCGTCCGGCACCTCGTGGACGAAGACGGCCGCGAGCAGCGTCACCACCAGCGGGGCCGTACCGCGCGCGATCGGGTACATCTGCCCGAAGTCCCCCAGCGTGAAGGACTTCATCAGCAGCGCGTAGTACGCGACGTGCAGGGCCGCCGAGGCGAGCAGGTACGGCCACGCCCCGGCGGCGGGGACGGGGACGAAGGGGACGAGCGCCAGGCCGATCAGGGCCCCGCCGCCCGCGATGAGCGTGAAGGAGACCAGCTGGTCGCGGATGTGGTGGGCGAGGGCGTTCCACGACGCGTGCGTGACCGCCGCGAGCAGCACCACGCACGCGACCAGCGGCGTCACGCCGTACGCCCGCGGCTCTCGCGCACGTCCGCGAGGGTCGCGCCCGCGTGGGCGATCAGCTCCTTCGGGGGCAGCGCGAAGACGGAGTGCGGGGTGCCGGCCGCGGCCCACACCAGGGCGTGGTCGAGCAGGCCCTCGTCGGCCAGCACGCGGGTCCGGGTGCGGTGCCCGAAGGGCGGGACGCCGCCGATCGCGTACCCGGTCGTCTCCCGCACCACGCGCGCGTCCGCCCGCGTGACCTCCCCGGCGCCCAGCGCCTCCCGCACCCGCTCGACGTCCACCCGCGAGGCCCCGTCCATCAGGACGAGCACCGGGACGCCGTCGGCGGCGAAGATCAGCGACTTCACGATCTCGGAGACCCGGCAGCCGATGGCGTCGGCGGCCTGCTGGGCGGTGCGCGTCTCGTCCGGGAAGCGGCGGACCTCGACGTCGAGGCCCAGCTCGGCGAGAGCGGCGGCGAACTGCGGGTGGGCGGCGGAGCCGGCGTCGGTCGTCATGCCCGCACGGTAGCGGTGGTTGTACGAGCCACGCGACGCGTTTCGGTGCGTGGACCTCCGCCGCCCCGGCCCCGGCCCTCCGCCCCAGGGCCGTACCCCCGGCCTCCGCCCCCGGGTCGAACCCCCGGCATCCGCCCCGGGTCGAACCCCCGGCATCCGGCGGGGAGCCGCCCCCGGCCCTCCGCCCCCGGCCCTCCGCCCCAGGGCCGTACCCCCGCACCCCCGGCCCTCCGCCCCCGGGTCGCGCCCCCGCACTCCGGCCGTGCGCCGCCCCCCCGTAGCCGGGCCTCCGCCCCGGTCACCGGCTCAGTCCGCCTTCAGGACCTCCGCCACCACCGGGCCGGCCGCGTCGCTGCCGTGGCCGCCGGCCTGGACGACGGCCGCGGCGGCGAGGTCGCCGGAGTAGCCGGTGAACCAGCTGTTGGAGTCCTGGCCCTCGACCTCCGCCGAGCCCGTCTTCGCGCCCTTCGGCGACGGCACGCCGGCCATCGCCTCCAGCGCGGTGCCGTTCGAGGCGGTGGCCGCCGCGCGCATCATCGTCCGCAGCCCCTCCGCGACCTCGCCCGGCAGCGGCTCGGCCTCGGCGAACTCCCGTCCGTCCGCGTCTCGCGGGACCAGATACGGCTGGCGGAAGCGGCCGTCCTTCACCGTCGCCGAGACCGACGCCATGTTGAGCGCGTTCATGGTGATCCTGCCCTGGCCGATGTAGGACGCCGCCGTCTCGGACCCGGTGGACTCGGGCACGGACCCGTCGGTGGTCTGCACGCCGACGGACCACACCTCGCCGATGCCGAACCACTTGCGGGCGGTGTCGCCGAGCGCGGTGTTGTGCACGCCCTCGTCCTTCAGCGGGGTGATCGCCTTGATGAAGGCGGTGTTGCAGGACATGGCGAACGCGTTGGTGAGGTCGCCGCTGGTGGTGAAGCGTTCGAGGTTCTCGAAGCGGGTCCCGTCCCACAGCACGTCCGGCGGACACTGCACCGGCGTCCCCGGCCGGGCCACCCCGTACCGCATCATCATCGCCGCCGTCACGATCTTCATCGTGGAGCCGGGGGCCTGCTTGCCCAGGAAGGCGGTGTTGTAGCCCGAGGCCGGGTTGTTGGCGACCGCCCGGATCGCGCCCGTCGACGGCTCGACGGCGGCGACGGCCGTCTCCGGGAACCGCTTCACCGCCTTCTCGGCCGCCGCCTGCACGCCCGCGTCGATCGTCGTCCGCAGCTCGCCCGGCTTCCCGGCGGCCAGCACGAGGAGCGTGCCGCCCGGGTTGCCGTTCGCGTCCTCGATCCAGGTCTCGACGCCGGGCTTCCCGCCGGCCTCGGCGCCGTACCGCTGCCGCAGCGCGTCCAGGACGGGCACCAGCGACGGGTACTTCCCGGGCGGCAGCGCGACGCCCTTGTGGTCGAGCGCCTTCACCGCCGGGATCTTCGCCGTGCCGGTCCGCAGCGTGGCGCCGGCCGTCAGCTTCGGGTGCAGGACGGCGGGCGTCCACCGCACCAGCGGCCGGCCGGTCGACTCGCCGCGGACGACGCCCAGGCTCGACCGGTACGTCCAGGGCTTCGACACCCCGTCGTACGTCACCGTCGCCTTCACCGTGAACGGAACCGTCGTCCCGGTCGGCGTCCCGGCCGTGATCACCGCCTCCGAGACCCCGCCGCCCTCGCGGTACGCGGCGACCGCCGGGCCCGCCGTCACCGGGTCGTTCGTCAGCTGACCGGCCCGGTCGGCCTCCCCGGCCGCCCAGGCCGCGAGGAAGTCCCGCGCGGTCGCGGTGACCTCCTCCTCCGTCAGCGGTCCGGTCCGCGGCGCCGACCGCGTCCCGACGTCCGGCGAACCGCCGGTGACACCGTTCCAGAGGTTGTACCCCCCGTACCCCACCCCGCCGGCGACGACGAGGAACACTCCTCCGACCAGTCCGACCTTGGCTCCACTGCGCATGATGTGGGTTCCCCTCCCCGTGTGGACCATCGAGTCAAGCAGCCGCCACCGACACCGGTCGAGCGGGACCGGGTCACATCTGTCATCTCCACCGCAAACGGAATTTTCCCTTGCGAAGGAACCATGAAGGTGTCCGAACCCCGGTACCGGCTGTGGTGTCGCGCGTCTTCGTCCCTAGGATGCCGTGCAGCGTTGCTACCGCATCGACGGTCCGGCGGGGCGAATGGGAGGAGTCACCATGGCGTGGGACGAATGGAACCAGCTCAAGGCGGAGGCCGGAGCCTCCTCGACCCGGATGCGGCTCAACGGCGTGCCGGACGAGCCGGACGGCAAGCGGGAGTCGTCCAACCGCCAGGGCGACCTCAAGGTCGTCAACGAGCACCTCGCCAAGATCGGCGACCACGCCTTCGGGCTCTACAACCGCCTGTGGCGCGAGGCCCGCGTCGCCGAGACCTCCACCGGCTCCGCCGCCTCCGACCTCTCCGGCCAGGGCTTCGAGCTGGGCGGCGCGCTCAGCCACGTCTCCATCCGGTGGGACTCCGCGCTGGCCGACCTCATGGACGCCTGCGCCCACATCTCGAACCACATGGACTACACGAAGAACGCCCACGCCGGCGACGAGACCTTCATCCAGCGCCGCCTGAGCAGCATCGCCACGCTCGACGCCGGCTTCGACGAGCGGGCGTCCGAGCCCGGCAAGCCGAACAAGGTGTACGGCGAGAAGGACGACAAGGGCGACAAGAAGGACGGCGAGTGATGGACTTCGACACCCTGCTGCACGCCAAGTTCGGCACGCTCGACGCGGCGCTGACCGACTGGAACACCCAGGTCACCAACCTGGAGAAGCTGGAGAAGGACGCGAGCCAGGGCCTGAAGGGCGCCGCCGCCAAGGCCGACTGGCAGGGCGTCAACTCGCAGGTCGGGCGGAAGTTCATCGACAAGACCGCCGGCGAGTTCGCCGACGCGCACACCCAGGCCACCTCCATCCGCAACATCCTCCGCGACACCCTCGGCGAGCTGAAGAAGGCCAAGACCGACCTGGAGGGGGCCATCGCCACGGCCCGGCTCCAGATGGTCTCCGTCGTCCCCTCCGGGAAGAACTTCATGGCCAAGGCCATGGACGGCGACGCGGGCAAGGACGTCAAGCAGAGCACCGTCGACGGGGTGCGCGACCAGATCGACCGGATCATCGCCGCCGCCCGCGAGAGCGACAGCTCCGCCGCCAAGGTCCTGCGCGCCCTCGTCGACCAGGCCGACAAGGGCTTCGGCGACGCCAAGTACGCCGACCGGGACCAGGCCGCCGACGCGATGAGGACCGCCGAGAACCTCGCGGCCCTGGCGAAGAAGGACCCGAGCAAGCTGACGGCGGCCGAGTTCGACACGCTGCTCGCCGGCCTCACCAAGTACCACGGCGACGACCTCTTCTCCTCCACCTTCGCCCACAAGCTCGGCGCCCAGGGCACCCTCGACTTCTGGGCCGGCCTCAACGACGCGAACAGCCGGGACCAGCCCGCCGACGGCAAGCGCCTCGACCAGTACAAGGACCTCCAGAAGCAGCTGAGCCTCACCCTCGCCAACGCCACGCAGAGCGCGAGCCCCGACATGACGCGCTGGAAGTTCGACATGCTCCAGGCCGTGGAGAAGCCGATCGGCCCCGGCAACGGCATCTCCGGCTACGTCGTGATGAGCAACCTCATGCGCGCGGGCGACTACGAGGACGACTTCCTCGGCAGCTACGGCCGCAACATGCTCTCCCACGAGCAGGAGGGCGTACGCGAGGGCCGCCGCCCGGAACAGATCTGGGGCTACAACGGCGGCGGCCTCTGGCCCCACCTCAACTCCACCGGCACCGACTTCGGCTTCGACCCGATGACCGGCTACATGAAGGCCCTCTCCAACAGCCCGGACGCCGCCACCGCGTTCTTCTCCCAGGAGTTCATCGCCAAGGACACCGAGAACAACCCCTTCAAGCGCGACACCGACAACGACGGCAACAAGGGCCACATCGGCCTCTCCAACTTCCAGTACCTCTTCGAGGAGCGGGAGTGGATGCAGGACCAGGACTCGGAGGGCGAGGACAGCATCTCCGGCAAGAACTACCTCGCCGCGGCCCTGGAAGCCGCCACGACGGGCCACCCGGCCGGCGAACTCCCGACCTCCGCGACCGCCGTCCACACCGAGGACCAGGCCAAGCTCTACGGCGAGATCGTCAAGTCCGTCTCCGAGGTCCCCTCCCGCCTCACCGACAACAGCTTCATGTCGGACAGCATGGGCCAGATCTCGGCGGAGTACATGGCGGACATCCACCGGGGGCTGCGGGCGGGCGACGCCGGCGAGGAGAAGCTCTACCCGATCGCGGGAGCGACCGCGCCCCTCAACGAGCAGGACCTCACCCGCTTCCTGTACACCGTGGGACAGAACCCCGAGGGCTACGCCGCCGTCAGCGTCGGCCAGCACGCCTACACGGCGGGCATGCTGGAGTACCACTTCGCCCACCCCGACGCGTTCGTCGACGAGAAGGGCAACACCCCCGCGCAGAACCTGGAGAAGGCCACCAGCGCCGTCGCGCACAACGCCGGCGAGATCCAGGGCATGCTGGGCGCCGGCCGCGCGTACGCCTCCGAGCTGGACGCCGGCAACAAGGACGCCGAGTTCAACGACGCCATCACGAAGGCCGGCGAGCTCGGCGAGTCCCTCGTGGGCATCGGCGTCGGCGCCGCCACCGCCTCGGCCGTCGGCCCGGGCGCGGTCATCGCCGGCGGCGCGGCGGAGACGGTCGCGGGCGAGATCATCGGAAGCCTCACCGAGGGCCTGATGAAGGACAGCTCGGGCGAGGTCATCTACCGCAACGGCGAGGAGATCAACGCGACCCGCGAGTCGACCTTCGCCCTCGTGGAGAAGGCCGCCCAGGACTCGGAGAAGAAGACCGGCGTCTCCTACCCGAGCGTGGTGTCCTCGATCGCGGGACAGACCGAAGCGGGCTTCACCTCCGCCCAGACCAACATCCGCGACTACTGCGAGGGCGTGGGCGTCCCGAACGCGCTGGAGAAGGACAAGTGAGCATGACGTCGAGGAAGCGCGGAACCATTGCGCTCGCGGTGTGCCTGGTGCTGGTCGCCGCCTGGGCGGCGATCAGCTACGCCACGAACACCCCGCCCTTCAAGAAGCCGAAGGGGACGGTCGAGGCGGCCGACCTCTGCCCGTCGTGGGGGGACTCGCAGGAGGCGGCCGACCTCCTGAACCGACTGCTGCCGTACGGCGCGGAGTACCGGGTCTCCCTGGAGGAAGGCACCCCCCGGGGCGGCGGCGAGACCGACCTGCGCCACACGTCCAGCTGCTCCGTCAGCGGCGACGGCCGCCGCATGCTCCTGGTGCGCACGGAGATGGCCTCCTGGAGCGGCGAGAAGGCGTGGCAGGACGAGGTGCTCGGCAACACCGACGGACGGGAGCCCACGGCGTTCGACGCCGGCCGCTGGGCCTTCACCACCACCCCGGAGAACCTGCGGGCCGGAGCGGTCTTCTCCGCCTGTCTGCAGCCCGAGGACGCCGGCCTGAGCACCACTGTCCAGCTGTCGGCCCCCGCCCCGGCCGACCGCCTCGACGACCTCCGCCGCCTCACCGAGCTCGCGGCCGAGGCGGCCCACGAGGCGGCCCGCTGCACGCTCCCCGCGGACACCCCGCGCCCGTAGGAAGCCGAAGAGGGAGGGCCCGACCGCCGGTCGGGCCCTCCCTCTCGCGTTCTCCCCGCTAGATCCAGGTGTCCAGCCACATCCTGGCCCGCCACTGGTCCATCGGGATCGGCGTCGCCGTGTAGATCGGCCAGAAATAGATGAAGTTCCAGACGATCAGCAGGACCAGGCAGCCCGCCGCCACCGCGCCCAGGGTGCGGCGTCTCTCCGAGGCGCCCTTCGGGCCGATGATCGCGCCGATCATCATGGCGACCGCGAGGCACAGGTAGGGGATGAAGACGACGGCGTAGAAGAGGAAGATCGTGCGTTCCTGGTAGAGGAACCAGGGGACCCAGCCGGCGGCCACCGCGCAGGCGATCGCGCCGGCCCGCCAGTCGCGGCGGAAGGCCCAGCGCCACAGGACGTACAGGAGGGCGAAGCAGGCGGCCCACCACAGGAGCGGGGTGCCGAGGGCCAGGATCTCCTGGGCGCACTTCTCCGTGGCGGAGGAGGGGCAGCCGGCGGTGCCGGGGGCGGGGGACTCGTAGAAGTAGGAGACCGGGCGGCCGAGGACGATCCAGGACCACGGGTTCGACTCGTACGTGTGGGGCGAGGTGAGCCCCACGTGGAACTTGTACACCTCGTGCTCGTAGTGCCACAGGCTGCGCAGCCAGTCCGGCAGCCAGGACCAGACGCCGGGGCCGCCGGGCAGGGCGTCCTGCTTCGCGGCCCAGTCGCGGAAGTAGCCCTTGTCGCCGGCGATCCAGCCGGTCCAGGTCACCAGGTACGTCACCAGCGCCACCGGCACCACCGACACGAACGCCGGCACGAGGTCCCGCTTGAGGACCGCGAGGTACGGGCGGACGGCGCCGGCCGTGCGCCGGGCGCCCACGTCCCACAGGACGGTCATCAGGCCGAACGCCGCCATGACGTACAGGCCGTTCCACTTGGTGGCCGCCGCCAGGCCCAGCATGACGCCGGCCGCGATCCGCCAGGGCCGCCGGCCGAGCCGCAGCCGTTCCGCGAGGTCCGCGTCGGGCCTCAGCACCCCCTCCTCGTCCTCCGGGAGCGCCGCGGCGAGCCGTTTCCGGGTCCGGTCCCGGTCCAGGACCAGGCAGCCGAAGGCGGCGAGGACGAAGAACATCAGCACCTGGTCGAGGAGCGCGGTGCGGCTCATCACGAAGTGCAGGCCGTCGACGGCCAGCAGCAGGCCGGCGAGGCAGCCGAGGAAGGTCGAGCGGAACAGCCTGCGGCCGATCCGGCAGAGCATCAGGACGGACAGCGTCCCGAGCAGCGCCACCATGAACCGCCAGCCGAACGGTTCGAAGCCGAAGATCTTCTCGCCGACGCCGATCACCCACTTGCCCATCGGCGGATGGACGACATAGCCGGGGTCGGTCGGGATGGCGACGGCGTCGGGGTTCGCCAGGATCGACTTGTCGACGTCCTTGGGCCACGCCCCCTCGTACCCCTGGTTGATCAGGGCCCACGAGTCCTTGGCGTAGTACGTCTCGTCGAATATCACCGCGTGCGGCTTGCCCAGGTTCCAGAACCGGAGCACGCCCGCGACGGTCGCCACCAGCAGCGGCCCGCCCCACGCGGCCAGCCGCCACAGCCGGTCCGCCGCGGCCGGGCCGAGCCCGAGCAGCGACATGACCCTCTCCGAGGGCCGGGTGTACGGCGGGTCGAGCCGGTCCCGCAGTCCGATGGAGAGCGTGCCGGTGGCGGGCGGACGATAGCCGAAGCGACGCAGCCGGAGCTGCCACGAAGACGGCTCGGCCACGTTCGGTGCCATCGCGATCTGGCCCTCCAGGGCCTCGGGTGCGGTACGGGTCACCGCGCCATCGTAGGGACTGCGCCTGTGCGCGTCGCCTGTCCGGGCGGTGAGGGTGTCCCCGAGCAGCCGCTCCGGGCTGGGAGGATGGCGGGGTGACAGGAACGCTGGTACTCGCAGGCACCCCCATCGGCGACATCGCGGACGCCCCGCCCCGGCTCGTCGCCGAGCTGGAGGGCGCGGACGTCGTCGCCGCAGAGGACACCCGCCGGCTGCGCGGGCTGACCCGGGCGCTCGGCGTGCACACGACCGGCCGGGTCGTCTCGTACTTCGAGGGGAACGAGTCCGCCCGCACGCCCGAGCTGGTCGAGGCGCTGACCGGCGGCGCCCGGGTGCTGCTGGTGACCGACGCGGGCATGCCGTCCGTCTCCGACCCCGGCTACCGGCTGGTGGCCGCCGCGGTCGAGGCCGGCATCAAGGTGACCGCGGTCCCCGGCCCGTCCGCCGTGCTCACCGCGCTCGCGCTCTCCGGGCTGCCGGTCGACCGGTTCTGCTTCGAGGGGTTCCTCCCGAGGAAGGCGGGCGAGCGCCTCGGCCGCCTCAAGGAGGTCGCGGCCGAGCGGCGGACCCTCGTCTACTTCGAGGCCCCGCACCGGCTCGACGACACCCTCGACGCGATGGCCGAGGTCTTCGGCGCCGAGCGCCGCGCCGCCGTCTGCCGCGAGCTGACCAAGACGTACGAGGAAGTGAAGCGCGGCCCGCTGGCCGAGCTGGCGGCCTGGGCGAAGGACGGCGTACGCGGCGAGATCACGGTCGTCGTCGAGGGCGCCCCGGAGACCGGACCGGAGGAGCTGGACGCGGCCGAGCTGGTGCGCAGGGTGCGGGTGCGCGAGGAGGCGGGGGAGCGGCGCAAGGAGGCCATCGCGGCGGTCGCCGCCGACGCGGGGCTGCCCAAGCGCGAGGTGTTCGATGCCGTCGTGGCGGCAAAGAACGCGTCCTGAAAAGGCTCGGGAAACGGTAAAGGACTAGGGTTTGAGGTAAAGCCGAATCCGCTGCCGGGAGCCTTTGCGGAGCCTTTGGCAAGGGAACGCCAAAAACCGCTTCATGCTTTCCTCCGCGCTGATGCGCTCCGGCCCGAAAAGGCGTCCACTGGGACCAGTGGAGAGGAGCTGGCATGAGCGAGACCACCGGCACCGGAACGCCCGTCGCGCATGAGGCGTACGCCTTCGCCTGCATGAGGTGCGGGTACGGCTGGGAGCAGTCCTACGACATCGAGCACCACACGGACGCCCGCGGTCAGGCGTTCGTCGTCTACAAGGCGGACGGGGAGCGGGTGCCGTCCCCGCTCTCGAATCCGACCTGCATGAACTGCGGCGGCCACGTGGTGCGGATCATGCGCGCCGGCCAGGTGTCCACCGTGCTCGACCTGATCGCGTCGATGGAGCACCACGGGCGCGGCGCGAAGGAGACTCCGCCGGTCTCGGCGGCCGGACCGGTGGGACAGGAACTGACCGAGGGCGACGAGGACCGGCCCCCGGTCCCGCACCACTGGCACCTGTCCGACCTGCTCCACCCCTTCCGCTCCCGCCGCTGAGGAGCCGCCGGGGGCGGCACGCGTCGACCGCCGCGCGGACCCGCTCATGGCCCTCGTACGATCGGGGCCATGAGTTCCAAGGACGCCCCGCCGCCGCTGCCCGAACCCCTGCTGGTCGAGGTCGCGGACTCGCACACCCACCTGGACATGCAGTCGGGCACGGTCGAGGAGGCGCTGACCAAGGCGGCCGCCGTCGGTGTGACGACGGTCGTTCAGGTCGGCTGCGACGTGAAGGGCTCCCGGTGGGCCGCCGAGACCGCGGAGCGGTACGAGCACGTGCACGCGGCGGTCGCCCTGCACCCCAACGAGGCCCCCAGGATCGTCCTGGGCGATCCCGACGGCTGGTCGCGTCAGGGAGCCCGGGACGCGGGCGGTGACGCGGCGCTCGACGACGCGCTCGCCGAGATCGACCGGCTCGCCGCCCTCCCGCACGTCCTCGGCGTCGGCGAGACCGGGCTCGACTTCTTCCGCACCGGCCCCGAGGGCATGGCCGCGCAGGAGCGTTCCTTCCGCGCCCACATCGAGATCGCCAAGCGCCACGGCAAGACCCTCGTCATCCACGACCGGGAGGCCCACGCCGACGTGCTGCGCGTCCTCGACGAGGAGGGCGCCCCCGAGCGGACCGTCTTCCACTGCTACTCCGGCGACGCCGCCATGGCCGAGATCTGCGCCGCCAAGGGCTACTACATGTCCTTCGCCGGCAACGTGACCTTCAAGAACGCCCAGCCGCTGCGCGACGCGCTCGCCGTCGCCCCGCTCGACCTCGTCCTCGTCGAGACCGACGCCCCCTTCCTCACCCCGGCGCCCTTCCGGGGCCGCCCCAACGCCCCGTACCTGATCCCGGTCACCGTCCGGGCGATGGCCGAGGTGCGCGGCATCGACGAGAACGCGATGGCCGAGGCGATCGCGGTGAACACGGCCCGAGCCTTCGACTACTGAGCGGGTGCGGCCCCCGCCGGCACCCCGGCCCCCGGCCCTCGGCGCCCGGCCCTCGCCCCCCGGCCCCTCGCCCCCCGGCGCCCGGTGGGGACCATCACCGATCCATAACGGTTACGTGTGGTAGTCGCGTCGTTTTGGAGAGTGACCGGCCGCGGGGCTAGGGTCCCGGCCTCGTGAGCACTTCCCAGGGCAGTCACCGCGCCGGACGGCGGGGGGCGGCGGCCACGCTGCCCGTCCACGAGCAGCCCACCCAGGCGGCGCCCCTCGTCCCGCCGCCCGGCGCGGTCCTCGGCGCGGCCCACGGCACGGCCCCCGCGCCCGCCCCCGGCACGCCCGCCCCCGGCACGCCCGTCCCCGCGCAGGGCCGGGCCGCCGGCCGGCGCGCGGCCCGGCGACGCAAGCCCGCCCGTACCGCCGCCGGGGACGGGCTGCGCCGGCTCGTCCCGCAGGCCCTCGTCGTCGCCTTCCTCGCCGGCGGCACCACCGCCTTCGTCGCCGACGACAAGGCGATCCGGCTCTCCGTCGACGGCGTCCCCCGCACCCTGCACACCTTCGCCGACGACGTGGACGAGCTCCTCGCCGACGAGGGCCTCACCGTCGGCGCCCACGACCTCGTCGCCCCCGCCCCCGGCACGCCGCTGGCCAGCGGCGACGAGCTGGTCCTCCGGTACGGCCGGCCGGTCGCCCTCACCCTCGACGGACACCGCCGCCAGGTGTGGACCACCGCCGACACCGTCGAGGGCGCCCTGCGCCAGCTCGGCGTCCGCGCCGAGGGCGCCCATCTCTCGGTCTCCCGCTCCGCCGCGATCTCCCGCGGCGGCCTCGCCCTCGACGTCCGCACCGAGCGCGCGGTCACCTTCCTCGCCGACGGACGCGAGCGGACCGTCCGCACCAACGCGGCCACCGTCGGCGAGGCCCTCGACGAGGCCGGCATCACCCTCGGGGGCGAGGACACCACCTCCGTGCCCCGGGAGACCTTCCCCCGCGACGGCCAGACCATCACCGTGCTGCGGATCACCGGCTCCACCCAGACCCGCGAGGAGGCGATCCCGTACGCCGTCGAGCGCGTCCGCGACCCCGCCCTGTTCGCCGGCACCGAGGTCGTCGACCGGCAGGGCGTACCGGGCCTGCGCCGGATCACGTACCACCTCCGGTCCGTCAACGGCGTCCGGCAGAAGCCCCGCCGCACCGGCGAGGAGATCGTCCGCGAGCCGGTCTCCCGCAAGGTCCGCGTCGGCACCCGCGCGCTGCCCTCCTCCGTCGCCGGCGCCGACGGCCTGGACTGGGGCGCCCTCGCCGCCTGCGAGTCCGGCGGCCGCCCGACCGCCGTCGACCCCTCCGGCACCTACGGCGGCCTCTACCAGTTCGACCCCGGCACCTGGCGCTCCCTCGGCGGCTCCGGCGTCGCCCAGGACGCCCCCGCCGCCGAGCAGACCTTCCGCGCCAAGAAGCTCTACGTGCAGCGCGGCGCGGGCCCCTGGCCGCACTGCGGGCGCAGGCTCCTCGGATGAGGCCCGCCCCTCCGGACAGGGCCTAGGCTGTACCGGTGAGCACCACCACCGGCCCCGACGGCCCCGACGCCCTCCTCGGCCCCGCCGACATCCGTGAGCTGGCCGCCGCCCTCGGCGTGCGCCCCACGAAGCAGAAGGGCCAGAACTTCGTCATCGACGCCAACACCGTCCGGCGCATCGTCCGCACCGCGGGCGTGCGCCCGGAGGACGTGGTCGTCGAGGTGGGGCCCGGACTCGGCTCCCTCACCCTGGCGCTCCTGGAGGCCGCCGACCGGGTGACCGCCGTCGAGATCGACGACATCCTCGCCGCCGCGCTGCCGGCGACGATCGCCGCGCGGATGCCGGAGCGCGAGGACCGCTTCGCGCTGGTCCACTCCGACGCCATGCTCGTCCAGGAGCTGCCGGGCCCGGCGCCGACCGCGCTCGTCGCCAACCTCCCGTACAACGTGGCCGTGCCCGTCCTGCTGCACATGCTCGACCGCTTCCCGACCATCGAGCGGACCCTCGTCATGGTCCAGGCCGAGGTCGCCGACCGGCTCGCCGCGGGACCGGGCAACAAGGTGTACGGGGTCCCCTCCGTCAAGGCCAACTGGTACGCCGAGGTCAAGCGGGCCGGCTCCATCGGCCGCAACGTCTTCTGGCCCGCGCCCAACGTCGACTCGGGCCTCGTCTCCCTGGTCCGCCGCGCCGAGCCGGTCGCGACCACCGCCGCCAAGGCGGAGGTCTTCGCGGTCGTCGACGCCGCCTTCGCCCAGCGCCGCAAGACCCTGCGGGCCGCCCTCGCGGGCTGGGCGGGCTCCCCGGCCGCCGCCGAGGAGGCCCTGGTGAAGGCCGGGATCTCGCCGCAGGCGCGCGGCGAGTCGCTGACGGTGGAGGAGTTCGCGCGGATCGCGGAGGCGAAGGCATGAACGGCGTGGACGGTACGCGGGACGCGCGGGGCGTGACCGTACGGGTCCCGGCCAAGGTCAACGTCCAGCTCGCGGTCGGCGCCGCCCGCCCCGACGGCTTCCACGACCTCGCCAACGTCTTCCTCGCCGTCTCCCTGTACGACGAGGTGACGGCGGTGCCCGCCGAGCGGCTCACGATCACCTGCGAGGGCCCCGACGCGGACCAGGTCCCCCTCGACCGCACCAACCTCGCCGCCCGCGCCGCGGAACTCCTCGCCGCCCGGCACGGCCTCTCCCCTGACGTCCACCTGCACATCGCCAAGGCCATCCCGGTCGCCGGCGGCATGGCCGGCGGCAGCGCCGACGGCGCCGGCGCGCTCCTCGCCTGCGACGCCCTGTGGGGCCTGGACACCCCCCGTGACGTGCTCCTGGAGATCTGCGCCGAGCTCGGCTCCGACGTGCCGTTCAGCCTCGTCGGCGGGGCGGCGCTCGGCACCGGCCGGGGCGAGAAGCTGACGGAGCTGCCGGTCGGCGGAGCCTTCCACTGGGTGTTCGCCGTCGCCGACGGCGGGCTCTCCACGCCGGCCGTGTACGGCGAGTTCGACCGCCTCACCGCGGGCACCGAGGTCCCCGAGCCGGCCGCGTCCCCGGCCCTCCTGGAGGCCCTGCGCACCGGCGACACCACGGCCCTCGCGGGCGCCCTCGCCAACGACCTCCAGGCCCCGGCGCTCTCCCTGCGCCCGTCGCTGGCCGCGACCCTGACGGCCGGCACGGAGGCGGGCGCCCTCGCCGCGCTGGTCTCCGGCTCGGGTCCGACGACGGCGTTCCTGGTGAAGGACGCGGAGGCCGCGGAGGCGGTCGCCGCCGCCCTCGTCGCCTCCGGCACCTGCCGCGCGGCGCACACGGCGACCTCCCCGGCGGCGGGCGCGACCCTGCTCTGACCCCGGCCTGGCGGCCCGGTCCGGCTTCGCGGCCGGTGCGTCCGGTCCGGCGCGGCTTCCGATCGCCCCGGCGCCCGCACGGTCCCTGAGGCCGTACTCACCCGCCGGTTGAGTATCCGCGCCCTGTCGGCGGCGGGGGGCCGCGCGGGACCTTACGGGCATGGGAATCAGCGCGCGTGAGCTCGCGGCGGCGACGCCGGCGAGCCGGGACCGGTACGTCGACCTGCTGCGGGTCGCCTCGCTCGCCGTCGTGGTGCTCGGGCACTGGCTGATGGCGGCCGTCACCGCCGACGGGCAGGTCGGGAACCTGCTCGCCGTCGTGCCCGGACTCCAGCCGGCGACCTGGGCGTTCCAGGTGATGCCGGTCTTCTTCTTCGTCGGCGGCTTCGCGCACGCCCTCGCCCACCGCTCACGCCCCCGGTACGCCGACTTCCTGCGGGCCCGGCTCCAGCGCCTGCTGCGGCCGACGATGGTGTTCGTCGGGGTGTGGGGAGCGGCCGCGCTGCTGCTCCAGCTCTCCGGCGCGGACGGCGGGCTCACCGGGGTCGCCCTGCGGCTGGTCACCCAGCCGCTCTGGTTCATCGGGATCTACCTCGCGATGGTGGCCTTCACCCCGCCGCTGCTGCGGCTGCACGAGCGCTGGGGATGGGGCGCGTTCGCCGCGCTCGCGGGCGGCGCCGTCGCCGTGGACGCGCTGCGGTTCGCGGCGGGCGTCCCCTTCGTCGAGTTCCTGAACTTCGCCTTCGTCTGGCTCGCCGTCCACCAGCTCGGCTTCCTCCGCGCCGACGGCATGATCCGCCGCCCGGCCGTGCTCGCCGCCGGGGGCCTCGCCGGCGCGACCGCGCTGGTGGCCCTCGGTCCGTACCCGCTGTCGATGGTGGGGATGCCAGGGGAGAAGGTGTCGAACATGGCGCCGCCGACCCTCGCCCTGCTCTGCCACGCCCTGTGGCTGGTCGGCGCCGTCGAACTGCTCAAGGGTCCGGGGACGCGGTTCGCCGCCCGCGCCGGGGTGTGGCGGGCGGTCGTCGCCGCCAACGGCATCGCGATGACCGCGTTCCTCTGGCACCTGACGGCGATGCTCGGGGTGTACGGGGCGCTGCTCGGCCTCGGCGCGGAGCTCCCGCCCCCCGCCACGGGCGCCTGGTGGGCGCAGGTCCCGCTGCGGTTCGCGGCCGCCGGGCTCCTCACGGCCCTGCTCGTCGCCGTCTTCCGCCGCTTCGAGGCCCCCGTCCCCGCCGCCCCGGCCACCGACCGGGGCGGCCCGCTCGCCGCCGTCGGCATCACGCTCGCCCTCCTCGGCGTGCTCGGCCTCTCCCTGACGGGCTTCGCGGGACTCCTCGACGGCCACTCGGCGACCCTCGTAGCCGTCCCCCTCACCGCCCCGGCGGCCGTCGCCCTGGCCCTGGCGGGATGGCTCCTGGTGGAGCGGGCCGGGCGGGCCGGACCGCGCTGACGGCGGCCCGGCGGGGGAGGGGCGCGGGGACGTACCCTGGGACGTCGATCGATCACCCCGCACTGGAGTCAACGTGGCCGTCAACCTCGTCAATGTCGAGAACGTCAGCAAGGTGTACGGCACCCGTGCCCTGCTCGACGGGGTCTCGCTCGGCGTGTCCGAGGGGGACCGGATCGGGGTCGTGGGGCGCAACGGCGACGGCAAGACCACCCTCATCCGGATGCTGGCGCGCCTGGAGGAGGCCGACACCGGCCGGGTCACGCACAGCGGCGGGCTGCGGATCGGGGTGCTCACCCAGCACGACTCCCTCGACCCCGGGGCCACCATCCGGCACGAGGTCATCGGCGTCATGGCCGACCACGAGTGGGCCGGCAGCGCCAAGATCCGCGACGTGCTCACCGGCCTCTTCGGCGGCCTCGACCTGCCCGGCTTCGAGCAGGGCCTCGACACCGTCATCGGCCCGCTCTCCGGCGGCGAGCGCCGCCGCATCGCGCTGGCCAAGCTGCTCATCGAGGAGCAGGACCTGCTCGTCCTCGACGAGCCGACCAACCACCTCGACGTCGAGGGCATCGCCTGGCTCGCCGGCCACCTCCAGGCCCGCCGCTCGGCGCTCGTCTGCGTCACCCACGATCGCTGGTTCCTCGACCAGGTCTGCACCCGCATGTGGGACGTGCAGCGCGGTGACGTCTTCGAGTACGAGGGCGGCTACTCGGACTACGTCTTCGCGCGTGCCGAGCGGGAGCGGATCGCC
The DNA here is from genome assembly GCF_043081625.1 of Streptomyces sp. NPDC014861. Lineage (NCBI taxonomy): Bacteria > Bacillati > Actinomycetota > Actinomycetes > Kitasatosporales > Streptomycetaceae > Streptomyces > Streptomyces sp. NPDC014861. The sequence continues at coordinate 220,484 of NZ_JBIBWV010000006.1, forward strand.
GCGACCGAGGAGGTCAAGCGGCAGAACCTGGTCCGCAAGGAGCTGGCCTGGCTGCGCCGCGGCGCCCCCGCGCGCACCTCCAAGCCCCGCTTCCGCATCGAGGCGGCCAACGCGCTCATCGCGGACGTGCCGGAGCCCCGTGACGCCAGTGAGCTGATGAAGTTCGCCAACGCGCGGCTCGGCAGGACGGTCTTCGACCTGGAGGACGTGACCGTCACCGCCGGTCCGAAGACGCTGCTCCAGCACCTCACCTGGCAGCTCGGCCCCGGCGACCGCGTCGGCCTCGTCGGTGTCAACGGCGCGGGCAAGACCTCACTCCTGCGGGCGCTGGCGGACGCGGCCGTCACACAGGGCGAGAAGCAGCCGCCGGCCGGCCGGATCGTCGTCGGCAAGACCGTGCGGCTCGCCTACCTCTCACAGGACGTCACCGAACTCCCCGCGCAGCTGCGGGTCCTGGAGGCCGTGCAGCAGATCCGCGACCGGGTCGACCTCGGCAAGGGCCGCGAGATGTCCGCCGGGCAGCTCTGCGAGCAGTTCGGCTTCGGCAAGGACAAGCAGTGGACGCCGGTCGGCGACCTCTCCGGCGGCGAGCGCCGCCGCCTCCAGCTGCTGCGCCTCCTCATGGACGAGCCGAACGTCCTCTTCCTCGACGAGCCCACCAACGACCTCGACATCGAGACCCTGACCCAGCTGGAGGACCTCCTCGACGGCTGGCCCGGCTCCATGGTCGTCATCTCCCACGACCGCTTCTTCCTGGAGCGCACCACCGACCGCACCTTCGCCCTGCTCGGCGACCGGACGCTGCGGATGCTGCCGCGCGGCATCGACGAGTACCTGGAGCGGCGCCGCCGGATGATCGAGACCGCGGCCCCGGCGACCGCGGCCCCGGCCGCGCAGCCCGCCGCCGCCGGCGTCTCCGCCGCCGACGCGCGCGCCGCGAAGAAGGAGCTGCAGAAGGTCGAGCGGCAGCTCGACAAGATCTCCGAGAAGGAGACGAAGCTGCACGCGCAGATCGCCGAGAACGCGACGGATTTCGCGAAGGTCGCGAAGCTCGACACCGAGTTGCGGGAACTCCAGGGAGAACGTGAAGAGTTGGAGATGCGCTGGCTCGAACTGGCGGAGAACGCATAACGAGGGCATCACGGACCGGTCCTCCCTTGGGCACAAGGGATGGACCGGTCGCTTTTGCGCCACCGGGTGAGTGGTAGAAAGAAAACCCGCTCACAGCCAAGGGGGAAGCGCTGATGACCCAGCCGCCCAGCAACCAGCCGCCGGGGGGCTTCGGAGCTCCCCAGGATCCGAACCAGGGTGGCACGCCGCCCGTCCCGCCGCAGATGCCCGGACAGCCGCCGCAGATGCCGCCCGCGCCTCCGCAGCAGCCCCCGGCCCAGCCGCCGCAGGGCCAGCAGCCCCCGGCCCAGCCGCCGCAGGGCGGGCCCGGATACGGCTACCCGCAGCAGGCGCCGCAGCCGGGGCCGTACGGCTACCCGCAGCAGCCGCAGCAGGGCCCGTACGGCCAGCAGCCGCAGCAGCCCGGGCCCTACGGCCAGCAGCCGGGGCCGTACGGGCAGCAGCCCGGCCCCTACGCCGGCTACCCGGGCCAGACGCAGCCGATGTACCCGCCCGCTCCCGCCCCCTCCGGCGGCTCCGGCGGTCCGTCCAGGAACCGCACGGTGCTCGTCGCGGCCGTCGCCGCGGCCGTGGTCGCCGTCGCCGCCGTCACCACCTGGGCCGTCGTCGGCAAGGGCGACGACGACAAGCCGACCGTCGCGAACCCGACGTCGAGCGCCTCCACCGGCGCCACCTCGGCGCCGCCGCAGCCGACCGAGTCCGAGTCCGAGGGCGGGGGCGAGGACGGTTCCGGCGGCGACAAGGGCGGCACGGACGACCTCAACGCGGCCCGCGAGGCGGGCGAGGCGAAGGTCAACTTCCTCACCACCAACGACGTCGACCTGCCCCGCAACGGCTCCGAGGTCTTCGGGCCCTGGATCGTCGGCGACACCGTGGTCAAGGCGATGTACAAGGGCGTCGCCGGCTACAGCCTCGCCGACGGCAGCAAGAAGTGGCAGGTCGACGTCCCCTTCAAGCTGTGTGCGACCCCGGCGCAGCCGAGCGCCGGCGGCCTGATGGTCTTCGGGTACGAGGAGAGCGCCAAGGACGGCGCCAAGTGCTCGATGCTCCAGCAGATCGACCTGAAGACCGGCAAGGCGGGCTGGAAGAAGGCCGTCCCGAAGCCGACCGGCCTCTTCGCCTTCTCCGACAACACCCTCGCCATCGGCGGCAACACGGTGACGGCGGCCGGCAGCAGCAGCGCCTACGGCTTCTCCCTCACCGACGGCCGCCAGGTCTTCACCGGCCCCACCGGCGACTGCAAGCCGTACGCGTACGCCGGCGACGCCACCAAGCTGATCGCGGCCAGCCAGTGCCGCACGGGCGACGTGAACAAGGAGCAGCACACGGTCAGCGAGGTCGACCCCAACACGGGCAAGGCCAAGTGGACCTACAAGCTGGCCCTCACCTGGGAGGTCGACAAGGTCTACTCGGTGAATCCGCTGGTCGTCTCCGCCTTCCAGCGCGAGCAGAAGAAGTGGTCGGTCGTCGCGCTCAACCCGAACGGCTCCGTGCGCTCCCAGATCCAGGGCGGCAAGGACAAGTTCGCGCCGCGCTGCGGCGGCGGCCTCGTCATCTTCGGCCGCAACCTCCAGGGCTGCACGGGTGTCGCCGCGGCCGGTGACACCTTCTACATGGCGACCGACGCCTCCTACGGCACCTCCAACGAGGTCGTCGCCTTCGACCTCAGGAACGGCAAGCCCAAGTGGCGTTCCAAGGCGCCCGAGGAGCAGCAGATGACGCCGCTGCGCATGGAGGGCGGCGAGGTCCTGGTCTACGTCGCGCCCAAGTACGACAAGGGCGGCGCGGTCGCGACGATCGCCCCGGCCGGCGGCGCGCCCAAGATCCTCCTCAAGCACCCGGTGTCGGTCTCGCAGATCGAGAGCGGCTTCTTCAGCGCCGGCTACGCCTACGGCGGCGGCACGTTCGTGGTGGCGGCGGGGCGCGTCTCGGCGTCCAGCGACGCCGAGGAGAAGGAGATCAAGACGATGATGGGCTTCAGCAAGTGAGGTACGCGGACCGATGACCCAGCCACCCCCTCCGCCGCCGAACCAGCCGCCCGGCGGGTTCCCGCCGCCGGACCAGCCCCCGAACCAGCCGCCCGGCGGTTACCCGCCGCCCCCGGCGGCGGGTGGCTTCGGTGCCCCGCAGGACCCGGCCCAGGGCGGCCAGGGCCAGGCCCACGGCGGCTTCGGCGCGCCGACGCCCCCGCCGCAGGGGCAGCCGGGCTACGGCTACCCGCAGGCCCCGCAGCAGGCCCCGCAGTCCGGCTACGGATACCCGGAGCAGCAGGCCCCGCAGCCCGGCTACGGGTACCCGGAGCAGCAGGCCCCGCAGCCGGTGCCGCCGCCGTACGGCTATCCGACCCAGCCCCAGCAGCCGTACGGCTATCCGACCGCGCCCCAGCAGCACCTCCCGGTGCCTCCGCCGGGCGGCCGGAAGAAGCTGTCGGCGCAGGCGATGATCATCGTCGCGGCGGTCGTGGCCGTCGCGCTGATCGTCGGCGGCGGCGTCTGGTACGCCAACTCCGGCTCGGACGAGCCGACGGACGCCAAGCCCGCGGGCGGCACCAGCCAGAGCCCGAACGGCGGCGGCGGTGAGGCCACGACCGGCGGCAGCGGGCTCGGCGGCAACGGCAAGGAGAAGCCGGGCGCGGACACCGGCGCGAGCCTGGCCTTCCGCATCGACGTGCCGAAGGTCCCCGACACCACGCCCGTCGACGGCTCCTGGCTCACCGACAGGACGTACGTGAAGACGGGCGTCAACTCGGTGGTCGGCTACGACATCGCCACGGGCGCGGTCTCCTGGACGATCCCGCTGGCCGGCCAGGTCTGCGGCGCGTCCCGGCACATGACCGCCGACCACAAGGTGCCGATCCTCTTCGAGGAGTCCAAGCGCGTCGCGCCCCGCTACTACCAGAGCTGCAACCAGGTCGGCATGCTCGACCTGAACACCGGCAAGCTGCTCTGGTCCGCCTCGGTCGGCGGCGGCGGTGACCAGAAGGCCCGCTTCAGCGAGGTGACGCTCAGCGGCGCCACCGTCGCGGCCGGCGGCACCGACGGCGGCGCGGCCTTCGACGCGGCCACCGGCAAGGTCCGCTGGAAGCCGCAGTCCGACGACCAGAACTGCTTCGACATGGGCTACGGCGGCGGCGCCGGGCTCGTCGCGGTCCGCAAGTGCGGCAAGTACGGCGCCCAGAGCATCCTGGTGCAGAACCTGGACCCGGTCTCGGGCAAGCCGCTCTCGCAGTACAAGATGCCGTCCGGCGTGCAGTACGCGTCGATCGTCTCGACCAAGCCGCTGGTCGTCGCGGCCAATGTCGGCGACGCCGCCGACGACGGCAGCAGCATCTCGGACTTCTTCTCCATCGACGAGAAGACCGGGAAGCTCCGCACCAAGATCACGGCCAACGCCGACCGCTACGCGGCCGAGTGCGGCGCCACCTCGGTGGAGGAGTGCCGGCAGGTCCTCGTCGGCGACGACCGGCTCTACGTGCCGACCGAGGAGCACGACGGCTCGACCGGCGAGTACAGCGACGAGACCAACGAGATCATCGCGTTCGACCTCGCCACCGGCCGGACCGCGCCGGAGAAGGCCGACGCGGGCGACGGGTACACGCTGATGCCGCTGCGCATGGACGGCGGCGACATCATCGCGTACAAGGCGGGTCCGTACGACAAGGGCGGGCAGATCGTCTCCGTCAACGCGGGCACGATGAAGGAGACCCTGCTCATGGCGACCCCCTCGGACAAGGGGAACCGGGACATCGTGAGCAGCTTCTCCCTCACCGGCGCCGAACTCCTCTACGCCGACGGCCGGTTCTTCATCGGGGCCACCTACGCGAACAAGGCGCGGGAGTCCGAGAGCTCCTACGGCAAGAAGTACCACGCGGTGTCGTTCAGCACGAAGGGCTGACCCCGCGACCGCCCGCGCGAAGGGCCTCCCCGGACGACCGGGGAGGCCCTTCGCGCACGTGCGGGGGGACCGGTCCTCCTTTCGGGCGACCGAGGTTGACGGGCCGTGGGGCGGGGGAGCGTGTAGCTTGCCGGGTCAGGGGTGCCGGGGGACGGCGGGCCCGGGGGATGGGGGATGACGGGATGGGCGTACGGCTCGTGGTCGTGGACGACCACCGCCTGCTCGCGGAGGCGCTCGCCTCGGCACTGAAGCTGCGCGGGCACCGGGTGCTCGCGGCGGCCGCGCCGACGGCGGGGGCGGCGGAGGTCGTGGTGGGCCGGGCGCCGGAGGTCTGCCTCTTCGGCACGGCCGCGCCGGCCGCGCCCGGTGCCTTCGAACCGGTCGCGCGGATCAAGCGGGAGCGCCCGCAGGTGGCCGTGGTGGTGCTGGGCCCCGTGCCGTCGCCGCGCGGGATCGCGGCGGCCTTCGCGGCCGGGGCGTCCGGGTACGTCCGGCACGACGAGCGGATCGAGGGCGTCGAGCGGGCGCTGATGAAGGCCAGGGCGGGGGAGGCGGCGGTGGCGCCGCAGCTGCTCGCGGGGGCCTTCGCCGAGCTGCTGAATCCGGCGGCGCAGCCGGACGACGAGGCGCAGCGGCTGCTGCGGCTGCTGACCCACCGGGAGGTGGAGGTGCTGGTGCGGGTCGCGGAGGGGGAGGACACCCGGCTGATCGCGGCGGGCATGGGGATCGCGCCGAGCACGGCGCGGACGCATGTGCAGCGGGTGCTGATGAAGCTGGGGGTCGGTTCGCGTCTCGAGGCGGCGGCGCTGGCGGCCCGGACGGGCCTGCTGGAGCGGGCGGTGCCGGGGCAGCGCAAGCGGTACTGAGGTCCCGTCCGGGCGGGTGGGGGTGCCTCGCCATTGACTCCGATGTTTGATTGTGGTTCTTTGTGCGTGGTTCTGTTTGTTCGCGCGCCCGGAGGGCACCCCCGTGAAGAAGACCGCCACCACGCTCGCCGACGGGCGCGAGCTCATCTACTACGACACGCGCGACGACGCCGTGCGCACCGCCGCCGACCCGCGCCCGCTCACCCCCGTCACCTCCCGCTCGGAGATCCGGTACGACGAGCTGACGGGCGACCACGTCGCCGTCGCCTCCCACCGGCAGAGCCGCACCTACCTCCCGCCGGCCGACGCCTGCCCGCTCTGCCCCGCCCGCGCCGGGCACGAGAGCGAGATCCCCGAGGAGGACTACGAGGTCGTGGTCTTCGAGAACCGCTTCCCCTCCCTTTCGGGCGGTGTCGGACGCTGCGAGGTCGTCTGCTTCACCGACGACCACACCTCCTCCTTCGCCGACCTCACCGAGGAGCGGGCCCGGCTCGTCCTCGACGCCTGGACCGACCGCACCGCCGAGCTCTCCGCCCTGCCCGGCGTCGAGCAGGTCTACTGCTTCGAGAACCGGGGGCGGGAGATCGGCGTCACGCTGCCCCACGCGCACGGCCAGATCTACGCCTTCCCGTACGTCACGCCCCGCACCGCCCTGACGCGCCGCCGCGCCGACGAGCACCGCCGGGCCACCGGCCGCAACCTCTTCGACGACCTCGTCGCGCGCGAACGCGCCGACGCCGAGCGGGTGGTCCTGGAGACCGGGCACTGGATCGCCTTCGTCCCCTACGCCGCCCGCTGGCCGTACGAGGTCCACCTCCACCCCACCCGGCGGGTGCCCGACCTGCTCGCCCTCGACGAGGCCGCGCGGACAGAGTTCCCACAGGTCTATCTGGAACTCTTGAGGCGCTTCGACCGGATCTTCGGCCCGGCGGAGCCGCCCACGCCCTACATCGCCGCCTGGCACCAGGCGCCGTTCACGGACGAGCGGCGGGAGGAGTTCGGACTGCACCTGGAGCTGTTCACCGTCCGGCGTGCTCCCGGGAAGCTGAAGTTCCTCGCCGGCACCGAGTCCGGTGCGGGCGCGTTCATGAACGACATCCGGCCGGAGGACGCGGCCCGGCGCATCCGAGAGGTGGCAAGCGCATGACGACTTCCAGGAAGTACCTGGTCACGGGCGGGGCGGGCTATGTGGGCAGCGTGGTCGCCGCCCACCTCCTGGAGCGGGGCCACCGGGTCACCGTCCTCGACGACCTCTCCACCGGCTTCCGGGAGGGCGTCCCCGCGGGCGCCGAGTTCATCGAGGGCCGGATCCAGGACGCCGCCCGGTGGCTCGACGGCTCCTACGACGGGGTCCTGCACTTCGCCGCCTTCTCGCAGGTCGGCGAGTCCGTCGCCAAGCCGGAGAAGTACTGGGAGAACAACGTCGGCGGCACCCTCGCCCTGCTCGCCGCCCTGCGCGCGGCCGGCGTCCGCAAGCTGGTCTTCTCCTCCACCGCCGCCACCTACGGCGAGCCGGAGACCGTGCCGATCACCGAGTCGGCGCCGACCGCCCCCACCAGCCCCTACGGGGCGAGCAAGCTGGCCGTCGACCACATGATCACCGGCGAGTGCGCCGCCCACGGACTCGCCGCCGCCTCCCTGCGCTACTTCAACGTCGCCGGGGCGTACGGAGAACTCGGCGAGCGCCACGAGCCCGAGTCGCACCTCGTCCCGCTCGTCCTCCAGGTCGCCCTCGGCCGCCGCGAGGCCATCTCCGTGTACGGCGACGACTACCCCACCGCCGACGGCACCTGCGTTCGCGACTACATCCACGTCGCCGACCTCGCCGAGGCCCACGTCCTCGCCCTGGACGCCATGACGGAGGGCACCGTGCCCGCCGGCGAGCACCTGATCTGCAACCTCGGCAACGGCAACGGCTTCTCCGTCCGCGAGGTGATCGAGACCGCCCGCGAGGTCACCGGCCACGCGATCCCGGAGCTCGCCGCCGCCCGCCGCCCCGGCGACCCCGCCGTCCTCGTCGCCTCCGCCGACACCGCCCGCGAGCGGCTCGGCTGGATCCCGTCCCGCCCCGACCTGGCGGACGTCGTCGCCGACGCCTGGGCCTTCGCCCGGCAGAGAGAAGGAGCCCGCCCGTGAACGTCGCCGCCGACTTCGAGGCGCTGTACGGCACCGCGCCCGACGGTGTCTGGGCCGCCCCCGGGCGGGTCAACCTCATCGGGGAGTACACCGACTTCAACGACGGCTTCGTGCTGCCGCTCGCCCTGCCGCACACCACCGTCGCCGCCGTCTCCCGCCGCGACGACGGCGTCCTGCGCCTGCACTCGGCGGACATCGACGGCGGGGTCGTCCAGCTCGACGTCGACGCCCTCGAACCGCTCGCCGGCGGTGGCTGGGCCGCCTACCCGGCCGGCGTCGTCTGGGCGCTGCGGGCGGCCGGGCACCCGGTGACCGGTGCCGACGTCCACCTCACCTCCACCGTGCCGACCGGCGCCGGGCTCTCCTCCTCGGCCGCCCTGGAGGTCGTCACCGCCCTGGCCCTGAACGACCTCTTCGGCCTCGGTCTGACCCGCCCCGAACTGGCCCGGACCGCCCAGCTCGCCGAGAACGCCTTCGTCGGCGTGCCCTGCGGCGTGATGGACCAGATGGCCTCCGCCTGCGCCGAGGAGGGCCACGCCCTCCACCTGGACACCCGGGACCTGGCGTACCGGCAGGTGCCCTTCGACCTCGCAGCCGAGGGACTGGCGCTGCTGGTCGTCGACACCCGCGTGAAGCACGCGCTCGGCGACGGCGCGTACGCCGAGCGACGCGCCGGTTGTGAAGCGGGCGCGCGGGCGCTCGGAGTGCGCGCCCTGCGCGACGTGGACGCCGCGCATCTGCCCGCCGCGCTCGACCGCCTGGGCGACGAGACGGTTCGGCGGTACGTCCGTCACGTGGTCTCGGACAACGACCGGGTGGTCCGGGTGATCGGCCTGCTCGACGCCGGCGAGACCCGCGCGATCGGCCCGGTCCTCACCGAGGGCCACGCCTCGCTCCGCGACGACCTGCGGGTCTCCTGCCCGGAGCTGGATCTGGTGGTGGAGGCGGCGAACGCGGCCGGCGCGTTCGGCGCCCGGATGACCGGCGGCGGTTTCGGCGGCTCCGCCGTGGTGCTGGTCGAGGCGGACCGGGCGGAGGAGATCGGCGCGGCGGTCCGGAAGGCGTTCGCCGGCGCCGGGTACGCGGAGCCGGGTGTCTTCCCCGCGGTCCCTTCGGCGGGCGCCCGCCGACTCTGACCCCGTTCGGCCACACGTACGGTCGACTTCGGACACTTCCGCCAATCGGCCCCCACCGTGCCGCCCCGCCCCTACTCTGTGGGCAGCGCCGGTGGGGGCCGGTGCCGTTCAGGGGGCGAGACCCGTCGGGTACGGCGCCGGGAGCGGGGTAGCGATCAGGGCACGGCGGCGGCCGTGCGCCCGACGGACCCGCCCCCGGCGCCGTACCGCGCCGGTCTCTCCTCGACACTTGGGGGTTGTCCGTGGCACGAATCCGGGTCCTGGTGGTGGACGACCACCGCGTCTTCGCCGAGTCGCTGGCGGCCGCGCTCGCGGCAGAGCCGGACGTCGACGTCGCCGCCGCGGGCAGCGGTCCCGCCGCCCTGCGCTGCCTCGACCGGGGGGTCGCGGAGGGGCGCCGCTTCGACGTGCTGCTCGTCGACGCCGACCTGGGTGTGGCGCCCGCGGCCTCGCCGGTCGCCTCGAACGGGCCGGAGGGCGAGCCCGCCGTGGACGGGATCTCGCTGGTCGCGGGGGTGCGGAAGGCGCAGCCCGCGGTGCGCGCGGTGGTGCTGGCCGAGCGGGACGACGCCGGCAGGGCCGCGCTCGCGCTCCAGGCGGGGGCCTCCGGCTGGGTGGCGAAGGACTGCTCGCTCCAGCGGCTGCTCGCCGTGGTCCGCGGGGTGCTGCGGGACGAGACGCATCTGCCGCCGGCGCTGCTGACGGGGGTGCTGCGGGAGCTGACGGCGGCCCGGAAGCACCGGACGGACAGCGAGCGCCTGGTGGAGTCGCTGACCCCGCGCGAGCGGGAGGTGCTGCGCTGCATGGTGGCGGGTCTGGGCCGGAAGGCGGTGGCGGAGCGGCTCTTCCTCTCCCCGCACACGGTCCGTACGCACATGCAGAACGTGCTGGGGAAGCTGGGCGTCCACTCGACGCTGGCGGCGGTGGCCCTGGCCCGCCGCGCGGGCGTGGGCCCGGCGCCGCTGCCGGAACTAGCCGGGAACGTTGTCGAACGGGGCGGTCAGCCGGCGTAGCAGGGCGGCGAGTTCGGCGCGCTGCGGACGGGAGAGCTGGGCGAGGATGGCCCGCTCCTGGGCGAGCAGTCCGGCCAGCGCCTCGTCGGCGCGGTCGCGCCCCTCGGGGGTGAGCCGGACCAGGACCCCGCGCCGGTCGCTGGGGTCGGGCAGCCGCTCGACCAGGCCCTTCTTGGTGAGCCGGTCGATGCGGTTGGTCATGGTGCCGGAGGTCACCAGGGTCTGGGTGAGGAGCTGGCCGGGGGAGAGCTGGTACGGGGCTCCGGCGCGGCGCAGCGAGGTGAGGACGTCGAACTCCCAGGGCTCCAGCTGGTGCTCCGAGAAGGCGAGCCGGCGGGCGCGGTCGAGGTGCCGGGCCAGCCGGGAGACGCGGCTGAGGACCTCCAACGGTTCCACGTCGAGGTCCGGGCGCTCACGGCGCCATGCAGCGACCAGACGGTCGACCTCGTCCTCCATGTCGATCAGTGTAGTGGGTCTGTTGACATAAAGTCTCTTGCATTCGAGTTTCTTGATATCATGTATCTCGACATCAAGATATATTTGGCCGGGCAGTGGGGAAGGACCCGGCCGGAACCGGTTCCGTTTGGCCGACTCTCGCCTGCAAGGGAGCTTCGAACATGCATTCCGTGGACTCCGTCGCCGCACCGGTGTGGGACCCGGCGCAGTACCTCCGCCACTCCACCCACCGCACCCGCCCCTTCCTCGATCTCCTCCACCGAATACCCCGCCTTCCCCACCCCGACCGCCCCGCCCGCATCGCCGACCTCGGCTGCGGCCCCGGCAACGTCACCGCCCTCCTCGCCGACCGCTGGCCCGACGCCCACATCACCGGCTACGACCTCTCGCCCGAGATGCTCGAACAGGCCGAGAAGGACTGGGCCGGCAGCACCCCCGGAGGCGGCTGGATCGACTTCCGCCCCGCCGACGCCGCCCACTGGACCCCCGGCGAGCCCTACGACCTCATCGTGTCCAACGCGGCCCTCCAGTGGGTCCCCGACCACCCCGAGTCCTTCGCCCGCTGGATCGACGGCCTCCGCCCCGGCGGCACCCTCGCCTTCCAGGTCCCCGGCAACTTCACCTCCCCCAGCCACGCCCTCCTCGGCGAGCTCTGCGCCCTCCCCGAGTGGCGCGCGCGCCTCGCCGGCCAGGGCCGCCGCTTCGTCCACATCCTCGAACCCGCCGACTACCTCGCCCGCCTCACCGGCCTCGGCTGCGAGACCGACGTCTGGGAGACCGTCTACTGCCAGCTCCTCCAGGGCGAGGACGCCGTCCTCGACTGGGTCAAGGGCACCGCCCTGCGCCCGGTCCTGACCGCCCTCGGCGACGACCCGCCGGCCGCCGAGGCCTTCCTCGCCCAGTACCGCGACCTGCTGCGCGAGGCCTACCCCGCCGGCCCGCACGGCACGGTCTTCCCCTTCCGCCGCGTCTTCGCGGTCGCCCGCAGGCCGAACTGACCCTCCGGCGAACGGGAACGCCCCGCACCGGAATCCTCCGGTGCGGGGCGTTCCCGTTCGCCGTGAGGCGTCAGGAGAAGGTGTTGTAGATCTGGTAGCCGGGGCCGACCGGCGTCGCCTTGGAGAACGTGTTCGGCTTGGTGCCGAGGTAGCGGAGCAGGTTGCCGTTGCCGGCGACGGCGAGCAGGTCGCCCTTGCCGTCGGCGTTCAGGTCGCCGGGGGCGGCCAGGTGCTTGTACGCGTTCCAGCCGCTCCCGATCTTGTACCGGGACTTGAACGGCGACGTCGCGTTGCCGGTGCCCGGGTACAGGTACAGGTCGCCGCCGGTGGTGCGGGCGAGGAGGTCGTTGCGGCCGTCACCGGTGTAGTCGCCCGCACCGAGGATGGTGTTGTACGCACCCCATCCGGAGCCGATCCGGATGCGCGAGGAGAGCTTCGCGCCCGTGCCGTCGCCCTTGTACAGGTACAGGACACCGGAGCGGTCCCGGGCGAGCAGGTCGCCCTTGCCGTCGCCGCTCAGGTCGCCGGGGCCGACGATGCTGTTGTAGACCTGCCAGCCGCTGCCGATCTCCTGGCCCTCGATGGTCAGCACGCCGTCGAACACCACGGAGACGTCCGAGAGGCCGTCCGGGGTCATCGAGGAGAGGTGGGCGTAGTTGATGCCCTTGAACAGGCCCGGGGCCTCGAACAGGTCCTGGCGCGGGTACAGGCCGCCCTTGGTGTTGTTGGCGTACCACCACAGCGTGCCCGCGGAGTCGCGTCCGATGACGCCTTCCTTGCCGGTGTAAGGGTTGCTGCCGGCGCCCGCGAACTGGGCGATGCCGGCCCAGTCGCCGGTGTCGCCGACCTTCTGGCGGGTGTTCAGCGTGCCGTTGCCCTTGGCCGTGTACAGGTACAGCGTGCCGTTGTTGTCGCGGGCCCAGAGGTCGCCGCCGCCGGCGGGCATGATCTGGTTGTAGTCGTTCCAGCCGCCGCCGATGGACACGCGGCCGGCGAACGGCTTGGTGTTGACGCCGGTGCCGGCGTACCACCACAGGGTGCCGGAGGTGTCGCGGGCGTACAGGTCGGCCCGGCCGTCGCCGTTGCCGTCGCCGAGGCCGACCAGCTGGTCGTAGACGCCCCAGCCGGGGCCGACGAGGATGCGGCCGCCGAGCGGCTTGGCCAGGTTGCCGGTGGCCAGGTACAGGTACAGCTGGCCGTCGAAGGTGCGGGCGAGCACGTCGGCCCGGCCGTCGTTGTTCACGTCACCGGGCGACGTGATCTTGTTGTAGATCTGCCAGCCGCCTCCCACGCGGTACTCGTACGGGGTGCCGTTCGCGGCGGCGTCCTGGTACAGGGTGAGCGTGCCGTCCTCGGAGACGACCAGCACCTCGGGCTCGGAGGTGTAGCCGCCCTGCTGGCCGATCGGGACGATGTCCTTGGCGACACCCTCCTCGAAGCGGTACAGCTCGAACGGCTCCGCGGAGAGGTCCGAGTACAGCTCGCCGTCGACGGTGCGGAAGATGAGGTCGTCGAGACCGTCACCGTCCAGGTCCGACAGCGGCAGGGAGCCGGCCTCGGCGTTCTGCGCACCGGCGCGGGCACCGTCCTGGGCGGGGCGGACCAGCTTCGGAGGCGTGAAGGACGGGGCCTTCTTCTCGGCCTTGACGACCGGGGCCGGGGTCTCGGCGGAGGCCGGCGTCGCCAGCAGCATGCCGGCGGAGAGGGCGAGAGCGGTGCACGCGGCGACGCGGCGGCCACGCCCGGAGAACATGGAACGCAAAGAGATCCCCCCCTGGGGAACGAAGAAAGGTGGACCCGGACGGGTTCGCGGCGCCTTCGCACGTGCTCTGACGTGCGAGGGGCGAACATCCGACCGGATGTGTGCGTGAGTGTAACCCGCCCCGCCGACAAGGACGCGAACGGATTTCGAACAGTGCCCCGCACCGGGAATCCCGGTGCGGGGCAACGCCGTTCGGGACCGGAAGGGTCAGAAGAGCGTGTTGTAGATGCCGAAGCCCGTGGCGAGCTGCGTGCGCGGGGAGAACCTGCCCGGCGCGGTGTTCATGTAGCGGTACAGCGTGCCGCCGGACGTGACGGCCAGCAGGTCCGCCTTGCCGTCGGCGTTCAGGTCGCCGGGGGCGGCGATCTGCTGGTACGCGCCCCAGCCGCCGCCGATCTTCACCCGGCCCTTGAACGGCGCGCTCGCGCTGCCCGTGCCCGCGTACAGGTACAGGTCGCCGGAGGTGGTGCGGGCCAGCAGGTCCGTCCGGCCGTCACCGGTGTAGTCGCCGGCGCCGACCAGCTTGTTGTACGTGCTCCACCCGTCGCCGACCCGGACCCGGGAGGCGAACGCGGTGGCGTGGCCGTTGCCCTCGTACAGGTACAGGACGCCGGAGCGGTCCCGGGCGAGCAGGTCGCCCTTGCCGTCGCCGCTCAGGTCACCGGGGCCGACCAGGGCGTTGTAGACGCCCCAGCCCGAACCGATGGTGTTCCCGTTGACGCCGAGACGGCCCTCGTAGGCCCAGCCGAAGTCGGAGTGGCCGTCCCCGTCGAGCGAGGAGGGGTGGAAGACCGTGACGTCGCTCCACCCGCCGTCCTCGCTCAGCTGGTCCCGGGCGGTCAGGACGCCCCGGGTGGTGGCGCCGTACCAGTACAGGTTGCCGGCGTGGGTCCGGGCCATCACGGCCGCCTTGCCCGTGTGCGGGATGCTGCCGGAGTTCGCGAACTGCGCGACGCCCGCCCAGCCGCCCGTCGCGCTCGCCTTGCGGCGCGGCGACAGGGTGCCGTTGCCCCGGGGGTCGTACAGGTACACCGTGCCGGTGTTGTCGCGGGCGACGACGGCGCCGCTGCCCGCCCACGCGATCTGGTTGTACGTGTTCCAGCCCTGGCCGATCGCCCGCCGGCCGGCGAACGGACGGCTCAGGTTGCCGGTGGCGGCGTAGAACCACAGGCGGCCGGTGGTGTCGCGGGCGTACAGGTCGCCCTTGCCGTCGCCGTTGGCGTCGCCGACGCCGACCAGCTGGTCGTAGACGCCCCAGCCGCCGCCGATCCGCTTCCGGGTGGAGAGCGGGCCGGTCATGTGGCCGGTGCCCAGGTACACGTACAGCTCACCGGCGTGGGTGCGGGCGAGGACGTCGGCGCGGCCGTCGCCGTTGAGGTCGCCGGGGGAGAAGACCTTGTTGTAGATCTGCCAGCCGGTGCCGACCCGCCACTCCCCGTCGTAGCTGTCGCGGTGGGCGTCCTGGTACATCGTCAGGGTGCCGGTCCCGGACAGCACGAGCACCTCGGGACGGCTGTTGTTGCCGCCCTGGTTGCCGATCGGGATGACGTCCTTGGCGACCTCGGTGCGGCTCGTCAGGAACTCCGCGCCGCCGCCGTCGGACAGCGACGAGTACAGCTTGCCGTCCATGGCGCGGAAGATGACGTCCTCCCAGCCGTCGCTGTTCAGGTCCGCGAGCGGCCGGGTGTCACCCGTGGCGCCCGCGGCGGAGGCGCGGCCGGTGCCCTGCGGCACGGTGTAGGACCGGCCGGGCAGCTCGACGGAGGCGGTCGGCTGCGCGACCGGGGGAGCCGGCACGGGCGTGCCGGCCGAAGCGGGGGTCGCCAGCAGCATGCCGGCGGCGAGGGCGAGCGCGGTGCACGCGGAGACGCGGCGGGCGCGCCCGGAGAATACGGAACGCAAAGTGATCCCCCCCTGGGGAACGTGAGAACAGGTACCGAGGACAGGGCTCCGCACCACCTCCGCACGGCACACGAGGGCCACGTGCGGAGGGCGAAACACCCTCCCCCGGATGTGGAGGGATCATAGCGTTGATCGTTGAGACGGCAACGAAGCTTTTCACGATCCCCCACCCGGGGACCGGACGGAAAAGGCCGGGTCCGGCGGACACCCGCCGGACCCGGCCGCGCGCTCAGTTCTTCCGGTGCCCTATCAGCCGCGGCTTCTGCTCCAGGCCGTCCAGGCCGTGCCACGCCAGGTTCACCAGGTGCGCCGCCACCTCGGCCTTCTTCGGCTTGCGCACGTCCAGCCACCACTGGCCCGTCAGCGCCACACTGCCGACCAGAGCCTGCGCGTACAGCGGCGCCAGCTTCGGGTCGAAGCCGCGCGCCTTGAACTCCAGGCCCAGGATGTCCTCGACCTGCGTCGCGATGTCACTGATCAGCGAGGCGAACGTGCCCGTCGACTGCGCCACCGGCGAGTCCCGGACCAGGATCCGGAAACCGTCCGTGTAGTTCTCGATGTAGTCGAGGAGCGCGAAGGCCGCCTGTTCGAGCAGCTCCCGCGGATGGCCGGCGGTCAGCGCCCCCGTCACCCCGTCCAGCAGCTGCCGCATCTCCCGGTCGACCACGACCGCGTACAGGCCCTCCTTGCCGCCGAAGTGCTCGTACACCACCGGCTTCGACACCCCGGCCTTCGCCGCGATCTCCTCCACCGACGTGCCCTCGAAACCCTTCTCGGCGAAGAGCGTGCGCCCGATGTCCAGCAGCTGCTCCCGGCGCTCCGCGCCGGTCATCCTCACCCGCCGGCTCCGCCGGGGCTTCGCCCCGGTACCGCCCGTACCGCTGGTGCTGCTGGAACCGCCGTCGATCGCCACGTCCTCCATCATGCCGCGTCGGCGGCCGCGGACCGGCGCCGGGCGTCGATACGCGACTGCGCCGGCCACCGCACGTCGTACGCCCAGCCCGCCTGCTCGAACCAGCGGATCAGCCGCGCGCTGGAGTCGACCTGCCCCCTCAGCACACCGTGCCGCGCCGACGTCGGATCCGCGTGGTGCAGGTTGTGCCAGGACTCGCCGCACGACAGCACCGCCAGCCACCACACGTTCCCCGACCGGTCACGCGACTTGAACGGACGCTTGCCCACCGCGTGACAGATCGAGTTGATCGACCACGTCACGTGGTGCAGCAGCGCCACCCGCACCAGCGAACCCCAGAAGAACGCGGTGAACGCGCCCCACCACGACCACGTCACCAGACCGCCCACCACCGGCGGGATCGCCAGCGAGACGATCGTCCACGGGATGAAGTTGCGCGAGATCCGCCGGATCGCCGCGTCCTTGATCAGATCCGGCGCGTACTTGTGCTGCGGCGTCCGCTCCTCGTCGAACATCCAGCCGATGTGCGCCCACCACAGGCCCTTCATCAGGGCCGGCACCGTCTCCCCGAACCGCCACGGCGAATGCGGGTCGCCCTCCGCGTCCGAGAACTTGTGGTGCTTGCGGTGGTCCGCCACCCAGCGCACCAGCGGCCCCTCGACCGCCAGCGACCCCATGATCGCCAGCGCGATCCGCAGCGGACGCTTCGCCTTGAACGAACCGTGCGTGAAGTAGCGGTGGAAGCCGATCGTGATGCCGTGGCAGCCGATGTAGTACATCGCCGTCATCAGCCCCAGATCCAGCCAGCTCACCCCCCATCCCCAGGCCAGCGGCACCGCCGCCAGCAGGGCCACGAAGGGCACCACGATGAACAGCGCCAGCGCGAGCTGCTCGACGGAACCCTTGCTGTCGCCGCCCAGCGTGGCGGAGGGCAGGGTCTGGACCGGATCGGTCGCCTCGGACGCCGAGGTGACCTCGGGGCTGATGGTCATGCGTGTCCCCTGGGGGGTGAGGGTGAGGGTATGTACGGTGCGGAACAGGCCGAGGCTACGGCTGCGTAACCTACGGCGACGTAAGTATGGCAGCGCGACGGCACCCGGCAAGAGGGCACAAGCGGGGGGCTGCCCGACGTCCAGGGAATGGACACCTATCCTGGGTGCGTCGGACAGCGCGGTCCGCAAGCCTCCAGAACCCTCCAGACGTGCTTGAACACTGCAAGGAGCCGCACCTGTGAGCAGTGCCGACCAGACTCCCACCACCAACGCCGAGCTGCGCGCCGACATCCGCCGACTGGGCGACCTCCTCGGCGAGACCCTCGTCCGCCAAGAGGGCCACGACCTCCTCGACCTCGTCGAGCGGGTCCGCAGCCTGACCCGAGAGGACGGCGACGCCGCGGCCGAGCTGCTCCGCGGCGTCGAGCTGGAGACGGCCGCCAAGCTCGTCCGCGCCTTCTCCACCTACTTCCACCTCGCCAACGTCACCGAGCAGGTCCACCGCGGCCGCGAGCTCCGGGAGAAGCGCGCCGCCGAGGGCGGCCTCCTGGCCCGCACCGCCGACATGCTCAAGGACGGCGACCCCGCCCACGTACGCGAGACGGTCAAGAACCTCAACGTGCGCCCGGTCTTCACCGCGCACCCCACCGAGGCCGCCCGCCGCTCCGTCCTCAACAAGCTCCGCCGCATCGGCGCCCTCCTGGAGGCGCCGGTCATCGAGGCCGACCGCCGCCGCCACGACCTCCGGCTCGCCGAGAACATCGACCTCATCTGGCAGACCGACGAACTCCGCGTCGTCCGCCCGGAGCCCGCCGACGAGGCCCGCAACGCCATCTACTACCTCGACGAGCTCCACGCCGACGCCGTCGGCGACGTCCTGGAGGACCTCGCCGCCGAACTGGAGCGCGTCGGCTACGAGCTCCCCTCCGGCACCCGCCCGCTCACCTTCGGCACCTGGATCGGCGGCGACCGCGACGGCAACCCCAACGTCACCCCCCAGGTGACCTGGGACGTCCTGATCCTCCAGCACGAGCACGGCATCACCGACGCCCTGGAGCTCATCGACTTCCTCCGCGGCCTGCTCTCCAACTCCATCCGCTACACCGGAGCCACCCAGGAACTCCTGGACTCCCTCCAGCGCGACCTGGACCTCCTCCCGGAGATCAGCCCCCGCTACAAGCGGCTCAACGCCGAGGAGCCGTACCGCCTCAAGACCACCTGCGTCCGCCAGAAGCTCCTCAACACCCGCGAACGCCTCGCGCACGGCACCCCCCACCAGGAAGGCCGCGACTACCTCGGCACCGCCGAGCTGATCCGCGACCTCACCCTCATCCAGACCTCCCTGCGCGAGCACCGCGGCGGCCTCTTCGCCGACGGGCGCATGGACCGCACCATCCGCACCCTCGCCGCCTTCGGCCTCCAGCTCGCCACCATGGACGTCCGCGAGCACGCCGACGCCCACCACCACGCCCTCGGCCAGCTCTTCGACCGACTCGGCGAGGAGTCCTGGCGGTACGCCGACATGCCCCGCGACTACCGGCAGCGGCTGCTCGCCAAGGAACTGCGCTCCCGCCGCCCCCTCGCCCCCACCCCGGCACCGCTCGACGAGGCCGGGCAGAAGACCCTCGGCGTCTTCCACACCATCAAGGAAGCCTTCGAGCGCTTCGGCCCCGAGGTCATCGAGTCCTACATCATCTCGATGTGCCAGGGCGCCGACGACGTCTTCGCCGCCACCGTCCTCGCCCGCGAGGCCGGCCTCATCGACCTCCACGCCGGCTGGGCCGAGATCGGCATCGTGCCGCTCCTGGAGACCACCGACGAGCTCCGCGCCGCCGACGTCATCCTCAACGACATGCTCGCCGACCCCTCCTACCGACGCCTCGTCGCGCTCCGCGGCGACGTCCAGGAGGTCATGCTCGGCTACTCGGACTCCTCCAAGTTCGGCGGCATCACCACCTCCCAGTGGGAGATCCACCGCGCCCAGCGGCGCCTGCGCGACGTCGCCCACCGGTACGGCGTCCGCCTCCGCCTCTTCCACGGCCGCGGCGGCACCGTCGGCCGCGGCGGCGGCCCCTCGCACGACGCGATCCTCGCCCAGCCCTGGGGCACCCTGGAGGGCGAGATCAAGGTCACCGAGCAGGGCGAGGTCATCTCCGACAAGTACCTCATCCCGTCGCTGGCCCGGGAGAACCTGGAGCTGACCGTCGCGGCCACCCTCCAGGCCTCCGCCCTGCACACGGCACCCCGCCAGTCCGACGAGGCCCTCGCCCGCTGGGACGCCGCGATGGACGTCGTCTCCGAAGCCGCCCACGCCGCCTACCGGGCCTTCGTCGAGGACCCCGACCTGCCGACGTACTTCCTCGCCTCCACGCCGGTCGACCAGCTCGCCGACCTGCACCTGGGCTCGCGGCCCGCCCGCCGCCCCGGCTCCGGCGTCTCGCTCGACGGTCTGCGCGCCATCCCGTGGGTCTTCGGCTGGACCCAGTCCCGCCAGATCGTCCCCGGCTGGTTCGGCGTCGGCTCCGGCCTCAAGGCACTGCGCGAGGCCGGTCTCGACGCGGTCCTCGGCGAGATGCACGAGCAGTGGCACTTCTTCCGCAACTTCCTCTCCAACGTCGAGATGACCCTCGCGAAGACGGACCTGCGGATCGCCCGCCACTACGTCGACACCCTCGTCCCCGACGAGCTCAAGCACGTCTTCGAGACGATCGAGGCCGAGCACGCGCTCACCGTGCAGGAGGTCCTCAAGGTCACCGGCGGCGAGAAGCTGCTCGACTCCCAGCCGGTCCTCCAGCAGACCTTCGCCATCCGCGACGCCTACCTGGACCCGATCTCCTACCTCCAGGTCGCCCTCCTCGCCCGCCAGCGCGCCGCCGTCGAGACCGGCGAGGACCCGGACCCGCTGCTCGCCCGGGCCCTGCTGCTCACGGTCAACGGCGTCGCCGCGGGCCTGCGCAACACCGGCTGACCCCCTCACCACGGCGAAGTGCCCCCACGGGAATCCCGTGGGGGCACTTCACGTCCTGAGCCCAGGGGTACGTCAGCCCTGCGCGGCCTTGCGGCGGCGCAGCACCAGGAACGCACCGGCCGCGGCGAGCGCGGCGGCGACACCGGCCATCACGCCGACCGGCGCGCTCGAACCGGTCTCCGCGAGGTTGCCCTCCTCGGAACCGCCCTTCGTGTCGGTCTCGCTGCCGGCGGCGGTCTCGCCCGTGGCGGCGTCGCCGCCGGTGGCGGTGGCAGTGCCTTCTCCGGTGGCCTCGCCGGTGCTCTCACCCGTGGTGGTCTCACCCGTGGTGGTCTCGCCGGTCGTGGTCTCGCCGGTGGTGGCGGTCCCGCCGGTGCTGGTCTCGCCGGTGGTGGCTTCGCCGGTGGTGGTCTCGCCGGTCGTCTCGCCGGTCGTCTCACCCGTGGTGGCCTCACCGGTGGTCGTCTCGCCGGTGGTGGTCTCACCGGTCGTCTCGCCCGTGGTGGTCTCACCGGTGGTCTCACCGGTCGTCGTCTCACCCGCGGTGGTCTCGCCGGTAGTCGTCTCACCGGTCGTCTCGCCGGTAGTCGTCTCACCGGTCGTCTCGCCGGTGGTCGTCTCGCCGGTGGTGCCGCCGGCCTCCTCCGCCGCGCACGTGTGCGACAGGTTGAAGAAGCCCTGCTTCACCTTGCCGTCGACGATCGCGACGGCGGAGGTCAGCTGGGCGCCGGCCGCGGACGCCACGTACGCGTGGTCGTCCTTCGGCGGGCCGAAGGAGGTGACCTCGATCGGGGCGCCGTTGTCGAACGTGACCGTCAGCTTGACGAAGTCCACGCCGCCGCCGGGGATCACGAAGTGCCACCCGTCCTGGTCGGCCGGGATCGTCTCGGGGCACTCGCCCTGCTGGAAGTCGGCCGCCTTGACCGGCGTCGACTGGTGCAGGGGGAGCTCGTACTCGCCGCCGGTCGCGAAGGCCGTCGGGGCCAGAGCGAGAGAACCCGCCATGGCCGCGACAAGCGTGGCGGCGGGGATCAGGGAGCGTCGCATGTGCAGTCGTCCATCTGTGGATGAGGGATGCCGTGGGGGGTGGCAGCGGACGCAGCCTATCCGTCGCTTTAAGCCACGCTTAACCCAGAGCTTCATAACAATCCCGCCAGGAACTGGTGGAATCCGGCCAGTCCCGGGCCGCCTCACAGCGTCAGGAACGCCGCCACCCACAGCGCCGCCCCCGCACCCGCCAGCGACCAGGCCGTCCGCCGCAGCCGCAGACCCCCCGCCAGCAGCGGCGCCGCCAGCACCAGCGCGCCGCCCAGCGGCAGCCACGCGTGCAGCCCGCCGCCCCAGCCGGTCCGCACCCCCTCGTCCGTCCCCGGCTTCACCACCACCGGGATCACCGCCCCCGGCCCCGCCGCCACCGACCGCTCGATCGTCAGCGTCCGACGGGGGGCTCCGGCGTCGTCCGGCGCGTACGCGCCGCTGCACATCTCGTCCGTGCAGCCCGCCACCGTCAGCGTCCCGTGCTCACGCCCCTTCGCCAGCAGGACGTGCTGCGCCGAACCCCACGACGCCCACACCCCCGCGACGACGAGCAGGACGGCGACGAGGACCATGGCGGCGTTGCGGACGTGCGTCATGACCCGCGATCGTACAGTCGTACGGCCGGAGGGCGACGCCCAGGAGCCGCCGGGAGCGACCTCAGGAGTTGTACGCCGACTGCGCCCGCTCCAGGCCCTCGGTCACCAGGCACTCCACCGCGTCCGCCGACCGGTCCACGAACCAGTCGAGCTCCTTGCGCTCCGTAGAGGAGAAGTCCTTCAGCACGAAGTCCGCCACCTGCATCCGGCCCGGCGGACGCCCGATCCCGCACCGCACCCGGTGATAGTCGGGACCCATCGACTTCGTCATCGACTTCAGGCCGTTGTGCCCGTTGTCCCCGCCGCCCAGCTTCAGCCGCAGCGTCGCGTAGTCGATGTCCAGCTCGTCGTGGACCGCCAGCACGTGCGCCGTCGGCACCTTGTAGAAGTCGCGCAGCGCCGTCACCGGACCGCCGGACAGGTTCATGTACGACATCGGCTTCGCCAGCACCACCCGCCGGTTCGCCGGACCCACCGGCCCCAGCCGGCCCTCGACGACCTGCGCCTGCGCCTTCTGCGCCCGCTTGAACTTCCCGCCGATCCGCTCCGCCAGCAGATCCACCACCATGAAGCCGATGTTGTGGCGGTTGCCCGCGTACTCCGGCCCCGGATTGCCCAGGCCGACGATCAGCCAGGGCGCGTTCGCGTCGTCGGTCATCGCCAACTCCTTGATCACAGGAAAAGAGAAACGGGGTGACGGGCCGTACGGCCCGTCACCCCGTCACGTCGGACAAGAGCCTACGGCTCAGGCCTCGGCGGCAGCCTCGTCGCCCTCGGCGGACTCCGCGGCCGGCTCCTCGGCCTGGGCGGCCAGGATCTGGATGACGACGGCCTCGGGGTCCGTCACCAGGGAGGTGCCCTTCGGCAGCGCGATGTCCTTGGCCTGGATCGAGTCACCGGCGGACAGGCCCTCGATGGAGACCGTGACGGACTCCGGGATGTGGGTGGCCTCGGCCTCGACGGAGAGCGTGTTCAGCACGTTCTCGACCAGGAAGGCGCCCGGGGCCAGGTCGCCCTCGGTCTCGACGACGATCTCGACGGTGACCTTCTCGCCGCGCTTCACGAGGAGGAGGTCGACGTGCTCCAGGCTGCCCTTCAGCGGGTCGCGCTGGGCGGCCTTCGGGATGGCCAGCTCGGAGCCCTTGCCCTCGATGTCCAGGGCCAGCAGGACGTTCGGGGTGCGCAGCGCCAGCGTGGTCTCGTGGGCCGGCAGCGTCAGGTGGACCGGGTCCGTGCCGTGACCGTAGAGAACGGCCGGAACGGCGGCGGCGCGGCGGATCTTGCGGGCGGCGCCCTTGCCGAACTCGGTGCGGACGGCGGCGGCGAGCTTCACCTCGGACATGTGCACTCCTCGTAGTGGTGGTGACGGTTGTGACTGTCACCCGGCCGCCGACTGGCGATGGCCTGCTACGAAGAGCGCGTCGATAACGGAGCGCCGACCCTGAACGGGCACAGCCTCCCTCGCCGAGCAACCTGAGCAGTCTACCCGGCAGCCCCCGGCCCCCCAAATGGATCACCCCGGGGGGTCCGGGGCGGCAACGCCCGAGGGCCGCCTCCCCCGAACGGGGAGACGGCCCTCGGTACGGAGACCGGTACGGCTCAGTGCTCCTCGAAGAGGCTCGTCACCGAACCGTCCTCGAACACCTCGCGCACCGCGCGCGCGATCGTCGGCGCGATCGACAGCACCGTGATCTTGTCCAGCTCCAGCGAACCCGGCACCGGCAGCGTGTCCGTGAACACGAACTCGCTCACCTTGGAGTTCTTCAGGCGGTCGGCCGCGGGACCCGAAAGGATGCCGTGCGTCGCCGTCACGATGACGTCCTCGGCGCCGTGCGCGAAGAGCGCCTCGGCCGCCGCGCAGATCGTGCCGCCGGTGTCGACCATGTCGTCCACCAGGACACAGACGCGGCCCTTCACGTCACCGACGACCTCGTGGACGGTCACCTGGTTGGCGACGTCCTTGTCACGGCGCTTGTGCACGATGGCCAGCGGCGCGTCCAGACGGTCGCACCAGCGGTCGGCGACCCGCACGCGGCCCGCGTCCGGGGAGACGATCGTCAGCTTCGAACGGTCGACCTTGCCGCCCACGTAGTCCGCCAGCACCGGCAGCGCCGACAGGTGGTCCACCGGGCCGTCGAAGAAGCCCTGGATCTGGTCCGTGTGCAGGTCCACGGTCAGGATCCGGTCCGCGCCGGCCGTCTTCATCAGGTCCGCCACCAGACGCGCCGAGATCGGCTCGCGGCCGCGGTGCTTCTTGTCCTGGCGGGCGTAGCCGTACGACGGCACGATCACGGTGATGCTCCGGGCCGAGGCCCGCTTCAGAGCATCGATCATGATCAGCTGCTCCATGATCCACTTGTTGATCGGAGCCGTGTGGCTCTGGATCAGGAAGCAGTCCGCGCCGCGCGCCGACTCCTGGAAGCGGACGTAGATCTCACCGTTGGCGAAGTCGAACGCCTTGGTCGGAACGAGACCGACACCCAGCTGGTGCGCGACCTCCTCGGCCAGCTCGGGGTGGGCGCGGCCGGAGAAGAGCATCAGCTTCTTCTCGCCGGTCGTCTTGATCCCGGTCACAGCACTGTCTCCTCAGACGTGTTCTCTGGCCGCAAGACCCGCGCTCCCGAGCGCGTGTGCGAACCAGCCGAATTTGTGTGCACGTATCACGGTACGCCTCGTTCGACGTACCTGTTTCCGGTCAGCTTTCGCCGGCGGACCCTTCCGAAGCCGCCTCGGCGGCCTGCGCCGCGGCGCTGCCGGGCCGCTTCCGGGCGACCCAACCCTCGATATTCCGCTGCTGGCCCCGCGCCACCGCCAGCGCGCCCGCCGGCACGTCCTTCGTGATCACGGACCCGGCGGCCGTGTAGACGCCGTCCCCGATGGTGATGGGAGCCACAAACATGTTGTCCGACCCGGTCCGGCAGTGCGACCCGATCGTGGTGTGGTGCTTCGCCTCGCCGTCGTAGTTCACGAAGACGCTCGCCGCGCCGATGTTCGTGTACTCGCCGATCGTCGCGTCACCCACGTAGGACAGGTGGGGGACCTTCGTCCCCTCGCCCAGCGTCGCGTTCTTCATCTCGACGTACGTGCCGGCCTTCGCCTTCGCGCCCAGCCGCGTGCCCGGACGCAGGTACGCGAACGGCCCCACGGAGGCGCCGTCGCCGATCACCGCGGACACCGCCACCGCGTTGTCCACCCGCGCGCCCCGGCCCACCGTGGTGTCCGTCAGCCGCGTGTTCGGACCGACCTCGGCGTCCTCGCCGACGTGCGTCGCGCCCAGCAGCTGCGTACCCGGGTGGATCACGGCGTCCGGCTCGAACGTCACGGTCACGTCCACCAGGACGGACGACGGGTCGACCACGGTCACGCCGGCCGTCATCGCCGCCGCGAGGAGACGCTGGTTCAGCAGCGTGCGGGCCTCGGCCAGCTGCACCCGGTTGTTGATCCCGAGGATCTCGCGGTGGTCGGCCGCGATGGACGCGCCGACCCGGTGCCCCGCCTCGCGCAGGATCGACAGCACGTCGGTGAGGTACTCCTCGCCCTGGCTGTTGTCCGTCCGCAGCTGCTTGATCGCCTCCGCGAGCAGCGCCCCGTCGAACGCGAACACCCCGGAGTTGATCTCCTTGATGTCCAGCTGCCCCGGCGAGGCGTCCTTGTGCTCGACGATCGCGGTCACGGCCCCGGTCGCCAGGTCCCGCACGATCCGCCCGTACCCGGTCGAGTCCGGCACCTCGGCGGTCAGCACGGTCACCGCGTTCCCGTCGCCGGCGTGCGTCTCCGCCAGCGACGCCAGCGTCGCGCCGGACAGCAGCGGGGTGTCACCGCACACCACGACCACGGTCCCCTCGGGCGCGGCGCCCAGCTCCTCCAGAGCCATCCGCACCGCGTGCCCGGTCCCGTTCTGCTCCTCCTGCACGGCGGTACGGGTCCCCGGGTACACCTCCTCCAGGTGCCCCCGCACCCGCTCCCGCGCGTGCCCCACGACCACGACGAGGTGCTCGGGCTCCAGCTCGCGCGCGGCGGACACGACGTGCCCGACGAGCGAACGCCCGGCGATCTCGTGCAGCACCTTGGGGGTCTTGGACTTCATGCGGGTGCCCTCACCCGCTGCGAGGACGACGACGGCTGCCAAGGGGGTCCCCCCTGTGCGAGCGGAGCCGAGAACTTGGGGGCGGTTGGCGCTCACGGATATGCCCTTCGGCTTTAGGTGGTGGACGCACGAAGGATACCGGGGGGTCGGGGGGCGGACATGAGGAAGGGCCCTGACCTGTGCGGTCAGGACCCGAACCTGATGGGCTCCCGGGGCAGGAGTCGAACCTGCGTCTTACCTGGATTCAAAGTCCAGTTGCCCCTGCCGACAGAGCAACCCGGGATGGCCTGGCCAGCCTACGCGGTTAGGCGTTGGGCCTCCACCATGCCAGACCACCAGCCCTCGATGCGCCGGTACAGCTCGGCTCCCTGCGCGACGCGAATGACCAGGCACCCCCGGTAGTCCTCGCCCACGTTCTTCCGGACGGTCTTGGGGTTGTGCTTCTTGATCGTCGTCTTCTGCAGCGCCGGGACGGGCACGCCGACCAGATCCGCCCAGTAGTGTTCGGCGGCTTCGACGTCCGCCGTCGCATGGATCATGACGCGATACGAGAGCCGTCCTCGTTCGACCTTCAGGAGGCGCAGCCAGGCGAGGTAGAGCTGGATGACTCCAGGGTCGCTGTTGACGAAGTTGACTGTTTCGCGGCGATCGTACGGCTCGTCCTTGGTGCCCTCTGCCCAGTAGAGCGCGACACCGGCCAGCAGTAGTTCGCGCTCGGACATCTCGCCGACGGTGCGGGCCGCATCGGCCTTGGTCGCGCGACGCCTCTCGTCCCGAACGGCGAGCTCGTGTTCCCAGCGCTTCCGATTGGCGAGGCGGGCCTGTTCGGCAGGGGGGCGTCGCTCCGGCTTCGGCAGGTCCCGGACCCACAGGCTGATCGAGCTCTTCGAGCAGCCGAGCTCGACCTGGATGCGGTCGTAGGTCATGCCCTGGAGGCGGAGCTCGCGGGCGCGCTCGCGGAGGTCGTCCTTGGCGCGGGGCCGCTTCGTCCAATCCGGTGGGGGTTCGCTTTCCAGCAGGCGGTTGAGGAGGTCGTTGTTGTGGACATGCAGCCGATCACGGATCTGGCGCCGGCTGAGGCCCTCGCGGCGGAGGGTCACCGCCTGCTCGCGCAGGCTCTCGAAGTCCGCGTAGCGGTTCAATTCCGAGGTCATGTGATGAGCGTCGTCCGGAATGCGGACTCTCGGGTCGAAAATCCCATCGATTCAACAGTTCGAGGGACTGGCGTGCGGGGCGTTGACGCTCCTCGGAATTCGCCGGGAGGCGACCGTAGGGTGGGGGCATGACCACAACGGGGGCAGATCGGGACGCGCCGGGCGCGGGGGTTTGGTGGTGGGGGCGGCGGCGGAGTGCCGTGCTCGACGTCGGGTTGGCGCTGGTGTCGGCGGTGGAGTGTGCCGTCGAGGGGGTGCTGTTCGCGGGGAGGGCGGGGGCTCCGGAGGCGCTGGGGGCGTTGTTCGGCCTGCTGGTGGGGTCGGTGCTGCTGGTCCGGCGGCGGTGGCCGATCGCCGTGGTGCTGGTGTCGATCGCGGTGGCGCCGGCCGAGATGGGCTATCTGATGGGGGTCGTCGGGCTGTACACGCTCGCCGCCTCGGAGGTGCCGCGGCGGTTCACGGCGGTGCTGGCGGGCATGGCGACGGTGGCCGTGTTCGTGGTGACGGCCGTGGAGCTGCGGCGGGACATCGCGGCGCAGGCGGACGACTTCGATCCGAGTGCCTGGTACGTGCCGCTCATGGCGCTGCTGATGACGCTGGGGCTGAACGCGCCTCCGGTGCTGTTCGGGCTCTATATAGGGGCGCGGCGGCGGCTGATGGAGAGTCTGCGGGAGCGGGCGGACTCGCTGGAGCAGGAGTTGTCGCTGCTGGCGGACCGGGCGGAGCAGCGGGCGCAGTGGGCGCGGCAGGAGGAGCGGCGGCGGATCGCCCGCGAGATGCACGACGTGGTGGCGCACCGGGTGTCGTTGATGGTGGTGCACGCGGCGGCGTTGCAGGCGGTGGCGTTGAAGGATCCGCAGAAGGCGGTGAGGAACGCCGCGCTGGTGGGTGACATGGGGCGGCAGGCGTTGACGGAGTTGCGGGAGATGCTGGGGGTGCTGCGGGAGGAGGCCGTTCCGGTGGGGGCCGAGGCGGTGCCGTTGGCGGCGGTGGGGCGGGCCGCGGCGGCGGCCGCGGAGGCGGCGGGGTCCGAGGACGGGCCGGGTCTCGGTGCGGTGGAGGACCTGTGCCAGCAGTCGCGGCTGGCGGGGGCGGTGGTGGAGCTGGTGGAGCTGGGGGAGCCGGGGGCGTATCCGCCGGAGGTGGAGCGGACGGCGTACCGGGTGGTGCAGGAGGCGCTGACGAACGTGCACAAGCACGCGCCGGGTGCGGAGGTGGTGGTGCGGGTGGCGCACCGGGGCGCCGAGGTGGCGATGCAGGTGGAGAACGGTCCGTCGGACGAGGGGGCGGCGGACGCGGGTCTGCCGAGCGGGGGGAACGGCCTGGTGGGGATGCGGGAGCGGGTCGTGCGGCTGGGCGGGGCCTTCGTGTCGGGGCCGACGGAGGCGGGCGGTTTCAGGGTGTCGGCGGTGATTCCCGTGGCGGAGCGTTCCCAGCCCGGGCGTTCCCTGCCGGGGAGTCCCGTGCCGGGAAGCGTGTCCTAGCCGGTGGTGAGGCGGGCGGGCTGGGTGCCGGTGACGAGGGTGGAGAGCGCGGCGTCGATGTCGCGGCCGAGGTACCAGTCGCCGGCGTGGTCGAGGCTGTAGACGCGCCCTTCGGCGTCCATGGCGAGGACGGCCTGGTGGTCGCCCTCCTCGCCGAGGGGGGCGAGTTCGGTGCCGAGGGCGCGGCCGAGGTCGGCGAGGGTGCGGGCGAGGTGGAGTCCGGCGAGCGGGTCGAAGCGGAGGGTGGCGGGCGCTATCTGGCGTCCGTGGCCGGGGGCGGTGAGGTGCAGGCCGCCGAATTCGGCCCAGGCCTCGACGACGGCGGGGAAGACGCTGTGGCGGTGGCCGGCGGGGGAGGTGTGGGCGCGGAGGGTGTCGGCCCATTCCTCGGCGAGTTTGATGTCCCAGCGTCCGGGCTGCCAGCCGGCGTCGCGGAGGGCGGCGTCGACGTTGACGGGGAAGCGGGTGGTGTCGGACATGGGGTGGGGTCAGCCGTTCCGGTCGGGCGTGGGGGGTGTGGGGTCGACGGTGCGGACGCCGAAGTGGTCGAGGAGTGCGGCGCAGGAGCGACAGGGTGCGGCGTAGCTGCCGTGCAGGGGGTCGCCGTCCTCGCGGATGCGGCGGGCGGTGATCTTGGCGTGCTTGAGGCTGCGGCGGGCCTCGCCGGCGGTGAGGGGTCTGCGCTGGGCGCGCCGGGAGCGGTTGGTCTCGGTGGCGGTGAGGTGCCGGGAGAGCAGGATGGCTTCGGGGCATCGCCCGGTGAAGCGTTCTCGCTGGCCGCTGGTGAGCGTGTCGAGGAAGTCCTGCACGAGGGCGTGGAGGACGGGCGGGACGTCTCCGCGTCCGGCGGTGCAGGTGAGGGTCTCGCCGCGGACGGAGAGGGCGGCGCCGACGGCGGGGAGGATGCCGTCGCGGCGGTGCAGCAGTAAGGGGGCGCGACCGTTGTCGGTGTCGCTGCTCCAGTTGAGGCGTGGGTCACCCTGCGTGGGCGTGGTGCTGGCGTACATGGTGCTGGTCTTCCCCTCCTGCAATCCCCCGAGTTGCGGTGCACAGCCTGCCAAATAGGGAGCCATATGGGGAAGCTGGGTGCGGGTTTCGGCGTGGTGGTGTGTCGGAGCCGTGGTCGGCCTGTCATGGGTTCGTGACGGTTGGTGACGGTGCGTGGGTGGGGTGGCCGGGTGGGGGCGCGGGCCGGTTCGGGGTCTTGTGGCAGCGCATAGGCTGTGCGGGATCGGTCGGGCGTGGCTGCGTGCAGTGGCGTCCGCCAGCAGGACCAGGCAGTAGCAAGCAGTAGCAGCCAGTGACGCCATGCAGGGGGCAACCGCCATGACGACAGGTCGGCTCGGGCAGTCCACCGCGCCTCCGAACGCGGCCTATGCCGGGCAGGTCGTGCGTTTCCCGGATCCGGTGCGTGCTTCGCGGCATCCGCGCGGGGTGCGGGTGGACGAGCGGGGGTTCCCGGATTTCTCGCCGTACGCGCGTGCGGCGGCGGAGATCGCGGAGCCTCCGGAGGGTTTCGGCGTCGACGAGCTGCGGCTGACGGACTACGTGTCGGCGAACGCGGCGATGGCGGCGACCGGTCACGAGCTGTGGGACACGATTCCGTCGGTGGCGACGCCGCACGGGTGGACGTGGCACCACGTGCTGGGGTCGCGGCGGCTGGAGCTGGTGCCGGTCGAGGTGAAGGCGCTGCTGCGGCACCACGGTGGTGTGGCGACGGCGGCGGTGGATCACTCGAAGCGGGGTACGCGGCCGCTGCAGGAGACGCGTCCGGTGCACTTCGGTCTGCCGAAGGGCCGGGTGGCGGTGTCGGAGCAGCAGTTGCAGGGGGTCGAGGAGGATCTCGGCTACCGGCTGCCGGGGGCGTACCGCTCGTTCCTGAAGGCGGCGGGTGGCTGCGCCCCGGTGGGCGCGGCGCTCGACGCGGAGCTGGGTCTGCTGGTGGACCAGCCGTTCTTCACGGTGCGCGAGGAGGCGGGGATCAATGACCTCGTCTACGTGAACAAGTGTCTGCGGGACCATCTGACGAAGGACTACCTGGGGGTGGCGTTCGTGCAGGGCGGTCTGGTGGCGGTGAAGGTGCGGGGTGCCGGGGTCGGCTCGGTGTGGTTCTGTGCGTACGACGACGTGCGGGACTCCGGTGAGGAGGCCGCGGGGTGGTCGGTGAACGAACGGGTGGAGCGGTTGCTGCTGCCCTGTGGTGTGGATTTCGACGCGTTTCTGCTGCGTCTCGCGGGTAATCCGCCGGAGTTGGAGACGGTCGCGAACCT
The DNA here is from genome assembly GCF_043081625.1 of Streptomyces sp. NPDC014861. Taxonomy (NCBI): domain Bacteria; kingdom Bacillati; phylum Actinomycetota; class Actinomycetes; order Kitasatosporales; family Streptomycetaceae; genus Streptomyces; species Streptomyces sp. NPDC014861. Next base: position 251,280 of record NZ_JBIBWV010000006.1, read on the forward strand.
GATGGTGGACGGCGGCTTCGCGCGCGCCGTGCCCGTGGCCCCGGTGGGAGGGTGAGCCGGCTGTGGTGACGTTCGCGCAGGCGCAGGAGCGCGCCGAGGAGTGGATCAACGGTGATCTGCCTCCGTATCAGCACCAAGAGGTGCGGGTGCGGGAGTTCGGTCTCGGTTTCGTGGTGTGGGCGGAGGACCGCGAGGGCGGTCCGACCGCCGACACGGGCCGGCAGCGGCTGGTGATCGCCCGGGATTCGGGCGAGGCCACGTTGTGGCCGGGGCTGCCGGTGGGTGAGGTGATCCGGCGGTACGAGGAGGAGTACGGGGTCGCCGAGGAGGCGGTCGTGCCGGCTCCGGCCGCGCCGCCGGCGCGGATCGATCTGAACCAGACGTCGTTCCTGCTGAGTCCGCCGGAGTGGTTGCAGGACGCGGCGGACAAGATCGGTCTGCCGCAGCGGCCGAACGCCTCGCAGGAGGAGCTTGACGAGGCGGACTCCGGTGCCGGTGGTGCCGGTGGTGGTGACGGGGATTCGCCGGTGGGCTCGGGTGTCGGTGCGGGGTCGGGGGCTTCGGTGTCCTCGGCTTCGGTGTCGTCGGCGGAGTCCGGCGCGTCGGAGGGGCGTGCGGTGTCGTCCACGGGGTCGGAGACCCCGGCGGCCGCGACGCCGCTGTCGGACGTCCCCGCGTCGTCCTCCTCTTCCTTCTCTCCCTCCTCCCCTTCTTCTTCCTCTTCCTCCGCTTCGGGGTCCTCCGTGTCGTCGGCGGAGTCGGACGCGGAGTACGAGCCGACGGCGACGGAGGGTGTTCCGGCCTCGTCGTCGGCGAGCAGTCCGTGGGTGGACGCGAACGCGAGCTCCGGCGGCGTGGAGGGCGTGCCGCTGCCGGCGACGGTGTTCGCGCCGCCGCTGTCGGGGGCCGACGACGAGGACACGCCGGAGCCGGTGGTGGGCGCGGACGCGCCGACGGCGCTGATGCACGGCGGGAGCGCGCTGCCGAAGACGGCTGTGGCGCCGCGTCTGGACCCGGCCGCGTCCCCGCCGCCGCCCGCCGCCCCGGGTGCGACGCCGCCGCCGGTCGTCCCGGGCCAGACGCCGCCGCCTCCGGTGGCTCCGCCGACCGTGCCGGGGGCAGGGGACATCGCGGACGCGGCGACGAGCAAGGCGACGCTGCCGCCGAAGAAGGCCGCCCGCGGGCCGGTGGCGCCTCCGCCTCCGCCGGGTGTGCCCGGTGCGACGTCCGGCGGGCCGGCGCCCGCGCCCGCGTACGTACCGACGCAGCTGGTGGCGCAGACGCCGCCGCCCGCGCCGCCGGGTCCGGTGCCGGCGCAGCAGGGTCAGCCGGGGACGCCTCCGCCGCCCGCGCCGCCGGGTCCGGTGACGCCTCCGCAGCCGGTGCACCACGCGGCGACGATGCTGGCGCATCCGGGTCCCGCCGGTCCCGGGGGCGGTCCGGCCGCGCCGCCGCCCCCGCCGCCGCCGGGTGCTCCCGGTGGTGCGGGGACGCCGGCGCACGGGATCGAGCACGCGCCGACGATGCTGGCCCAGCCGGGTCCGTCGGGTCCGGGCGCGCCGCCGCCTCCGCCGGGCCCCGCGCCCGCTCCCGCCTCGGCCCCGGTACCGGTGCCCGCTCCGGCTCCGGCGTACGGGTACCCGCAGCAGCCGCCGGCCGGGGTGCCGACGGTCGGTCCGGGATACCAGGCGGTGCTGCGGTACCGGGCTCCGGACGGTTCGGAGCAGCAGATCATCCGGCGTTCGGCGCCGGGCACCCCGCATCCGGAGTGGCAGATCCTGCACGAGCTGCGCGGCCTCGGTGTGCCGCCGCAGCACGTGCTGGAGCTCCACACGGAGCTGGGTTCCTGCGAGCTGCCCGGTGGCTACTGCGCGCGGATGATCCGCGAGACGTGGCCGCAGGCGCGGATCACCAGCATCGCCCCGTACGGCGGTGACCACGCGGCCCGTCAGCAGGGGATGCGTCAGCTCCTCACGCACCAGGGCGAGTTGCACCAGGTGGCGGACGGTCCGGCGCGTCCCGCGCCGGTGCGTGCGCCGCTGCCGCAGGTGCAGCCCGCGCCGCCGGTTCCGCCGGAGGGTGTGGCGCAGGAGCTGGCGGGTGCGTTCGGGCCGGGGATCCTCCGGTTCGACCAGCGGGCGGTCTCCCGTCAGGGGGTGCCGGAGCTGGTGGCGGTGACGCTCATGTGGGCGGGGCTGCCGGCGGACTTCGGGCCGTTCTTCTGGGCGCAGCCGGCGATGCCGGTGGTGCCGACGCTGGCGGAGCTGGCGCAGCAGCGGCAGGTGCAGGCGGCCGCGGACGCGAGTTCGTATCTGGTGCTGGGGTCGGACTTCGGGCGGGCCGTCTGCGTCCAGTACGGGACCGCGCACATCGTGGCGGTGCCGGTGGAGGCCGGTCCGGGCGGGGCGTCGGTGCCGCCGCAGTTCGTGAACACGGGCCTGCCGGAGTTCACCCGGTCGATGGCGCTGCTCGGCCGGATGTGGCGGCTGCGGTTCGGGCTGACGCCGGAGCAGGCGGGCCGCTGGACGGTGGACTTCCAGGCGCAGCTGGCGATGCTGGATCCGGCGGCTCTGTCGGCGCCGGAGAACTGGTGGTCGGTGCTGTTGGAGCAGATGTGGGACGGGCTGCTCTGAGCCGGCCCGCAGGGGTGTTTTCTGACGCCTTCTGAGGCGGAATGTGACGAAGGGCGCTCGGTGTGTGATCGCACCGGGCGCCTTTTGTCCGTTCTTATGGCGCATCCTGGAGGGGACCGTAGGAAGGGGCGCCAGGGATGAGTTTTGCCGTCGGACGGGGTCGGGGGTACCGCCCGGAGCAGGTCGACCACCACCTCGCGGTGCTGTCGGGGGAGCGGGACGAGGCGTGGGAGCGGGCCGCGCGGCTCACCGCCCTCGCCGGGGAGAAGGAGGCGGAGCTCGCCGCGCTGAGGGAGGCCGTCGCCGCGCTGAAGCCGCAGCGGTACGAGTCGCTGAGCGAGGACGCCCGGCAGATCCTGAAGCTGGCGGAGCGGGAGGACGAGCGGCTGGTACGGGCGGCGGAGGCCGAGGCCCAGGCGCTCGCGGAGGCCGCCGACGCGGCCGGCCGGGAGGCGCGGGAGGCGGCCGGCGCCTACGCCGAGGGGGTACGGGCCGCGGCCGAGGCGCAGTCCCGCGCGACCCTGGAGGCCGCCCGCGAGCGGGCCGGCGAGCTCGGCACCGTCGCCCGCCGCGACGCCGAGGGGGCCAGGGCGGCGGCGACGGAGGCGTACGAGGAGACCGAGCACCGCGCGGCCGAACTCCGGTCCCGCCAGGCCGAGGAGCACCGCACCGGCCTCGCCGACGCGGACCGCGCCGCCGAGACGGCCGCCGCCGCGCTCGACGCCCGCCACGACGAGCGGATCACGGCGGCCGAGGCCCTGCTGGAGGAGGCCCGCCGCGCCCTCGCCCGTACGGAGGAGGCGGCCCGGCACGGCCAGGAGGACGCCGACGCGAAGGCCGGGGAGCTTCTGGCCCAGGCCCGGGTGAAGGCCGAGCGGATCGAGCGGGAGACGGAGCGGGTGCTGCGCGAGCACGACGAGGCGCGCGACGAGATGCACTCCCATATGGAGCACATCCGCAACTCCCTGGCCGCCCTGACGGGCCGCCCGGCGGTGGCGCCCGCGCCCGGGGAACCTGACAAGGTCGAGGCGGCCGAGTCCGGGGAAGAGCCTGGACCCGAGGGAAAGCCCGAGCGCGGGGAGGGACTTGGCGCCTGAGGGCTGTCGTCGAGCTCCCGCCGTCGCCCGAAGGGCGGCCCGAGCGCGGGCATGGCGTCGCGGGGCGGACGGGACTGTGACGACAGGCCCTAGGGTCGCGCCCATGCAGATGCGACTGACGGCCGTGAACCTCGACTGCCCCGACCCGCTCGCCCTCGCCGCGTTCTACGCGAAGGCGACGGGCCTGCCCCTGCACGAGCGTTCCGACGCCGGGTTCGCGGGTCTCGTGGGGGAACACGGCCTGGTCATCGGCTTCCAGAAGGCCGACGGCCACCGCCCCCCGACCTGGCCGGACGGCGAGGTCCCGCAGCAGCTCCACCTGGACTTCGACGTCGACGACCTCGACGAGGCGGTGGCCGAACTGACCGCGCTCGGCGCCACGCTCCCCGCCGGACAGCCCCGCCCCGACCTGTGGCGCGTCCTCCTGGACCCGGCCGGCCACCCCTTCTGCCTGTCGGCGAGGCCCCCGCGTCAGGAGTGAGCGGCCGGCAGCGGTACTCTCCCGATCTTCAAGGGGAGGGGAACCCGTCACGTGATCCGCCAGCGCATGTACGCCCGCACACTCGCGGCCGCCGCCGTCACCGTCGTCCTCGCCGCCACCGGCGGCGCGCTCACCGCACTCCCGGCGACGGCGGCACCGCTCGCCGCGCAGGACGAGCAGGGGACGTCCGTCCCGTACCCGAGGGGGTACGCCGAACTGCTGGGGGGCGGTACGGCGGGCTTCTTCACCAGGATTGAGTACGACGTGAGCTGGACCTCCTACGCGACCGGCGTCACGAGGAAGCTGCCGGTCGCGCCGGGGCAGCGGTACGCCGTCGGCGCGTCGGACGTCCTGGTGACGGCCGAGGACGCCACGTCCACGTGGGAGCAGGCTCGCAGGCTCAAGGTCCACGACGCGGCCTCGGGCGCGCAGCCGTACACCGTCGACCTCGGCGCGCTCGCGGAGGACGGCGAGCAGTACCTCTACCGGGGGGCCGTCGGCGCGACCCTCGTCGTCGCCGTGAAGAAGGCGGACGGGACCGTGGAGGGACGGCTGGTGACCGCCGGCCCGGACGGTACGGAACAGCGCCCGGTCACGGGGCTTCCCGTCGACCACCGCGGCTTCCGGGTCGAGCACACCACGGCCGACTCGGCCGTGCTCGTGGTGACGGCAGGGCCGCAGGACGCCGTCCGGTACACGCGCAGCGTCCTCGACGTCCCGTCCGGAGCCGTCACCGACGACTTCCCCCGTGAGAACGCGTACAACAGCCCGCCCGTCTCCGTCTCCGCGACCCACGCGGCCTGGCCCGACCCGGCGGACCCGAGCCACGTGACCGTCGCCGCCCGGGGCACCGGAGGGACGGGCACGGTCCGGCGGACCGCGGTCGCGACCTACCACCCGTACGCCCTCCTCGGCGGCTGGCTCGTGCACGGCTCGCAGACCCTGCCCCTGATGTCCGGCGTGGGCGGGCCGCTGAGGGCCGAGCGCGCCGACGGGAGCGGGGAGCCCGTCCGGGTGCTCGACTCGATGGGCTGGCTCGTCCCCGGCCCCGACGGCTCCCTCCTCGCCCGGGGCGGGTCGGTCGAGCACGGCGAGGGGCTGTACCGGATCACCCTCGGCGCGGAGGGGCTGCCCGTCGCCGAACTCGTCGCCTCCACCGGCGAGCCGACGGTCCTCGTGTACGGCGGCGCCGAGGTGCCCGCCGTGATCGACCTGGACCGGCAGCCCGGGGCCGACCTCGTGTGGAAGCTCGCCGGACGGGCCGCGTACACCCGCCTCACGATCACCCGTACGAGCGGCCCCCACCACGAGGAGCCGGTCGTGATCCGCGACCTCGACCCGATAGGGAGCGACGCGCTCCGCTTCCGCTGGAACGGCGAGGACTTCGGTACGCCGGGCCGCCCCGCCGAGGCGGGCACGTACACCTGGGAGTTCGAGGCGGAGCAGTTCAACCATCTCAACGACGTCCGCGACACCGGCACCTTCACCGTCCGCCGCACCCCCGGCCTGCACGACTTCGACGGCAACGGCGCGCCCGAGCTGCTGGTGCGGGAGTCCGGCGGGCGGGCCAAGGCGCTGGACCTGGTCCTCGACCGGGCCGCCGGGGAGCCGGTCAGCCCGAGGGAGGCGGTGTTCGGCACCGACTGGCGGGCGTTCGACCGGCTGGAGTCGGTCGGCGACGTCGCCGGTACGCGGCTCGCCGATGTCGTCGCCCGGGACACGAGCGGAGTGCTCTGGCTCTACCAGGGCGCCGGCTCTCTCACCCAGCCGCTCCGCCCGCGCGTCCGCGTCGGCGGCGGGTGGAACGTGTACGACCGGCTCGCCGGCGGCTCCGACCTGACCGGCGACGGGCGGGCCGACCTCGTCGCCACCGACAGGGCGGGTGTGCTGTGGCTGTACCCGGGCACCGGGAACGCCTCCGCCCCCTTCTCCGCCCGCAAGCGGGTCGGCGGCGGCTGGGGCGTCTACAACGAGGTCACCGCCCCCGGGAACATCGGCGGCGCGAGCCCGGGGGACCTGGTCGCCCGGGACACTTCCGGCGTGCTGTGGCTGTACCTCGGCAAGGGTGACGGCACCTTCGCCGCCCGCACCAGGATCGGCGGCGGCTGGGGCGGTTTCCGGGACCTGGTCGGCATCGGTGACGCCGACGGGGACGGGCGGGCCGACCTGATGGCCGGGGACGGCGACCTGGTGACGTACTACCGGGGCACGGGCGACTGGAAGGCGCCGTTCGCGGCGGGTCGGCGCACCGACCTGATCGTCGGTTCCGACACCTTGTTCTGACCTGCGCCGACCTGCCCGCCACCGGACGCGAGCCGTCCGGTAGCCTCCCCTCTCCCAGGGGAGGAAGAACGTTCATGCAGTATGCGCGCACGCGCGGCCGCCGTCTCGCGGCGGCCGCCGTCACCATCGCCCTCGCCGCCACCGGCGGCACCCTCACCGCACTCCCGGCCTCGGCCGCCGGGCCGGCGGCCGCGCAGGAGGACCCGGGGCAGAGCGCCCTGCCCTTCCCGCGCGACGCCGAGGTCGTCGGGGCGGGCCCGAGCGGGTTCCTGACCCGGACCCGGGGGGACGCGCCGGAGCTCCGGTGGACCCCCTACGACGGCGGGGCGCCGGTCGTGCTGCCGGGCGCCTCCGGCGCCGCCGGCGGCGCCACGGACCTCGTCGTCACCGGGAACCGGGGCATGCTCACTGTCAGCTCGGTGCTCAAGGTGTACGACATGGCGCGGCCCGGGGCGGCGCCGGTGGAGCTCGACCTCGACGCGCTCGGCGACTACACCGCCTCCGGCCTGACCGGCGACACCCTCCTCGTCGAGCGGTACGCGGACGGAAGCACCGTCCAGTACGCCACCACCCTCGACGCCGCCGTGCTCGCCGGGGGCGCTCCGGTGTTCCGGAGGCTCGCCGGGGGCGTCCAGGTCGACTGCGACAACGGCGACGGCAGTTGGGCCGTCGCGGGCGGCGCGCTCTACGACTGCGACATCGAGGGCGCCTCCGCCGCCAAGATCTTCGTCGACCTCGCCACCGGCCACCAGCCCTGGTACCCGATGGGCCGGGACCGGTGGGCCTTCGACGGTTCCGTCTCCGCCGGCTACGTGGCCTGGCGGGAGGGCCGGGTCCCCGGCGGCGACGGGATCGTCGCCCACAAGCGCGGCGGCCCCTACGACGAGATCTGGATCCCGTCGGACGCCGACCTCACCGACCCGCTCCACCTGGTCGGCGGCTGGATCGCCTCCGGACAGCACGCCCACCTCGGCATGACCGCCGAGGCCGGCCGGAAGACGGTCCGGCCCCTCACCCTCCAGTCGATCGAGAACCCCGACCAGAAGTTCACCGCCCTCTCCGCCTTCTCCTCCGCCGTCCCCGGCCCCGGCGGCTCGCTCCTCGTCCGCGGCGGTTCCGCCGAGCACGGCGAGGGCCTGTACCGGATCTCGCCGCGCGCCGACGGCGGCCGGCCGGTCGTCGAGCTCGTCGCCTCCACCGGCGAGCCGACCACCGTGACCCTCACCGGCTCCACCGTCCCCACGGGGGCGCTCACGGGCGGGCAGGTCGCGAAGGGCCTCGACTTCGCGTGGGAACTCTCGCGCGGCGACGTCCGGGCCGGTCTGACCCTCACCCACCTCGCCAGCGGCGCGCAGGGCTCCACCTTCTGGGACCCGACGGGGACGGGCGCCCGCAGGATCGCCTGGAACTGGGAGGGCACCGACCTGGGGTCCGAGGTACACGGCCCGGCGCGGGCGGGCACCTACGAGTGGCGCCTCACGGCCGCACCGGACGAGGGCATCGGCCCCGACCTCGTCGCCACCGGCCGGTTCACCGTGAACCGTCCTCCCGCACCTCACGACTTCGACGCGGACGGCACCGCAGACCTCCTCGCACGGGAGCCCGGCGGGCTCCTGCGGCTCTTCGGGAGCAGGCCCGGGGCGGGCGGCACGGTCGCCGCCGGGGAGTCCGTGTCGGTCGGCGGCGGCTGGCAGGCGTACGACCGGCTGGAGACCGCCGGGAACATCGCGGGCACGACCGCGCCCGACGTCCTCGCCCGGGACGGCGCCGGGGTCCTCTGGCTCTACCAGGGCACCGGGAACCGCGCGAAGCCGCTCTCCGGCCGGACCCGGATCGGCGGCGGCTGGCAGGCGTACGACCGGCTCGCCGGCGGATCCGACGTCACCGGCGACGGGCGGGTCGACCTCGTCGCCACCGACAGGGCGGGTGTGCTGTGGTTGTACCCGGGCACCGGGAACGCCTCCGCCCCCTTCTCCGCCCGCAAGCGGGTCGGCGGCGGGTGGGGCGTCTACAACGAGGTGTCGGCTGTGGGGAACCTCGCCGGCGGCCCCGCCGGCGACCTCCTCGCGCGGGACACTTCCGGTGTGCTGTGGCTGTACCTCGGCAAGGGTGACGGCACCTTCGCCGCCCGCACCAGGATCGGCGGCGGCTGGGGCGGTTTCCGGGACCTGGTCGGCATCGGTGACGCCGACGGGGACGGGCGGGCCGACCTGATGGCCACCGGCACCACCGGAGTCACCTTCTACGCCGGCACGGGGAACTGGAAGGCGCCTCTCAAGGCCGGTGCGAAGACCGACGTCACCGGCTCGACCCGGTTCGACACCGCGTTCTGACGGCGTGAAGTGAAGTGAAGTGACGTGACGGGCCGGTTCCGGGTTCTCCTTCCCGGGCACCGGCCCTCTCGCGTCCGGCACTCCTCCTTCACTCCTCCTTCAGCACCGGGAAGCGACGCGGGGCCAGAGTGAGCAGCGCCAGGAGGGCGAGGGCCGCCGCGACGGCCGCGCCGAGGTAGACCCAGTCGACGGCCGCGTCGACGGCGCGGCGGATCTCGTCGGAGGCGCTGAGGGAACCGGCCAGGGAGTCGAGGTCGGTGTCGCCGCCGAGGCGGGCGGCGAGGACGCCGTTGGCGACCGCGCCGAAGGCCGCCGCGCCGATGCTCTGGCCGACCTGGCGGCAGAAGAGGACGGACGCGGTGGTGGTGCCGCGCTCCCCGTACGGGACGGTGGACTGGACCCCGACCATCAGCGGGAGCTGGAAGAAGCCGAGGCAGCCGCCGAGCAGCAGCATGAGGAGGGCGGGCTGCCAGGGTTCGCCCGGATAGGGGAGGAAGGGGAAGGCGAGGAGGCAGGCGAGGGCGCCGGAGATGCCGAGCACGGCGGTGAGGCGGAAGCCGATGCGGGTGTAGACGCGGTTCGAGAACGCGGCCGTGATCGGCCAGCTCAGCGTCCACGCCGAGAGGACGAAGCCGGCGGCCATGGGCCCGAGGCCGAGCACCGACTGCGCGTACGTCGGCAGGAAGACGGTCGGGGCGACCATGACGAGACCGAGGGCGCCCAGGGCCAGGTTCACGGCCGCGATCGTGCGCCGGCGCCACACCCAGCCGGGGAGCATCGGCTCCGCCGCCCGGCGTTCGACCACCACCGTGACCGCGCCGAGCAGCGCCGCCCCGCCCAGCAGGCCCAGCGACGGGGCCGACAGCCAGGGCCAGGCGACGCCGCCCTGCACGAGGGCGGTGAGCAGCAGCGCGCCGGTCGCGAAGACGCCGAGCGCGCCCGGCCAGTCGATGCGGACCGGGGTCGTACGGGGGGCCCGGGCGGGTTCCCTGAGGTGGCGGAGGATCAGCCACAGGGCGAGGCCGCCGAGCGGCAGGTTGATGAGGAAGATCCAGCGCCAGTCCGCGTATCCGGCGAGGAGGCCGCCGACGGCCGGGCCGGCGACGGCGGAGGTGGCCCAGACCGAGGAGAGCCGCGCCTGGATCCTGGGGCGTTCCTTGAGCGGGTACAGGTCGGCGGCGATCGTCTGGACGGTGCCCTGGAGGGCGCCGCCGCCGAGGCCCTGGACGACGCGGAAGGCGATGAGGGCCGCCATGTTCCAGGCGGCGGCGCAGAGCAGCGAGCCGGCGAGGAAGAGGATCGTGCCGGCGACGAGGACGGGCTTGCGGCCGAAGGTGTCGCTGAGCTTGCCGTAGACGGGGAGGGTGACGGTCACGGCGAGGAGGTAGCCGGAGAAGAGCCAGGAGAAGACGGAGAGTCCGCCGAGGTCGCCGACGATCTGGGGGACGGCGGTGGCGACGATCGTGCCGTCGAGGGCGGCCAGCGCCATGCAGAGCATGAGGGCGGCGACGACGGCACCGCGGCGGCGGTCCGGGGGTGCGGCTTCGGTGGTGGCTCCCGCGGGGGCCGTTCTGCCGTCCGTCACCCTGCTGTCCCGCCCTTCTCTTTCTTCGTACACCTAAATGTGTGGGGTCAGACTCTCACTCCGACCGGGGGTGGAGGAACCCCTAGGGGGAGCTCCCCCATGCGAGCCAGGGGACGGTCGTCCCGGCGGAGGACGAGAAGGGACGGGGCCGGTTCTTAGCTTGTTCTTATACGGCGGCCTCGCTCACGGGCGCCGCCCCTCTGTCGTCACCATCCCTAGGAGAAGACCGTGACCACGGCTGTGACCATCCCCGGGCACGGGGGAGAAGAACGGGCGGCGCGCAGCGCCTCGGTGAGGGGCGGTGGTCGGGTGGCGGGAGGGAGTGCGGCCGTCGCCGCGCGGGCGCGACAGGTCGTCAAGTCGTACGGCTCGGGGGAGACCCGGGTCGTCGCGCTCGACCACGTCGACGTGGACATCGCCCGCGGGCGGTTCACCGCGATCATGGGCCCCTCGGGGTCCGGCAAGTCGACCCTGATGCACTGCCTCGCCGGTCTCGACACCGTCACCGGCGGGCAGATCTATCTCGACGAGACCGAGATCACCGGGCTCAAGGACAGGAAGCTGACCCAGCTGCGCCGGGACCGGATCGGCTTCATCTTCCAGGCGTTCAACCTGCTGCCGACGCTGAGCGCCCTGGAGAACATCACGCTGCCGATGGACATCGCCGGCCGCAAGCCCGACCGGGAGTGGCTGGACCGGGTGGTGGACACCGTCGGGCTCGCCGGGCGGCTGAAGCACCGCCCGACCGAGCTGTCCGGCGGCCAGCAGCAGCGGGTGGCCGTCGCGCGGGCGCTCGCCGCCCGGCCGGAGATCATCTTCGGGGACGAGCCGACCGGGAACCTCGACTCGCGGGCCGGCGCCGAAGTCCTGGGCTTCCTGCGGCAGTCGGTGGACGAGCTGGGGCAGACGATCGTCATGGTCACCCACGACCCGGTCGCCGCCTCGTACGCGGACCGGGTGCTGTACCTGGCGGACGGGCGGATCGTGGACGAGATGGAGCGGCCGACGGCCGACGCCGTCCTCGACCGGATGAAGGACTTCGACGCGCGCGGGCGGACGTCGTGACCGTCTTCCGCGCCTCGCTGAGAAACCTCCTCGCGCACAAGGGCCGGATGGCGCTCTCCGCCGTCGCCGTGCTCCTGTCGGTCGCGTTCGTGTCGGGCACGCTGGTCTTCACCGACACGATGAACACCACCTTCGACAAGCTCTTCGCCGTCACCGCCTCCGACGTCACGGTCTCCCCGAAGGAGGCCGACCCCGAGGACGAGACCCCGGACACCGGCCGCCCCGAGGCCCTCCCCGCCTCCGTCGTCGCCGACGTGCGCGCGGTGAAGGGCGTGGCGGAGGCGCAGGGTTCGGTCACCTCGATGGGCGTCACCGTCGTCGACGAGAACAACAAGAACGTCGGCCCGACCAGTGGCGCCCCGACGATCGCCGTCAACTGGAGCCCGTACGAGCTCCGTTCGGTGCGGCTCGCCGAGGGCCGCGAACCGCGCGGCCCCACCGACGTCGTCGTGGACCGCGGCACCGCCGACAAGCACGGCCTGAAGGTCGGCGCCCCCCTCCGTACGATCTCCGCCACGGGCGACCACACCGCGAAGATCTCCGGCATCGTCGAGTTCAAGGTCACCAACCCGGGCGCCACCGTCGTCTACTTCGACACCGCCACCGCGCAGCGTCGGCTGCTCGGCGCGGAGGGCCTGTTCACGCAGGTGATGGTGGAGGGGGAGCCGGGTGTCGCCGACACCACGCTGAAGGCGGACGTCGCCGCGGCCCTCGGGGACGGCTACGGACTCCAAACCGCCGCCGAGGCCGCCGACGCGGGCCGCGAGGACGTCGCCGGCTTCCTCGACGTCATGAAGTACGCGATGCTCGGCTTCGCCGGTATCGCCTTCCTCGTCGGCATCTTCCTCATCGTCAACACCTTCTCGATGCTGGTCGCCCAGCGCACCCGGGAGATCGGCCTGCTGCGGGCCATCGGCTCCAGCCGCAAGCAGATCAACCGCTCGGTGCTCGTCGAGGCGGTCCTGCTCGGGGTGATCGGCTCCGTCGCCGGCGTCGCCGCCGGTGTCGGCCTCGCCGTCGGCCTGATGAAGCTCATGTCCTCGATGGGCATGGACCTGTCCACCCGTGACCTCACCGTCGCCTGGACCACCCCCGTCGTGGGCCTCGCCCTCGGTGTGTTCGTCACCGTCCTCGCCGCGTACGTCCCGGCCCGCCGGGCCGGCAAGGTCTCCCCGATGGCCGCCCTCCGCGACTCCGGCACCCCGGCCGACGGGCGCGCCGGGCGGGTCCGCGGAGCCCTCGGCCTGCTGCTGACGCTCGCCGGCGGCGGCGCGCTGTGGGCGGCGACGCAGGCGGAGAAGGCCGGTACGGGCTCCCTGTGGCTCGGCCTCGGCGTCGTCCTGTCGCTGCTCGGCTTCGTCGTGATCGGCCCGCTCCTCGCGGGCGGGGTCGTCCGGGTCCTCGGCGTCGTCGTCCTGCGGATCTTCGGCCCGGTCGGCCGGATGGCCGAGCGGAACGCGCTCCGCAACCCGCGCCGCACCGGCGCGACCGGCGCGGCCCTGATGATCGGCCTGGCGCTCGTCGCCTGCCTCTCCGTCGTCGGTTCCTCCATGGTGGCCTCGGCCACCGACGAGCTGGACCGGTCCGTCGGCGCCGACTACATCGTGCAGAACCAGATGGGCGCGCCGATCGTGCCGCAGGCGCAGGCCGCGGTGGAGAAGGTCGCGGGCCTCGACCACGTCACCGAGTACCGGCCGGTCGACGTGCGGATCACCGACCCGCGCGGCAAGGTCACCGAGGAGTGGCTGGCCGCGACCGAGCCCTCGTACCCGGGGGACCTGAAGCGCGAGGTCGCCTCCGGTGACCTGGCCGCCGCGTACGGCCCGGGCGCGATGTCCGTCGGCAGCGACTACGCGACGGCGCACGGCGTGAAGGTCGGCGACACCCTCGCGGTCGCCTTCGCCCACGGCTCGACGGCGAAGCTGAGGGTCGCGGCGATCACGAAGGACGGCGGGAACGTCGACAACGGCGCCATGTACACGAACGTCACCACCGCCCGCGCCCATGTCCCGGCCGAGCGGATGCCGGCCAGCGCGCTGCTCCTCGCGAGCGCGAAGGACGGGCAGGAGGAGGCGGCGTACGAGGCGCTGAAGAAGGCGCTGGAGCCGTACCCGCAGTACAAGGTCTCGAACCAGGCCGACTACAAGGAGGCCCTCCAGAAGCAGGTGGGCCAGCTCCTGAACATCGTCTACGGCCTGCTGGCGCTGGCGATCGTCGTCGCGATCCTGGGCGTGGTGAACACACTGGCCCTGTCGGTGGTCGAGCGCACCCGGGAGATCGGCCTCATGCGGGCCATCGGACTCTCGCGCCGCCAGCTGCGGAGGATGATCCGGCTGGAGTCGGTCGTCATCGCCCTCTTCGGCGCCCTGCTCGGCCTCGGGCTGGGCATGGGCTGGGGCACGGCCGCGCAGAAGCTCCTCGCGCTGGAGGGCTTCGGCGTCCTGGAGATCCCGTGGCCGACGATCCTCACGGTCTTCGTGGGCTCGGCCTTCGTGGGCCTCTTCGCCGCCCTGGTCCCCGCCTTCCGCGCGGGCCGCATGAACGTCCTGAACGCGATCGCGAGCGACTGACCCCGCCGCGGGACGCGTACGGCCCCGGAGCGCCCGCCGCTCCGGGGCCGTACGGCTGCCCGGGGGGCCCGTGGACCTGGGGGCGCCTGTCAGGCCGTGGGGCGGTGGAACCGTGAGTCCGTGGGGTCAGGTGCTTCACCCCATCGAGGGTGTGCGCGCGCCCCCGGGTGAGCGGATCCCCCGCGCCGGTGTCGGAGGGGCGTCGTAGGGTGGAGGCCCCGGCCCGTGCGACGTGTCGGGCCGTTCGCGTTGCCTGTCCGGGCGCCCGGATGTCCGGTGGCCGCGCGTTCGGTGTCGTCCCTGCCCACCCTCGTACGTACCGGGATGGAAGCTCCATGAGCCTGCACGGTCTGCTCGACCTCGTCGTCAAGGACGCGGCCCTCGCGGAGGCGGTGGCGGCCGCGTCCGACGGGAAGCGTCCGCACGTGGATCTGGTCGGGCCCGTGGCGGCCCGGCCCTTCGCCGTGGCCGCGCTGGCGCGGGACTCGGGGCGGCCGGTGCTCGCGGTGACGGCGACCGGCCGGGAGGCCGAGGACCTGGCGGCGGCGCTGCGGTCGCTCCTCGACCCGGACACCGTGGCCGAGTACCCGTCCTGGGAGACCCTGCCGCACGAGCGTCTCTCGCCCCGCTCGGACACCGTCGGCCGGCGCCTCGCCGTGCTGCGGCGGCTCGCCCACCCCCGGCCGGACGACCCAGCCGCGGGGCCGGTCAGCGTGGTCGTCGCGCCGATCCGCTCGGTGCTCCAGCCGCAGGTGAAGGGTCTGGGCGACCTGGAGCCGGTGGCGCTGCGGTCCGGGCAGACGGCCGATCTCGGCGAGATCGTCGCGGGGCTCGCCGCCGCCGCGTACTCCCGGGTGGAGCTGGTCGAGAAGCGCGGCGAGTTCGCCGTGCGCGGCGGCATCCTCGACGTCTTCCCGCCGACCGAGGAGCACCCGCTCCGGATCGAGTTCTGGGGCGACGACGTCGAGGAGATCCGCTACTTCAAGGTCGCCGACCAGCGCTCCCTGGAGGTCGCCGAGCACGGACTGTGGGCACCGCCCTGCCGCGAGCTGCTGCTCACCGACGAGGTGCGGGAGAGGGCCGCGGCCCTCGCCGAGGAGCACCCGGAGCTCGGCGAGATGCTGAACAGGATCGCCGAGGGGATCGCGGTCGAGGGCATGGAGTCCCTGGCCCCGGTCCTCGTGGACGACATGGAGCTGCTGCTCGACGTCCTCCCCGCCGGCGCGATGGCCGTCGTCTGCGACCCCGAGCGGGTCAGGACCCGCGCCGCCGACCTCGTCGCCACCAGCCAGGAGTTCCTCCAGGCCTCGTGGGCGGCGACGGCCGGCGGCGGCGAGGCGCCGATCGACGTCGGCGCGGCCTCCCTGTGGGGGATCGCGGACGTGCGGGACCGGGCGCGGGAGCTCGGGATGATGTGGTGGTCGGTGTCGCCCTTCGCGGCCGGCCTCGACCAGGAGGCCGACACCCTCACGCTGGGCATGCACGCCCCGGAGGCGTACCGCGGCGACACCGCCCGCGCGCTCGCCGACACCAAGGGCCGGCTGGCCGAGGGCTGGCGGACGGTGTACGTGACGGAGGCCCATGGGCCCGCGTCCCGCACCGTCGAGGTGCTGGGCGGCGAGGGCATCCCGGCCCGGCTGACCGCCGACCTGACCGAGGTGGACCCGGCCGTCGTGCACGTGGCCTGCGGCTCCATCGACTTCGGCTTCGTGGACCCGGAGCTGAAGCTGGCCGTGCTGACGGAGACCGACCTGTCCGGCCAGAAGGCGGCGGGCAAGGACGGCCAGCGGATGCCGGCCAAGCGGCGCAAGACGATCGACCCGCTGACCCTGGAGGCCGGCGACTACATCGTGCACGAGCAGCACGGCGTAGGCCGCTACCTGGAGATGGTGCAGCGCACGGTGCAGGGCGCGACCCGCGAGTACCTGCTCGTCGAGTACGCCCCCGCCAAGCGCGGCCAGCCCGGCGACCGGCTCTACATCCCGACCGACCAGCTGGAGCAGGTCACGAAGTACGTCGGTGGCGAGGCGCCCACCCTGCACCGGCTCGGCGGCGCCGACTGGACGAAGACGAAGCAGCGGGCGAAGAAGGCGGTCAAGGAGATCGCCGCCGACCTCATCAAGCTGTACAGCGCCCGGATGGCCGCCCCCGGCCACGCCTTCGGCCCCGACACCCCGTGGCAGCGCGAGCTGGAGGACGCCTTCCCGTACGCGGAGACCCCCGACCAGCTCTCCACGATCGCCGAGGTCAAGGAGGACATGGAGAAGACGGTCCCGATGGACCGGCTGATCTGCGGCGACGTCGGCTACGGCAAGACGGAGATCGCGGTCCGGGCCGCGTTCAAGGCGGTCCAGGACGGCAAGCAGGTCGCGGTCCTGGTGCCGACCACGCTGCTCGTGCAGCAGCACTACGGCACCTTCTCCGAGCGGTACGGCCAGTTCCCCGTCAACGTCCGCGCCCTCTCCCGCTTCCAGACGGACACCGAGGCGAAGGCGACCCTGGAGGGGCTGCGCGAGGGCTCGGTCGACGTCGTCATCGGCACCCACCGCCTCTTCGCCTCCGAGACGAAGTTCAAGGACCTCGGCCTCGTCATCGTCGACGAGGAGCAGCGCTTCGGCGTCGAGCACAAGGAGCAGCTGAAGAAGCTCCGGGCCGACGTCGACGTGCTCACCATGTCCGCCACCCCGATCCCCCGGACCCTGGAGATGGCGGTCACGGGCATCCGCGAGATGTCCACCATCACCACGCCGCCGGAGGAGCGGCACCCGGTCCTCACCTTCGTCGGCCCGTACGAGGAGAAGCAGATCGGCGCGGCCGTCCGCCGCGAACTCCTCCGCGAGGGACAGGTCTTCTACATCCACAACCGGGTCGACTCCATCGACCGCGCGGCGGCCCGGCTGCGCGAGATCGTCCCGGAGGCGCGGATCGCGACGGCCCACGGCCAGATGACCGAGAGCGCCCTGGAGCAGGTCGTCGTCGACTTCTGGGAGAAGAAGTTCGACGTGCTGGTCTCGACGACGATCGTCGAGTCCGGCATCGACATCTCCAACGCCAACACGCTGATCGTGGAGCGCGGCGACAACTTCGGCCTGTCGCAGCTGCACCAGCTGCGCGGCCGGGTCGGCCGGGGCCGCGAGCGCGGCTACGCCTACTTCCTCTACCCGCCGGAGAAGCCGCTCACGGAGACCGCGCACGAGCGCCTCGCGACCATCGCCCAGCACACCGAGATGGGCGCGGGCATGTACGTGGCCATGAAGGACCTGGAGATCCGCGGCGCGGGCAACCTGCTCGGCGGCGAGCAGTCCGGCCACATCGCGGGCGTCGGCTTCGACCTGTACGTGCGGATGGTCGGCGAGGCGGTGGCGGACTACCGCGCCTCCCTGGAGGGCGGGGTGGAGGAGGAGCCGCCGCTGGAGGTCAAGATCGAGCTGCCGGTCGACGCGCATGTGCCGCACGACTACGCGCCGGGCGAGCGGCTGCGCCTCCAGGCGTACCGGGCGATCGCCTCGGCGAACTCGGAGGAGGACATCAAGGCGGTGCGGGAGGAGCTGACCGACCGCTACGGCAAGCTGCCCGAGCCGGTGGAGAACCTGCTGCTCGTGGCCGGGCTGCGGATGCTGGCCCGGGCCTGCGGGGTCGCCGAGATCGTCCTCCAGGGTCCGAACATCCGCTTCGCCCCGGTGGAGCTCCGCGAGTCCCAGGAGCTGCGCCTGAAGCGCCTTCACCCGAAGTCCGTGATCAAGCCGGCCGTCCACCAGATCCTGGTGCCGCGCCCGGCCACCCGTCCGATCGGCGGGAAGCCGCTCGTCGGGCGGGAACTGCTGGCGTGGACCGGGGAGTTCCTGACGACGATCCTGGACTGAGGTCCCTCCTGGGCCCGTTCACTCCCGTCCCGCGGGACCAGGCCTCAGGGTCCAGGTCCCGCGAGTCCAGGTCCAGCGAGTCCAGGTCCCGCGGGTCCAGGTCTCCGGGTTCAGCTCCCGCGCGTTCAGCTCTCAGGGTCCAGTTCCCCAGGTTCAGCACCCCAGGTCCACTCCCCGGGTTCACTTCCCCGGGTCGGTGAGGAAGCCGGTGAGCGAGGCGAAGTACTCCTCCGGGGCCAGGCCGCCCACGGCCTCGTCCACGTTGTGCGTGAGGTACAGCGTGGCGAAGCCGTGGGCCAGCGACCAGGCCGCGATGCCGGTCGCGCGGGCGTCCCGGCCGGGCAGGTCGGCGACGCCCGCGCGCAGTTCGGCGCCCGCCCGCTCGCGGGCCGCCGCGAGCTCCGGGTCGTCCGCGCGCAGCAGCGCCGGGGCGAACATGACCTGGAAGTGGGCGGGGTGCGTGGCCGCGAAGCGGACGTAGCGGCGGCCCCGGTCCGCCAGGTCGGCGCCGCCCGCGAGCGCGTCGGCGAGGAGGCCGAAGCCCTGGGCGGCGATGGCGGTGAGCAGTCCCGTCCGGTCGCCGAAGTGGTGGGCGGGCGCGGCGTGGGAGACGCCGGCCCGGCGGGCCAGGTCGCGCAGGCTGAGGGCGCCGGGGCCGTCCGTCGCGATCACCTCCAGGGCCGCCGCCAGGACCGCCTGGCGCAGGTCGCCGTGGTGGTAGCTGCTCCGCTCCGTGCTCCGAGGTGTCATGGCAGCAGCCTAGCCCTCATCTAGTCATTGACAAGTTGCCCCGCGCGGGCGCAATCTAGTCAGTGGATAGATGAGAGTGACGGATGAGAGTGCTCGCCCTCCCGGAGGTCCCCGTGGACACCGCACGCGTACGACAGATGTGGCACCTGCTCGAACCGCTCCACGCCCTGCACTACTACGCCCCCGAGGCCTTCGAGGAGGCCGCCGCGCTCGGGTACGACACCGGCGGGCGCTGGCCCTCCTACTTCGCCTGGCGGGCCGCGCCGCTGGGGGCCGCCGGACCTGCCCGGGTCGCCTCCGCCTTCTACAGCTTCAGCCCGGCCATGGTCGCGCGGTACGTCCCCGCCGCCTGGGGGACCGCCGCGCCCGGTGACGTGCTCGCCGCGCGGCTGCGGGCGGTGGACCGGACGTACCGGGCGCTGTTCGACGTCACGGAGGTGCGGGAGGCCGCCGCGCTCGCGCGCCGCGCCGCCGAGGCCGCCGACCCCGCCGGCCGGCCGCTCGCCGCCGCCCACGCCGAACTGCCCTGGGCCGAGGCGCCGCACCTCGTCCTCTGGCAGGCCGCGACCCTGCTCCGCGAGCACCGGGGCGACGGGCACGTCGCCGCCCTGCTCGCGGCCGGCCTCGACCCGGTCGAGGCGCTGGTGTCCTTCGCCGCCGTCGGGGCCGCGCCCGAGGACGTCTTCGCGAGCCGGGGCTGGAGCGCGGGGGAGTGGGCCGCCGGCCGGGAGCGGCTGGCCGCGCGGGGACTGGTCGACGCCGCAGGCGCCGCCACGCCGGCCGGGCGGGAGCTGCGCGCCGAGGTGGAGCGGCGTACCGACGAACTGGCCGCCGCGCCCTGGACCGCGCTCGGCCCCGACGCCACCGGGCGTCTCGCCGAACTGCTCGGCGGGCCCTGGCTCGCGGCCGTCGGCTCGGGCCTGCTGCCCGCGGAGAACACGCTCGGGATCGGCAGGATCTGATGAAATGATCGCTATCGGCGGCTTCACCCCTAGGATTCCCGGGTGCCCATACGCCGAAGGCCCCACCCCGCCGCCGTGCCCGCCGCCCTGCTGTCCGGGCTCGTCCTCCTCTCCGGATGCACCCTGCCGGGCGACGGCGGACAGGAGTCGTCCGGCGGCTCCGCGCCGGGCGCCCGCGTCGCGAGCCCGCTCGGGAACCCGGACGGCACACGGCCGGGCCTCGCGCCGGTGACGGCACGGGACGAGCGGGCCCGGGCCCGGACGCTCATCGGCGGACTCGACACCAAGGGGCGCGGGCCGCGCACCGGATACGCGCGGGACGCCTTCGGGCACGCCTGGCTGGACAAGGCCGACGGCGTGCCGTTCGCCCGGAACGGCTGCGACACCCGCAACGACCTGCTCCGCCGCGACGGGCGCGAGCTCCGCTTCCGGGACGGCTCGGACTGCGTGGTCGTCGCGATGACGCTGGACGACCCGTACACCGGCACCACCATCGACTGGCGCAAGCAGAAGGCCGCCGAGGTGCAGATCGACCACGTCGTCCCGCTCTCCTACGCCTGGCAGATGGGCGCCTCCCGCTGGCCGGCCGAGCAGCGGAAGCGCCTCGCCAACGACCCCCTCAACCTCCTGCCGGTGCAGGGCCGCGCCAACTCCGCCAAGGGCGACTCGGGCCCGGCGTCCTGGCTGCCGCCGGCCAGGACGATCCGCTGCGCCTACGCGGTCCGCTTCGCGCAGGTGGCGGAGAAGTACGAGCTGCCGGTCACCACCGCGGACCGCGCGACGATGCTCCGCCAGTGCGGCGACTGAGCGGACGGCCGGTCCGATAATCGGTTGGCGGTCCGGTGGAGGCCTCCTAACCTGCGCCCATGGACCACGAACTGACGATCACCACGCTCGCCGAGCGGCCCGGGCTCGAAGGGCCGATGTGGTCCATGAAGGACCTCTGGCCCGCCTTCACGATGCACGACCCGGTCAGCTGGGCGTACATGGGGCAGGTGGTGCGCCGGTTCCCGGAGTACGTGCTCGTGGCGACCGACGCGGAGGGCGCGGTCGTCGCCCGCGGCTTCAGCGTGCCCTTCCGGCTGGACGAGGAGGGGCGCGGCGCGCTGCCGGCCCGGGGCTGGGACGAGGTGGTGCTGTGGGCCTTCTCCGACCTGCGGCACGGGCGGGAGCCCGACACGGTCAGCGCGCTGGAGGTCACCGTCGACACCGGCGCGCTCGGCCGGGGCGTCTCGCACGCGATGCTCGCCGCGATGCGGGAGAACACGCGCCGGCTCGGCTTCGCCGAACTGGTCGCCCCGGTCCGGCCCAACGCCAAGCACCTGGAGGCCTCGGCCTCCCTCCACGAGTACGCCTTCCGCACCCGGGAGTCCGACGGTCTGCCGCAGGACCCGTGGCTGCGGGTGCACGTCCGCGCCGGCGGCAGGATCGAGGCGGTCGCGCCCGCCTCCATGACGATCTCCGGCTCCCTGGAGCAGTGGCGGGAGTGGACCGGGCTGCCCTTCGACGCCGACGGGCCGGTCGAGGTCCCGGGCGCGCTGGTGCCCGTCCACTGCGAGGCCGCGCTCGGGTACGCGGTCTACGTCGAGCCCAACGTCTGGGTGCGGCACGCGGTCGCCGCGGGCTGAGCGTCAGGACGTCCTGGTCCAGTCGCCGCAGCCGACGGACTTGAAGTAGCCGTCCCCGGCGGAGATCTTGACGATGGCCGTCCCGGTCACGTTGTCGTTCGCGAGGATGCCGTTCATGCCGTGGCCGGCGTCCTTCGAGCGCTCCCAGTAGCACCCGGCGTCCTTGTTGCCCGTCGACCTGTAGGTGCCGGGCGCCACGTCGACGCCGACCTTGAACATGCCGCCGTCGCCCTTGAGCGTGCTCCCGGGGGTGCCGGCGGCCTTCGGGTCCACGGCCTCCCAGGCCGAGCAGCCCGTGGACTTGAAGAACTTGTCGCTCTTCTTGAGCTCGACGTAGGCCGTGCCCGTCACGTTGTCGTTCGCGAGGATCGAGTCGAGCTCGCCGGTGGCGTCCTTCGAGCGCTCCCAGTAGCACATCGCGTCCTCGTTGCCCGTCGAGCGGTAGAGGCCCGGACGGACGTCGGAGCCGACCTCGAAGTCGCCGTCCCCGTCGATCGTGACGGCCTTCTTCTCCGGTGCCTCCTTCTCCGGCGCCTTCGACTCCGGTGCCTTGGAGCCGGAGCCCGTCGCCTTCCCGCCCGAGGAGGCCGACGCGGAGGGCTTCGCCTCGGCGCCGCCCTCGCCCCCGCCCCCGCCCATCGCCGCGCCGACGGCGACGACGACCACGACCGCTCCGGCGGCGGTGAGGACCTTGTGGCGGGCGAACCAGCTGCGCTGCGTCTGAGACTTCGACATGGCTGTGAACACCTTTCAGGTGTCGAGGGATTCCTGGGGACTCCGTGTTTCGATGTCGTAATCACAACAGAGTCTGTGAACCGAGTCAACCATGTTCACGGGATTCAAGTCGGCTCACGCTGTGAACGTGTTCTGTCGGTATGCTCGTCGTCCACGCGGCCGCGCACAGGCCGCGTTCACAGGACGCACGAGCGGGAGGACGGTGGGTGCAGGTGCCCGAGGACAGCGCTACAGAGGTCACCGCCGCCGGGATCGCCCGGCTCGCCGGCGTCGGCAGGGCCGCCGTCAGCAACTGGCGCCGCCGTCACACCGACTTCCCCAAGCCCGTGGGCGGCACCGAGACCAGCCCCTCCTTCTCCCTCGCCGAGGTCGAGCGGTGGCTCCGCGACCAGGGCAAGCTCGCCGAGGTCCCGCTCCGCGAGCGCGTCTGGCAGCAGCTCGCCGGCCACCCCGCGGGCACCCTCGCCGGCCTCGTCCACACCGGCTGCGCCCTGCTGCTCCTGCGCGAACGGCCCCCCGCCCTCGCGGCCCTCGCGGCCCTCCCCGACCCGCGCTTCGCCGAGGCCCTGCCCGCCGCCCTCGAAGAGGTCCTGACCGTCCGCTTCGGCGCGTCCAGGGCCGTCCCCACCCCCACCCGGGGCGAGCTGTCCCCCGCCGCCCCGCTGCTCCGCGCCGCCGTCGAGCTCGCCGCCGAACTGGGCGGCCCCCGGCAGGCGTTCGAGTTCCTCCTCGGCCGGCACCTGGACGCCAACCCCCGCCAGTACACGCTCACCCCGCCTCCGCTCGCCGAGCTGATGGCCGCCCTCGCCGCCGCCGCCACCGCGGGCGCCGGCGACCCGCCCGCGGGCGTCCTCCTCGACCCGGCCTCCGGCACCGGCGGCCTCCTCCGCGCCGCCGCCCACCCCGCCACCCTCGCCGTCCAGGACGCCGACCCCGGCCTGGCCGCGCTCTCCGCGCTCCGCCTCGCCCTCCACGGCGACGCCGACATCCGCTCCGCCGTCGGCGACACCCTCCGCGCCGACGCCTTCCCCGAGCTGCGCGCCGACACCGTGCTCGCCCACCCGCCGTTCAACGAGCGCGCCTGGGGCCACGACGAACTCGCCTACGACCCCCGCTGGGAGTACGGCTTCCCCGCCCGCACCGAGTCCGAGCTCGCCTGGGTCCAGCACGCCCTGGCCCGGCTCCGCGACGGCGGCACCGCCGTCCTCCTCATGCCCCCCGCCGTCGCCTCCCGCCGCTCAGGCCGCCGCATCCGCGCCGACCTGCTGCGCCGAGGCGCCCTGCGGGCCGTCATCGCTCTCCCGGCCGGCGCCGCGCCCCCGTACGGCATCCCGCTCCACCTCTGGGTCCTGGTCCGCCCCGCCGCCGACCGCCGCCCCCCGGCCGAGGCCCTCTTCGTCGACACCGCCGGGCTCGTGCCCGACGCGGGCCGCGACAAGCTCCCCTGGGCGGCCCTGCACCACGCGGTGCTCGACGCCTGGGCCGGACGCGCGGGCGACGACACCCTCGCCCGCGCGGTCCCCGTCATCGAACTCCTCGACGACGAGGTCGACCTCGCCCCCGCCCGCTACCTCACCGCCCCCGACGCGGGCGGTTCCGCCGCCGAACTCGCCGCCGTCCGCGAGCGCCTGGACGCCACCCTGCGCAGCACCCTCGCCCTCGCCCCGACGCCAGAGCCGGCCCGCCCCGCGCCCCGCCCGCTCACCACCGTCGGCGAACTCGCCCGCACCGGCGCCCTCCAGCTCCGCACCGGCGGCCAGGGCGCCGCACCCGCCGGCCGTGAGATCCCCGTCCTCACCGAGCACGACGTCCTCACCGGCGCCGCCCCCTCCGGCACCCTCCCCGAGGCGGCCGACGGCCGGAGCGAGGAGCCGGTCCTCGTCCGCGAGGGCGACGTCGTCGTCCCCGTCCTCGGCGGCGGCCCGTCCGCCCGGGTCGTCGACGCCGCCACCGCCGGCGCCGCCCTCGGCCGCAGCCTCCAGCTGCTCCGCCCCGACCCGGACGCCCTCGACCCCTGGTTCCTCGCCGGCTTCCTGCGCGGCACCGCCAACAACCGGCAGGCCAGCAGCTTCGCCTCGACCGCCACCCGGCTCGACGTCCGCCGTCTCCAGCTGCCCCGGCTCCCCCTCGCCGACCAGCGCCGGCACGGCGAGCGCTACCGCTCCCTCGCCGCCTTCGAGGAGGCCCTGCGACTCACCGCCCGGCTCGGCGAACAGCTGGTCCAGGGCCTGTACGACGGGCTCGCGGACGGAAGCGTTCAGCCAGGGGGAGACCGGGGCTAATCTCGTAGCCTGAACAGCCGTCCCAGGGGGGAATTCGCATGTACGGACAGATGCCTGCCGCTCCCGCGCCGAGACCCGGCGGGCCGTCCGCCGGGACGGTCGCCGTCCGTGTCCTCCTGGCGGCGATCCCCGTGCTCTCCCTCGGCTTCCTCGCCTGGGTGGCGATGCTCCGCCTCGCGATCATGCGCAGGACCGTCCTCGACTGGGTCCTCTTCTGGACCCAGGTGGCCTTCACCGTCGGCTGCTGCGTCCTCCTCCAGGAGGAGGACCAGAACTCCTGGCAGGTCAATGTCGGCGTCGGCCTGATCCTCGTCATGGCCGTCGCCGTGACCTGGTACTACCTGGCCACCGACATCAAGCACCACCGCGCGCTCGCGGCCGCGGCGGCGAACCCGTACACCCCGCACTCCACCCACACGCCCATGCCCGGGCACGCGCCCGCGTACGGCTACCCTTCCGCGAACCCGGCGACGGCCGTCACGGTCCCGAGCCCGTACACCCCGCAGCCCCCGGCCCCCAACCCGTACGCGAGCACCCCGCCGGTCCCCGCCGACCCGGCGCCCCCCGTGAACACCCCCACGCCCCCGCCCTCCCCCCGCATCGACCAGGTCCGCGCCGAACTGGACGAGCTCAGCGATCTCCTCCGCAAGGAGGGCGACAAGTGAACGGCCGCGTCGTCGGCGGGCGGTACGAGCTCTCCACCGTCATCGGTCAGGGCGGCATGGGCCAGGTGTGGACCGCGTACGACACCCGCCTCGACCGCAGGGTCGCCGTGAAGCTCCTCAGCCCCACCGCCCTCACCGGCCCCGCCACCGCCGCCGACGAACTGCGCCGCCGCTTCGTCCGCGAGTGCCGGGTCACCGCCCACGTCGACCACCCCGGCCTCGTCACCGTCCACGACGCCGGCAGCGACGAGGACGACCTGTACCTCGTCATGCAGTACCTCGACGGCGCCGACCTCGCCGACCACCTCGCCGAGCACGACCCCTACCCGTGGGAGTGGGCCGTCTGCGTCGCCGCCCAGCTCTGCGCGGTGCT
This sequence comes from Streptomyces sp. NPDC014861, assembly GCF_043081625.1. Classification (NCBI taxonomy): domain Bacteria; kingdom Bacillati; phylum Actinomycetota; class Actinomycetes; order Kitasatosporales; family Streptomycetaceae; genus Streptomyces; species Streptomyces sp. NPDC014861. The sequence goes on from NZ_JBIBWV010000006.1 coordinate 276,585, forward strand.
CGCCGCCGTCCACGCGGTCCCGATCGTCCACCGCGACCTCAAGCCGCGGAACGTGATGGTCCGCCCCGACGGCACCGTCACCGTCCTCGACCTCGGCGTCGCCTCCGTCCTCGACACCGACACCACCCGCCTCACCCACACCGGCGAACCCATCGGCAGCCCCGCCTACATGGCCCCCGAACAGGCCATGGGCGGCGCCGTCGGCCCGCGGACCGACCTGTACGCGCTGGGCGTCCTCCTCCACGAACTCCTCTCCGGGAACGTGCCCTTCGCCGGCTCCACCGCCCTCGGCGTCCTCCACCGCCACCTCCACGAGCCGCCCCTCCCGCTCCGCCAGGTGCGCCCCGAGGTCCCCTCCCTCCTGGAGGCCCTCGTCCTGCGCCTCCTCGCCAAGGACCCGGCCGCCCGCCCCTCCGGCGCCCACGAGGTGTACGAGGCGCTGCTCCCCCTGCTCCCCGCGCGCGGCACCCCCTCCGGCCCCATGGACCCCACCCGCCCCTTCCTCCGCCCGCACGCCCCCTGGCCCGCCACACCGCGCCCGCCCGCCGCCCCGGCCGCCCGCCCGCCCGTCGCGGACCCCCGGGTCGCGGCACCCCCGCAGCCCCGCCAGCCCCCGCCGCACCCTCCGGCCCCGGCCCACGCGCCCCGGCGCGCGGACGTGGCGGGAGCCGTCGAGGAGGTGAAGCGGCTCCTGAGCGAGGGCGCCCTGACCCAGGCCGTCGACATGCTGGGCGGGATCCTCCCGGCCGCCGCCGCCGAGCACGGCGAGGCTTCCCCGATCGTCCGGATCCTGCGCAAGCAGTACGCCTCCACGCTCCTGGACGACGGGCAGTACCGGCGCGCCCTGCCCGAACTGCGCCGGCTCTCCGCCGACGACCCCGGCAACGCCCAGTTCCGCTACGACATCGCGCTCTGCCTGGAGCAGCTCGGCGAGACCGCCGACGCCCTCGCCGCCTTCCGCGCCGTCCTCCCCGCCTTCGAGCACGGCCCCGCGCGGGACCCGGGCCGGGCCTTCGACATCCGCCGCCGCACCGGCCTCCTGCTCGTCGCCACCGGGCAGCACGCGGAGGGCCAGGGCGAGCTGAACCGGCTCCTCCTCGACGCGGAGCGGCTGTACGGCCCCTACCACCCGCTCGCGGCGGAGCTGCGCCGCGCCCTGGAGCACCAGCGCCAACTCGGCCGCCGGGCCTGATCGTCCGGGCCGAAACGCGATGGTCGGACGTGGAAGGGGTGACGTACGGTCGGAAGGTGACAGATCCTCAGGTCCAGCTCAACCACACCGTCATCCACTCCTCCGACCGCTCCGCCTCCGCCGCCTTCCTCGCCGGGATCCTCGGCCTCGAAGTGGGCGCCCCCTTCGGCCCCTTCCTCCCCGTCGACCTCGCCAACGGCGTGACGCTCGACTTCTACCAGGCCGCCGAAGGGCCCATCCAGGACCAGCACTACGCCTTCCTCGTCCGCGACGAGGACTTCGACGCCATGATCGGCCGCCTGGAGGCGGCCGGGGTCACCTACTACGCGGACCCGGCCCACCGGCAGCCGCATCAGGTGAACACCCTCTTCGGCGGCCGGGGCGCGTACTTCGACGATCCGGACGGCCACAACATGGAGATCATGACGGTGCCGTACGCGCGCCCGTGAGCGAGTGCTGTCCCATGGGCGCGCGTTGACCCCTCGTTCCGCGCGCTGCGGTACCGCGTCGCGGTCGCCCGCGAAGCGGCGTTCCACGAGGTAACCAGGGGGTTCTCAAGGGGGAGGGGGGAGGGGTGGTTCACCCCCTCCCCCCTCCCTGTCCCCCTCCGACGGCAACCGCGCGCGCGGGCGTCACTCTCCTGGGGGAACCTTGCCAACTCGGCTGGATTTCCAGGTGGTTGCCTGGCATATGCTCACGCCGAACACGAACTGAAAAACGTTCGGCCCCCGGCCGGGACTGGCATCCCGATCGAGGGCCTGACCAACGAGGAAGCAGCCCTTCCTGATGGATACCCCGTACCCTAGCGCGCCCCGCGCGCGTGGTGGCGTCGTCCACCACAGTGCGCCCCTGCCGGAGTCCGACTCCACGCCGGTCAGCACGGCCATGCTCCACCACCCCGAGCTCTCGTTCCTGGCGCGCGGCATCGGCGGCTACATCACGTCGCTGCCCGAAGGGGCCGAGATCACCATCCGCGCCCTCGCGAGCAAAGCCCGCGAGGGCGAGATCCGGGTGGCCGGCGCCCTGCGCGAACTGGAGTCCCAGGGGTACCTCGCACGGCGCCGCGTACGGCTCCCGGACGGCCGTCTGGTGACCCACACGTCCTGGCACCGCGTCCCCGACGCGCCGACGGCCGAGCGGCCCACCCCCGACCCCGACCCGAAGCCCGGTCCGAAGCCCCGTCGGGACCCGAAGCCCGACCCCGGGCCCGACCTGGACCCGGAGCCCGATCCGGACCCCGCGCCGGTCCCGGACCCCGAGCGAGACCGCGAACCCGCTCCCGCGCCCGCCCCGGCACCCGTGCCCGCCGCCGCGCCCGCCCCGGCCCCCGCGCCCGCCATCGCACCCGCCCCGGTGCCGCCGACTCCCTCCGCCGCCGTCCACGAGCCCGCCCCCGCGCCCCACCGGCAGGTCGGCCGCGCTTCCGTCCCGCAGCCGCAGCCGCAGCCGCAGCCGCAGTCATCACGACAGCCGGACCCGCACCCCCAGCCCCCGTCGCCACGCCAGCCGGAGCCGCACCCGCACCCGCCGTCCGCGCCCGACGACCGGGGCGCCCAGCTCCTCCGCTCCCTCTGCCTCGTCGACCTCCGGCTGACCCTCTCGCCGCAGGAGGTCCATCGGCTGGCGCCCGCCCTCGCCGGGTGGTTCGAGCGGGGGCTGAGCGACGAGGCGATCACCGGTGTGCTCACGGCCCGTCTGCCGGAACCGCTGACCCACCCCGGCGGTCTGCTCGCCCACCGGCTGAGGCAACTGCTCCCCCCGCCGCCCACTCCGGCCCCGCCGCCCCTGCCGGCCCCGTCGCGTCCGCCCGCCCCGACGGCCCCGCCGCCGATGCCAGGCGCCCCACGCTGGGGCATGGTCATCCACGACGTGCCCGTCTTCGAGAGCTGCGACGACTGCGACCGGGCCATCCGGTCCTCCGCGCCCGGGCTCTGCCGCGACTGCGCCGCGGCTCGGGCCCGGCGGGCCGCCTGACGGCGTGTCGCTACTGCATTCGAAGAGGGGGCCGGGCGTGTCAGGGGGGACAGGGCGCCTGTCCGGCGCAATCTGCTCGTATGACGAAGCCGTACACGCTCCTCGGGATCGCCGCCTGCACCGTCGCCGCCACACTGGCCACCGGCGTCCACCCCGCCGTCGCCGCCACGGTCGACGTCGGCAACCCCGTCTCCGGCAACAACGGCTTCGGCGTCGTGGTCGAGACCGACGCGCTGCTCGGCTCCACCGAGTCCGAGGGGCCCGTCGCGATCGGCGGCGACCTCGCGTACGGCGCCGGGTACAACGTCTCCCTCCACACCCCCGGCACCTTCAGGGTCGGCACCGACGCGCAGCCCACCGCGCTCCTCGTCGGCGGCAGGATCGACTACGCCGGCAGCAGCCCCGTCGGGGTGCTCAAGGTCCTCCAGAACGGCTATGCGAAGGTCGGCGACCTCACCGGCAGCCAGGTCGTCACCCAGGACTCCAACAGCGCCACCGTGAAGACCCGGGTCGTCGCCACCGGGCAGGGACACGACTCCACGCCCCGCGTCGAGCTGACCGTCGAGCAGCCCGCCCTCTCCGTCGGCCCCCACCCGGGGCTGATGGACTTCACCGGCCTCTTCGCCTCCTACCGGGACCGCGCCGACGCGCTGGCGAGCTGCGTCGCGAACGTCGAGGTCCAGGACCCGGGCCGGATCACCCTCGACGGGGCCCGCACCAACGTCCTCAAGCTCACCGGCGCCGAGCTGAACGCCCTGTCCGAGCTCACCTTCCTGAACCGCCCGACCGCCTCCGGCCCCCTCGTCATCGACGTGGACACGACGGCCACGGGCGGGGTGTTCACCTGGGACGTGCCCAACCTGGCGGGGGTGAGCGGCGAGGACGCGCCCTACATCCTCTGGAACTTCTCCGACGCGACCGCGATCACGATCGCCACCGGAGACTCCGTCGAGGGCACGATCTACGCCCCCCGCGCCCACGTCACGGACCTCGACCCGTCCAACATCGAGGGCGACATCGTCGCCAAGGCGCTCACGGCCGGCCCGCTGGACGCGACGAGGGCGGCCGACGTGAACGCGGGCGAGATCCACCACTTCCCCTTCGCGGCCGACCTGAGCTGCGACGACGGCACCTCCCCGACCCCCACCCCGTCCCCTTCCACGAGCGAGCCCACCCCGTCGCCGTCCACGAGCGAGCCCACGCCCTCCCCCTCCACCAGCGAGCCCACCCCCGCCCCGTCCACGACGGAACCGTCCCCCGAGCCGTCCACGACGGAGCCCTCGACGGAGCCGGCCCCGGAACCCTCCACCACCGAGCCGTCCCCCGAGCCCTCCACGACCGAGCCGGGCGGCTACGGCGACGACGAACTGGCCGACAGCGGTACGAGCCCCGTCGTCTACGCCTCGGCCCTGCTCGCCGTGCTGTGCGCGGCGGGCGGTCTGCTCCTGGTGCGGCGCTTCCGGAGGCGCTGAGCCCGCGCCGCCCACCCGGCCCCCGACAGGACCAGGACCGACACCCCCGCCGCGGCGAGACCGACGGTGAGCCCCGGCGGGCGGAAGGCGCAGCTCACCGTGGCCGTCCCCGTGGTCCGTACGGCGAGCAGGCCCGCGTAGGACTCCGGCGCGCGGCCCTGGCAGGTCCAGCCGGGGATCGCGGGGGCGGCGACCACCGCGGTGCCGGCCGCTCCGTCCGGCAGGCGGGCGGTGAGGCCCGTGGAGGTGGTCTCGACGGAGACGGCGGCCCGGGCCCGCAGGGCCGCCACCGCTGCCCGCAGACGGGTGTGGTCGAGGCAGCGGACCTCGGCCGGGCCCCGGCCGGCCGGGACCTCGGCGCGGGCGTCGGGAGCGGTCTGGACGCCCAGGGACGCCATCGCCGCGCGGCGCCCCGGGCCGCCCCCGAGGAGCCTGACCGGGGCCCCGGTCCCGGTGCGGGCCTCGCCCGTGCGCTCCGGGGCCCAGAGGAAGACCTCGGTGCCCACCGGGCAGGACGCGGATCCCGTCGCGCGGGTGTACACCCGGGCGCCGAGGAGGAGTTCCTGGTTGCGGAAGGGGTCCCGGCCGAGGACGGGCGGGGCGCCCGGCGGCCGTACCGTCACGAGCGGCAGCCGCGTCGCCGTGCGCACCACCTCGCCGTCCCGCCACCGTGCCCCGACCGCGAACAGGGCGTCCGTGACCGGGTTGTCGAGGCTCTGGAGGTTGCGCCCCCGGGAGGTCCAGCCGCCGCCGAGGGCGGTGAGGAGTCCGGTGAGGACGGCGGGGGTGTGGCTGCTGTAGTAGGCGGCGCCCTGGCCGCCGAGGAGCAGCGGGTCGTTGCCCGCGACGCGCGGGAGGCCGGGGTCGGTGCGGTACGCGGGCCAGCCGTCGGCCGCCGCGAGGGCCGCCGCCCGGCGCTCCTGCGCGGGGCCGTAGGGCGGGTAGTCGTCGAGGTGTGCCAGGCGGCGGCGGTCCGCGTACGCCGTCGTCGCGGCGGCCTGGCCGAGCAGCGTGCCGGTGACGAGGAGCGCGGCGAGGACGGCGTACCCGCGGCGGCGGGGGAGTGCGAGCGCGCAGGCCGCGGCGCCGAGGCCGGCGACGGCGAGGAGGAGCGCGGGGTGGGTGGCGAGCCGGCTGGGGAGGGCGGCGGCGGTGAGCGCGAGGACCACCGCGCAGCCGGCCGCGAGCGGGCGCCGGCCGGGTCGCCCGTGGGCGAGGCCGGCGTGGGCGGCGATCACCAGGAGGCCGGCGAGGACGAAGGTCTGGCGGTACGGGCTGCCGTTCGGCGTGGCGAAGAGGTGCCACACCAGATGCGTCGGGCCCCACTGGAAGGAGACGGCCGCGGCGAGGACGAGTCCGGTCCACACCCACCGCTCCCGGCCCGGCACGTCCCGCCGGAAGACGAGCGTCGCCGCGAGCAGCAGCACCGGGGTGGCGACGAACGCGGCCGGGGTGGAGAAGCCGTACGTCCCCGGCAGCAGCCGGGCCAGCACGTCCGCCGCGCCCGCCGCCTCGAAGTCCCGGACGACGCCCGGGTGCGCCTGCCGGGTGGAGAGGAGGACCGGGACGAGGACGGGCGCGGCCAGGCCCACCCCGAGCACCACCGAGCCGGTGGCCCGGAGCGGCGCCCGGGGCCGGAGGGGGCCGGTCGTCGCGAGGCGCGCGAGGAGGAAGAGGCCGGCGCCGAGGGTGGCCATGTACGCGGTGTAGAAGTTCGCGGTCCAGCAGACGGCCACGGTCAGGACGGACAGCAGGGGGCGGGTGCCCTCGCGGGCCCACTCCGCGACCAGGCACAGCAGCGGGAAGGCGATCAGGCCGTCCAGCCACATCGGGTTGTACGCGCCTTCCACCAGCGACCAGCCGCACAGGGCGTACGCGGCGCCGAGCACGGGCGGCCACCACCGGGCGGGGGCGGTGGAGATCCGGCGGAGGAGGTACGCGGTCGCGGCCGCCGCGAGCGCCGTCTTCAGGAGGGTCAGGGCGTGGACGGCGTACTCGATGTCCGCGCGCGGGGCCAGCGCCACCAGCGGGGCCAGCGGGCTCGACAGGTAGGTGCCGTGGTCGGGGAGGAAGCTGGTGCCCCCGCCCGCGCCCCAGTCGAGCAGGATCCCGCCGTCGGCGCGGCCGTGCAGCAGGTCCCACAGGTGGGCGTGGAAGGGGACGAACTGGTTCGCCAGGTCGTTCACCGACCGGTGGCGCGGACCGAAGGGGAAGATCCGGGCCGCCGCGTCCCCGGCGCAGACCGCGGCGACGGCGAGCAGCCCGGCCAGGGCGCAGGCGGTGGCCGTGGCGCGGCGCGGGGGCCTCGGGGCCTGGTCCGGCGGGGGCGCGGGGGGCGGGGCGGTTCGCTGGGCGGTGCGCATGGCGGTTCGAATATCGCAGCGCCGGAGCGGCGGAAGGCGGCCGTCGCGGGGCAGTTCACGCAATGGTCGCCCGGTCGTCACCCCGGCGGGGCGGGCGGGTCACCGGCCTGCCCTTGGGTGTCGGATGTGCTGCTCTCTCTCGTCGTCCCCTGCTTCAACGAGGAGGACGTCCTCGCCCGCTTCCACGCCCATGTGACGAAGGAACTCGACGCCCTGGAGGGCGACTTCGAGATCGTCTATGTGGACGACGGAAGCCGCGACCGGACCCTCCCGATCCTGCGGGACCTCGCCGCCGCCGACCCCGCGCGGGTCCGCTTCGTCTCCTTCAGCCGCAACTTCGGCAAGGAGGCCGCGATGCTCGCCGGGCTCCGGCACGCGGCCGGCGACGCCGTCGTGATCATGGACGCCGACCTCCAGCACCCGCCGGAGCTGGTGCACCGCATGGTCGCGCTGCACGCCGAGGGGTACGACCAGGTCGTCGCCCGCCGCACCCGCGAGGGCGACCGGGTCACCCGTACCCTCACCGCTCGTCTCTACTACCGGGCGATCAACCGGCTCGTCGACGTCGAACTCGTCGACGGCGTGGGCGACTTCCGGCTGCTCTCCCGGCGCACGGTCGACGCGGTCCTCGGCCTCGGCGAGTACAACCGCTTCTCCAAGGGGCTGTTCTCCTGGGTCGGTTTCCGGACGACGACCTTCGCCTACGAGAACGCGGTGCGCGAGGAGGGCCGGTCCAAGTGGACCTTCGGCAAGCTCCTCAACTACGGCCTCGACGGCCTCCTCTCCTTCAACAACAAGCCGCTGCGCGCCGCCGTCTACCTCGGCCTGCTGCTCGTCTCCCTCGCCCTCGCCTACGCCGGCTGGATCGTCGCCGACGCCCTCGCCCACGGCGTCGACACGCCCGGCTACGTCACCCTCCTCGTCGCCGTCACCGCCCTCGCCGGCGTCCAGATGGTCATGGTGGGCCTGATCGGCGAGTACGTCGGCCGCATCTACTACGAGGTGAAGCGCCGGCCCCACTACCTGGTCGCCGAGACGCACGCGGGCCGCGACAGGGACGCCGCGCGGACCGACACCCCGGCGGCGGGTGCCTCGTTGTGGGAGACGGTCGTCCGGAAGTGACCCCCGTGACGCGGTGACGGGCAAGTTGTCGCTGCGAAGTAGTGGCTACGGTCCCGGCGACTCCCTACCATCGATCACCGCAAGGTCGTCCAACTGACGCACGACCAGCCCGGGAGGCTCCTTTGCACCGCCGCGACCGCCGCCACGACCGCCCCGCACGCCGCCGCACCGCGCTTGCCCTCTCCGCCGCGCTCCTCGCCGCGGCCCCGCTGCTCACCGCGTGCGGCGGCGACGCCCATCCGGGGGCGGCGGCCGTCGTCGGGGGTGAGCGCATCGACGTCTCCAGCCTCCAGGCCCAGGTGAGGGCGGCCAGGGAGGCGCAGTCCTCGTCCCCGCAGTCCGCCCAGCTGATCGCCGCCACCGGGGACCTCGGCCGGCAGAAGCTCAACGGCATGATCTTCGACCGGATCCTCGGCCGGGTCGCCGCCGACCAGGGCGTCGGCGCCAGCCGCGCCGAGCTCCAGCAGACCCGCGAGGCCTTCGTCCGCGACAACGGCGGCGAGGAGGGCCTGGAGGCCGTCCTGCTCCAGCAGCAGGGGGTGGCCCCCGGCCAGATCGACGACGTCGTCCGGCGCAACGTCCTCATGACGAAGATCGTCGAGAAGCTGGGGATCACCGAGACCCCCGAGGGCCAGCAGAAGCTCCAGGAGCTCTTCGCCGCCGCGTCGAAGTCCCTCGACATCGACGTGAACCCGCGGTACGGCGCCTGGGACGACACCAAGGTCCAGCTCGACGCCGGCGCCGACACCGCACCCTGGCTGGTCAGGGTCACCCCGGACCAGGCCGCCGCCGGCGCGGAGCAGCTTCCGGGCTGACCCGGACCCCGGGGTAGGTTCGGGGGGTGAACTCCGTGAACCCCGGCAGGATCGTCCTGCTCACCGCCAGCCACCGGGTGGCGCCCGGACTGCTGTCCTGGCCCGCCTGGCAGGCGCTGCGCGGGGCCGACCGGGTCCTCTGCCCCGACGAGCACCACCCCCAGCTGCCGTACCTGCGGGAGGCGGGCGTCTCCGTCGAGCACGTCCGCCCCACCGCGGAGGAGCTGGTCGCGGCCTGCGCCGGCGGCGGCACCGTCCTGGTGCTGCCCTCCGGCGAGGGCGACCGCGCCCTCACCGACGGGCTCGCCCGGCTCGCCGGCTCCGGCCGCACGGCCATGCCCGACCTGGAGCTGCTGCCCGGCTCGTACGACCTGCCCGGCGCCCGCCTGCTCGACCTCGTCCAGGTCATGGACCTCATCCGGCGCGCGTGCCCCTGGTCCTCGCTCCAGACGCACCAGGGCCTCGCCAGGTACGCCATCGAGGAGGCGTACGAACTGGTCGAGGCGATCGAGGCCGGCGACCGGCACGAGCTGCGCGAGGAGCTCGGCGACGTCCTCCTCCAGGTCGTCTTCCACGCGCGGATCGCGGAGGAGGACGCCGAGGAGCCCTTCTCCGTCGACGACGTGGCCGGCGCCCTCGTCGAGAAGCTGGTCCAGCGCCACCCGCACATCTTCGGCGACGAGACCGCCGAGACACCCGAGGACGTCCGCGCGCACTGGCTGCGCGCCAAGGCCGTCGAGAAGGGCCGGGAGTCCGTGACCGACGGGGTGCCCGTCGGCCAGCCCGGTCTCGCGCTCACCGCGAAGCTCGCGAGCCGGGCGCGCACGGCCGGCCTCGACGTGCCGCTCCCGGAGGGCCCCGGCGTCGGCTACGAGCTGCTGGCCCTCGCGGCCCGCGCGGAGGCCGAGGGCGTCGACCCCGAGGCGGCGCTGCGGGCGGCGGCCCGGGCGTACCGGGACGCGATCAGAGGGGCGGAGGGGCTGTGAGGGACCGCTTCCTGAAGAGGCTGCGCAGACCGCCGTCGAAGGAGCGGGACATCGAGGTGTTCCTCTACTTCGGCATGGCGATGATGCTGTCGCTCGAGGGCGATCTGTGGGACTGGCTGCGGCCGCTCGCCTGGCTGGCGGCGCTCTGGTCCGCCGAGGAGCTGATCCGCAGGGCCGTCTGGCGGCGCAGGGCGCGCCGCGCGGCCGTCTCCTAGAGCCAGTCGTCGCGCGGCGGACGGAAGTCCGACGGCAGGCCCCGCTCCCCGCGCGGGGAGCGGGCGGCCGGGTCGTGCCAGCGGATCGCCGGGGGGCCCAGGAGCCATTCGGCGCGGGTGGCCGGGCGGGTGGCGAAGCGGCCGACCGGCGGGAGGGTGTCGTGGCGGGTGCGGGCCGGGTCGGCGCCCAGCTCCGCCAGGACCTCGCAGACCTCGGTGAGGAAGCCGGGCGGGCCGGCCAGGTAGACGTCGTGGTCCGGCCAGCGGCCGCAGGACCGCAGCGCGGTGAGCAGGCGCTCGGTGGCCTGGTCGCGGGGGTGGCGGGGGGCCGAGGCGATGTAGGTGACGCTCAGGCCGGGGAGCCGGGCGGCCAGCCGGTCCAGCTCCTCGCGCCCGTACAGGTGGTCGCGGGAGCGGGCGACCGCGAAGATCCGGCCCTCGGCGTCCGGGTCGGAGCCGGCCGCCTCCTCCAGGAGCGCCCTGACCGGCGCCCAGCCCGTACCGGCGCATATATAGGTGCGGAGCGCGCCCGGCGCGGTGCGGGAGACCGTCGTGCCGCCGGAGGCGCTCAGCCGCAGCGTCTCGCCCGGGCGGACCTCGTCCACCAGGGCCGTGCTCATCGCCCCGCCGGGGATGCGGCTCACGTGCAGGTCGAGCGTGCCGTCCTCGCGGGGCGCGTTGCCGAGGGAGTACGTGCGCCACACCCGCGGGACCCGGAGCGAGCTGACGCCGGCGTACTGGCCGGGGAGGAAGGGGTACGGCCTGCGGGGGCGGAGGGTGAGCACGGCCAGGTCGTCGCCGTGCCGCTCGTGGCCGACGACGTCCGCGTCCCACCAGGGCGGCTCCCCGGCGGCCGTGGACTCCTCGGCGCCCGCCAGCATCAGGTCGGCGACCCGCCCGTACGCCTCCGACCACGCCTTCTCCGCCTCGATCGTCCACACCGCCCCCGCGGTGTGCGCGAAGGCGGCGAGCAGGCTCTCGCCGACCGCCGCGTAGAGGGCGGGGGAGGCGAGGAACTTGCGGTGGTCGCGGCCGAGGCGGCCCAGATAGGCGGCGAGCCCGGGGTCGTCCAGCGAGGTCACCACGTGGGTGAGCGCGGCGAACAGCCGGTCGCGCTGCGGGACCATGTCCTCGGGGAAGAGCGCGCGCACGCCGGGGTTGCGCCAGAAGAGGTGCGAGTAGAAGTACGTGACGGCGTGTTCGGCCCGTCTCTCGACGACCGCGAACGTGCTTCTGAGCAAGGGGAGGTCCACGCGGGAAATGTAGGGCACGGGCCGTCACGACGTGATCACCGGCCGGTGATCACGTCAGGTCGGCGGGCGGGGCGCGGGGGGCCGGACGGTACGGTCTCGGGGTGAGTGAAGGACCCGCCCCGATGCCCGATACGCCTGGAACCTCCGGTACGAGCCCCGCGCCGGCCTCCTGCCCCGTCGGCGGCGCCGCGTCCGGGGCCGGCGGCGGGCCGGTGCCCGAGCTGTTCAGCTGGGAGTTCGCGAGCGACCCCTACCCGGCGTACGCCTGGCTGCGGGAGCACGCCCCGGTGCACCGGACCACCCTCCCCAGCGGGGTCGAGGCGTGGCTCGTCACCCGGTACGCGGACGCCCGCCAGGCCCTCGCCGACCAGCGGCTCTCGAAGAACCCGGTGCACCACGCCGAGCCGGGCAAGACGGGGATTCCGGGCGAGCGCAGCGCCGGTCTCATGACCCATCTCCTCAACATCGACCCGCCGGACCACACCCGGCTGAGGCGGCTCGTGTCGAAGGCGTTCACCCCGCGCCGCGTCGCCGCCTTCGCGCCGCGGGTGCAGGAGCTGACGGACCGGCTGATCGACGACTTCGCCGCGCGGGGGAGCGCGGACCTCATCCACGAGTTCGCCTTCCCGCTGCCCATCTACGCCATCTGCGACATGCTCGGCGTCCCCGCCGAGGACCAGGACGACTTCCGGGACTGGGCCGGGATGATGATCCGGCACGGCGGGGGGCCGCGCGGCGGGGTCGCGCGGTCGGTGAAGAAGATCCGCGGATACCTCGCGGAGCTGATCCACCGGAAGCGGGAGGGCCTGCGGGAGGACGGGGACGACGACCTCATCTCCGGGCTCATCCGCGCCTCCGACCACGGCGACCACCTCACCGAGGCCGAGGCCGTCGCGATGTGCTTCGTCCTTCTCTTCGCCGGCTTCGAGACCACCATCAACCTCATCGGCAACGGCACCTACGCCCTGCTGCGGAACCCGGAGCAGCGCGCCCTCCTCCAGTCCTCGCTCGCCGCCGGGGAGACCGGGCTCCTGGAGACCGGCGTCGAGGAGCTGCTGCGGTACGACGGCCCGGTGGAACTGGCGACCTGGCGGTACGCGACGACCGGTCTGACCCTCGGCGGGCGGGCGATCCCGGCCGGCGACCCGGTCCTCGTCGTCCTCGCGGCGGCCGACCGCGACCCGGACCGCTTCGGCGCGCCGGACACCCTCGACCTCGCCCGCAAGGACAACCAGCACCTCGGGTACGGCCACGGCATCCACTACTGCCTGGGCGCGCCGCTCGCCCGCCTGGAGGGACAGACCGCGCTCGCCACCCTCCTGACCCGCCTTCCGGACCTGCGACTTGGGGTCGATCCGGAGGAACTGCGGTGGCGCGGAGGACTCATCATGAGGGGGTTGCGCACGCTTCCGGTGGAGTTCACCCCATCCGCACCCCCGCAGGACGGGTGACGGCGTGTCAGAAATGTGATCTTCACGTGATCGGGAAGCCATCGACTTGTGACGGACGTTCGAATGCGGCTACCTTCGCGCCAGCGTTCGGCCGGAACCCGGCCGTCCCTGCCGTCCCCGCCGTCACGCGAAAGGCCCCGACATGCTTTCCGGAAACGGACGACACCGTCGACCCCGTCAGGCTCCCGCGATCGTCGTCACCGCAGGAGTGACCGGATCCGCCATGGCGCTGCCGCTGCTCGCCGCCGGCTCCGCCTCCGCCGCCGACGCGGCCACCTGGGACCGGGTCGCCGCCTGCGAGTCCGCCGGCCAGTGGAGCGCCAACTTCGGCAACGGCCTGTACGGCGGCCTCCAGATGACGCAGGAGGCGTGGGAGCGGCACGGCGGACTCGCCTACGCCCCCAGCCCCGACCTCGCCAGCCGCGCGCAGCAGATCACCGTGGCCGACAAGGCGCTCTCCTCCGGCAGCACCGACTGGGCCACCTGCGCCCCCATCGCCGGGCTGACCGACGACGGCAGGGCGACCGGCGTGCAGCCGGGCCCGGCCGTTCCGCAGGAGGACGAGGGCGGCCTGGCCCCCGAGTCGAACTGGACCGGCGGCACGGACACGGCCGCGAGCGCCGACGCGCAGAAGAAGGCGGAGCGGCCCGCCGCGCCCGAGAGGGCCGCGACGGCCACCGAGCGGGCCGAGCGGGCGGAGCGGGCCACCGAGGCGGCGGACACCGCCACCGCCCCGGCCGCGCCCGCGAAGCCCACGGCCCCGACGACGCCCGCCGCGCCCACCACGCCGGCCCCCGAGGGGACCGCCACCCCGCCGCCGTCGACGACCGCCCCGGACGCCTCCACGGGCACCCCGGACGCGTCCACGGGTGCCCCCGGCACCACCGCGCCCGGGACGCCGGTCACGCCCCCGGACGGCTCGGAGACCCCCGGGACCCCGGTCGCCCCCGAGGGGTCCACCACCCCGTCGACCCCCGGTGCGGAGGGGGCTGACGAGTCGTCGGCCACGCCCGGGACGGGCAAGCACCGGGGCGAGGCCGCTCCGGAGGAAACCGGCAAGACGGACACTTCGCAGGAATCCGGTCGTCATGCCGCAGCTGAGGACAAGGTCACCTCAATCCCCGTCAATTCGGACGCAAGTGACGCCTACACCGTGCGGCCGGGTGACAGCCTGTCGGAGATTGCGCAGGAGAACGATCTCGCCGGCGGCTGGGACGCCCTCTATGACGCCAACCGTCATACGGTCGGCACCGATCCGGATCTCATCCTCCCTGGTCAGAGCCTTGAGCTGACGAATCCCTCGTCGGAGAAGTGACGCCGTTTCGGGACTTTATGTCCGCTTTTGGGAAAGTGAGACATGGGTCTCTTCGCCCCAACTGGCGTGTCACGTCCGCAAACTTTGCTTCCGTCAGCTCTCACCTGGGCAAACGAGGTCTGACGGAGTGCAAGTAAGGGCGATTTGTCCGTCGTAAGGCCCTTTGAACTTCGAGCAGGTGTATGTCTACGGTCATCACCGCTCGCCACCGCGGGCCCCGTCGACCGAAACGCCGAGTCCTGCCGTCGGCCGCCGGGAATTGTCGTCGCGAAAGCGCCGCAGGCAGGAGTGGGGGACCCAAGGTTCGTGCCGGTCCCGGCCGTCGACCACGACGGCCGATCGACCGGCTAGGGGTGAAGCCGCGCGCTAGGACGCGTGGCCGGGCGAACTCTTCAAGCCCGAACCCGACAGCTCACCTCACAGGCGTCGGTGAAGAGGAAACTCCATGCTGTTCTCCGGCACGGGCAAGCGCCGTCGTCCCTCCAAGGCCACTCGCGTCGTCGCCCTCGTCGGCGTCACCGGTGCGGCCGTCGCCGCCCCGCTGATGGCCGCCGGCACCGCCTCGGCCGCCACCGCCTCCGAGTGGGACCGCGTCGCCCAGTGCGAGTCCGGTGGCAACTGGTCCATCAACACCGGCAACGGCTACTACGGCGGCCTCCAGTTCTCGGCCTCCACCTGGGCCGCGTACGGCGGCACCGCCTACGCCTCCACCGCGAACCAGGCCAGCAAGTCGCAGCAGATCGCCGTCGCCGAGAAGGTCCTCGCGGGCCAGGGCAAGGGCGCGTGGCCGAGCTGCGGCGTGGGCCTCTCCTCCGCCTCCTACGACGGCGGCTCCGCCGAGGCGGCTCCGCAGCAGCAGAGCGCCCCGAAGCAGAGCACCCAGCAGAGCGCCCCGAAGCGCTCCGCCGAGCAGCCGGCCAACCGCAGCGAGCAGCGCCAGGCCCCGAAGGCCCAGCCCGCGCCGCAGGCCGCCGCCAAGAAGACCGTCACCACCCCGACCGGCAAGAAGGTCAAGAAGGGCGACGGCGAGTACAAGGTCGTGGCCGGCGACACCCTCAGCAAGATCGCCGACGCCCGTGGCGTCGACGGCGGCTGGGCCGAGCTCTTCGAGCTCAACAAGGACGTCGTCGAGGACGCCGACCTGATCTACCCGGGCCAGCAGCTCCACCTGAAGTGAGGCCCGCGGCACCGGTGAGTCCGGCGGCTTCCCGGTGCCCGACGACCCTCCCGCGGTGACCACCCCGGTCCCGAGCCCCCTTTCCCGGTGGCTCGGGACCGGGGTTCTGCCGTTACTGTCCAGTAGATCCCGGGTCTTTCGTCCCCCGATGCGTGCTCTTGGGCCCTTTTTCGTCCCAGGGGACGGGCGGTCGGCGGGCTGGAGCGCCGGAGCCGGTTAGGCTCTTGTCGCAAGGCGAACGAGACCTTGCGACCCATGCGTCACATCTAGCGTCACATCCCAGAAGGAGATGCTCGTGCCGTCCATCGACGTCGTCGTAGCCCGGGAAATCCTGGACTCCCGAGGCAACCCCACGGTCGAGGTCGAGGTCGGCCTCGACGACGGCAGCACCGGCCGTGCTGCCGTGCCGTCCGGTGCCTCCACCGGTGCGTTCGAGGCCCTGGAGCTTCGCGACGGTGACCAGAACCGCTACCTCGGCAAGGGTGTCGAGAAGGCCGTCCTCGCCGTCATCGAGCAGATCGGCCCGGAGCTCGTCGGCTACGACGCCACCGAGCAGCGCCTGATCGACCAGGCCATGTTCGACCTGGACGCCACCCCGGACAAGTCCTCGCTCGGCGCCAACGCCATCCTCGGCGTCTCCCTCGCCGTCGCGCACGCCGCCTCCGAGGCCAGCGACCTCCCCCTCTTCCGCTACCTCGGCGGCCCGAACGCGCACCTGCTGCCCGTTCCGATGATGAACATCCTCAACGGTGGGTCGCACGCCGACTCCAACGTCGACATCCAGGAGTTCATGATCGCCCCGATCGGCGCGGAGTCCTTCTCCGAGGCCCTGCGCTGGGGCACCGAGGTCTACCACACCCTCAAGTCCGTCCTGAAGACCAAGGGCCTCTCCACCGGCCTCGGCGACGAGGGCGGCTTCGCCCCGAACCTCGGCTCCAACCGTGAGGCGCTCGACCTCATCCTGGAGGCCATCAAGCAGGCCGGCTACGTGCCCGGCAAGGACGTCGCCCTCGCCCTGGACGTCGCCGCCTCCGAGTTCTACAAGGACGGCAAGTACCTCTTCGAGGGCAAGGAGCGCTCCGCCGCCGAGATGACGGAGTACTACGAGGAGCTCGTCTCCGCGTACCCGCTCGTCTCCATCGAGGACCCGCTCTTCGAGGACGACTGGGCCGGCTGGAACGTCATCACCGAGCGCCTCGGCGAGAAGGTCCAGCTCGTCGGCGACGACCTGTTCGTCACCAACCCCGAGCGCCTCGCCCGCGGCATCGAGGAGAAGTCCGCCAACGCCCTCCTGGTGAAGGTCAACCAGATCGGCTCGCTGACCGAGACCCTCGACGCCGTCGAGCTCGCCCAGCGCAGCGGCTTCAAGTGCATGATGTCCCACCGCTCCGGCGAGACCGAGGACGTCACCATCGCCGACCTCGCCGTCGCCACCAACTGCGGCCAGATCAAGACCGGCGCCCCGGCCCGCTCCGAGCGCGTCGCCAAGTACAACCAGCTGCTGCGCATCGAGGAGATCCTCGACGACGCCGCCGTCTACGCCGGCCGCAGCGCCTTCCCGCGCTTCAAGGGCTGATCGCGGGGGCCGACCAGCCCCGGCACCGCAGTTCCGTCCGTCCCCGCACCCGGTCCCGTACCGTGTGCGGGGACGCACGTTTGAGGGACACCGGAGAACAGGGGAGGCGACACGGCATGGCCGTCAAGGACCGGGACCGGTTCTCCACCGCGACCCGGATCAGGCTGCTCGGCGAGCAGACCGCCGCCCGTGTCTACCGCTCCCAGACCCGGCGCCAGGCCCGGCGCTCCCGGCTCACCGGCCGCGCCGCCTTCCTCGCCCTCGTCGTCTGCTCCCTCGTCGTCGCCCTCGCCTACCCGATAAGGAGCTACGTCTCCCAGCAGGGCGAGATCGCCGACCAGGAGCGCAAGGCCGCCGAGGCCGCCCGGCGGGTCGAGGAACTGCGGGACGAGAAGGCCCGCCTCCAGGACCCCGCCTACGTCCGCCGCCTCGCCCGCGAGCACCTCCACTACGTGCTCCCCGGCGAGACCGGCTTCACCGTGAACGACCCCGGGGCGGCCGACCGCCCCCGCGCCGACCAGGGCACGGCGGACCGACCCTGGTACGACAACCTCTGGGACGGCGTCGACCACGCCGACCGCCACTGACCGACCCGACTCAGGATCCACGATGGAAACGCCCCCTCCGCAGACCGAACGCACCGAGCCCACCGAGGCGGACGTCGCCGCGTTCGAGGCCCAGCTCGGCCGGCCGCCCCGCGGCCTCCGCGCCATCGCGCACCGCTGCCCCTGCGGCAACCCGGACGTCGTCGAGACCGCGCCCCGGCTGCCCGACGGCACCCCCTTCCCCACCACGTACTACCTCACCTGCCCCCGGGCGGCCTCGGCCATCGGCACCCTGGAGGCCAACGGGGTCATGAGGGAGATGCAGGCCCGGCTCGCCACCGACCCGGAGCTCGCCGACGCCTACCGCGCCGCCCACGAGGACTACCTCGCCCGCCGCGACGCCATCGAGGTCCTGGAGGGCTTCCCCAGCGCCGGCGGCATGCCCGACCGCGTGAAGTGCCTGCACGTCCTCGTCGGCCACTCGCTGGTGGCCGGCCCGGGCGTCAACCCCTTCGGCGACGAGGCCCT
This sequence comes from Streptomyces sp. NPDC014861, assembly GCF_043081625.1. NCBI lineage: Bacteria > Bacillati > Actinomycetota > Actinomycetes > Kitasatosporales > Streptomycetaceae > Streptomyces > Streptomyces sp. NPDC014861. The sequence continues at coordinate 294,569 of NZ_JBIBWV010000006.1, forward strand.
CGCGATGCTCCCCGAGTGGTGGGCCAAGGGCCCGTGCGTGACGCCGTGCGCCGACAAGGAAGAGGAGAAGGGCGAGTGACCCGGGTCGCCGGAATCGACTGCGGCACCAACTCCATCCGCCTCCTCGTCGCCGACGTCCACCCGGAGACCGGGGAGCTCGTCGAGCTGGACCGGCGGATGACGATCGTCCGGCTCGGCCAGGGCGTCGACAGGACCGGCCGGCTCGCCCCCGAGGCGCTGGAGCGGACCTTCGCCGCCTGCCGCGCCTACGCGGAGGTCATCCGGGAGCTCGGCGCCGAGCGGATCCGCTTCGTCGCCACCTCCGCCTCCCGGGACGCCGAGAACCGGCAGGAGTTCGTCGACGGGGTCGTCGCGATCCTGGGCGTCGAGCCCGAGGTGATCACCGGCGACCAGGAGGCCGCGTTCTCCTTCACCGGGGCCACCGGCGAGCTGCCGGACTCGGAGTCGTACCTCGTCGTCGACATCGGCGGCGGCTCCACCGAGTTCGTCACCGGCAACCGGCACGTCGAGGCCGCCCGCTCCGTGGACATCGGCTGCGTCCGGCTCACCGAGCGGCACGTCCGCCACGACCCGCCGACCGCCGAGGAGGCCGAGGCGATCCGCGCCGACGTCCGCGCCGCCCTCGACCTCGCCGCCGAGACCGTCCCGCTCGCCGCCGGCCGGACCCTCGTCGGCCTGGCCGGCTCGGTCACCACCGTCGCCGCCATCGCCCTCGGGCTCCCCGCGTACGACTCCGGGAAGATCCACCACGCCCGGATCACCGCCGGCCAGGTCGCCGCGGTCACGAGCCGGCTGCTCTCCTCGACCCACGACGAGCGGGCCGCGATCCCCGTCATCCACCCCGGCCGGGTGGACGTCATCGTGGCCGGCGCGATCGTCCTCCAGGAGATCGTCGAGCGGGTCGGAGCCGCCGAGGTCGTGGTCAGCGAGCACGACATCCTCGATGGGATCGCCCTATCCGTCGCATAGAAGCCCCCTATCGAGGGGGTCGGCGACAGCCCGTCGGAAAAGCTTCGTGAAGTTCTTCACAAGGAAAAGGGCCCTGATGGTGCCGGAGGAGGGTCTTTGGGCCTTCCGAGGGGGTCATCAGGGCCCTTTCGCAGGCGCGGAGGGCACTTCGCTCGAAGTTTCCATCGTGTGAACGGGCCCCTTGGTTCAGCGTTAACGGGGGCTCTCCAGGCCAGTTCAGCGGCGGTGAACAACGTTCACCAGTGCATTCCGGTTCCTTTGCACGACCATGACGTGGATCACGTGGGCGGCGGAGTGTAGCAGAGCACCCCGGGAAGCTTGTGAAGGGGCGCACGAGGTGACCCCCCGGGGTGGGTGGATACTCGATGGCATGAGCACCACGGAGCGTCCCAGGATCCTCATCGTAGGCGGCGGGTACGTTGGCCTGTACGCCGCGCGGCGCATCCTCAAGAAGATGCGCTATGCCGAGGCGACCGTCACGGTCGTCGACCCCCGGTCGTACATGACCTACCAGCCCTTCCTCCCCGAAGCCGCCGCCGGCAGCATCTCGCCGCGCCACGTCGTCGTCCCGCTGCGACGCGTCGTGCGCGGAGCCGAGGTGCTCACCGGCCGGGTCACCACCATCGACCAGGACCGCAAGGTCGCCACGATCGCGCCGCTCGTCGGCGAGGCGTACGAGCTGCCCTTCGACTACCTGGTCATCTCGATGGGTGCCGTCTCCCGCACCTTCCCGATCCCCGGCCTCGCCGAGCAGGGCATCGGCATGAAGGGCATCGAGGAGGCCATCGGGCTGCGCAACCACGTCCTGGAGCAGCTGGACAAGGCCGACTCGACCACCGACGAGGAGGTCCGCCGCAAGGCCCTGACCTTCGTCTTCGTCGGCGGTGGCTTCGCCGGCGCCGAGACCATCGGCGAGGTCGAGGACATGGCCCGCGACGCCGCGAAGTACTACTCGAACGTCTCGCGCGAGGACATGCGCTTCGTCCTGGTGGACGCGGCCGACAAGATCCTCCCCGAGGTGGGCCCCAAGCTCGGCCAGTACGGCAAGGAGCACCTGGAGTCCCGCGGCATCGAGATCTACCTGGAGACCTCCATGGACTCCTGCGTGGACGGCCACGTCGTGCTCAAGAACGGCCTCGAGGTCGACTCCAACACCATCGTGTGGACCGCCGGCGTCAAGCCGAACCCGGCCCTCGCCCGCTTCGGTCTGCCGCTCGGCCCCCGCGGCCACGTGGACTGCAACGAGAAGCTCCAGATCAACGGCATGGACTACGCCTGGGCCGCCGGCGACAACGCCCAGGTCCCGGACCTCGCCGCGATCAAGGCCGGCGTCCCGGCCGAGCGCGCCTGGTGCCCGCCGAACGCCCAGCACGCCCTGCGCCAGGCCAAGGTCCTCGGCGACAACGTGGTGTCGGGCATGCGCGGCTTCGAGCAGCGCCCGTACAGCCACGCCAACAAGGGCGCCGTGGCCGGCCTCGGCCTCCACAAGGGCGTGGCCATGATCGTCATGGGCAAGGTCAAGATCAAGCTCAAGGGCCGTCTCGCCTGGTACATGCACCGTGGCTACCACGGCATGGCGATGCCGACCTTCAACCGCAAGATCCGCGTCTTCGCCGACTGGACCCTCGGCATGTTCCTCAAGCGCGAGGTCGTCTCGCTCGGCGCCATGGAGACGCCGCGCGAGGAGTTCTACGAGGCCGCCAAGCCCGCCCCGGCCCCCGCCGCGGCCAAGCCGGCCCCGGAGAAGGCCAAGGCGTCGTAACACCTCCGCCAGGAGCTCAGCAGTACCTCGGCAACGCCGAAGGGCCGTCCGTCATCCGTGGTGCGGACGGCCCTTCGGCGTGTTTTGCGCACGTCTTGCGTCGCGGCGGGATGGGAAATCCCCACCGACGGTGTTCCCTTGGTGACGGACAAGTCTGGGGCAAGGACCACGGAGGTGTGTCACCATGGCCGACGCCGCGACGCGGCTCGCGACTCTCGCCGAGGAACTGCTGGGCACTCCCCTCCCGGTGCGGCTGCGCGCCTGGGACGGCAGCGAGGCCGGCCCGCCGGGCAGCGGCCCCGTGCTGGTGATCCGGGACCGCAGGGCACTGCGCCGCATGATGTGGAAGCCCGGCGAACTGGGCCTGGCCCGCGCCTGGGTGGCCGGCGAGATCGACGTCGAGGGGGACCTGTACGAGGCCCTCGACCGCCTCTCCGGGCTCCTCTGGGAGCGCGCCGGGGAGCCGGCCGGCCTGCTCGCCTCCGCACGGGATCCGCGGATCCGGGCCGCGGCCGCGAGCCTGGTCCGGCTGGCCGGCCCGCTGCCGCCGCCGAAGCCGCCGGCCGAGGAGGCCAGGGGCCGCAGCGGCGGACGGCACAGCAGGCGCCGCGACAAGCGGGCGATCAGCCACCACTACGACGTGGGCAACGACTTCTACGCGCTGGTGCTCGGCCCGTCGATGGTCTACTCGTGCGCCTACTGGACGGACGGCGGCACACTGGAGGACGCCCAGCGGGACAAGCTCGACCTCATCGCCCGCAAGCTCGCCCTGCGCGAGGGCGACCGGCTGCTCGACGTGGGCTGCGGCTGGGGCTCGATGGCGATCCACGCGGCCCGCGAGTACGGCGCCCGGGTCGTCGGCATCACCCTCTCCCGCGAGCAGGCCGCCTTCGCCCGCAAGCGGATCGCCGAGGAGGGGCTCACCGACCGGATCGAGATCCGGGTCCAGGACTACCGTGACGTGCCCGACGGGCCCTTCGACGCGATCTCCTCCATCGGCATGGCCGAGCACGTGGGGGCGGAGCGGTACCGGGAGTACGCCGACCTCCTGTACGGCCTGCTGAAGCCCGGCGGACGGCTCCTGAACCACCAGATCTCGCGCCGCCCCGAGCCCGACGAGGAGGGGTACCGGATCGACCCCTTCATCGACGCGTACGTCTTCCCGGACGGCGAACTGGCCCCGATGGGCCGCACCCTGACGACCCTGGAGGACGCGGGCTTCGAGGTCCGGGACGTGGAGGCGATCCGGGAGCACTACGCGCTGACGCTGCGCCGCTGGGTGGCCAACCTGGAGCGGGAGTGGGGCCGGGCGGTCCGGCTGACCTCCCCGGGCCGGGCCCGCATCTGGCGGCTCTACATGGCGGCCTCCGCGGTCTCCTTCGAGCGCAACAGGATCGGCGTGAACCAGTTCCTGGCGGTGCGGACGCCGTCCCCGGGGCCGAGCGGGCTGCCGCTGCGGACGCGGGAGTGGACGGAGTAGACGGACGAGGAGAAGAGGAGAGGGCCGGGGTTCCCGCGGGAACCCCGGCCCTCTCCGCTCGTGCCGCGGGCCCTACTCGGCCTTGATGGCGCTGAGCATGTTCAGCCGGGCGGCGCTGCGGGCCGGCCAGAGCGAGGCCAGCACGCCCACCAGGGCGGCGAGGAGCAGGAAGATCCCGATCCGGCCCCAGGGCAGGACGAGGGCGTACTCCGGCATGCTCGACTCGAAGGTCTTGCCGATCGCCCAGGCGAGGAAGGTGCCGAGGCCGATGCCGACGATCGCGCCGAAGATCGAGATCACGACGGCCTCCAGGCGGACCATCCGCTTCACCCGGCGCCGGTCGAGGCCGATCGCCCGGATCATGCCGATCTCCTGCTGGCGCTCGAAGACGGACATCGCGAGGGTGTTGACGACGCCGAGGACGGCGATGATCAGGGCCATCGCGAGCAGGCCGTACATGATGTTCAGCAGCAGGTTGATCTGGCCGCCGAAGGTGTCGCGGATGTCCTTCTCGTCCATGACGGAGATGGCCGGGTTGTCGCCCAGGGCCTTGATCAGCGCCTGCTCGTTCGCGGCGCTGGGGCCGCCGTCGGTGGAGACGAAGATCTGCGGGATGTACTTCTGCGGGTCGTGCGCGTCGAGGACCTTCGTGTCGACGAGGACGGGGGAGAGGAACTCGCTGTCCTTGTAGACGGCGCCGACCGTCAGCGTCCCCTTCTTCTTGTCCAGGAACTCGACCGGGACGGAGGAGCCGGCCTTCAGGCCGCGCTTGGCGGCGGTCTTCTCGGCCACCGCGATCTGCCCGTCGGCGAGGGTGCCGAGGGAGCCGTTCACGACGTCGATCTTCAGGACCTTCTCGACGTCGCCGGGGGTGACGCCGGAGGCGGAGACGTACGAGCCCTTGATGTCGAGGGCGCCGGCCTGCTGCGGGGAGACCGCGGTGACGCCCGGGGTCTTCTCCAGGGCCGTCAGGGCCTCCTGGGAGAGGCCGTCGCCGCTGGCCATGGAGACCATGTAGTCGGCCTTGATCTGGTCGACCGTCATCCGGTCCAGGGCCTGGCCGGCGCTGACGCCGATCACGGTGAGGCCGGTGACCAGGGTGAGGCCGATGGCGAGCGCGGAGGCGGTGGCGCCGGTGCGGCGCGGGTTGCGGACCGCGTTGAGGCCGGCGAGCTTCCCGGCGACCCCGAAGACCTTCACGAAGAAGGGGCGGATCAGGGCGATCACGGGCCGGGAGAGGAAGGGGATGAGGATGATGACGCCGATGAGGGTGGTGAAGGCACCGCCCGCGATGACCATGCGGCCCGTCTCGCCGCCGCTGTTGGCGCCGAGCACGATCAGCACCGCGCCGATCGCGGTGATCGCGGCACCGATCGAGTTCCGCACCACGAGCGACTTGGCGTTCGGGGTGGCGTGGACGCTGTTCATGGCGGCGACCGGCGGGATCCTCGCGGCGCGGCGGCCCGGCAGCCAGGCGGCCAGCACGGTGATGACGACACCGACGCCGAAGGCGGCGAGGACCGGGGTGGCGCCCAGGACCAGATCGCTGTCCGGGAGCTTCATCTCGAAGGCCGCCATGCCGGCGCGCAGGCCCATGGCGAGGGCGACGCCGAGGGCGTAGCCGACGGCGGAGGCGACCAGGCCGACGATGCCGGCCTCGGTGAGGACGGAACGGGTGATCTGCTTGCGCGAGGCACCGACCGCGCGCATCAGGGCCAGTTCCTTCGTGCGCTGGGCGACCAGCATGGTGAAGGTGTTGGAGATCAGGAAGACGCCGACGAAGAGCGCGATGCCGGCGAAGCCGAGCAGGACCTGGTTGAGGGCGCCGAGGCCGGACTCGATGTCGCGGGCCTGCTGGTCGGCCAGGTCCTGGCCGGTCTGGGCGGTGGCCGCCTTCGGGACGACCTTCAGGACCTCGTCGCGGAGCGTGTCGGCGTCGGTGCCGGCGGCGGCCGAGACGTTCAGGTCGGAGTAGTAGCCGGGCTTCAGGTACAGCTTCTGGGCGACCGGGGCGTCGAAGACGACGAGGCTGCCGCCGGCGTTGACGGCGCCGTCCTCGGTGGTGAAGACACCGGAGAGGGTGTACTCCTTCACCGGGCCGTTGGTGGCGACGCGGACCCGGTCGCCGACCTTGTAGCCGCCCTTGTCGGCGGACTCCTTGTCGAGCGCGACCTGGCCGGCCGCGGCGGGACCGGTACCGGAGGTGAACGCGAGGGCCGGGTCCTCGCCGTCCGGGCCGGGGGCGAAGTTGGTGCCCTTGTTGGACCAGCCGCTGCCGATCAGCTTGCCCTTCGCGTCCGGCACGCCGGCGAAGCCGTCGACGCGCGGCTGGACGCCGGTGACGCCGTCGAGCTTCGCGACCTTGTCGACGGTGGCCTGGGAGAGGCCGGGGTTCTTCGCGGCCTCCTCCGGGTTCGGGCGCATGCTGACGGCGACGGCCACGTCGTCGTAGCTCTTCGCGGACTGGCCGCGGAAGGCCTGGGAGAGGGTGTCGGTGAAGACGAGGGTGCCGGAGACGAAGGCCACGCCGAGCATCACGGCGAGCACGGTCATCAGCAGCCGCGCCTTGTGCGCGAGGACGTTGCGCAGGGCGGTACGGAACATGGGTGAGGTCCTGGAGGAAGGCGGGACGGAAGTCGGGGGCGGGGCTCGCGCGCGGGGCGCTGCCTCGCGTCAGCTCGTACGGCCCTTGGCGTCGAACGCCTTCATGCGGTCGAGGACGCCGTCCGCGGACGGGCGCAGCATCTCGTCGACGATCCGGCCGTCGGCCAGGAAGATCACGCGGTCGGCGTAGGAGGCTGCGACGGGGTCGTGGGTGACCATGACGACGGTCTGGCCGAGCTCGCGGACCGAGTTGCGGAGGAAGCCGAGGACCTCGGCGCCGGAGCGCGAGTCCAGGTTTCCGGTGGGCTCGTCGCCGAAGATGATCTCCGGCTGGGAGGCGAGGGCGCGGGCGACGGCGACGCGCTGCTGCTGGCCGCCGGAGAGCTCGGTCGGACGGTGCTTGAGGCGGCCGGAGAGGCCGAGCATGTCGATGACCTTCTGGACCCACGCCTGGTCGGGCTTGCGGCCGGCGATGTCCATGGGGAGCGTGATGTTCTCCAGGGCGGTCAGGGTCGGCAGCAGGTTGAAGGCCTGGAAGATGAAGCCGATCTTGTCCCGGCGGAGCTGGGTGAGGTGCTTGTCCTTGAGGGTGGACAGCTCGGTGTCGCCGATCCGGACGGAGCCGGAGGAGAAGGAGTCGAGGCCGGCGACGCAGTGCATGAGCGTCGACTTGCCGGAGCCCGAGGGGCCCATGATCGCGGTGAACTCGCCCTGGCGGAAGTCCACGCTGACCCGGTCGAGCGCGACCACCTGGGTCTCGCCCTGCCCGTAGACCTTCGTGAGCTCCGTGGCGCGGGCGGCCACCGCGGTGGCGCGGGGCACGGTGGGGGTGGTGGTCACGAGAGGACTCCTGTCAGGACGACTGTTCGGGAACCCGGTGTCCCGGGAACCACTCCATCGTCTCGACCGTTCTTGCTCGGGTCGTCCGTCCACGTGCCCGTTCGAGGGGCCGCCTTGGGTCGGACCGCGCCGCTCGGGCCTCCTCCTCTGGTATGACGGCGACCCCGACGGCGGACGTGACACACCTGCGGCGAGATCTGGTCAATCCAGGGGTGGATCCTTTGCGCCTGCGACCCCTGTCACAGTTTGCGGAAACCGCGCTCACCTGCACTGACGCACCCTCAAGCGTCAATAAAATAAGACAACATCGGACGCTCGTTCCGCTGAACGAGGGAGGGGCCCCGATAGGCTCCTGTGCCAACGCGGAGCTACGCGGACAACGCCCGGATGGTGGAATAGCAGACACGGCGAGCTTAAACCTCGCTGGCCTTCGGGCCGTACCGGTTCAAGTCCGGTTCCGGGCACCATACGGAGAATGGCCTCTCAACTGGGGAAACGCGCCCACGATGCCTGAAAGAAACCCCCTCATGGGAACATCATGGGAACAGGGGCCTAGAGTCCTGCCATGGCGAGCGTGCATCCGCGGAAGAACCGCGACAACGAGGTCACCAGCTATCAGGTGAAATGGCGCGACGCAGGACGGCGCGATGGCGACCCCCTGTGGGCCACGGAGAAGTTCGACGGCGACGAAGAGGGGGCGGCCGCGGCCGCCATCTTCAAGGCGGCCGTCGACGAGGCCGGCCAGCGATGGCCCGCGGGGTGGGTCAAGGGACAGGGGTACATCGTGGCCGAGGAGGCCGGCGCCGACGATGACGCGCGGTACCGCTTCCGGGCCTACGCCACCGCCATCGTCGAGAACAAGACCGGCATCGAGGAGCACTACAGGCGAGCGTGCATGCGCGAGCTGGAGACGCACATCTTCCCCACGTTCGGGGAGTGCGACGTCAGGTCGACGGCCCACTTCTCCTCGGCGACTGTGCGCTCCTGGGTGCGACGCCTGGAGAACACCTACGTGGCCAAGGGGAGGGGCCCCCGCAACAGGAAGATGTCCCCGAAGACGATCCGGAATTTGCACGGGCTGTTGTCGTCGATCCTCACCGAGGCGGTGGAGGAAGAACCCCCGCTGCGCGCCCGAAACCCCTGTGAGCGCACCGCGCTGCCGCGAACGGATGACGGCGGCAGCAGTCCTGACGACGAGGACATTGAGTTCCTCACCCCGGAGGAGGTGGCGGCGATCCGCGACCGGCTCACCCTTCGCCAGGACCAGCTCATGGTGGAGGTGGCCTACGGCACGGGTGCGCGGTACTCGGAGTTGACGGCGCTCGCTCCGTACCTCCTCGTCGACGACGACCCCGCGCGCATGCGTCTGAGCATCCACCGGGCCTGGAAGCGGGATGGGGCTGGCGGCTACTACCTGGGCATGCCCAAGTCCAAGCGGGGCCGGCGCACCATCCGGATCAGCACCTCGGTCGTCGAGGCACTCGCCGAGCTGAGGCGCGAGCAGCACCTGGCCGACGATGACCTCTACTTCACCGGCGACCAAGGGCAGAGGCTGCACGCGAGCACATTCGCCGACCGATGGGCCCGCGCGGTGAAGAAGGCGAAGAAGGAGGGCGTCCTGCCGTCCTACAAGCACCCAACCCCACACGACCTGAGGCACTCCCACGCGGCGGCGCTCATCAGCGCCGGGCACGCGCCCACCTATGTACAGAGGCGCCTCGGCCACGAGTCGATCAAGACGACGAGCGACCTGTACGGGCACCTCCTGCCCGAGACCGATGACGCGGCCATGGCCACGATCGAGACGGCGCTCGCGGGGGGCCGTACGACGCTCCGGGCCGTGTAGGCCCGCGAGCGCGTCGACGCCCCGGCTGCGAGCGTGGGCTCGCAGCCGGGGCGTCGCGGGGCGAGGCTACCCGAGCAGCAGCCAGGCGCCGCCGGCGGCGGTGGCGGCGCCGATCACGGTGCCGGTCAGCAAGCCGGCGGCGATGCGTTGGGGAGCTGGCAGCTCTTGAGGAGCCAGGGGCGTCCCCATCACGCGCTCGATGCGCAGGCACGCCACCTCGGCGCGTAGAGCGTCGATCTGTCCCCGGAGGGACCGGTACATGTAGCAGAGGCCGGCGAGCCCTAGGGCGATCACCCCGAGCAGCGCCACACGGACGATGTCCGACAACGTTCTTTCCCACCTACCCCGGCGGTCGGCCGGATCGCGGATCCCCCCCGTGCGCACGCGCCCGGGTCTTGCAGGGCTCGCTCGTCATGTGGGGCTGACGAGCGAGCGACCGGTACGTCAGCCCCAGCCGGGGTCGGCGAGCGGCGTCGCCGGCGGCGTCGGGTCGACGGTGGACGTCACGGTCGGGGTCGGCTCGGGCGCCGGTCGGCCCCAGCCCGGGTCGGCCACGGCCTGGCCGGCGAGGGCGAACCCGAGGGCGGAAAACAGCGCGCCCGCCACGCTTACGATCACCCGCTGTCGCATGGTGCCTCCTGTGTGCTAGCAGCGTTATTCGAACACGCGTGCGTGCTCCTTGTGTGACCCCTAGGCTGACATGGCCATCAGGTGGTATGCCAGTGGCATAGGCGAGGCAAATTAGGCAGGTCCGATTCCGGACGGAAACCAGGAGACCGGTATGGAAATCTCGGATACCGAAACGATCTTGAATGACGACGACGTGGCGGCCTACCGCGCAGCCGCCGAGGGCATGCCCGTCAGCCCGCAGCAGGGCCGGAGGCTGGCCCGCCTGGGTCTGGCTCACCGGGTCGGTGACGAACTGCGAGTCGCCGATCCCCAGCTGGCCGCGCACGCCCTCTTCGCCGCGCATCGAGCCACCCTCGAACGCGCCCTCCGTCAGGTTGACCAGCTGCCCACCCTGACCGCCCTCTCCGACCACTACGCACCCACCCGCCTCTACGGCGGGCCGGCGAGCGAGCTGCTCCGGAGCCGAGACGGCATGAACGCAGAGATCGGCAAGATGCTCGCCGAGGCCACGGATGAGCTGCTCACGGTGCAACCCGGGCGCCCCGAGGACCGAGACCCGGCGGTATACCGAGACGGCATCGAGCGGGCCCGACGCCTCCTGGACCGCGGCGTGCCCGTCCGTACCCTCTACGCCGCAGCCGCCCTGGAGCACGCCCCCACGCGGGAGTACTGCGATGCGCTCCTCGAGGGCGGCGCCGAGGTGCGAGTAGCTCAGGACCTCCCCCCGCGCATGGTCCTGTGCGGCCGCCACCTCTTCGTCGACAACGTCGTCGGCCCCGGGGATCCGGATTCCGGCTGGTGTGTCACGGACATCGCCGGCGTCACTTTCGCCCGAACGGTGTACGAGCTTCACTGGGCCCGCGCCACGCCGTGGCAGACCGCCCTCGCTGCCGTCTCGCAGGCCGTGACGACGACCCAGCAGCGCGCCATCCTGCGGGGCCTCGCCGAAGGGCGCACCCAGGCCGTCGTCGCGGCGAACCTGGACGTGAGCGAGCGCGAGCTGCGTCGTGAACTCACCAGCCTGCGCACGGCGCTCGGGCTCGCCTCCACCTATGCCCTGCTCTTCTGGTGGGCGACGTCCGCCGACCGCGGCATCCCCTGACCCCCTGGGGGACAGCTGGGCAGCAGTCATGCACTGCCCCTTTCATGATCGAAAAAAGCCAGGCTAGCCGTGCATACAAATGATCAACAGGTGGCCAGGCTGGGCATGTGGTCCGCCCGAAATCAGCTCAGCCGCCCGATTGGGTCCTCACCCGACGGGCGGCTTTCGGCGTCAGGGTGCGGGACGCGCGGATGCACGCGAACCTGACGCAACAGGCGGTGTGTGAACTCTCCGGGCTCAGCCGCTGGACAGTCCAGGAAGTCGAGGCCGGCCGTTCGTCCCCGACCCTGGACACCCTTTTCTTGCTGGCGGACGCGATCGGAGTGCCAGCCGCCGACCTCCTTGGGTAGAACGCGATGCGACGGCCCCGACCGGAATTGATCGGGGCCGTCGGCGTGTGATGCGGCCTAGGCGGGGATGACGAATCCACGCCCGGGCTGTCGGCGCTCGGCCGCGGCGACGGTGGCGAGCACCTCGTCGGTGATGTCCTGGCGGCCGCCTCTGCCGTCGTCGCCGACTACGCGCCACGGGCCGTCAGGGCGCTCAGGGTCCGCCGGTTCGAGGGTCCCGGGGACCCCGTACCGGCGCATCGCCTCGTACAACGCCGCTACGTCATGTGCGTGCATCACGGCCTCCGTCCTCGGTGGGACGCCGAGCTTAGTCGTCCCCGCCGCCGCCGTGCGTGGCGCAGTTGCCCGGGTTGATCGGGCCGCAGCCACCGGGCATCGGGGTGTGGCGAACCACGCCGACGAGTTCCCGCTGACGGCCGGTCCAGAGTTCGGCGTCCGGGGTGTAGCCGGCCTGCTCGATCAGGGCCATGGTGCGGGTGAGGACGTCCGGGGCCTGGCGGGACGCCTCGGGGCGCTCGGGGTAGTGGTGGACCATCCGGCCCAGGCCGCTGCACAGGGCGGCGTACACCCGGGTGTGGAGGATCAGTGCGTGCCAGCCCTCGTCGACCTCCTCGGTCGGGGAGATCGGGACGGTGGGGAAGAGCGACGCGGCGTGCACGAACTTGAGCGCCTCGGTGACGATCCGCTCCGCGTAGGTGCGGGTCCAGCTCGGGTTGTTGTCGAGGACGGTGAGCACGACGCCGTGGTACGCGTCGCCGCCGAGGAGCGCCCGGGCGTCGGGCGCGCGGTCGGCGTGCGGGCCGGTCGAGCAGGGCGGCGGGACGGTCGGGCGACCGTTCGAGCAGGCGGCCATGGGTTCCTCCTGGTGGTGGATGCCGATGGTGCGGGGACCCACTCCGTACGCGCGGAGCGGGAGTCAGGGGGTGATGCCGTAGACGAGGGCGCCGAGGATCGCGAGGACCGTGAGGAAGTACAGGGCCTCGCCCCAGCGGGTCATGAGGCATCCGTGGGCACGGGCGGCAGGCCGGCCCGGCCGATGAAGGAAGCGGCCGCGGCGCTCGACCGGTGCTCGCGGATCGCGATCATCATGTCCCGGGCGCAGTGTGCGAGGTGCCGGGGGTACGACCATGTTCCGAACGGGCCCTCGGCGGGGCCTTCCGCCCGTAGCTTGGCCCACACGAGGAGTGCGGCCTGCCCGCGCGTGCACAAGGCGCCCTCGGGGACGGTGTGGAGGCCGTTGGCCAGGACAGTGCAGTACGTGAGCAGCGTGTCCGTGAAGCGCGCCAGCTCGGTCTCGCCGGGGTGGTCCCGCATGGCGAGGACTCGCCGGATGGTGCCCTCAGCGAGGTGCTCGACCCGCCGGTCCACGGAGGCGCCGTCCTCCAAGAGGAGGTCCCCGATGGGGATCCGCGGCGTGGTCTCGTGCGGTCTGGCGTGCTGAATCTGCTCGGACATCTCGCTCCCTACCGTCGGTGTGACCTGCGGCACTAACGACGGTAGGGGCGTGGGAAGTAGGGAGAGGGTAGGAATCCACCCCCCTCGTCAGGCAGCGAGGAGACCGACCCTCACGGCGAGTTCGGAGGCGCGCCGGCGGCGGCTGGCAGCGCGCGCCTGGCACTCTTCCAAGATCAGTGACTTGGCGTAGCCGTTGTACCGGATCGTCTCCGGCGCGGCTTGGTGGGCCTTCTCCAACGTGGCGATGGCCACGTCAGGTTGCCCGTCGAGCTGATACCCACGAGCCTCCTCGATCCGGTGGCGGGCACGCCGCGGCCTGGACGGGATGATCGAGGCGTCAGCCCGGGCGGCCTGCCGTACCGACTCGGGGCCTGCGTGGAGTTCGACCGCGACCGTCACCGCGTGGGCGCCGATGATGGCCTGCGAGAACGACGTCACCGGGTGGAAGTAGCCCTGGGGCAGCTGGCGGGCCATCTTCCGTGCCTCGTTCCAGTGCCTCCAGGCTGTTCCCTTCTGTCCTCGCCGGGCGGCGGTGTAGCCGGCCTCGAACTGGAGCGCTCCAGCAACGGCGAGCACATCCGCGTCGGCGTCGGGCAGCAGCGGGGCGAGGTGCTCGATGGCCTGCATCGTGACGGAGTCGGCGGCGTCGTAGTGCCCGGGCCCGGAGTCGCGGTGAGCCTGCGCCATCAGCCACGCGGAGACACCGATGGCATGGGGGTCAGCCGACTGCGAGGCGGCAACCATGCTGCGCTCAGCGACCCTCCACAGAAGGGAGGGGTCCGGCTGGTAGGCGAGGAAGAACTGCGACAACGAGTAGACCTGGCTCAGCACCGATTGGGCGGCGCGCCAATCCGTCGGTGTCTCGGCGTGATGGACCGCGAGGTGAGCATCCCGGATCAAGGCGGGCAGCAGACCGCCGATGATCTCTCGATGATTCGGGGCGTCGTGGCGAGCCTGCCAGGCGACCGCGAGCCGCGCGGCAAGGTGCTCGGGACGAGGTGGTGCAGACACCGGGGTGCCGATCTGAAGCGCGTCAACTGCGGCTCGAACGGCGCCGAGGCGGGGGTGGCCGGGGCCTTGAAACAGCGGAGCGGGCATGTCGCGGCGTCCTGTGAGGTCGGAGAGATCCCGGACGCGCAGTGCCTCGGCGATGCGAAGAACCATGTCGAGGCCGGGGGCCTGGATACGGCCGTTCTCCACCTGCTTGACCCACTCGGCCGACATTCCGACGAGGCCGCCCAGAACGGTGCGGGACATCCCGCGTCGCTCACGCAGGATCTGCAATCTCTGCCCGAATCGCACCGGGTCGGCGTACGGGTCCGGGGTACCATCAACTGACACGGCCTTGCCCCTTCTCTGGTCAGACTCGACACCTGCCAGCGTAGAGGGCAAGGCCATTGTCATGTGATCCAGAACGCACGAATACGCCCCCTCCCGAAGGAGGGGGCGGTGGCTAAGGGTTCTTGTCGAGGTGGGACGTACGGCGGTCGACCCGGTCGACCGCATCTCTCAGGCTGGACCCGCTGTTGGGGTGCAGCTCATGCTCGATGGCGGCGACCCGATCGTCGAGAGCGCCGAGGCGGTCGCGGACGTCCTCCAGGCTCTCCATGACCCCGGGGCGGGCGGGGACCCCGGGGCGACCAGGCTCTCCGGTCCAGTCAGTGAGGACCTGGCCCACTCGTCGCAGTCCGCGCCGGAGGTTGCGGCCCCAGCGGAACAGGACGGCGAGCGCGCCGCCGATGGCGGCGATGATGCCGGCCCACAGGGCGACGGTGTCGAGGGCGGGGATCCCGGTCACTCGATGCCGTCACGGTTGCGCGGGACAGCGGTGGCCTTCGTGAAGAAGCCAACGAACTCGGCCGGGTCTCCATCGAGGTCGAGGGGCAACTGCCGTGGCTTGGCCGGCGGGCTGTAGACGGGCGGTCGGGCCCAACCGAGGAGCAGGCCGGCGATGATGCGGCCGGGCTCCCAGCCGATCCGGGCGGCGAGCAGCTCGCCCAGGCGGAAGACCACGTAGTAGGCGACGGTCACCGCGGCGGTGACGCCGCCCGCGAGGGTGACGGTGTCGACCTCGAGGCCGACGGCGCCGGTGACGGTCAGGATCCATCCGGCGAGGACGGGTACGACGGTGCGGAGAATGGAAGGAAGCGCGTTCACGGGGGAGCCTTTCAGTTCCAGAGAAGGTGCCAGGTGAGGGGGCCGGGGTAGCCGTCGGCGGCGCCGCGCAGCTGCGGGTGGGACCGCTGGAACGCCGCCACGTTGAGGCGGTCGGCCTCGCCCCACTGGCGGGACGGCCCGACGCGGTAGTGCTTGCCGAACCCGCGCTTCACCAGCTGCTTGCCGAGCTGTTCGACGGCGGCGGAGGACTGGCCCAGGGCGAACGCGCCGCGGCCGGGGAACGGCGGCCGCCGTACGGGTGCGGGCGGAGGCGGGGTGGGCTTCTTCGGCGGCTCCGGCTCCGGGTCGATGGCGGCGGCGATCCGGCGGCGCATCGTGTCCATACTGAACCCGCGCGGGTCTGTCTTGCCGGGTTGCCACTCAAGATGGCCGATGACGGAGGCCGAGCCCCAGCCGTGCGCGCGGCACAGGGCCGCGGACACCTTCTCGATGGCGAGCAGCTGCACGGCTGGCCACGGGTCTTGACCGTTGCCGAGGTTCTCGCACTCGAAGCCGTAGAAGGACCGGTTGCCGTCGGTAGCGGCCTCGTCGTCAGGCGGCAGGCGCCGCTCGGCGATGACGGCCTGGAGCACGTCGTCGTCACCGAGGCCTGCGTGGTTGGCCCGGCCGGCGGAGAGCAGGTGCACGGTGCCGTCTTTGGCGATCACGCCGTGGCACAGGGGGCCGGGGAGGCCGGCGTAGCCGTCGTGGCAGATGCGGACGGTGTTGGCGGTGCCCTTGGTGACGGTGTGGTGGATCATCACCCCGTGAACCGGGCCCCAGGGGCCCTTGTGGTTGCGGTGGTGGGTGCGCCAGCCGGGGTGTTCGACGACGGTGACGCCGGCGGCGTGGAGCACGGCGAGGAGCCGGTCCGCGGAGAGGGGTGTGGCCATGGGTGCCTCCTCAGGGCATGGCAAAGCCCCGGGCCGGATGGCGCGGGGCTGGGGGCGGGGCGGGCTACTTGGGGTTGGGGATCCAGAGCGTGTCGAGCCAGATCGTCGAGGCGCCGGCCGCAGCCGACGGCACGGACGCGGTCAGGGTTCCGTTGGTCATGAGCCCCAACCGCACCGGGTAGTGACTGGAGTTGGCCGCGTACATCTCGCCGCCGCGCTCCACGGCGGGGCGGTGGTCGGTGGACGTGAACGTGAACATGACCTGCGTCGTGTTGACGACGTTGGCGGGGGTCGCGTTGTTGATGCGGCCCTGGTACCTCCAGTGCACGACGCCCATTTCACGGGTGATCTGCATGGCCGGTGCCATCGCCGGGTTGGGGGTGAAACCGCTCGCGAAGCTCCCGAGGGAGGAGAGCGGCGTCCAGTCCATCAGGACCTCGATGATGCGCTTGTTGAGGGCGTCTGCCTCGACGACCTCGCCCGCGAGGAAGGGGGTCCAGACCAAGGGGGCCTCCTCTCAGAGAGCGGCGATCATGGGCCGGAAGAGCCGGACGTCGGAGCCGCCGGAATGGCCCTTCTGCACCCCGTTGACCGAGCGGATGACGGTGGCCCGCTGGGGGGTCCACATGGCGACGTCGTCGTAGCGGACGACAGGCGCAGGGTTGGTGTTGGTGGAGGAGAGGATCGAGCGGCACCCGACCGACCCGGTCGTGGTGAGGGTGCTGTCCGTCGCCGTGACGTGCCAGACGCCGGGCTCGATGTCGGCTACGGGCCACAGGCGGGCCCGCAGTGTCGTCCCGGTCGCCTGCACGCGGAGCCGGAGCTGGGCGCCGGCGGTGTAGGTGTACGGCAGGGTCACGGTGGCGAGGGTGCTCTCGACGGCGGCGGCCCGCTCGCGCAGGGCGAGGATGAGGGCCCCGCTCGTCGTGAATTCCGTGCGTGCGTGATACAGGTTGTCGCCGTCCAGGGCTCGGATCATGAGGCCGCCGAAGATGGAGCCGCCGGCCGCGGTGGCGGACACGGAGATCGTGGCCGACAGGTCGACGTCCGGGTACACCCCGGGCAGAGACGTCCGCCGAGAGATGTTCACCGAGCTGAGGGTGTGGGTGCCGACGCCGCCCGCCACGGCGTAGTCCGCGGCTGCGCCGCCGGCTTGCGCCCACGTTCCCCCCGAATCGGCTGTCCCCCAGGACGAGGCCACGGTGCGGGTGAAGCTGTCAGCCACGCCGGCCGCGAGGGCGGTGACGCGGACACGCTCCCCGCCGATCCGCAGATCGAGTGGAAATTGGCCCGGCCGCAGGGCCGTGGTGATCCACGGCGGGCCCTTGGTGGTGACCAGGGTCATTGTCGTGTCGGCCGGGCCGACGGCGGCGCCGAGGATGCAGCCCGCGGTGTCCGCGCGGCCGAGGACGTTGTCGTTGAGGACGCCCACGGTCCAGGGGTCGCCCGGGTCGCAGACGAACGTGATCTTCCATTCCTCCGCGCCGATGGTCTCGGTGTAGCCGCGGATCAGTAGGTCGATGTCGTCGGGCCCGTTCTCGCGGGGCAGGGTCTGGAGCCTGAGCAGGTCCCCGACGTCGGCCGCGAGGATGTCGGCCAGGAGCGGCGCGGCCCTGGGGTTCGCGCAGTCGACGGTGACCTGCGGGTAGCGCAGGCCCTCGACGGTGCCGAGGTGGAGCCGCCACCATGCCTGATCTACGGTCTGCCCGTCGGATGCCAGGGACAGGGTTTTCCCCTCGTCGTACCGTCCGGCGCCGTCCGGCGGGTCCTGTACCGACATGGGTCCCTCGGGCAGGACGGCGGTGTGTTCTGACCCGCCGTCCCTGGTCACCGTGATCTCGTTGCGGACGAGCCGGTCGCCGTCCTTCGGGCGCAGTTCGCTGATCACCCCCGAGCTGTAGTCCAGCGTGAGGACGGGGGCCTGCGAGTAGAGCGAGGCCCGGGTCCGGTACAGGAGCGCGCGGTCGTCACGGCGGTCCAGGAGCAGCCCCAGGTCGGCATCGGAGGCGGTCTCCAGGACGTCGAGGAAGGTCTCCATCTTCTGTGCGCCCAGCGGCTCTGTTGCGGCCGGGTCCCCGTCGCAGCCGACCGGCACGCCTTGCTCGGTGGCCACGCGCACGATGCGTTCGCCGGCGGTCTCTGCGGAGTACCCGAGCATCGCCCGGTACAGGTCTGCGGCCGGCGGCCGGTTGGCTCCCCAGTAGGTCAGGTAGCCGGTGCTGACGGGCGGGGCACCGCCCATCAGGTTCAGGATGTACATGCACGCGATGTAGGCCAGCGGTTTGGTCGGCTCGGTCCAGGAGCCGCTCCCTCGCTCGGCGCCGTCGATCAGGAGTTTCCAGTAGCTGTCACCGGCGATGTTCTCGACCTGGAGGCGCAGGTGGTGCGGGCCGCCGTCGTAGATGCCGGGGTTGGTGATGTTGACGATGGCCGGGCCGTCGCCCGTGTCTGCGTGGCTGACGTTCACACGGACACGGTCGTTCGGCGGGTCGGTCTCGACCGTCCACACCCACTGTGAGCCCTCCGCGCCGCTGTCGACGAAGTGGAAGAGCTCGGGGCCCGGCACAGTGCCGCCGCCCACGCGGACCCAGTCGACTGCCCACCCGTTCGTGGCCGTGGCCGAGGCGGGGCACGTCGCATCGAGACGAGACGAGCCGCCGGTGTCGGCCTGGAGGACGGGCTCGATCCAGTCGGCGATCCGGCCTCTGCCCCAGGACAGCCGAGCGTTCGGGCCCCCTTGATCCAGCATCGGGTTCGTGCCGACGAGCGGGGCTCCGGAGGCGGCCTCGGGACCGTCGGTGAGGGGCCAGCATTCGATGGGGCCCGCCGCGAGGATCGCTCGGCGGAGTGCGGACTGGAGTGGTTTCTTTCCCGTGCCCAGACGACGCAGGATGCCTGCCGGGGCGATCTTGACGACGCTGTCCCCGCCGGAGATGTGTCGTTCCGGCGGCCACGCGGGCGTTTCTCCTTCAAGTCGGGTGTGCCTGTTGGACAAGGTCACGGACCCGGTGAGCGACCACGTGAGCCCGGTGGCGTCCATGAACGAGGTGTCCCCCAGGGATGCGTCACGGGGGACACGCAGGTCCACGGCCGCGGGGCCCCCGATCCCAGTCCGCAGCTGCATCCCGTACGCCTTGCCCCTGAGACCGGTGCCGACCCATGCGGTGGTGGTGCCCAGCCGCAGGCCGGCTGTTCCGTCGTGAATGCTCGTGACGCCGCCTCCCGACCCGGTTTCGATCAGGTGCCAGACCGGGGAGTCCAGGCTCCGGGCCCAGTAGAAGCTCGCAGTCCATCCACCTTTGCCGTTGTCGACGTCGAGGGTGGCGCGGAGGGCGATGCGCTGCCTCGGGTAGGCAGGGAACCGGGCCAGTGTCCCGGCGACCCCGAGGCCGGTTCCGGTGCCGTCAGGGGACCAACGCAGCTGGAGTTGACGGGTGTTGAGCATCGACAGCGTCCAGGACCGCTGGTTGCCCGTCATGACCCAGCGTTCGGCGAGTTCCTGCGGTGCCGAGTAGTCGTCCGAGGCGATTTCCACCCGCACGTCGAGGTCCCCGTTGCCTCCCAGGACGGGGCTGTCGGGTGTGGTCAGACTGGCCGTTTCGTCACCCGGGAGTACCGCCCAGGGCCCGCCGGCGTCGACGGTGAAGGTGAGCGGAGTGTTCCGGCCGACCTTCCCGTACACGGCGGACGCCGGGTCGTACACGGACAGTTCGCCGTTCCGGTTGCCGAGGGTCATGGTGGCGGCAGTCGGCTCCGCGCGGGTGCCGGCGCCGGACAGGCCGCGGGTGATGGTCACCGAGTCGGCCTCGCGGACGCTGACGGGGTGCCAGGCTCCTGAGTGGTAGATCTGTGCGGTGCGCGGCGGCGGGAGCGCCATGGGTTCACCCCTCTCCGAGGCGGATCACGGACCCTGCGGCCCGGGTCTGGACGGTCTCCTTGAAGAACGCGACGAACGCGTCTGACCCGCCGGTGACGTCGAGGACGACGCGCACCTCCTGCGGGCCGCGGTTGGCGGCGACTTGAACGACGGGGCCGGCGGTGGCCTGGAGCATCCCGTCGAGGACGCTGAGCGGGAGGACGGCCTCCTGCTCGTCGCCCTCGCCGATCATCGCCAGCGTCGGGCCGGTCGTCACGCCACCCTCGGCGAGATAGGGAATGAAAGGAATGTATCCGATATTGACGCCGGGAATTCTGTTCGCATTGCCGATCAGGAGGCCGTTGATGAATTCAATTGATCGGTTCACGAGGTAGATTGCGCCGTTGAGTGCGCCCTTGAGTCCGGCGGTGATGAAGCCCCACAGGCTGTTGCCGATGCTCGCCAGCCGTCCGGGAATGCTGGCGAACCACCCGACGAGTCCGTCCCACAGGGACTTCGCTCCTTCGACGCCGGTGGAAACCCAGCCTGGAATGGTATTGGTGAAAAAGTGTCCGATGGGGTTGAACACGTTTCGCACCATCCACTGCCAGCCATCCGAGAAAACCTTGGCGGTGGCGGCCCAGATTTCGGAAGCTGTGCGCCTGGTCCATTCCCAGGCGTCCGACAGGCCCTTGGTGATCGCCGCCCATGTTTCGGCGGTAACGCGCTCGACCCAGTCCCAGGCGGCTGTGAGCCCCTCGGTCACCGCCGCCCAGGTCTTCTCAGAGGTGTCCTTGATCCAGTCCCAGGCGGCGCCGAGGGCCTCGACGACCGCGTCCCAGGTCTCGATGGTGAACTTCTTGATGTCGTCCCAGTAGACGATCACGAGGGCGACGACGGCGATGACGGCGAGGATGCCGGCGATGATCCACGTGCCCGGCCATGCGAAGAGTGCCGTGTTCCAGGCCCACTGTGCGACGGTCATGATGCCGACGACGACGGCGAGCGCGAGAAGCCCGGCGATGATGCCCCGGACCAGCGCGGGATTGTCAGAGGCCCACTCGGACAGGGCGGACAGGACCGGGAGCAGGACCTCGCCGAGGGTGGTGGACAGCTCGCGCCACACCGCCTCCATGGTCTGCGACTCCTCCATCGCCCCCGTCGCACGCTCGGCGGCACCGGCCGCCTCGTCCATGCCGGTGGCTGCGGCCGCCGTCGCGGGGTCCATGGCCCAGAGGGCATCAGCCCCCTCGCCCGCCATGTCGCCGAACAGCTGGACGCCGAGGGCGGCCTGTTTCGCGGGATCCTTGACCCCGCGCAGTGCGGTGAGGGTGGCGCTCAGCGCCTGCTCGGCGGCCGGTCCGCCCTCCCCGATGGATTTGAGCATCGCCGAGGAATCGAGCCCGAGCGCTTTGAATCCCTCTGCCGCGCGGTCGGTTTCCTCGGAGGTGATTCTCGCGAATTCGTGGATGACGTCCGCGGCCTGGTCGATATCGCGTCCACCGGCGGCGGCGTATTGCCCGAGCATTCCGAATGCCGTCTCACCGGAAATTCCGAGCCTCTGGAAATGCTTGCCGTATTCGGTGACGGTCGCGGGAATGTCCGCGATCATCGACGTCGGCAGTGTCTGGGCGGCGCGCGTGAGAATGTCGAATGCGTGCTTTCCGTCCTTGGCGAGACCGAGGTCGATGAGTCGCCCGGCGGCTGTCGCCGATTCGCCGACATCCATGGCGAAGGTGTCGCCGAGCATGATGGCGGATTTGGTCAGCTCGGAAAGCTGCTCGTCCGACACCTTTCCCAGGCCGCCCATGGCCTGGGTGACCGCGCCGAGGGCCTCGCTCACGCCGCCCATGGAGTCGCTGAAACCGGCGCTGTAGACGTCGCCGGCCACCTTGCCCGCCCGTTCGGACTCCTCGGCGGTGAGGCCGAGCTGGTTGGCCAGCTTGGTCGTGGCGGCCTTGCTGTCCATCGCGTTGGCGAGACCGGCGGCGAACGCCCCGCCGACAGCCGCCCCGGCACCGGCGGCGGCGATGCCCTGGAAGCTGCCACCGACGTCGGTGGCGGCTTGGTCGGCGGCCTGGGCGGCCTCGTCGGCCGAGGCCCCCACCTCCGCGAGCGCGTCGGCCGCGCGGTCGGCGGCCTGGACGACCTCGCGGCCCATGGTGTCGGCGGAGTCCCCCACACCCGCGAGGGCCAGGTCGATGTCGCGTGACGCCTCCTGGACGCCGCCGGACAGGTCCTCGGCGCTCAGGCCGATCTCGACGAGCAGCTGGTCAAGGACGGTCGGCATGCTTCCCCCTCCTCTCGTCGGTGCCGCCGAGGCGGGCGTGCATGGTCTTGACCGCGGCGAGCATCTGCTGCCACGTCTGCTTCGGCTTGCCGGCCCACTGCGGCATGAAGTCGGACGGGGTGAACGGGCGCTGGCCCTTGCCCCGGGTCCCGTTCGCGATCACCGCGGTCTGGAGGGCGGTGAGCGCGTCCAGCCGCTCAGCGCCGAGCGGGCCGGCGATCCGCTCGTACGCCATCCACTCGGTGAGTTCCGCCGAGCTGGTGCGGGCGAGCATCTCGCGCACCGGCATGCCGAGGGCGAGCGCTAGTCGGAAGTGGAAGACCCGCTCAGGGCGGGCCCGGAGTTTCCCTCTGCCTCCTCCACGGCGCGGTCCCCGAGGCCGGACAGGCGCCGGGCGACGACGGCCAGGCGCTCCAGGACGGCGCCGTTCTTCGCTCCGAGGGTGGCCACGTCCTTGAGGGTGAACAGCGGCTCGCCGTCCTCGTCGACGAGGCAGCGGGCCAGGAGGCGGGCGTCCCGGTCGTCCATGTTGACGCCCGCGGGCTTGCCGTTGGGGGCGAAGTGGATGAGGGACGTCTGGTAGCTGTTGCGCTGGGTGCCGGACATGCCGGCGATGCGGACCTCGCCGCCCCACTCGGGAACGGGGACGTCCTCGTAGACGGTGTCGTCGGCCTGGGCGATCTGGTCGCGGTTGAGCAGTGCCATGGTGGTGGTTCCGTTCAGGAGAAGGTGGGCTTGCCCGCGACCTTGAAGGTCAGCGAGGCGGAGAGCTTGTCGTCGGTGGGGGCCGTCGGCTGGAAGCCGGTCATGATCGCCGGGAAACCCCATGTCGTCTGGTCGTCGTCGGGGAAGACCAGCCGGTAGTTCCGCGGGTTCTTGTCGGCAAAGTCGGCGATCAGCGCGTCATGGCTGGCCGGCATGTAGTTGACGTCGATGGTGACCTCGCCGCCGTCGACGAGACCGCCGACGAACTCCATCCACCCGTCCGGCGAGTCGTGGGCGGTGACGTCGATGGTGGAGCGGGTGATCGAGGGCCCGCCGACGTTGTTGACTGCCGCGAGGGCGGTGAAGACCTCGGGGCCCGCGCCGTCGCCCCTTTCGAACTTGACGCCGAATGCGTTCTCTCCGGCCATGGATACCTCCGGGCATGCGTAGGGCCCCGGGCCGGATGCGGCACGGGGTGAGGGGTGGGGTGGGTCAGGCGGGGGGCTGCTCGGTGCGGACCCTGTAGCGCAGCACCAGGTGGCGGATGTCGCCCGGCGGCTCGGGGTCGACGAGCGTCTGCCCGAACTCGAACAGCGTGGCCACGTGGTCGAGGCCGGGGATGCTGAGCGGCTGGTGGTCGAGGAGGGCCTGGATACGCTGCCCGATCTCCAGGCCCTCCGTGTGGCCGAGGGCCCTGGTCCACACGTGCAGCGTGATCACGACGTCCCGCCCGTGCCGGTCCTGGCTGTTGGCCGGTACCTCGGTGGCCTCGCCGAGGACCACGTACGGGAACGACGCCTCCTCGGGCACGGCGTCGTACACGCCGACGCCGAGGTCACCGGTGAGCGTGGCATCCGCGGACAGGACGGCGTACACCGCGCCCTGCACGGCCAGCATGGCGAGCGGGGCGCTCACCGCAGGGCCCTGCGGACGGCCTCGGTGAGGCGGGCCCGGTAGCGGCCGCGCTCGGCCTCCAGGGCTGGACGGAGCGACGGCTGCGCGGGAAAGGCCCGGGTGCCGTTCTCGGCGAAGTGGGCGTAGAACTCGGGGTCGGTGAACCAGCCGACCTGAGCTACGAGGCCCCCCTCCTCGTAGCGGATGGCGACGGTCTCCGACAGGTTGCCGGAGTCGCGACGGACGGTGCGGGCGGTCTCGTCACGGACGGCCTCGGCCGACGCCTTGACGCCGTCCGTGAGGCCCTGGACGACTGCCTCGTCCAGGGAGGCGAGGCGCTCGCGGAGTCGGTCGATACCAGTGATGCGGACGCGGACCGGGTTGCGGCCGCGGCCGCCGCGGCGCGGCACGTCACTTCCTGCGTTCGAGGTGCCGGCGGATCTCCCGCAGCTCGGCCGCGCACGCGAGCAGCGCCCACGCGGTCGCCTGCTGCGCCGAGCCGTCGTCCGGCCCCTGGGTGAAGACCCACTGGACCCTCTCGCCTGTCCGGGGGCTGAGCAGCTGCTCGGCGCGCTGGCGGGCGTCGCGGGATCCGACGGGGTCGGGCCGCTGCTGCGGTTGCTGGTCGGGCACTACCGGCCTCCGAGTTCGAGAACGGCGACGGTCACGGAGGTGACGGCGTCGTAGGTGATTGCGGCCCGGCCGCCGGTGCCGGCGAACGGCCTCCGGGGCAGGGGGATGAGCGCGGTCTTGCCGGCGGCGACGGTGACGGCCAGGTCCTCGATGGCGAGGCCGTCGACGGTGCCGGGCGTGGCGACGGTGACGGTGCGCCCGGCGCCGCCGCCGTTGATGACGGCGAGGAGGCGGCCGGGCCCGCAGGGGGCCGTGTCGCCGAGGGCCGTTGCCGCGACGGCCACGGCGGAGAGGTCGGGCAGGCCGCCGTCGACGGGCACGAGGGTGGGGTTCAGCGCGGCCATGTGTCAGCCTCCGGGGTTGGTCTGGGTGAGGGTGCACTCGGCCTTGCGGTAGCGGGTGCTGGACGGCTCGACGACGGACCGGACGGTGAGCCGCTGCCCGCCGCCGCGCAGTTCGTCACCGCGCTCGACGTCGGCCGTGGGCAGGAGGTACACGTCGTGGGTGTGCTCGGCGCCGGCCTGCTGCGCGAGCAGCCTGTCCGTTGCCGACGGCTGGTCGACCTTGCCGCGGACGGTCTCGGGCTGGCGGACCATGGTCCGGCGCTGCCCGCCGGCGCCGTCCGGGGCGAGCGTGGCCCGCCACACCTCCAGGGTCCGGTTCAGGTGGCGGCCGATCATGTCCGGGCCCGGTACGCGCCGAGCGCGCGCCGGTCGGCGGTCGTCAGCTCCATGCCAAGGGCCTCGGCCGAGAACGAGCGGGAGTGGTCGCCAAGGGTTTCCGCCGACAGGCCCTCGGGGTTGGACCAGCCGGCGGCCGCCAGGCGGAGGCTGATCCGGGTGGGGCCCGCGGGCAGGGTGGTGAACCCGGCGGTGACGACGGCGGTGACGGCCCGGTCGTGCGCGGGCCAGGTGTCACCGATGCGGGTGAGGATGCCGTCGGCGGACCAGGTGTAGTCGGCGGCCGGCCCGTACACGAGGAGTTGGTCCTGGCCGTCCTCGCCGTGGACGGTCACGGACTCCACCGCGGTGACCGGCCAACGGGGCAGGACCAGGCGGTGGGACCGGGTGGCGGTCCGGTGGGGGTCGCTGCGGGTCGGGCCGTCGAGGACGACAGTGTCGGTGGCGGACTCCAGGGACTGGCCGGTCTCGTCGTCGATGACGCCCTGGGCCAGGTCCAGGAGCAGCTCGGCGGCTGCGGCCTCGTCCGGGGTGAACGGCTCCGGGAGCCGCAGCCACAGCCGGAGCTGTTCGGGGGTGGCGTACGGCATGGGTCAGTCCCCGTCCTCGTCGCGGCGCTGCTCCAGGGCGGCGACGACGGCGGCCCGGATCTCGTCCTTGCGGGTGGCGGTGCCGAGGTCGATGCCCTCGGCGGCGGCGTACGCCTTGAGCTGGTCGACGGTCATGTCCTCGACCGCCACCTCCGGGCCGCCGTCGCCGCTGGCGGGCGGTGTCACGGGGGCCGAGGGCGGGGTGGGGGGCCGCTTCTTCTTCGGCACGTCGACGGCCTTGCAGTCGCCGGCGGCGATGCGTCGTTCGGCGTCGGCCGGGTCCATGTCGACGATCGCGCCCGCGGGCACGGTGCCGTACTTGGGGTTGGCCATGAGGCGCAGCATCTCGACGCGCATGGGGTTCCTCCTGGTCCGGGACGCGGCCGGGCCCCGCCGGTGTGGCGGGGCCCGGGCGGCCGTGCGGGGTGGGGTCAGGGGCGGACGCGGCCGTGGCCGCGGATGACGCTGACGCCGAACGAGGCGTCACCGGTGCCGGCGTCGGTGGCGACGACGCGGATGTACCGCTTGATGCCGTGGTAGCCGATCGTCGTCACGGTGGACGCGGTGAGCGTGGCCGGCTCGGCGCCGTCGAGGTCGGCGTTCGCCACGGCGGTGTAGCCGGAGGCGAGCGCGTCGGACTCCTGCACCTCGATGGAGAACGCGCCGTTTGCGACCGTGCCCGTGCTGACCACGATGACGGCCGCGTCGTAGTTCGCCAGGTCCACGCCGGTGCCGGTCGCGGTGTCGGTCCGCGCCGCCGGCGTGAGGGTCGTGACGACGTCGATGTTGTTCTTGATGTCGCTACGCATGTGAGGCTCCTCCTCTTACGGGACGATGTCGTTGGACTGGAGGCGGACGAACGCCTCGCCCAGGACGGGCATGCCGTCGCCCTCCATACGGCCGATGAACCCGACCAGGTTCTGCTCGGCGTACAGCTCGTTGAGGCGCTGCACCTCGAAGGCGAGGGCCTCGGCGATCCAGTAGTAGGAGAGGTCGCCGAGCAGACCGACGTAGTCGCCGTCGCCGAAGGTGCTCGGGGCGAACTCGGACATGAGGAACGGGAAGTCGAGGATCTTGTCCGGCTCGCCGTCGGTCAGGCCGGCGCGCCAGATGTAGTTGCCGTCGCCGTCCTTGAGCTTGCGCACCGACGCGATCATGAGCCGGTGGAAGATCCAGCGCGCGTTGCGGTGGTACTGGCTCTTGAGCGAGTACTTGGCGGTGATCAGGTCGTCGGCGGCGTTGCCGTTGGCCGTGTTGACGAACCCGGTGCCGGAGGTGGACACGTCGACGTCCCGGGAGACCGGGATGCCGTCCGCGCTCGCGGTGAAGAGCCCGAGGGGCTTCTTGTTCCCGTCACCGACCATGTACGCCTTCTCGGCGGTGATGCCGAACTTGTACTCCATGCGCTGGCGTACCAGCACCTCGGGGCTGATCACGCTGGTGCGCATCAGCTTCCGGGAGACCTTGACCCGCTTGGCCGCAGGGTTCGGGCGCAGCTCACGCTTACCGAACTTCATGGAGTCGTCGGCGCTGCCGGTGGACAGTTCGCTCGTCCACTCGGCGTCGTCGAGGTCGACGTCGAGAGTCGGCACGCCGAGGGACTCGGCCTGGGTGAGCTGCTGGACGGTGGCGAAGCGGCGCAGAGCGACCGCGTCGTCCAGGCCCTTGAGCAGGTCCTTGACGAACTGCTGCGGGGCGTTGAGGTATCCGCCCTCGGGGTCGTTGCCCGAGACGAGCGCGCGGGCCTGCCGCTCGGTGAGCACGGACCGGCCGCCGAGGAGGTACGCGCGCAGCGCGCCCATGGCCTCGGTGTCGCCGGTCGTCCGGCCGCCGCGCTCCAGGCCCTCGCGCTCGGCCTCGGCGCGCTCGTCCTCGGCCAGCTTCTCGGCGCGCTCGATCGTGCGGTCCACGCCGTCGCGCTCGTCCATCAGCTTGTCGAACTTGACCTCCTCCTCGGGGGTCATGTTCCGGCCCTCGGCCTCGGCGGCCTGCATGATCGCTCGCGCGTCGGCGCCGAGCTGGGTGCGCTTGGTGCGCAGCTCCCGGATGTGGGTCATCAGGGGTCCTTCCTGTGGTGGGTGTGCCCCGCGCGGCTGCGCGGCGCGAGGGGTCAGATGCCGGCGAGCCGGAGGAGGCGGGCGTGGTCGATGGTGGGCGCGGCCCGCTCGTCGTCCTCGACGTCGTCGGTGGCGCCGGCGGCGTCGAGGAGCTCCTGGAGCGCGTCCCGCGCCGCCTGGACGAGTCCCTTGTTCTTCTTGGACAGCACCGCGCCCGCTCGGGCGCCCGCGGCGCCGAGCTCGGCCAGCTGGGAGAGCACCGCCTGGGCGACCTCGTCGGGCGTGCCGCGGACGTCGAGGCCGCGGGCGAGGTCGAGGGCACTGCGGCCTGACTCGACGATCGCGTTGGGGTCCATCGGCAGGGGGACGGCGGAGACCTCGAACAGCTCCCAGCCCTCGGGCACGCCGTCGTCGCCGATGTTCCACACGTCGAACCCGATGGAGAACGCGTTGAGGTAGCCGCCCCTGTACTTGCGCTCGACCTTGACGGCGAAGTCGTCGTCCTGGTCGAAGGTCAGGTCCATGCGGAGCTGGTCGCCGTCGATCCACGTCTTGTCGGACCGGCCGATCGGCAGGCCGTCACGGCCCCAGTAGGAGTGTCCGTACCCGACGACGGGGTTGGACTCGAAGCGTTCCAGGCGGGCGCCGGCCATGGTCAGGTTGAGGCCGTCGCCCTTGCGGCCCTCGGTCGCGGCGATGATCGACAGCGGCTTGCCCGCCTCGTCGTCGCCGTCTGCGCGCTGGACGTAGCCGCGCGCGTAGTGGCGCTGTGTCTTCACGTGCTCCTCTTCTCAGTCGACGACCGGCACGACCTGGCAGTCACAGCCGGGGTGGACGGGCGGGTGGAAGGTGTTGCGCTTGGCGGTGAGTGCCTCGCCGTCGGCGCCCTCGACCTCGTCGCCCTTGGCGACGAACGGGGTCTCGATCTCGCGGACGGCGCCGTCGAGGCGTCGGCAGTACGGGCAGGTCTCCGAGCCGCGCGCGACCCACTGCACCTTCTGCACGCCGGCCTCTTTCCACGTCTCGCGCGCCGCGGCGTTTGGCAACTGGGACGTCTCCCACCGGGCGGTCTGCACGGGCCGCTCCTCCTGCCACTTCGTGAACCGCTCGACGACCGCCTCGGCGATGTCCTCCGGCGTGCCCTCGGTCTTGTCGACGACGGCCCGGATCTGTCCGTACGACGAGGCGACCTGATACGCCGCATGGGAGCGGGCGTACGCGGCGGCCCACACGGTGAGATCCACCGGTTCCTCGTAGGCGACCTCCTCGGCCGCGGCCTCGGCGACGTCGCCGGCGAACGCGGTCATGAGCGGCACCCACAGACCGGCGAGCCGGTCCATGATCGGACCGTCGTCGGCGTACAGGACGGACAGGGCGGCGAGGAACGCGGCGAGCGACCGGCGGCCGCGGGCAGGGCGCAGGTGCTCGTCGACGAGGGCGCCGAGCTGCTCGGCCTCAAGGTCGGCGACCTCCTGGTCCGACTCCTCGATGCGCCGGGCCCACACCTCGGCGGTCGACTCACGCACCGCGGCACGTCCGGCGAGGAGCCGCGCGCGGCGCTCGGCCCGGACGGCGGCCGCGGGCTCCAGGCCGGGCAGCGCCCGGTCCCGGGCCCGGCCGGCGGGCACCATGTTGAGCGGGACGAGGTAGTCGTCGCCGCCCTCCACGGGGTTCATGTTCTCCTTGTCCCTCACATCGTTGGCGGAAAGCCAGCCCCACTGACGCCCGACCGCGTACGCCTGGTACCGGGTGAGGGTGTCGCCGCGCAGGAGGCTGTCGACGAGGAACTCCGCGTAGTACCGCTGTCGCTCCGAGGGCAGCAGCAGTTGCGTGAGCACCGCCTGCTCCCACCGGACCAGCCACACGTTCAAAGCACTGCCGACGTAGTCGAGTTGCTGCTGCTCGATGTTCGAGAACGTGGCCCGGTCGAGGTCGCCGACTTTGTGGGGCGGGAGCCGCAGCCACCGGGCCATCTCCGAGACTTGCAGTTTTCGGGTCTCCAGGAACTGGGCGCTGTCGTTGGGCAGGCCGACCTGTTGGAAGGTGACGCCCTCCTCCAGGATCGCGACGCGGTGTGCGCGGTCGATGCCGCGGTGGATGTTCTCCCAGTCGTCGGCCATGCGCCGCCGGGCCTCGGGGGAGAGGTTCCCGGGGTGGCTCAAGGCTCCGCCGGGAGCGGCCCCGTTGGAGAACACCTTGGCGCCGTGGTGCTCAGTCGCCAGGCCGAGGCCGATGCTGTTGGCGGCCAGCTCGACGACCGGGTACCCGCACACGCCGTCGAACCCGAGGCCGGCGATGTGCAGCACCTCGTGCGGGAGGAGGACGGTGTGGATGCCGTTGACGTCGTCGTCGTACCGGTACAGCCGCACGAACTTGCCCGCCCCGAGGCGCTTCACGCCGATGGTGAGCCGGTCGGGTCGCAAGGGCCAGATTTCCTCGATCACCCCCGTGCGCGGGTGGGTGATGACGTGGGCGACACCGTTCCCCCAGGTGACGGCGTGGCTCGTCAACACCTCCTTGAGCCAGGCGGCGGACATCATGTCGTTGGGCTGGTCGTGCAGGAGGCGGTACAGCGGGTGCTCGGTGGCGCGCTGCTTCCCGCGGGGCCGCATCCGTTCGTACAGGAACAGCGGCAGACTGGCGGTGTCCTCGCTGAGCACACGCACGCCGGCGAAGAACGGCGAGTAGGTCAGGGCGGTGTCCTGGTCCACGCGAATGCCGGCCGAGTTGGTCGACCCGCCGCGCATCCAGTCCTCCACCCACTTCTCCGGGGTGGCCAGCCCGGACAGGGCGCTGCGCAGGTACCCCACGGTCAGCCCCCCTTCTGCTCGGTGGCCCGGGCGCGGCGTTCGGTGGCGAGGGCGCCGCCGAGGCCGAGGGCCAGGAGCGCGAGGCCGGCGGATGCGACGCCGAGCCAGGGCGCGAGCATGCCGAGGCCGATGCCGAGGAGCACGATGCCGAGCAGCGCGAGGACGTCCCACAGGTCCGCCACGGTCACCTCCTGAGGGTCAGAGGGCCATGCCCTGGGACTCGTAGATGGACGCGGCGGGCATGCCGCGCAGGCCGCCGTCGATGGCGAACAGGACTGCGGGCATGCCGTCGATCCGCTTGCCGGTCTTGCCACGGTCCGGCTTCACCGGGCGGATGCGGTCGGGGTCGTCGCGCGGGGACTTGCACTCCAGGTTGTCCGCCATCCAGCGGGCGACCGGGTTCCCGAAGTGCGCGTACTCCCGCGCCTTGAGGCCGCGCATGAACTCCTGCATCGGCGGGGTCATGCGGGTGAACGTGGTGTCGGACTCGACCATGGTGAGCCGGGTCCGCTTGACGATGGCCTGCCGGACCGGCTCGCCGCACCACTTGTCGTAGGTGACGTTGACGATCTTGTAGAGGTGGTGGTCAGCCTCGATGTCGTCGTAGATCGTGTCGTAGTCGATGGTGTCGCCCTCGGTGAGCGTCACCCAGCCCTCGTCGGCCCACTCCCCGAACGCGCCGTTGGTGTGCTCGTCAAGCAGGGGCCGGACCGACTCGGGCGCCCAGAACCGCCACAGGATCTCCCCGCTCGGGAAGAAGAGCGCCCAGGCGGTGAGGTCCAGCTTGGAGGACAGGTCGAGGCCGCCCCAGCAGCGCTGCCCCTCCAGACGGCCGGCGATCCATCCTGGGCTCGGTGCGATCTCGCGCGCGTTCATGTCCCACAGGTCCATCGCGATCCAGCGGCTAACCTCCGAGACTCGCTGGTTGAGGCGGAACTGCCTGAACGCGTTCTCGCCCTTGCGGTCTCCCTTGGCCTCGTGTGCCTCGTCCCGCAGGGACTGGATCGCAAGGAAGCTCCCTAGGGCGGGGTTCGGCCACAGCCAGTTCGCCTCGTCCCACGGGTCGAGGGACACCGGGAGGTCGGCCCGGCCGGGGAACAGCCGGTGCAGCCGCTCCAGTTCATCGGGCGTGCGCGGCATCTTGCGTACGAACACGAAGTGGTGCGGGGCCCGGGCCGGGTCCTCCATGACCCGGTCGGCCTCGTCGATGAAGTCGGCGCCGAAGCTGTATTGCTGGCTGGTCTCGGTGGTGATCGCCAGCATGAGCGGCTGCGTACGGGCGCCCGCGCCGGTTCGCATCGCTGTCCACAGCGTGTCGTCCGGCTGGGAGAGGACCTCGTCGAGGATGAAGCAGTGCGGCGAGTGGCCCAACTCGTTGTCGGCGTCGGAGGCGATGACCTCGTAGTGACTGCCGGTCTGCTCGTCGACCAGGCGCATCGCGGCTTTTACGTGCGTGAGCCGCTTGGCCAGGATCGGTGAGCGGCGCTGCATCTTCACGCAGGGCTCGAAGACCTTGCCGGCCTGCCGCTTGATGGCGGCCGCGCCGTAGACCTCGGCGGACTCCTCGCCGTCGCCGCACAGCATGTACAGGGCGATGCCCGACAGCAGCGCGGACTTGCCGTTCTTGCGGGCCATCACGATGGTGGCGCGCGAGTAGCGGCGGACGTACCGGCCCCACTGCTCGGACCATGTGACCTCTCCGAAGAGCGGCCGGATGATCTCGTGTTCCTGCCACGGCGCCAGGACGAACCGGGTGCCCGCGAGCGCGCCGGCCGGGTGGACGAGCAGCTCGGCGAAGAACGCTACGACCCGGTCCGCGCGCGGCTCGCAGTAGTGCGTGCCCGAGCTGGTGCACGTCTTGCCGTCGAGGGTGTACCCACAGGCGGGGCCCTTGCGCGACTTGGGCCGCCACCAGGCGCGCGGGTTGAAGGTGATGGGCTTGGCCCGGCCGCGCGGTCGGGTGCTGGCCTTGCTGCGGGCCGGGCGTCGCGTGGTGGTCCCGGCGGCCATGGTGCACCCCCCGTACGGTCAGGACAGCAGCCGCTCGGCGCCTCCGGGCCTCTCCTCGCCGCCGATCTTGAGCTGGGCCCGGTCGCTCGGCGTCAGCCCGAACCGGGCGCCGTACCGCTGGACCTGGGCGTCAGCGGCGTCCAGCGCGAGGAGCCAGGCGTTTTTCCCGAGCCGGTGGCCGGTCAAGTCGCCGTTCTTGTTGTAGACGGGGTGCTCGACGACGGCGCCCTCGGCGGCGACGTGCTCGGCGGCCTCGCGCCGGCGGGCGACGGCGTCGCACCAGTTCGCGTATGCCTCGACGTCCCACGCGGTGAGCACGCCCTTGACGGTCAGCTGCCCGGCGAGGGTGTGCCATACCTCCAGGGCGGCCTCGCTCAGCCACTCCGGCGGCTCGACGTCGCTGGCGTCGGGGTGCGGCTCGTCGGTGTTGATCCGGTCCTTGCGGTCGCCGTGCAGCACGCGCAGCGCGGTCGGCTTGGGTGCGGGTCCACGCCTCCCCATGATCACCTCCGGTCACAGTTGCAGTCACGGTGTGTTACGGCGGGCGGCCCGGTACGGCGGATCCCGAAACCTGGCGAGACGCTGATGGGCTCCCCCCCGCGTTCCGCGGGTCCCCGGGCCAGGGATTCGAGGCCCCCTCCCCCCGGGAGGGTGCTCACGGTCAGTAGCGCGGGCCCGGAGCGTTCCACCCTCCGGGCTGGTGGCGGGCGGTCTCGCGCGAGTGGCACGAGGCGCACAGGCCGCGGCCGCGCCGGGGGTCGTGCTCGTCCAGTCCGCGCGCCTGCAACTCCCTCTTGGACAGCGGCCAGTGGTCCGCCTGGGTGGCTGCGGCCGTACGGCAGACCACGCACACCCGGTCGCGTTCCAGGACGCCGGCGCGGAAGCGGCGCACGTGCTCGGCGTTGTAGCCCTTGGACGAGGCCGAGCGGCGGGGCCGGCGCTTGTCGTGCGCAGCGCACTTGGAGGCGGGGGGAGGGGCCATCTCAGGGCACCCGGGGGTGGTACAGCGGCGCGGGGCGCGGCTCGGCATGGTCAGCCTCCCTGCCACGTCGGCTGTGGCGCGAGGTGCTCCTTGTAGAGGCGCAGGGCAGCGTCCCGGTCTGTCCAGTCCGTGTCGAGTCCGCAGCAGCACCGAATGCGCATGGTTCTCTCCGTCCGGTACTGCACCCATCCGGGGTCACAGGTCACGTCCAGGCGCCGGGCGGACTGCTCCCAGCTCAGGTGGTGCTCATCGGTCTCGGGGTGGGGGTCGTGGAGAAGGGGCGCAGCGGTGTGGTCGGTCTGCATGGTCACCTTCCGGGGCCGGTGGTGCACGCCGCCATGGCGGTGGGCATGGGGCAGATACGGAGCGGGAGCGCGACCTGGCACGGGTCTGCCGGGGGACCGTCGGGGGTGGGCGGGTATCTGCGGCAGGTCACGCGGATGCGCTCCTCGATGACCTCGAACTGCGCGGCCGACTCCTGCGGGTTGAGCCGGCCGTCCCGCTGCTGGGCGCGCCAGGCGAACCAGGCGTGCTCGTACGCCTCGGGGGTCGGGTAGTCGTCGGGGCGCGGTGCCTCGTCCTCGTGCACGTCTACTTCTTCGCGTTGACGAGGATGTGCTTGATGAGGTCGAGGGCCTGGGCCTCGGTGAAGCCGGCGTGCACGAGCGAGACGTACAGCTCATGAATCTGGATGGCGCCGGCGGCCAGCTTGGTGAACGGGGACGGGGTGGTGTGGGGCTGGTCCATGGCGGCCTCCGGTGGGTCAGGACTCGGGGATGCCGACGAGACGAAGGGCGCGGCGGCGGGTGGCTGCTTCGGCGCGGGCGACGTCGGCGCGGGCGTAGAGGGGGCGGCCGCGGGTGTCGAGGCCAGCGGGGGTGAGGTGTCCTCGGGTGGCCCAGGAGCGGACGGTGGCGGGGGTGACGGCGGCGGCGCCGGCGGAGAGGAGGCGGCGCCACCCGGTAGCGGCCTCGGCGGCCTGGGTTGCTGTGTAGAGGAGCGGTGCGGCCACGGTCACCTCCGGGAACGGCGACGGCCCCCGCGGTGTCGGCGGGGGCCGTTGTGGTGTGTGGACGCACGTGTGGCGTTGGCACCAGTGTTGCGCTAAGTAGCGATCATGTCCAGT
Organism: Streptomyces sp. NPDC014861; assembly: GCF_043081625.1. NCBI lineage: Bacteria > Bacillati > Actinomycetota > Actinomycetes > Kitasatosporales > Streptomycetaceae > Streptomyces > Streptomyces sp. NPDC014861. The sequence continues at coordinate 329,311 of NZ_JBIBWV010000006.1, forward strand.
CGGATGGGGTGGGAGTGCCGCTCAGGTGGGCTGGTAGGGGACGAACTGGTGCCGCCCGACGACGGGGCAGCGGTCGCGGGGGTAGAGGCCGGCGTCCCATGCCTGGCGGTAGGTGGAGGCGACGAGGGCGACGGCGTGGCGGATCGCGGCCTCGGGCGCGACGCCGGGGCGGGTGAGGTCGGCGAGGTCGGCCAGGAGCGCGTCGTCGAGCGGCACCATGAGACACGGCGCGGCGGGCGTCGCGCTCGTCGCGCTCTGGGGCGCGGGCACGGTCGCGGCATCGTCCGCGACGGTGTGGTCCCGAGGCGCGGCCGGCGGCGGGCCGTCCTGGTCGGGGGTCGTCGCGGTGCCGCGCGCGAGGGCCTGGACGTCGCGGAAGATGACGTCCTTGCTCACCCCGAGGGCGGTGGCTATGGCCCGCTGGGAGCGGCCCTCGCGGAGCAGCTGCGCGACACGGGCGCGACGGGCCGCGACATCGACGGCGGTAGGGGCGGCGGTGGTCATGACGCCTTCCGGGTGGTGTCGCGGTCGTCGCGGAGGAGGACGGCGAGGCGGGTGAGGGCGGGCAGGACGGCGGCGGAGTGGGCGCGGTACTGGTCGGCGGTGAGCCGGTGTCCGCACGCCTCGCATGCGATCAGCTGCTCACCCTCGGTGGAGACGAGGCCGAACACGTCGCAGGCCGGGCAGGGCGCGGAGCGGGGGACGCGGCGCGGCTGTCGGTCGGTCTTGGACCGCAGGAGCCGGACGGCGTGGTCGATCTGCTGGTACAGGTCGCCGATCCAGTCGTGGCCGGCGGCGAACGGGAGGTAGGCGGTGAGCCAGTGGCACCAGGCGGCCGGGCCGGTGCCGAAGCGGCTGCGGGCGGTGGTGCCGAGGGTGATGTGGACGGTGCCGTGCGCGTCGTAGTGGATGGTGGGGTACTGGCTCGCGACGTAGGCGGCCCAGCCGTGGAGCAGGGACCGGATGGGCACGGTGGTGTCCTGGTCGCCGTGGGGGTCGGGCAGCTGCACGGCGTGGCCGGGGCCGAGCAGGTTCACGACGTCGAGGCGCAGCGGCAGGGGGGAGTGTGCGCGGCCGGTCGGGGCGGAGGCTCCGGGCGTGCGCTGCGCGGCGGTGGGGGCCAGGAGGAGGGCGAGGAGCGGCAGGTGCTGGGGAATCTCAGCGAGCATGCCGCGGAGCCGGTCGAGGCAGGGGGCGCAGGCGTGCAGATCGGTGCCGGCAGGGAGCGGGATGTGGCAGGCGGCGCAGCGGGTCATGACGGGGTCCCTCCCGGGCGGGTGGCGGCGGCCTCCGTGGCGAGGGCGCGGACGGTCTCGGGCAGGTCGGCGTAGGTGGCGGCTCCGGCCGCGCGGCACGCGGAGATCAGGAACTGGGCGAGCCGGTCGCGCTGCCATTCGGCCTTGCCGACGGCCTCGCGCGCCTGGTCCCGCTCGGCGTACAGCGCGTCCAGGGCGTCGCTGGTGATGGAGTCGGCGGTGTGCCGGGGCGGGGCGGCAGGGCCCTGGGTGAGTTCGCACCTCCACCAGCGCATGCCGTCGTGGTTGGCGTGGCTGCCGCAGTGGCCCGGGCGCAGGACACACTCGGTGGGTCGGCTGCCGATGCGGGGCGGGGGCTGGTGGCCGCAGTGCTCCGCGGTCCGGCTGTCGGCGTCCACGGCGTCCAGTACGGCATCGGAGGCGGTACGGCGGGCGCTGAGCGGCACCCAGTGACCCGCGGCCCTGAGAGCGCGGGACAGGGAGTTGAACGCGAGGGCGCGGCGGTCGGTCACTGGTCGCTCCCCTGGACGGTCTGAGCGGCGAGCGCACGGCGGGCTTCGGTGACGGCGGTGTGGGCGTCGGGCCAGCAGAAGAGCCGGCCGACGGACAGGGCGCTGACGGCGTTCTGCCATCCCTCGGTCGTCCAGGCCCGGCCGCCGCCGTAGGCGGTGGTGCTCACGGCCCATCCGACGCCGCTGGTGGGGGACTGACGGCGGACCAGGAGGACCATGCCGCCGGCCTCGGGCACGGGCACGCGGTACTCCGTGACGTGCGCGGACAGGCCGCCGTCGGTCGGCTCGGCGGCGGGGGCCGGCGGGGTGTGGTGAACCGGGCAGGGCGCGCCGCCGGTGAGCAGGTCATGCACGCACTCGCCGGGGCGGTCGGTCAGGTGGTCGGCGGTGGAGCGCAGGAGCCGGGCGGTGCCCTCCGGCCCGAGACGGGTGTCGAGGTGCGCGGTGCCGTCGAGGGCGACAGCGAGGACCAGGCGGTGGGTGCGCATCGAGGCGACGTCGACGCGGTCGGGGATGTCCATGGGGCTGCTCCAGGAGGTCAGTTGGCGGGCAGGGGGAGGAGGCCGTGCTGGTAGCCGAGGGCGACGGCGCGGCAGCGGGACGAGCGGTCTGGGGTGCTGGGGCGGGTGGCGTCGAGCGCGGCGTACAGGCGGCTCAGGAGCCGGGCGGCGGCCGTGTGGGTGATGCCGAATGCGTCGGCGACAGCGGCGGTGTCCAGGCCGTCGGCGAGGCAGTAGAGGGCGCGCTGTTCGTCCTCGGCGAGGGTGAGGCGGCCGCGCGGCTCAGGCGCCAGGCTGTTCATCCATCCGGCCCGGTACGCGATGGCGACCAGTTCGGGAGCGTTGGCCGCGCCGACGCGGCTGATGAGGCGGGCGGCGCGGTGGCGGGTGGTGCCCTCGGGGGTGTGCGTCTCGGCGGCGATCTCTCGGTACGTCCGGCCGCGGGCGAGGCCGGCGAGGAGCGGCAGGTCGTGCTTCCACAACTCCGGGGCGACGGAGGACAGGCGGGTGGTGCCGACGGTGCCGGCGGTGATGGACCAGCCCTCGGCCGTGAGGGCCTCGACGGTCGCGGCCCCGAGGGTGCTGGCCTCTTGGGTGGTGATGCGGTGGCCGAGACGGGTGAGGGCCTGAGCGGCGACGACGGCCGCGACGGCCGGGGCGATGTGGGCGCGGCGCATCAGCGGGTCCACCCCCGCCAGGGGGCCGGGCGGGTGCCGGTGCGCTCGCGGTCGCGGCGGGGCGCGGTGCGGCGGGGCCGGGGGCGGGGGCAGGTGGCGGCGTGGGGCATGGCCTGCCACTCGGCGTGCTCCAGGGCCGGGCGCTCGGTGGTGAGGACGCGGACGCGCAGGCGGCCGGTGCCGTCGGCGTAGACGCCGAGGTTGCCAGCGGGGTCGGGGTGGGCGTTGACGGCCTGGCGGTTGCCGGCGGCGGTGACGGCCCAGCGGATGGGCTCACCGCAGGACGGGCACGGGGCCGATCCGGACGGGGCAGCGGGCATGAGGGTCTCCGGTTGGGGCGGGTTGGGTAGGGGGTCAGCCGGTGCCGGCGGCGCGCTCGTCAGCGGCGGCGGCGAGGCAGTCGGGGCAGCGGCCGGGGGTGTTGGCGTGGTACTCGCGGCCGCAGTCGCACAGGCGCAGCGGCGTGAACGCGTCCGGCGGGGCCTGATGGGGCCGTGTGGCGCCCCGGGGGCCGGGGAGACTCCCAGACGGCACGGCGATCATGAACGCCCCCTGGACGGGCCCAGGGGCGGCGGGCGGAGGCTTCTGCGCTCGGCGCTCGCAGCCGCTGCACACGAGGCGGTCGAGCCGGATGATCCGCTGGCCGCAGCCAGCCGCACAGCGGCGGTGCATGTCCTGCTGTCGGGGGATCGTCTTCTCGCTCGCGCGCCCCTGCGCGTCCTGTGGCTGAGGTACAACCTCAGCCATCTCGTGGGTTACTACATGGGTACTTCCTGGGTGGTCGGGGCACTGTCCCCCGACCCCCTCGGGGGACTGTCCCCCGACCCGGGTAGGGGCACTGTCCCCCGACCCCTCTTCGGCGGACCTCGGGGCACTGTCCCCCGAGGTAGCCCCCTGTGAGGTCGGGGGACTGTCCCCCGAGGTCTCCCCGGTGGAGGTAGGGGCACTGTCCCCCGAGGCCTGGGCCGCCTCGGCCTCCTTCGCCGCCTTGCGGGCGGCGGCGGCCGCGCGCTGCTCCTTCTTCTTCTGCTGAGCGATCCACACGAGGCCGGCGGCACGCTCCCAGTCCGGCGCGGGGCACAGGACGAGCGAGTACATGACCGCGCGGCCCCGCTTCCCTCCCCGGCCGTGGCCGTCGTCGAGGATGGCCACGACTCCGGCGGCCACGGCGGCCTCGAGGTAGTCGCGTACGTCCTTCTGATCGCTGCGGGCGGCCTTGGCGATTTGCGTGAGCGTGATGGCCTTGCCGTCGCGCTCGTACCGCAGGCGGCCGTCGGCGCTCGCGAGCACCCTCAGGGCGTAGAGGACCGTGAGGAACCCGCCCGTGAGCGGCCGGGGCAGCGCGGGCGCCCACTGGCGGGCGAGCGCGTTGCCGAACGCGTGCGCCACGCTGCCGGTCCGGTGCTGCTGCTCGTCGTTCACAGGGGTGCCTCTCTGAAACTGATGCGGGAACGAACCTCGGCGGGCCGGGGCGCGGGGCCCCGGCCGGGCCTGTCTCAGGCGGGGCGGGTCTCGATGAGCCGGGGCATGAGCGCGTTGGGGATGGTCAGCCGGACCTCGGCGGCGCCCCAGCGGGTGCGGCGGGAGTCGCGGCGCAGCCAGCCCCGCTGCTCCATCGCGTTGAGGGAGACGACGACCTGGCCGTGGGTGAGGGTGGTGGCCTCGGCGAGCTGCCCGACGGACAGCCGCGGGTCCGCCAGGGCGCCGGTCGTCCAGTCGGCGCCGGCGGCGAGCGTGAGGGCGACCAACTTGGTGTTCCGGATCAGCCGGGAGCCGGTGACGCCTCGCTCCCACAGACGGCGGAACGGCTCGTCGGTGACCGGGTCGTGCGGAGCCGGGGCGATGAGAGCCCGGGTGCTGCGGGCGAAGACGTCGGCGGGCGTGGGGATGGTGCTCACGGGTGCTCCAGGGTGGGGTTCGGGTCGGGGGCAGGTGAGTTGATGTGGATGTAGGCGCCGGGCGGCCAGCCAGGGCCGGGCTGCGGTTCGGGACGGCCCGCCTCGGCGGCGGGGGTGTGGCGGTCGCAGCACCAGCCGGTGACGTAGAGGCGGGCGCGGAGGAGGCCGTGGGGGCCGACGTGGTCGCACGGCCGAGGTCGGCGGCCGCGGGTCACGGCGCGGGGGCCGGACGGCGGGCAGAGCAGTTGCTGCACGCCACGTAGCCCGGGCCGGCGGGGTAGTGCGGGGTCTGGAGGTGACCGCACTTGGGGGTGTCGCACTGCACCCACACGTACGGGCGGAAGGTCGGCAGTTCGGGGACGACAGCCGGCGGCCGGGGCATCGCCGGGCGACGCCGGGAAGGGCCGACGAGGGCCCAGGCGGCGCGGGCGGCCGCGACCGCGCCGCACAGGGCGGCGACGGTCACGGTCACGGCCCCGATGCCGAGCAGCACGAGGACACCGAGGGCGAGGACGTCACGCACCGAGCCCCCCGAGCGTGCGGACCTCGGCGAGGGCCACCCCGTACGCCTTGCACGGGCCCGGGCAGTACCAGCGGGCGGGCTCCCTCGACCCGGGCCACTCCACCCGCACCATCCGGGCGGCGGGCCGCGGCTCGGTACCGAGCGCACCGCAGCCGGAGACCGGGCAGTCCCGCCCGACGGGCACGTCCCGCCCCGCGACCGGGGTACCGACAGCGCCCTGGTTCCAGGCGCGCTGCGTCGCCGACGCGCCCTTGGCCTCGCGGAGACGCGCCTTACGCTCGCGCTCGCGCTCGGAGTGCACGTCCCGGCAGCCCTGGCACGGCGGGATACCGCGCCGCAGGTGCTGGCCGTAGCCGCGGTGCGTGCCGTGATCGATCCCGTCGACCGTGGCGGTGCTCGTCGCCATCAGCGCGCCCCCCTCATCTTGTAGGCGGCGCGGCGGGCGCGGTGCACGTCGTGTTCCCGTACGCGGGTGCCGCTGTGGCTCGTGCACGGCTCACCCCCCGCGGCCGCGCACAGCGGGCAGGGCACGGCCGTCTCCGGGAATCGCAGGGCGGTGCCCTCCGTGTCCACTTGGACGACGTCCGCGCCGGCGGACACGGTGGGCACCGAGGGGTGCCCGTGGTGGGTGGGCGTCATGTCCTCGCGCCACTGCCATTCGGCGGCGGGGGCCAGGGCGTAGCCGAGGTCGGCGAGCGCCTGGGCGCGCTCGTCGAGCGTGGGCATGAGGTGCCGTCGCGAGGACGGCCACCGGTGGTGGGGCCACGGGGCGGGCACGCCGGGGGGAGCTACGAACAGTTCCCAGGCCGCGAGCCGCACGGTTCCGGGACCGCCGAGGGGGTGGTCGCAGCAGCTGCGGTGAAGGATGGCGCGGACGTTCGTCACAGGGACCGCCCCCGCCCGGTGGCGCGCGGGGAGGCCGGACGCTCGCGGCGCCACTCGATCGTCATGTACCGGGAGCCGTCGCGGGTCAGGGCGATGCCCACCTGGACGTTGATGCCGGTGGGCATGACCAGACCGGGGACGTGCGCCCACTCCATGTGCTCGGTGCCGCGGGGCAGCTCACCGGAGAGCGTGTCCGGGAGCCAGCCACCCAGCGACCGGTAGTGGTTGCCGTAGTAGTCGGGCTCCAGGTCACGGACGGTGGGCCCGATCAGCCTCAGGGAACCCCAGACGCCGAAACGGACCTCGGCGGTGTGGGCGGTGTGCGGGGCGAGGGTGGACTCGCCGCCGGTGGCGGTGTCCTTCCCCCGCGCGCCGAGCTGGGCGAGCAGCTCGGCACGCTCGGCGAGCAGGTCCTGGATGTCGCGGTCCAGCTGCTCGGTGGTGCGGTAGGAGCTGCGGCCCGCGCAGATCTCCGCGAAGCGGTCGGCGGTGAGCATCAGCGCTCACCGCCCGGGCGGCGGGCGCCGCGGGTGAGGGCGGCCCGGAGCGCGAGCACTCCGAGGACCCAGGCGAGGGCTGCGACGGCGGCGATGACCGGGTACGTCACGCGGCGGCCCCCCTGTCGGTCACGGGGGTGAGCGGGCCACCGGTCAGGTCGATGAGCAGCGTCTCGCGCTCACGGACCCACATCGGGCACGTGTCGACGTCGACGCCGTCGAGGACGTACAGCTGCTCACCGGTGCTCGTGTGGCCGGCGGTGCGCCACAGGGAGCCGTCAGCCGCGCGGACAATCCGGGAGGAGTCGGGCGCACGATGGGTAGGGTGTTTCACGGTGCCTCGATTCGTGGTTGAGGTGCCGGGGAGGCCGGGGCCGGTGGGCGGCTCCGGCCTTCTGATGTCAGGAGATACGGGCGCCCTTGGGGCGGATCCGCGAGAGGGAGGAAACGTCCGCGGCCGGAGCGGGCCGGACGGACCGGGCGCCGGGACGGACGCGGAACATGTCCTTGATCTCGGCGAGGTCATCGAGGTCGAACGCGACGGACTGGCCGAGCTTCTGGTGAGGCAGGCGCTTCAAGTTGTCCTCGAGGAAGCGAGGCGCGCACTTGAGGAACTCGGCGGCCTGCTTGATGTCGAGGTTCGGGGAGGTGGTCATGCCGCGCCCCCGGCCGGCTGGAGGTCGCGGTCGCGCGCTTTCAGCACCGTCCGCATGCCGACGTACACCCGGGGGCTGGGCTGGTGTCTGCCGCTTTCGATCTTGTAGATCATCCATTTCGAGCAGCCCGCGGCCTCTGCGACGGCGACGACCGTAAGGCCCCGCCGGCGCCTCAGGCGGCGGACCTTCTGGCCGTCGACCGTGTGCGTCATGACTCCAAAGTACTCCAACTTTGGAGTCGGTCAACCCCAATGTTGGGTCTCTCTGTTCAAAATTGGAGTGATTCGCTCCGCGGGGGGATTCGGCCATGCGTCGATTCCCCTAAGCGGGATCCGGCCACTTTGGCTGACGCGACATTGGAGCGCTTTGGAGTGGGGCGGTACGCTCCGCGACATGACAGCTGGGGATGACGAGGGGCTCGACAGACTCGGTGACACGGTGGACCGCTACATCTCCGAGCAGGGATGGCAGTACATCGACGTCGCCGGGCGCGCCGGCTTCTCCGACGAGACCCTCGCCAAGATTCGCAAGGGCATCCAGGTGCGGCCCTCGACCTACAGGCGACTGGAGCGCGCCCTCGGCTGGGCACCCATGGCGGTGTCCGACGTCCGGGCCGGCCGTCCTCCTGCCTTGCTGGCGGCGGAGGCTGAGGAGGCGTCTTCCGAGGAGCCCCTGGATCCCCAGGCCGAGGCGGTACTCGCCATCCTGGCTGGGCTGCCCCCCCGCGTGCGGGAGCAGGTCCGCCGACGCCTCGGTGATCAACTGCCACCCGAAGCACGCCGTTCGGCGTAGGACGTCGACATTTCGCCATCCAGCCGTCGGGGCGAGCGTGACCTCGACCTGCGCGTTCCCGAGGGCGTTCCCATGGGAACCTCGGGGCGCGCCGGGACGGGCCTGGACGGGTTGGAACGGGTCAGGGCGGGTCGAAACGCAGAGGTCACCGCGTTGTCGCAGGTCAGGGCGGGTGTCGGAACAGGTTCAAGTCCGGTTCCGGGCACCACCCGGGCCCCAGGAGACGCCTGCGGCCCGGTGCACCGCCTCCCTCGCCCCTCCGGCACCTGCCCGCCCCTCACTCCCGGGCCCCCGGTGGCCGGTGAAGATCGAAAATTGACGCGAAAGATCCTCCCCGAGCACTAGAGAGTTTCTTTTGCCTACGCATTACCCTTGACGCAAGGCCGCGCAGTGCGGCCGTCCATGGAGGAGTGAGATGAGGAGCAGCAACCCGGTCTTCTCGCGACGGGGGTTCAGCCGCGACAACGGCTACGCGGGCTTCAACGCGCAGCAGCCGCAGGCCGGGGGCCCCGCCGTCGGAGCGAACCCGTACGCGACCGGTAACCCGACCGCCGAGGGTGCGACCAACCCGTACGCCACCAACCCCTACGCCCCGCAGGACGTCCAGGCGGGCGCCCCGCAGCAGGCGCGCGGCAATGTGATGACGATCGACGACGTCGTGAGCCGTACGGCCATGACGCTCGGCACCGTCGTCCTCACCGCCGCCCTGTCCTGGTTCCTGCTGCCGGTCGACCCGGCGAACCTGGGCAAGTCCTACGGCATCGCCATCGGCGCCGCACTGGTCGCCCTGGTCCTGGCGCTCGTGCAGTCCTTCAAGCGCAAGGCCTCGCCGGCGCTGATCCTGGGCTACGCCGCCTTCGAGGGCGTCTTCCTCGGTGTGATCTCCGCGGCCGTCTCGACCTACATCGCCGACGGCGTGGTCGTCCAAGCGGTCCTCGGCACGATGGCGGTCTTCGCCGGTGTGCTCATCGCGTACAAGATGGGCTGGATCCGGGTCAACCGCCGCTTCACCGGCTTCGTGATGGCCGCGGCCATGGGCTTCATGCTGCTCATGGTGGTGAACCTGCTCTTCTCGGTGTTCGCCGGCGGTGACGGCCTCGGCTTCCGCAGCGGTGGCCTCGGCATCCTCTTCGGTGTCATCGGCGTCATCCTGGGCGCCTGCTTCCTGGCCCTCGACTTCAAGCAGGTCGAGGACGGCGTGACCTACGGCGCGCCGCGCGAGGAGGCGTGGCTGGCCGCCTTCGGTCTCACCATGACCCTGGTGTGGATCTACCTGGAGATGCTGCGCCTGCTGTCGATCCTCCAGGGCGACGACTGACGCACCCCGTGACTCGGGGGAAGGGCCCGTCCGGCATCCGCCGGGCGGGCCCTTCCGCGTCTCCCTCGGGCCCCCGGTAGGGTCGGGCGGGTGTTGGACACGAGTGAACTGACCGGCGTCGTGGAACGCTTCGCGGACCGGCTGAGGGTCGCCCCGCAGAGCCGCCTCCAGCGGGGCGCGGCCGCCGAGGGCCTGGCCCTGGCGAGGGAGCTGGCGGTACGCGCGCAGCGCGCGGAGGAGCCGGGCCGTGAGCCCAGGACCGTCCCCGACGCGGGGCTCTTCGCGGTCGCGGACCAGCTGGTCGTCGTGGGTACGGACCTGGCGGAGGCACTGAGAACGGCCCCGTCCCCCTCCCGCGAGCGGGAGCTGGGCGAGGCCGTGCGGTTGGTGCGGGAGGCCGCGGAGCGGTCGGGTCTGTAGCGGGGGCGTGTCGAGGACTAGAGCGACGCGATGACGCGGTCGGCGAGGATGTAGACGTTCTCCTCGTCGGTCTCGCCGTACGAGAAGGTCAGGGCGAAGGCGCCCGAGACGCCGGAGCCGCCGAGGAGGACCGGGGTGCGGCCGGCCTGGAGGGCCTCCGCGAGGCGCTCCGCGGTCTCGCGGTGCCCGGGGGTCATGCAGAGCGTGGTGCCGTCGGCGAAGACGTACACGTCCAGAGTGCCCAGCGGGCCCGGGCGGACGTCCGTGAGGGCCGTGGCCGTGTCGGCCAGCTCCTCCAGGCGCGCCACCGTGCGCTCGTGGTCCGTGACGACCGGCGTCTGCACCGGCACGAAGTCCGGGTGCGAGGGGTGCCGGCGGCGGGCGGCGGCCAGCTCGGCCGAGTCCTCCGGGTACTCCGGGAAGTCGTCCAGCGGGTCGACGATGCCGTCCAGGGCGGCGGCCTCGGCCTCCATGGCCTCCAGCGCCATCGCCTCCAGGCCCACGAAGTCCGTCTGCCGCGGGACGAAGAGACCACCGGCCTCCTCGCCGCCCGGGCCGCCGAGGAGGGCGGAGGGCGCGTCGGCCGCGTCCCTGGCCTCCTGCGCGGCCCAGAAGGCCCGCGCCTCGGCGAGCTCGCGCTCGCGCTCCTCGGCCAGCGCCTCCGCGACCGCGGCCCGTATCTCGGCGGCGGGCGTGGCGCGGGCCGCGGGGACCGTCACGCCGTGGCCGGCGGCCAGCTCGGTGCGCAGGGCGGTGACCTCCTTGCGGAGACCCCGCACGTGGTGCAGGGCAGCGGCGCCCACGGCCGTGGCAGCGGCCGTGGTCAGCAGCAGGGCAAGAGACATGGCGCTCACTGACGTACTCCCGGTTCGAGTCGATCCCCCCGACTTCCTACATCAGCTTGTCGTGGGGTGGGGCTGCCTGTCAGTGCATTACGTCACGAAATGGACAGGTATTTTGGCCGGGTGTTTAGTCCCGAAATGGCGCTGACCTGGGAAAACGAACTCCCCCGGGATGTAGGTCACATCCTGGGGGAGATTCGGTCACGGCTCGGACGCGGTGAGGTTGACGCGCTCGGCGGGTGGAGACCCGTACCGGCTCAGCACCTCGCCTCCGCTGCGGGCAGGTGCCGCTCTCGTTCCTCGAGCGACCCCTACCCTCCACTGCGGCTCAGCTCAGCCGCTCGATGACCATCGCCATGCCCTGGCCGCCGCCGACGCACATGGTCTCCAGGCCGAACTGCTTGTCGTGGAACTGGAGGCTGTTGATCAGGGTGCCGGTGATGCGGGCGCCGGTCATGCCGAAGGGGTGGCCGACGGCGATGGCGCCACCGTTGACGTTGACCTTGTCGAGGTCGAAGCCGAGGTCCCGGTAGGAGGGGATGACCTGCGCGGCGAAGGCCTCGTTGATCTCGACCAGGTCGATGTCGGAGGAGGTCAGGCCGGCCCGCCGGAGGGCCTGCTTCGACGCCTCGACCGGGCCGAGGCCCATGATCTCGGGGGAGAGGCCGGAGACGCCGGTGGAGACGATCCGGGCCAGCGGGGTCAGGCCCAGCTCGCGCGCCTTGGTGTCGGACATGATGACGAGCGCGGCGGCGCCGTCGTTCAGCGGGCAGCAGTTGCCGGCGGTGACCAGGCCGTCGGGGCGGAAGACCGGCTTCAGGCCGGAGACGCCCTCCAGGGTGACGCCGGCGCGCGGGCCGTCGTCGGTGGAGACGACCGTGCCGTCCGGGAGCGTCACCGGGGTGATCTCGCGGGCCCAGAAGCCGTTCTTGATGGCCTGCTCGGCGAGGTTCTGCGAGCGGACGCCGAACTCGTCCATGTCCTGGCGGGTGACGCCCTTCCAGCGGGCGAGGTTCTCCGCGGTCTGGCCCATGGCGATGTACGCGTCGGGGACGACGCCGTCCTCGCGCGGGTCGTGCCAGGAGGAGCCCTCGGACGCGGCGACCTCGGCGGTACGGGCCTCGGCGTCGGCGAAGAACGGGTTGTGCGTGTCCGGCAGCGAGTCCGAGTTGCCCTTCACGAAGCGGGAGACCATCTCGACGCCCGCCGAGATGAAGACGTCGCCCTCGCCCGCCTTGATCGCGTGGAGCGCCATCCGGGAGGTCTGCAGCGAGGAGGAGCAGTAGCGGGTGACGGTGCAGCCCGGCAGGTGGTCCATGCCCATCTGCACGGCGACGATCCGGCCCAGGTTGTTGCCCTGCTCGCCGCCCGGGAGGCCGCAGCCCAGCATCAGGTCGTCGATGTCGCGGGGGTCCAGCTCGGGGACCTTGGCGAGCGCGGCCTGGATGATCGTGGCCGTGAGGTCGTCGGGGCGCAGGTCCTTCAGGGAGCCCTTGAAGGCCCGGCCGATGGGGGAACGGGCGGTCGAGACGATCACGGCTTCGGGCATCACGGCTCCAGGGGGCTGGTGGCGGTCGGACTCACTGGGAAGTTACCCGGACGTACCGCACGGGGTCACCGGGATCGGCGTGTGATGCGGACCTCTTTTCTAAGCGCTTGCTCAGGTGGTGGAGGTTCGCTCCCGGCCCGCCCTCAGGCCCGGGGGGAGTCCTGCGGCAGCGGCTCCCCCCGGCCCTCCGGCGCCTCCCCGGCGTCCGCCCCCGCGGCCGACCCGGCCTCCGCCCCGGCCCCCGTCCCCGCGGCCTCGGCCGCCTCCGTCAGCCGCCGCCGGCGCCGGTGCTTCAGGAGCGCCCACGGCGCCCGGGCCCCGGTCACCTCCGTACCGGCCTGCTTCGCCGCCTCGGCCGCCGCCTTCGCCACCGGCAGCATGTCCTCGCGGCGGCCCGGCTCCAGGCGGTCCGGTTCCGGCCACACGCCGAGCGAGGCGCACAGCGTCGGCAGCACCGCCATCGCCGCCGTCGCGTACCCCTCCGCCGACGGGTGGAAGAGGTCGACCCCGAACATCTCCCGCGGGTTCGCCGCGAACTCCGGGCCCAGCAGGTCGCCCAGCGACACCGTCCGCCCGCCCTGCTCCACCACCACGATCGTCTGCGCCGCCGCCAGCTGCCGCGAGGCCCGCCGGGCCAGCCAGCGCAGCGGCTGGTAGACCGGCTCGATCGTGCCCAGGTCCGGGCAGGTGCCGACGACCACCTCCGCCCCGGCCGTCCGCAGCCGCCGCACCGCCGCCGCCAGGAGCCGTACCGACTCCGTCGCCGGCGTCCGGTGCGTCACGTCGTTCGCCCCGATCATGATCACGCAGACGTCCGGCGGGCCCAGCGGCTGCGCGAGGAGCAGTGACACCTGCCGCTCCAGGTCGTCCGAGCGGGCCCCCGACAGCGCCACGTTCCGCAGCGTCACCGGGCGCTCCGCGACCGCGGCGAGCCCCGAGGCGAGCAGGGCGCCCGGCGTCTGGCCCGCCCGGCGCACGCCCTGACCCGCGGCGGTGGAATCACCCAGAAGGGCCAGCCGCAGCGGGTCCTCCGCGCCGAACGCCCTGCCGTAGAGCCCGTCCGCCGCCGGCGGCAGGGGGGCCGTCCCCGTGCCCACCGTCCGCTTCGCGAGCTGCGCCTCCGCCAGCACGATCCCGACCGCGGCCACGCCGATCAGTCCGATGCTCCCGCCGCCGTACGCCGCTCCCGCCGCGATCCGGCGCGCCACCCTCGCCCTGGACATCGGGGGCGTCACCTCCTTCGAGCCGTACAGGTCCGTCAAGCCGTTCCAGCCGTTCAGGGTCTAACTGCCCCGAAAGGCGTCCCGACTACGCATACGCTGGCCACACCATTACGGAGACCCCGGAGAACACGGTGCAATTCCACGACTCGATGATCAGCCTCGTCGGCAACACCCCGCTGGTGAAGCTCAACAACGTGACGGCAGGCATCCAGGCCACCGTCCTCGCCAAGGTGGAGTACTTCAACCCCGGCGGGTCGGTCAAGGACCGCATCGCCCTGCGCATGATCGAGGCCGCCGAGCAGAGCGGCGAGCTGAAGCCCGGGGGCACCATCGTCGAGCCCACGTCCGGCAACACCGGCGTCGGCCTGGCGATCGTGGCCCAGCAGAAGGGCTACAAGTGCATCTTCGTCTGCCCGGACAAGGTGTCGCTCGACAAGATCAACGTGCTGCGGGCCTACGGGGCCGAGGTCGTCGTCTGCCCCACCGCCGTCGATCCGGAGCACCCGGACTCGTACTACAACGTCTCGGACCGGCTCGTCCGCGAGACCCCCGGCGCCTGGAAGCCCGACCAGTACTCCAACCCGAACAACCCGCGCTCGCACTACGAGACCACCGGTCCCGAACTGTGGGAGCAGACCGAGGGGAAGATCACCCACTTCGTCGCGGGCGTCGGCACCGGCGGCACCATCTCCGGCACGGGCAACTACCTCAAGGAGGCCAGCGGCGGGAGCGTCGAGGTCGTCGGCGCCGACCCCGAGGGCTCCGTCTACTCCGGCGGCTCCGGCCGCCCGTACCTGGTCGAGGGCGTCGGTGAGGACTTCTGGCCCACCGCCTACGACCGGAACGTCACCGACCGGATCGTCGCGGTCTCCGACAAGGACTCCTTCCAGATGACCCGCCGCCTCGCCAAGGAGGAGGGCCTGCTCGTCGGCGGCTCCTGCGGCATGGCCGTGGTCGCCGCCCTGGAGGTCGCCCGGGAGCTCGGCCCCGACGACGTCGTCGTCGTGCTGCTCCCGGACTCCGGCCGCGGCTACATGTCGAAGATCTTCAACGACGAGTGGATGGCGGACTACGGCTTCCTGGAGGACACCTCCACCGCCACCGTCGCCGACGTCCTGCGCCACAAGTCGGGCGGTCTGCCCTCCCTCGTCCACATGCACCCGGAGGAGACGGTCGGCCAGGCCATCGAGGTGCTGCGCGAGTACGGCGTCTCCCAGATGCCCATCGTGAAGCCCGGCGCCGGCCACCCCGACGTGATGGCCGCCGAGGTCATCGGCTCGGTCGTCGAGCGGGAGCTCCTGGACCACCTCTTCACCCAGAAGGCGAAGCTGGAGGACCCGCTGGAGGGCCACATGTCCGCCCCGCTGCCGCAGGTCGGCTCTGGCGAGCCGGTCGCCGACCTGATGTCGGTCCTCGGCGGCGCCGACGCGGCCATCGTCCTCGTCGAGGGCAAGCCGACCGGTGTCGTCAGCCGCCAGGACCTGCTGGCCTTCCTGGCCAACGGCGGTTCGAGGTAGCACCCGGCCGGGGGCGGCGGGAGCCCGTGCGGGCGTTCGCGCAAACGGTACGAGCGCGTCACGTCCGCGCAGCACCCGCTTAACACGCCTCCGGCAGAGTGTTCCTCGTCGGCGTCACAGAACTTCCGGAGCGGCTCCCGGACCTCTGAAGACGCCGCGGACGCGGAGACCGGCCCTGACCCGGGCCCGTGTCCCCCGCGGGGACCGCCGTCGTCCCGCCCCCCAGCGATGGGGGTGCGGCGGTCCCCGCGCAATCCTCCTCCCGGCTCAGAGCTGGGTGATCGGCCGCATCGCCAGGCCCTCGGTGCCGGCCCAGCCGTTCACCCGCGCCGCGTCGTCGACGGAGACCGTGTCGAGGCCGTCGGGCAGGTCGAAGACGAGCGTGCCGCGCAGCTCGGTGCCCTCACCGGCGACCAGCGTGGCCGTGAAGCGGTCGGACTGGTCGTACACCGCCTCGCCGCCCTCGTCGTTGCCGAAGACGTACAGGCCCGCGTAGGCCTTGCCGCCGCCCTCGACGACCACCGGCTCGGAGTCCGGCTCCCCGAGCGTCTCGACGATCGGGGCGTCGTTCCCGGCCCGGAGCCGCAGGATCGGGGCCTCGTTGAGGACGCAGGGCGTCTTCGAGGCGTTGGTGACCGTCAGCAGGAACCGGCGGGGGGTCTCCCCGGAGGCGTCCTGGAGCTCGACGGCGGTGTCGAGCCCGTCGGCCTCGCAGTCCGCGTACTCCGTGCCGTTGCCGCCGCCGGTCTCGCCGCTGTCCCCGGTCCCGGTGGCCGACGGCTCGGCGGAGCCGGTCCCGGAGTCGCCGGTGGGCGCGGCGGTCGCGGGCGCGGTGGACGCCGGGGCCCGGCCGGCGGACGCGGAGCCCGAGGGGGACGCGGCCGACGGGGCGGAGGCGGTCGGCGACGCGGCGGCGCCGTCGTCGCCCTGGGGTTCCTGGCAGGCGGTGGTCGTCAGCAGCGCCGCGACCACGGCGGCGCCCAGGACGGCGCCGCGCAGGCGGCGGCGCGGTGCGCCGGCTCCGGCCGTCTTCGAGTTCATGCCGTTCCCTCTTCCCCCGTGGCCGAGCTCAAGTCGGCCCGTATGCAAGCGACATGGCTATTCTTGCCAGCCGGGGGCGGGGCTCCACCGGCCGCCCGCGTTTGTTACAGCCCTCGGACGAAGCGGACGTCATGGCGTGACCATGACGCCCGGAAGGGGCCGCTCCCGTCCCGTCCGCACCACCTCTGCATATCCTTATGCAGACAGGGTCAGGGATGAATGGATGAAGGGGGACGGCATGAGCGACAGCCCGGCCGGGCGGCTCCAGGCGCTCTTCGAGGGGCACCGGCTCACGCCCACGCAGCGGCGGATCGCCCACTGCATGGTCCGGCGGGCCGCCGACGCGCCCTTCCTCTCCAGCGTCGAGCTCGCCGAGCTCGCCGGCGTCAGCCAGCCCTCCGTGACCCGCTTCGCGGTCGCCCTCGGCTTCGACGGCTACCCCGCGCTCCGCCGCCACCTGCGCGAGGTCGCGCCGCCCGAGCGGCCCGCGGGCGGGGAGGACGCCGGGCACAACGCGTACCAGCAGGCCGTCCTCGCCGAGATCGAGAACCTGCGGCACCTCGCCGGACTGCTCGCCGACCCCGCGCCCGTGGAGCGCGCCGGGCGGCTCCTCGCCGGCTCGCGGCCGCTGCTCGTCCTCGGCCTGCGCGCCGCCTCCTCGCAGGCCCGCGGCTTCGCCTACTTCGCCGCCAAGGTGCACCCGGACGTCCGGCTGCTCGACGAGGGCGGCTCGATGCTCATGGACCGGATCGACGCGGCCGTACGGGCCGGGGCCACCGCGCTGCTCTGCTTCGCGCTGCCCCGGCACCCGCGCGAGGTCGTCGAGGCGCTGGAGTACGCGCGGGCGGCCGGTCTCCTGGTGGTGACCGTGGCCGAGTCCGCCTTCGCCCCCGTCGCCGCCCACTCCGACCTGCTCATCCCGGCCGCCGTCGGCACCGGGCTCGCCTTCGACACCGCCTGCGCGCCGATGCTCCTCGGCCGGGTCCTGCTGGAGGCCATGGCGGACGAGCTGCCGGACGCGCAGGCGCGTCTGGAGCAGTTCGACGCGCGGGCGGCGGAGCGGGGGCTCTTCGTGGAGTGAGGCGGGGACCGCCGGCGGGGCGCGGCCCTGGTCCTGCCCGGCGGCACGGAGCGTTCCGGGCGTGCGGCGGGGGCCGGCGCCGGTCAGACCTCCAGCTCCGCCTCGATCTTCTTCAGCTGGTGGCGGGCCATCGCGAGGTTGGCCCGGTCCTTGGAGAGCGCCAGGTAGAGGAAGAGGCCGTTGCTGCCGCGCGACTTGAGCAGCCGGATGAGGTGGTACTGGGTGCCGAGGGTGATCAGGATGTCCTCGATGTCCTCCTGGAGGCCCAGCATCTCCATCGTCCGGAGCTTGGCCCGCACCACGTCGGTGTTGCCGGCGGCGGCGACGGTGAGGTCGAGCTCCTTGCCGCCGCCGATGGTGCCGAGGGCCATGCCGCTGGTGTAGTCGACGAGGGCCGCGCCGACCGCGCCCTCGATCGTGAGCGCTTCCTTGAGGGCGCCTTCGGTGTTCGCCATGGTGTGCACTTCCTTCTGTTCGGGTTCGGATTGCTGTCGGGGCCGGGTCAGCTGAGGTCCCTGCGCTCCAGGGCGCCGTCGACGAGGTCGCCTATGCGCGCGCTGGAGCGGCGGGCCTCCAGATGGAGCCGGCCCACGTTGATACGGGGCTCGGCGAGCAGGGTGAGGACGGCGGAGCCGCCGGCCGCGTAGGTGGCGACGTAGCCGGTCTCGCCGCGGACGAGCAGTTCGCGGAAGCCGCCCTGTCCGGTGGACTCGGTCAGCCGCCGGCCGACGCCGAGCGCGGCGGCGGTCAGCGCGGCGACGCTCTCGGCGGCGCCGTCCACGGTGTCGTGGGCGAGCACGAGGCCGTCGGCGCTGGCGGCGAGGGCCCCGGTGAGCTGGGGCAGCCGGGCGCGCAGGCGTCTGAGCTCGCCGAGCACCTCGGCTTCGGCTGTCATCAACTGTCTCCTCTCGGCGCGCAGGCGCAGAGCACGCCTCATCACAGGTGTGCCTCCAGGGCGTCACGGAGCCGGCGCAGCAGGGCGATGTCGGGGTCGGAGACCGGGGGGACCGGTGACCACTCCGGGGACGGCGGTGGGGGGGTGGCGCCGGGGGCCGCGTCGAGCGGGGTCTCGACGAGGCCGGCGGCGGCGAGCCTGCGGACGTCGAGGAGGGTGTGGAAGGCGGGGCGGCCGAGGACCCGGGCCAGCTCGGCGGGGGTGCGGACGCCGTCGGCGGCGGCGAGCAGGGCGCGGCGGCGGGCGCCGACGCCCTGGCCGGGGGAGGCCGGGCGGGGGGTGACGGGGGCGGAGTCGACGGAGGCGTACGGCCAGACGGCGTCGAGGAGTTCGCGGCGGCGGAGGGTCTCGCGCTCGACGGCCTCGGCGGAGACCGGGCGGACGGTGCCGAACCAGTGGCCGACCCCGTACCGGAAGCGGGTGGGGCCGCTGGTGGGGGCGAGGGCGAAGAAGGCGGCGTCGAAGACGGCGCCAAGGTGGCATATCTCCAGTTCGCCGTCGCGCAGCCGGCCGCTGTCGACGAGGAAGCGGCCGACGGCGCGGTGGGCGCCGGCCCGGTCGACGGCCTCGTCCCAGTTCTCGCGGGGGAGCCGGCCCGCGGTGGTGAGCAGGACGTCCATGCCGGGGGCGGCGGGGCTCTCGGCGTGCACGACGTGCCCGTCGACGAGGTAGAGGGTGCCGTGGTCGCGCAGCAGGGCGCCGGTGGCCTTCTCCGCCGCGAGCCGGACGAGCATCGGGGAGACGCTCATCCGAGGACCAGTCTCTCGGCGAGGTCGCCGAGCCGGAGGCGGGCGAGGGCGAGGTTGCCGGTGTCGCGGTCGAGCCAGAGGTGGAGGAAGACGCTGCTGTCGAAGGAGGTCCGGACGAAGCGGAGGACGTGGTAGCCGGCCCGGGTGGTGACGATCAGGTCCTCGACGGGCGGCTGGCCCTCGGCCCCTCCGGCGGCCTCCGGCTCGTCCCCGGGGGCGGTGAAGGAGTCGAACTCGGCCGCGGCGCGTGCGAGTTCCGCGGTCTCGGCGGCGGTCGTCTCGTGGTCGCCGACCGGAGACTCGCCCGCGGTCCCGAGTGCGAGGCCGCTGTTCCAGTCGACCAGGGAGGCACCGCGAGCACCCGGCAGGGTCATGGCCTCCATGAGGCACTCGTCGATTCCGGGCACGCGGGTTCCCCTCCCGATACGGCGTGCGGGCAACGGCAGTGACGGTGACGTTACTCAACGGCGCGGTCCCGGGAGGGGGTTCTGGCATTTTCCATCGGAACATGCCCAAGGGCGGCCTGAAGTGATCGACGATGGAGGGTGGACCTCGGGTCAGTAGCGGCTCGTGACCGTCCGGGCGATGTCGTCGAGGTCCTTCGCGAGCGCCTTGGCGACGGCCTTCGAGCCGATGCGGGCGAGGAGGCGGGTGACGAATCCGGGCCTGCGGCCGTCCGCGGGGCCGCCGGAGAAGGTCATCCGGAGCACGCTCGCGTCCGGTCCCTCGGCGCGCAGGGAGAGCTCGGAGACGTAGTGCATGCCGTGCGAGTCGGCGACCGCCACGTACCGGTCGGGCGGCTCGCACTCGGTCACGGTCATCTCCTCCGTGGCCTCCTTGCCCAGCATCTTCCGGGTCTCGCGCCAGCGGGTGCCGACGCCGAAGCCGCCCTCCGTGAGGACCTCGACCCGCTGGACGCCGGAGAGGACCCGGGGCATCTCCGGCAGGTCGGTGATCGCCTCCCAGACGCGGCCGGGCGAGGCGGCGACCCGGCGCTCGACGACGACGGTTGTGGTGGTGGTCATGGTCTCCATCGAAGGGGTTGTGCCGCTTCTCCGCTACCGGACGAGCGCGTCGGCGTGGGCGCCGCCGGCCTCGGCGACGATCTCCTCCGCGGTCTGGGCGGGGCGGACGAGGGCGAAGGAGACCCCGCCGTCGCACGCGACGGTGAAGCCGTGCACGGCGGGGCGGGGCAGGGAGTTGTAGGCGTAGTGGTGGGCGAAGGCGTAGGCGCCGGTGTCCGGGACGGCGACCACGTCGCCGGGGTGGAGCGGCGGCAGGGCGCGGCCGGCGGCCAGCAGGTCACCGGCGAAGCAGGCCGGGCCCGCCACGTCCTGGACGGTGGTCCCGCCGGACCGGGGGCGGCCCTCGGAGTCGTACGCGAGGATCCGCAGCGGCCACGCCTCGGGGGCGTACACGGTCCGGGTGGCGAGCTGGACGCCCGCGTGGGTGACGGCGATCGGGCGTCCGCCGGAGGTCTTGGTGTACTCGACGCGGGTGAGGACCGTGCCGTGCTTGGCCAGCAGGGAGCGACCGAACTCGGTGACCAGGCGGTAGCGGCCGTCGAGGAGGCCGGGGACGGTGGCGGCGAGCAGCCGGGCGTACTCGGCGTGGGTGGGGGTCTCGTCCTCGGAGGCGAAGTTGACCGGGAGGCCGCCGCCGATGTCGAGGGTGTCGATCTGGGGGCGGCCGGCCTTGGTGTTGATCTCCTCGGCCAGCGCGTACGCGGTCCCGACGCCTTCGGCCATCAGGGTGAGGGGGACGCCCTGCGAGCCGGTGTGGGTGTGCAGCCGGGTGAGCCAGGGGCGGTCGAGGAACGCCTGGACGACGGCCTCGCGGGCGCCCTCGTCGCGCAGCGCGACGCCGAACTTGGAGGTGGCGGTGGCCGTGGACAGGGCGCCGATCGTCCCCGCGCCGACCTGGGGGTTGACCCGGAGCCCGAGCGGCGAGGCGGTGGGGGCGGAGGCCACCAGGGCGTCGATGCGGGCCAGTTCCTGGAGGTTGTCGGCGTTGACGGCGATCCCGAGGGCCAGCGCCTCGCGGAGTTCCGCGGGTGTCTTGGCGGGCGAGTCGAGGACCGTACGGGACGGGGGCAGCCCGGCGGCGCGGGCGAGGGCCAGTTCGCCCGGGCTGGCCACCTCGGCGCCGATGCCCGCTTCGGCGAGCAGGCGCAGGACGGGGACGAGCGGGGCGGCCTTCACGGCGAAGGCGTGCAGCACCTCGGCGTCGGTGACGGCGGCGAAGGCGCTGGTCAGCGCGGCGGCGGAGGCGCGGATCCCGGCGGTGTCGAGGAGCGCGACGACGGGGGCGGCGGCGGGGGAGTGGGGCCCCGGGGTGTCTGCGACGGGGGCGAGGAGTCCTTGGGCGACGGCGGCTCGGACGGCGAGGTCGCGGCGGGAGGAGGCCATGGGTCCATCCTGGCGGGCGCGGCGCGGCCCGTCACCGGGGCGTGCGCGGGGGCGCGCAGGGGGCGCTCCGAGGCGCGGGGTGGGCGGCGCGAGCCCCCGCGCGCCGGACGGCCGCACCGCGCCCTGTTGACTACAACTATTCATCACGACAGGATGTGAATATCTGGACGACATCCGAGGAGGCACCGCCATGTCAGGACCCCGCCCCGTACGAGCCCCCCGCGGTACGGAACTGAGCGCCCTGGGATGGCAGCAGGAGGCCGCCCTCCGGATGCTCCAGAACAACCTCGACCCCGAGGTCGCCGAGCACCCCGACAAGCTCGTCGTCTACGGCGGCACCGGCAAGGCCGCCCGCGACTGGCGCTCCTTCGACGCCATGGTCCGCACCCTGCGCACCCTCAAGCAGGACGAGACCATGCTGGTCCAGTCCGGCCGCCCGGTCGGCGTCATGCAGACCCACGAGTGGGCCCCGCGCGTCCTCATCGCCAACTCCAACCTGGTCGGCGACTGGGCCAACTGGGAGGAGTTCCGGCGCCTGGAGCAGCTCGGCCTCACCATGTACGGCCAGATGACGGCCGGCTCCTGGATCTACATCGGCACCCAGGGCATCCTCCAGGGCACCTACGAGACCTTCGCCGCCGTCGCCGCGAAGAAGTTCGGCGGCACCCTGGCCGGCACCATCACCCTCACCGCCGGCCTCGGCGGCATGGGCGGCGCCCAGCCCCTCGCCGTCACCATGAACGACGGCGTCGCCATCTGTGTCGACGTCGACCCGCGCGCCATCGAGCGCCGCATCGAGCACCGCTACCTGGACGTGAGGGCCGACGACCTCGCCCACGCGCTCCGGCTCGCCGTCGAGGCGCGCGACGCCCGCCGCCCGCTCTCCATCGGCCTCCTCGGCAACGCCGCCGAGCT
Source organism: Streptomyces sp. NPDC014861 (assembly GCF_043081625.1). NCBI lineage: Bacteria > Bacillati > Actinomycetota > Actinomycetes > Kitasatosporales > Streptomycetaceae > Streptomyces > Streptomyces sp. NPDC014861. Next base: position 351,525 of record NZ_JBIBWV010000006.1, read on the forward strand.
GCTCCCGCGGATGCTCGCCGAGGGCGCCCCGATCGACATCGTGACGGACCAGACCTCCGCCCACGACCCGCTCTCCTACCTCCCGGTCGGCGTCGCCTTCGAGGACATGGCCGACGCCGCCGCCAAGGACCCGGCCGGCTTCACCGTCCGGGCCCGCGAGTCGATGGCCCGGCACGTCGAGGCCATGGTCGGCTTCATGGACGCGGGCGCCGAGGTCTTCGACTACGGCAACTCCATCCGCGGCGAGGCCCGGCTCGCCGGCTACGACCGCGCCTTCGCCTTCCCCGGCTTCGTCCCCGCCTACATCCGCCCGCTGTTCTGCGAGGGCAAGGGCCCGTTCCGCTGGGCCGCCCTCTCCGGCGAGGCCTCCGACATCCACAAGACGGACAAGGCGATCCTCGACCTCTTCCCGGAGAACGAGTCCCTGCACCGCTGGATCAAGATGGCCGGCGAGCGCGTCCACTTCCAGGGCCTCCCGGCCCGCATCTGCTGGCTCGGCCAGGGCGAGCGCGACAAGGCCGGCGACATGTTCAACGACATGGTCGGCAACGGCACCCTCGCCGCGCCCCTCGCGATCGGCCGCGACCACCTCGACTGCGGCTCCGTGGCCTCCCCGTACCGCGAGACCGAGGCCATGCTCGACGGCTCCGACGCCATCGCCGACTGGCCGCTCCTCAACGCCATGGTCAACGTCGCCTCCGGCGCCTCCTGGGTCTCGATCCACCACGGCGGCGGCGTCGGCATGGGCCGCTCCCTCCACGCCGGCCAGGTCTCGGTCGCCGACGGCACGAAGCTCGCGGGCGAGAAGATCCGCCGCGTGCTCACCAACGACCCCGGCATGGGCGTCATCCGCCACGTCGACGCCGGCTACGACATCGCCGAGCGCGTCGCCGACGAGAAGGGCGTCCGCGTCCCGATGCGTGAGGGCGACCAGGCGTGAGCGCCACCTTCCACGCCATGTGGCGGTCGCTGCGGCCCCTCGGCCGCAGCGCCGCCTCGGGCGGCTACCGCCGATACGCCTGGACCGAGGCCGACGCCGACTGCCGGCTCTGGTTCCGGATGCAGGCCGAGGCCCGCCGCCTGGACGTCGAGACCGACCGCAACGGCAACCAGTGGGCCTGGCTCGGCGACCCGACCGCGGGCGACGCCGTCGTCACCGGCTCCCACCTGGACTCCGTGCCCGACGGCGGCGCCTTCGACGGCCCCCTCGGCGTCGTCTCCGCCTTCGCCGCCCTCGACGAACTCCGCTCCCGGGGCGCCTCCTTCAAGCGGCCCCTCGCCATCGTCAACTTCGGCGACGAGGAGGGCGCCCGCTTCGGCCTCGCCTGCGTCGGCTCCCGCCTCACCGCCGGCCGGCTGACGAAGGAGCAGGCGTACGAGCTCCGCGACGCGGACGGCATCACCCTCCCGCAGGCCATGGAGAAGGCCGGGTACGACCCCGAGCGGATCGGCCCCGACCCCGAGCGGCTCGCCCGCGTCGGCGCCTTCGTCGAGCTCCACGTCGAGCAGGGCCGCGCCCTCGACCTCTCCGGGGACGCCGTCGGCATCGCCTCCGCCATCTGGCCGCACGGCCGCTGGCGGTACGACTTCGCCGGCGAGGCCAACCACGCGGGCACCACCCGCCTGGTCGACCGCCGCGACCCCATGCTCACCTACGCCGAGACCGTCCTCGCCGCCCGCCGCGAGGCCGAACTCGCGGGCGCCGTCGCCACCTTCGGCAAGATCGCCGTCGAGCCCAACGGCGTCAACGCGATCCCGTCGCTGGTCCGCGGCTGGCTCGACGCCCGCGCCGCCGACCAAGGCTCCCTGGACGCCGTCGTCGCCGGCGTCGAGACCGCCGCCCGGGAGTACGCCGACCGGCACGGCATCGACCTCGCCGTCGTCCAGGAGTCGTACACCCCCGTCGTGGACTTCTCGCACGCCCTCCGCGACGAGCTGGGCCGCGTCCTCGGGGAGAGGACCCCCGTCCTCGGGACCGGTGCGGGACACGACGCGGGCATCCTGTCGGAATCGATCCCGACCGCCATGCTGTTCGTACGGAACCCCACCGGCGTCTCGCACTCCCCGGCCGAACACGCGGCCGAGGACGACTGCGTCGCCGGGGTCCTCGCACTCGCCGACGTACTGGAGGAGCTGGCGTGCCGCTGACGACGTACTGGCTGGAGCACGCCTGGCTCGGCACCTACGCCGAGCCGGGCGTCGCCCTGGACGTGGCCGACGGGCGGATCGCCGCCGTCCGGACCGGCGTCGACGCCCCGCCGCCCGGCGCCGTCGTCCTGCGCGGCTTCACCGTCCCCGGCCTCGCCAACGCCCACAGCCACGCCTTCCACCGCGCCCTGCGCGGCACCGTCCAGGTCGGCTCCGGCACCTTCTGGACCTGGCGCGAGGTCATGTACGGCGTCGCCCAGCGGCTCACCCCGGACAGCTGCTTCGCGCTCGCCCGGGCCGTGTACGCCGAGATGGCGCTCGCCGGCATCACGGCCGTCGGAGAGTTCCACTACCTCCACCACGCCCCCGGCGGCACCCCCTACGCCGACCCCAACGCCATGGGCGAGGCCCTGATCGCGGCGGCCCGGGAGGCCGGCATCCGCATCACCCTCCTCGACACCGCCTACCTCTCGGCCGGCTTCGGCGCCGCCCCCGAGCACCACCAGCTCCGCTTCTCCGACGGCACCGCCGAGCGGTGGGCCGAGCGGGCGAGCGCCCTGAAGGACCGCGACGGCGTACGGATCGGCGCGGCGATCCACTCCGTCCGGGCCGTCCCCGCCGACCAGCTGTCCACCGTCGCCCGCTGGGCCGAGGAGCGGCGGGCCCCGCTCCACGTCCACCTCTCCGAGCAGACCGCCGAGAACGAGGCCTGCCACGCCGCCCACGGCACCACCCCGACCCGGCTCCTCGCCGACCACGGCGTCCTCGGCCCGCGCACCACCGGCGTCCACAACACCCACATGACCGACGAGGACATCGCGCTCGTCGGCTCCACCTCCACCGGCACCTGCATGTGCCCGACGACCGAACGCGACCTCGCCGACGGCATCGGCCCCGCCGCCGCCCTCCAGAAGGCCGGCTCCCCGCTCTCCCTCGGCAGCGACAGCCACGCCGTCGTCGACCTCCTGGAGGAGGCGCGGGCCATGGAGCTGAACGAGCGGCTGCGCACCCACATCCGGGGCCACTGGACCGCCGCCGCGCTGCTCCGCGCCGCCTCCGCCGACGGCCACGCGGCCCTCGGCTGGGCCGACGCCGGCGCCCTGGAGACCGGCGCCCTCGCCGACTTCACCACGATCGCCCTCGACTCGGTCAGGACAGCGGGACCGGTACCGCGTCTGGCAGCCGAGACGGCGGTATTCGCAGCGTCGGCAGCGGACGTCCGGCACACGGTCGTGGGCGGCCGGCACGTCGTACGGGACGGGGTCCACTCCTCCGTACCGGACGTGGCCCGGTCCCTCGCGGACTCGATCGCCGCCCTGCGCGGCTGAAGGAGACACCCCTCATGAACACCGGCCCCGCGGCGACGAACAACCCGGCGGCGACCTCCGCCCCCACGAGCGCGAACAGCACCGTGGCGACGGCCGCCACCGCCACCGCCATCGTCAACATCGCCGGCCTGGTCACGAACGACCCCTCCCTCGGTGATCACACTCCCCTGGGCCTGATCCAGGACGCGGCCGTCGTCATCGACGGCGACCGGGTCGTCTGGGTCGGTGAATCCAGCAAAGCACCGGCCACTGACAACAAGGTCGACGCGGGCGGCCGGGCGGTGATCCCCGGCTTCGTGGACTCCCACTCGCACCTCGTCTTCGCGGGCGACCGCACGGCCGAGTTCAACGCGCGCATGTCCGGCCAGGCGTACGCGGCGGGCGGCATCCGCACGACGGTCGCGGCCACCCGGGCGGCGTCGGACGAGGCCCTGGAGCGCAACCTGACGCGCTACCTCGACGAGGCCCTGCGCCAGGGCACCACCACCTTCGAGACCAAGTCCGGCTACGGCCTGACCGTCGAGGACGAGGCCCGCGCGCTCCGCATCGCCGCCGCGCACACCGACGAGGTGACCTACCTCGGCGCCCACATCGTCTCCCCCGACCTCGCCGACGACCCGGCCGCCTACGTCGACCTCGTCACCGGCCCGATGCTGGACGCCTGCGCCCCGTACGCCCGCTGGGTGGACGTCTTCTGCGAGAAGGGCGCCTTCGACGGCGACCAGGCCCGCGCGATCCTCACCGCGGGCAAGGCGAAGGGCCTCCTGCCGAGGATCCACGCCAACCAGCTCTCGTACGGCCCCGGCGTCCAGCTCGCGGTGGAACTGGACGCGGCGAGCGCCGACCACTGCACCCACCTCACGGACGCCGACGTCGACGCCCTGGCCTCCGGCAACACGGTCGCCACGCTCCTGCCCGGCGCCGAGTTCTCCACCCGCGCCGAGTGGCCCGACGCCCGCCGCCTGCTCGACGCGGGCGTCACGGTGGCCCTCTCCACGGACTGCAACCCGGGCTCCTCCTTCACCTCCTCCGTCCCGTTCTGCGTCGCGCTCGCCGTACGGGACATGGGCATGACCCCCGACGAGGCCGTCTGGTCCGCCACCGCGGGCGGCGCGGCGGCCCTCCGCCGCACCGACGTCGGCCGTCTGTCCCCCGGCGCCCGCGCGGACCTCACGCTCCTGGACGCCCCCTCCCACGTGCACCTCGCCTACCGCCCCGGCGTCCCGCTGGTCTCGGAGGTCTGGCGCGCGGGCGCCCGCGTCGCCTGACGACGGGTCACCCGCGCACGGTCGAGGCCCGGTCGACCTCAGACGGCGTTGAGTACGCCTACTCATGCCGGCGGTCCCCGGCCGCCCGCATGATTCCCGCATGCGAACTCCTCAGCGCCTCTCCCGGACCGTCACCGTCACCGCCCTCGGCGCCGTCCTCCTGACCGCGGGCGCCACCGGAACGGCGGGCGCCGCGACGCCCGGCCCCAGGGCCACGGCCGCGGCGTCCGCCGCCAGGGCCGCCGTCGTGAAGGTCCCGGCCCTCCCGTGGCGGGACGCGACCCCGGAGGCCCGGTTCCGGAAGTGGGCCGGGAACCTCCTCGACAGCTGCCTGCCGGCCCGGCCCGGCGGCGCGACCGGGGAGCGCGCGGGTCTGTCGGCGACGACCGGCACCCCCGTGGACGAGGTGCGCCTCGGCCTGATCGAGCAGTGCGTCGGGGACTACCACCGGCGTCACATCGCCCAGGCGTTCCCCACCGGCCCGGCCGACTACGCCCAGCTGCGCGCCAGGCTGGTCGGCCTCGGCTACCCGGCGGAGCGCGTCCACCGCGTACCGGGGCACCACGGCTCGCCCGTGGCCCGGATCGACCTGCGCCTCGGACGGTTCGGCGGCGACGTGGCCGTCGACGTGACCGGCTACCGGTACTTCGTGACCGTCGAACCGTTCGGGGTCCCCGCGTCACCGAGCGTGGACGTGACCGACGTGCGGAGGAAGCCGGTCCTCGACGGGCCCACGTCCTGACCCTCCGGCTCCCCGTCACCCCGTCAGCGCCCGCACCGACCCCTCCGCCCGGCCGCCTCGCGCACCGCCGCGCGGGCGGGGACGCTCGGCGGACGTGTGCGGGCGCGCCCCCTCCGTGATCGAAAGGCCGAGTATGCCTGCCGCGGAGGGGTTCGGCCCGGTACCGTCCTGTCCTGGCAGTGCTCAGGGGGATGACCGGGGGGTCGGCTAGGTGGGTGCGTGGCGTGTGCGGGTCGTGCGGCCGGGGGAGCTGGGCCCGCGCGAGATCGAGGCGTGGCGGGAGCTGAGGGCCAAGTCCGGCGCTCCCGCGAACCCGTTCATGGAACCGGAGTTCACCCTCGCCGTCGGCTCCGTGCGGCCCCGCTCGCGGGTCGCGGTGTGGTCGGAGGACGGCGAACCCGTCGGCTTCTTCCCCTACGAGAAGGGGCCGCTGGGACGCGGCCGGGCCATCGGCTTCGGCGTCTCCGACAGCCAGGGCGGGATCTTCCGGCCCGGACTGCGGCCCGGCACGCGGGCGCTGCTCCGCGCCTGCGGGCTCGTCTTCTGGGAGTACGACAACCTGGAGACCGGGCAGCCCGTCTTCGAGGGCGCCGCCGACGAGTCCTTCGCCTCGCCCGTCATCGACGTCGGCGAGGGCTACGCGGCCTACGAGGCGCTCCTGCGCGTCCAGTCGCCGAAGTTCCTGAGGACCACCCTCGCCAAGGACCGCAAGCTCGCCCGCCAGGCCGACGGCGAGGTGCGGTTCGTCTTCGACGAGCGCGACCCGGCCGCCCTGCGCACCCTCATGGCGTGGAAGTCCGCCCAGTACCGCCGCACCGGGCGCGGCGACCGCTTCGCACAGGAGTGGATCAGCACCCTGGTCCGCCGCCTCCACGAACAGCGCACGCCCGGCTGCTCCGGCGTCCTGTCCGTGCTGTACGTGGGCGACCGCCCGATCGCCGCCCACTTCGGGCTGCGGTCCGCGACCGTCCTGTCGTGCTGGTTCCCCGCGTACGACCCCGAGTACGCCAAGTACTCCCCGGGCCTCGTCCTCCATCTGCGGATGGCGGCGGGCGCGGCGGAGGCGGGCATCGGGACGCTCGACCTCGGGCGGGGCGCCGCCGAGTACAAGGACTCCCTGAAGACCGGCGAGCTCACCGTGTACGAGGGCGCCGTCACCCGGCCCGACCCGCGCACCGCCCTGCACTGGCTGCGCCGCGAGCCCGTCCGCGCCGCCCACGCCTACGTCCGGGCCCGCCCGGCCCTGGCAGCCCGGGCCCGCGAGGCCCTGAACACGGCCGCCCGCCTGCGCGGCGACCGCCGACAGCCCTGAGGGGGCACCGCAAGGCGCAGGGGAGCACCGAAGCCGTGGGAGAGCACCGATGAACCGACCGCAGTCCGCCGTGTCCGGCCCGTCCGCCGTCTCCGTCGCCGAGCTGGAGCTGGGCGCGGGCGGGCCCCGCCTCCGCCCCGCGCCCGGGGCGGACGAGCCCGTCCCCGGGGACGTCTACGCCCTCGTCCGGGTCGACGGCCGCCCCGCCGCCACCGTCCTCGGGCGGTACCGGGCGGGCGAGGACCCGGCCGAGGTGCTCGCCGCGCTCGCGGAGAAGCGGCTCATGGAGAGCGCCGCTCCCCATGCCGACGCCGAACGGCTCGCCGCACAGGAAGCGGCGCTCTCCATACCCGCGCCCGGCCCCGCCGCCCCGCCCCGCGCCTCCGTGATCGTCGCCACCCGCGAGCGCGCCGGCTCCCTCGCCCGCGCCCTGGACTCGCTGCTCGCGCAGGACCACCCCGACCACGAGGTGATCGTGGTCGACAACGCGCCCCGCACCTCCGCCACCCGCGACCTCGTCACCGGGACGTACGCGGACCGCGTCCGGTACGTGCGCGAGGACCGGCCCGGGCTCGCCGCCGCCCACAACGCCGGGGTCGCCTCCGCCGAGGGCGAGGTCCTGGCCTTCACGGACGACGACGTGATCGCCGACCCGCGCTGGCTGAGCGCGCTCGCCGCGCCCTTCGCCGCCGACCCCGGACTCGGCTGCGTCACCGGCCTGATCCTGCCCGCCCGGCTCGGCACCCCCGCCCAGATCCTCCTGGAGTCCCACGGCGGCTTCGCCAAGGGCTTCGCGCCCCGGCTGTACGACCCGGCCCGGCCGCCCGCGGACGAGCCGCTGTTCCCGTTCACGGCGGGCAGCTTCGGCTCCGGCGCCAACATGGCCTTCCGGGCCTCCGCGCTCCGCCGCGCCGGCGGCTTCGACCCCGCCACCGGCACCGGGACCCCGGCGAGGGGCGGCGACGACCTCTACGCCTTCGTCGCCGTCCTCGCCGCCGGACACCGGCTCCGCTACACGCCCGACGCCCTCGTCTGGCACCACCACCGCGAGACCTGGCAGGACCTCAGGAACCAGGCGTACGGCTACGGCGCCGGGCTCACCGCGTACCTCACCGCCACCCTCGTCCGCCGCCCCGCCCTGCTCCCCGCGCTCCTCGCCCGGCTCCCGCGCGGCCTCGCGCACGCCCGCACGATGACGGCCGAACGGGGCGGCGGGAGCGACGGGGTCCCCGGCGAGCACGGCACCCACCACCACCCGTGGCCCGCCTCCCTCTCCCGCCTCGAACGGCGCGGGATGCTGTACGGCCCGGTGGGCTACCTCAAGGCGCGACTCTCCCAGGGAGCCTCCCGATGAGCGGCGCCCCCGCGCACACCCGCATCCCCGTCCTCCTCTACCACCCCGTGATGGACGACCCGCCCGCCTGGATCGCCGAATTCACCGTCACCCCGCGCCAGTTCGCCGCGCATCTGGACGTGGTCACCGGCAGCGGGCGCACCCCGCTCACCGTCGGCGCGCTCGTCGGACACCTCGCCGCCGGGACCCCGCTGCCGCCCCGGCCCGTCGTCCTCACCTTCGACGACGGCTTCGCCGACCTCGCGGGACCCACCGCCGAGGCGCTCGCCGCCCGGTCGCTGCCCGCCACCGCGTACCTCACCACCGGTGCCCTCGCCCCCGGCCGGCCGTGCCTCCTGCCGCCCGCGCCGATGATGACCCTGGCGCAGGCGCCCCGCCTGGAGGAGTACGGGATGGAGGTCGGCGGGCACACCGTCAGCCACCCCCAGCTCGACACCCTCCGGCCCGCCGCCCTCCGCGCCGAACTGCGCGACTCCAAGGCCGAACTGGAGGACGTCCTCGGCCACGAGGTCCGCCACCTCGCCTACCCGCACGGCTACAACAGCCCCGCCGTGCGCCGGGCCGCGCGGGCCGCCGGATACGCCTCCGCCGTCGCCGTCCGGCACGCGCTCAGCTCCCGGACCGACGAGCTCTTTCGGCTCGCCCGGCTCATCGTCCGCCGCGACCACACCGCCGCCGACGTCGAGGCGTGGATGGAGGGCCGGGGCGCCAGGACCGCCCCCTACCCCGACTCGCTCCCCACCGTCGGCTGGCGGCTCTACCGCCGGGCGAAAGCGCTGGTGAAGGGCCCGGAGTTCGCCGGCTGAACGGCCACCGGCACCGGCCGGACGAGCCGGACCGGGATCGACGAAGCCCGTGCGCGAGACGGGAGTTGTGCACCAGGACAGAACCGAAGTACGTTCCCTTGCCTCGTCCGAGGGGACAGTGGGGGGAGAACGCGATCGTGCGACAGCACCACCAGGAGCCGGCACCGGTGAGCGAGGGGGCCGTGCCCGCACAGCCCGGCGCCCCCGGCCGGGAGGACGACGACCGTCCGGATCCGACCGCGCCGCAGCCGCGCCGCACCGCCCCACCCGCCCTCGCCTGGCTCCCCCCGGCCCTCCTGGTGCTCGGCCTCGGCCTGTGGGCGGTCTCGCTGCCCCTGGTCGACTTCCGCTCCATGGTCGACTACGGACTCCTCGACCGGTTGCCCGTCCTCTTCTACGCCTCCCTCGCCGTCCTCACGGCCGGCTTCCTGGTGGCCCTGCGCCGCGCCGGGACCTCACCGGGCTGGCCGCTCGTCTACTGCGTCGGACTCCTCGTCGCCCTCAAGGCGGCGCCGGCCGTCCTCTACGACTCGGTGCGCTACCCGTGGGCGTCCAAGCACGACGCCGTCGTCAACACCATCCTCGGCGCCGGTGAACTCCGCCCGCACGCGGCCCTGTCCGGCAACATGTCCGCCTACGACCAGTGGCCGGGCTTCTTCACGCTCAACGCGGCGCTCGTCCGCGCCTTCGGCGTCGAGTCCACCGCCGTCTACCTCAACTGGGCGCCCATCGTCCTCGGCCTGATCCTCCTCCCGGTGCTGGTGCTCCTCTACCGCACCTTCACCGAGGACTGGCGGCTCGTCTGGGCGGCCGTCTGGATCTTCCAGCTCGCCAACTGGGTCGGCCAGGACTACCTCGCCCCGCAGGGCCTCGCCTACGTCCTCCACCTGACCGTGCTCGCCGTCGTGCTGCGCCACTTCGTCCGGCCCGGCTCCGCCGGACGGCTCCGCGACCGCGCCGCGCTCGACCCGGCCGCCGCCGCCGTGCCGCCGTCCACCACCACCCGGCAGCGGGCCGTCGGGGTGCTGATCCTCTCCCCGCTGATCCTGGGGATCAACGCGGTCCACCAGCTCACCCCGGTCATGCTCTGCGTCGTCCTGGCCGCCCTCTGCCTCACCCGCCGCTACCGCAACCTCGGTCTCCTCGCCGTCACCGGCCTGATCATGCTGGCCTGGAACCTCACCATGGGCCGCCCGCTCTTCCTGGAGACCCTCGGCACCCTCAAGGACTCCCTCGGCCGGCTCACCCAGAACTCCCGAGCCGGATACACCGGACAGCTCACCGGGCCCGGGCCCGAACTCGCCGGCCGGGCCGGCATCGCCATGGCCCTCGCCGTCGTCCTCTTCGCCGGCGTCGCCGTCCTGCTCCGCCGCCGCCTCACCCGCGGCGCCCTGCCGCTGCTGCTCGCCTCGGCCGCCCCCGTACCGCTCTTCGCCGTCAACGACTACGGCGGCGAGATGCTCTTCCGCGTCTACCTCTTCGGACTGCCCGGCGCCGCGTTCTTCGCCGCCGCCGCGCTCGTCCCCGCCGCCGGCGGCGCCCGCCGAAGCCGCGCGGCGGTCGCCCGCCGCCGGGTCACCGCCGTCGCCCTCCCGGCCGTCCTCCTCGCCCTGACGGCGGGCTTCCTGCCCGCCTACTACGGCAAGGACGCCATGTACTACACCCCGCCCGCCGAGTCCGCCCTCGTCACCCGCGCCATCGACCAGATGCCGGACGACGGGCTCCTCCTCGCCACTTCCGGCTCCTTCCCCCAGGCCCTGCACCGCTACGACGAGGTCGAGCACTGGTGGTTCTGCGAACAGGACCCTGCCGAGAACGAGAAGATGCTCGCCGACCCCGCGCGCTACCTCACCGACCGGCTCCCGCGCGGCGTCACCGCCCGCGTCGTCCTCACCCGCACCCAGGACATCTACACCGCGGGCGAGGGCCTGCTGCCCGCCGGCGGCTTCGACGTCCTGCGCGACCGGCTCAAGGCGTCCCCGCTGTTCAGGACCGTCGAGGAACACCCGTACGGGATCGTCCTCGACCACATCCCGTCGACCACCACCCCGGGCGGTGCCTCGTGACCACCAACCCGACCGCTCCCGCCCCCCGGAACCGGGGGAACCTCGTCAGAGCCGCCGTCGCCGCCTCCGGCTGGGTCGCCCTCGCCGCGACCCTGCTCCCGGACGGCTTCCCGCTCCGCTGGCCGCCCGTGCTCCTCTTCGTCTGCCTCGGCCCCGGCACGGCCCTGCTCCACCCGCAGCCGCGCGGACTGCGCCCCGGCGCGCGCCTGGAGGCCTTCGCCCTCGCCGCCCCGCTCAGCCTCGCCCTCGCCGCGCTCACCGCCACCTTCCTCTTCCTGATCGGAGGTTTCTCCGTGCCCGCCTTCCTCGTCCCGCTCGCCGCCTTCACCACGGTCGCCGTCCTCCTTCCCGGTCTCCCGCTGCCCGCCGCCACCGGAGGCGCCGTCGCCCCCGCGGACGCCGAGTCCTTCCTGCCCCGCGAACGAGGGCCCGGTGGGGGCCGGTGACCGGCGGCCGGCACGCCCGGGGCACCGCCACCGGACGCCTCGCGGTCGCCCTCGCCGCCGTCGGCGCGCTGACCGCCGGGATAGGGGTGTGGGCCACCGTCGCCGAGGGCGACGACCGCTGCGCCCCCGACACCCGGCTCGTCGCCCCCTGCGGAGCCTGGTGGGGCGCGTATCTCCCCTACGACCGGGACAGTTCGCTCACCCGGCCGGTGTACGCCTTCGAGCGGAAGATCGGCCGCAAGCTCGACCTCGTGTACACGTACCACGACATGTCGGGCAACGCGCTCGACGGGACCCTCCTCACCGACGACGAGCGCGAACTCGGCCGGGACCGGCTGCTGATGCTCGCCTGGGAGTCCACCGTCTGGAAGGAACCCCACCACGAGGGCTGGACCGAGACCCAGCTCGGCTGGAAGAACATCGCCTCCGGGCAGTACGACGCCGAGATCATCGACCCGCAGATCCGCCGCGTGAAGGACTACGGCAAGCGGGTCTTCCTCTCCTTCGACCAGGAGGTCGACGCCCGCATCAAGGAGGGGGCCGGCACCCCCGCCGAGTACGTCGCCGCCTACCGGCACCTCCACGACCGCTTCCGGAAGCTCGGCGCCGACAACGTCGTCTGGGTGTGGACCGTCTCCGGCTACCTCGGGATGGCCGAGGAGATGAAGAGCCTCTACCCCGGCGACCGGTACGTCGACTGGCTCGGCATGGACCAGTACAACTACTACCGCTGCCACGACACCGACGCCTGGCGGGACTTCGAGGCCAGCCAGCGCCCCACCTACGACTGGCTCCGCGAGAACATCGCCGACGACAAGCCGGTCATGCTCGCCGAGTTCGCGACCGCCCCCGACCCGGAGCGCCCGCAGCGCCAGCGGGACTGGTACGCGAAGATCCCGGCCGTCGCGCCGACCCTGCCCGAGGCCAAGGCGTACGTCCACTGGAACCGGGCCGTGCCCGGACCCGGGTGCGACCTCACCGTGAACTCCGGAGCGGGTCTCGACGGCTACCGGGCGGCCGGGCAGGACGCCTGGTTCCGGCAGCCCCTGCCGCGGCGCTGAGCCCGCTCAGGAGCGCAGACCGCGGATCGCGTACACCGCCATCGTGACGCCGGACAGGCCGAGCAGCAGCGGGAGCGGGGCGGTGGCGAGGGACTGCTGGGCCGCCCAGCCGGCCCATATCAGTACCCACACCGCCCCGGCCGCGATCCGCCCGCCCGCGCCCAGCAGCCGCAGCAGGAGCGCCGCGAGCGCCAGGCACAGGCCCTGCGCCACCACCGGCGCCGCCCAGGCCGCCGGGCCGGTGCCGAGCAGCTCGGCCGCCGGACCCGCGGCCGGCGGCGGGAGCAGGCCCACGAACGCGGGCGCGGTGTGCAGGGCGAGGAAGGTGGCCAGCAGCACCGCGCACGCGTAGCCGCCGCGGAAGACGCGCACCCCGACGGCCGCGCCCTGGAGGCCGACCAGCACCAGGCCGGCCAGCAGGGTCGGCACCGGGAGCGCGGCGAGCAGGTCCCGGCCGGAGGGCCGGGCGGCGTCGAGCGGCGCGGCGAAGGCGAGCGGCAGCCAGAAGACGAGCACCGCGACCGCGAGCAGCGCCCACAGGACGGCGGCGGGCGAGCGGTCCCGCGCGTCCGGGTGCCGGGTGCCGGGCGCGGGCTCGGGCGGCCGGGGCACGTACACGGGGATGCCGTACGCGGGCGTGACCGTGTCCTGGGCGGCCGTCGAGCGCAGATAGGCGCTCTGCCGCGCCCAGCTGGTGCCGTAGCCGTCGTCGTCCCCGGGGGCGGCGGGCGCCGGCGGGGCGGCCTCGGGCGCCTTGCCCCTGAGGACCGCCCGCAGGCCCGGGACGCAGACCACGGCCATCACGGTCATCCCGCCGAGCACCGCCATCCCGGCCCCGCTGATGCCGTACGGGCCGAGCAGCACGACCGCGCTGCCGAGGACGAGCACGCACATGCCGCCCTGCACGGCGGCGAGCATGCCGGTGCGGCCCTGGACGCGGAGCACCCCGATGTACAGCTCCACCGCGACCCGGGGGAGCGCCCCGGCGGCGAGCAGCCGCAGCACCGTGGAGCCGTTGTCGGTGTAGCCCGGGCCGAAGGGGGCGAGGATCAGCGGCGCGAAGAGGACGAGGACCAGGACGACCGGGACGAGCAGCACCACCATCCGGCGCAGCGCGCCGCGGACGCCCTCGGCGAGCGAGTCGGGGCTGTGGGAGGCGTGCGCGGTCAGGGAGGAGGCCATGTTGATGGCCATGAACTCCATGGTGCCGCCGACCGTGTACGCCGTGTAGAAGAAGGCGTTGTGCGCGGCGTCGAAGCGGACCGCGACCATGACCGGCAGCAGGCTGATCATGAGGAGGCTGAAGAACGCGCCCACCGCGTCCCCGGCGACGAACCGCCGGATCTCGCGGTACGTGGGCGGCTCGCGGTCCCTGTCGGCGCGGGCCTGCTGCGGGATGAGCCGGCGGAAGACCAGCCAGGCCAGCGGGATCGTGGAGAACGCGATCGCCGCCGCCCAGGAGACGAAGACGCCGAGGACGGGCAGGGCGGCGGCGAGCACGACCAGCAGGGCGAGCTTGCCGACGGAGAAGACGGCGTTGCCCACCGGCACCCAGAACGCCTTGCGCAGCCCGGTGAGGACCCCGTCCTGGAGGCTGAGCAGCGCCCAGCCGACCGAGGAGAGGGTGAAGAAGATCCCGGCGGAGAGGGTGCCCAGCGGGGCGTACGAGGGCCCCCACCAGTCCAGGGTGAGCAGGAAGATCCCGGAGGCGGCGGCCACCACCACGCTGCTGAGGAGGTAGAGGCGCAGCACGAGCGGGCCGGTGGCGCGGCCGGCCCGGGGGACGTAGCGGACGACGGCGCCGGCGAGGGTGGTCGCCGTGATGGAGGCGAGCATCCGCTGGGCGGCGATGGCGGCGGAGCCCTGGCCGACGGCCTCCTCCGTGTAGTAGCGGGCGGCGACCAGCCAGAAGCCGAGGCCGAGGGCGGCCGAGACGCCGGTGGAGAGCATCAGGGCGTAGGCGTTGCGGAAGAGCGAGTCCTCGCCGGGGGAGTCCTCGCCGGCGGCCTTCGCCTCGGAGGCCCCGGTGCCGGGTGCCCCCGGGGCGTCCGGTTCGGCGCCCCGGGTCCGTACGGTGTCGGTCACCGGGCGCCGCCCGGGGCGGGCGCGGGCACGGCGGGGCGGGCGCCGGAGGCGCGCAGCGCGGCGAGCGCCTCGTCGGCGCGGCGCGGGTCCACGGGCAGGGCGTGCCGGGCGAACCAGGCGGCGGCGGCCGGGGCGGGGGAGGGGTCGGTGAAGGCCTCGCCCGCGTAGCCGTCGAGGGGCGGGTCGTAGAGGTAGCCGACGGTGATCCGGCGGCGGGCGAGCGCGGCGACGGCGGAGTCCCGGTCCTCGACGAACAGCGGGGTCCGGAAGAGCGGCGGGACCTCGCCGTCGGCGGGGAGGCCCTGGGCGGAGTACTCGCTCGCGAGGAGGCGGGCGGTGCCGGCGCGATGGGCGTCGAGGACGGAGTCGAGGGCGGCGAGCCGGTGGCGGGCGTGGCGGAGGCGGGCGGCGCCGGGGCGGAGCCGGTAGTCGTGCATGTCGACGCGGATCCAGGAGTGGAAGGGATCGAGGGCGGGTGCCGTGGCGAGGGCCCGGGCCAGCTCGTCGGGGCGCAGCGGCATCCGGATGCCGGGTCGTTCGTGCAGTCCGGCGGCGCGCAGGGCGGCGTGGGCGGGGCGGGCGAGGCGCAGGCCGCGGGCGGCGGACTCGGCGTAGGGGCGGGCCAGGTAGGCGAGTTCCCCGGTGAGCCGGGCGGGGCGGAGCATCGCGTCCCGCTCGGCGGCGAGTCCGTCGCGCAGCCGGGGGTCGGCGACGGTGAGGAAGCCGCCGGTCCTGGCGCCGGTGTGCTTGGAGAGGCTGAAGACGGAGGCGTCGCCCCAGGCGCCGACCGGGCGGCCGCCGACGGTGGTGCCGATGGCGTGGGCGGCGTCCTCCAGGAGCGGGATGCCGAGCCGGTCGCAGCGGGCGCGCAGTGCGGGGGCCGGGTCGGGGTTGCCGTACAGATTGGTGGTGAGGACGGCGGAGAGCCCGGACCAGACGGAGTCGGGGACGGCCGCCGGGTCGAGGGAGCCGTCGCGCGGGTCGAGCGGGGCCTGTACGGGCCGGAGGCCGGCGGCGAGCACCACGAAGAAGATGACGTCGTCGTTGACGGGCGACATGAGCACCCGGCCTCCGGGCGCGCACCAGCGGCGCAGCGCGAGGTAGAGGCCGAGGCGGCACGACGGCACGTAGAGGCACGCCCGGCCCCCCAGCCGGACGCGCATGCGTTCTTCCAGTTCCGCGTAAGCAGAAACCATGTGATTCCCCCCTGGCTCCACGGGCTCAATGTCGCCCATACCGGGCGGGGTCGTCAACAAGTTCCCGCCCCGGCCGCCGTGGGCGCGCGGAAGGGCCCGTCCGGGTCGGTCGACCGTGAACGGGCCCTTTCCGTCGCTATCTTGACGGTTCGCGGGGAGCGGCGGAGGCGGTTCCTCCAGAGAGGCGCCTCATTCCTCCAGGGTGAGCCCCCGGCGTAGCCGGGCGAGGGTGCGCGAGAGCAGCCGGGAGACGTGCATCTGGGAGATGCCGAGCTCGGCGCCGATCTCCGACTGGGTGAGTCCGGTGACGAAGCGGAGGGAGAGGATGAGCCGTTCGCGTTCGGGGAGCGAGGCGATCATCGGCTTGAGCGAGGCGATGTACTCGATGCCGGTCAGGCCGTGGTCCTCGTAGCCGAGCCGGTCGGCGAGGGTGGACTCGTTCTGCCCGTGGTCGTCGTCCTCGGTCTGGGCGTCGAGCGAGGCGGCCGTGTAGGCGTTGCTGGCGGCCATGCCCTCGACGACCTCGTCCTCGGCGATGCCGAGTTCGGCGGCGAGTTCGGCGACGGTGGGCGCCCGGTCGAGGCGCTGGGAGAGCGCGTCGCCGGCCCGGGCCAGGTCGAGGCGGAGTTCCTGGAGCCGGCGGGGGACGTGCACGGACCAGGAGGTGTCGCGGAAGAAGCGCTTGATCTCGCCGATGATCGTCGGCATCGCGAAGGTGGGGAACTCCACCCCGCGGGACAGCTCGAAGCGGTCGATGGCCTTGATGAGGCCGATCGTGCCGACCTGGACGATGTCCTCCATGGGCTCGCTGCGGGTGCCGAAGCGGGCGGCGGCGAAGCGGACCAGGGCCAGGTTGAGCTCGACGAGGGTGTTGCGGACGTACGCGTACTCGTGGGTGCCCTCCTCCAGCTCGGTGAGCCGGGCGAAGAGCTCCTTCGAGAGCGCGCGGGCGTCGGCCGGGGCGACCCGGTCGAGGGGTCCTTCGATCGCGAGGGGCGAAGGGGGTGTGGGATCGGCGGGACGGGGAAGGGCTGGTGTCGACGGCGCGAGGGGGGTGCGCGGGACGTCGAGCCGGGGTGACATGAGTCTCCTCAGGGGGTGGGTGTCCGGGTGCGGTGTGCGGCGCCTCCAAGCCGGCTGGATCGGGTGTTCTTTACTAGCCCTACCTGCTCGGCGGCGATCGTTGCAAGTGGCAATAATCCGTATTGGGTGGTTATGTGGGGGGCTCGTGTGCACGAGAAGGCGCTCCGCTAGTAGGGTTCTGCGCAGTCGATCGAGGAGGGGCCCGACCATGGACCGCCAGCACATCGGCAGCGCGCAGCCTGCGCGTCTGCGGGTCGAGGCCAGCGCTGTGGACGACGGCGCGGAACTTCTCGCTCCGGTGGGTGAGCTCGATCACCACACCGCGGAACTGCTGCGCGAACCGCTCGACGCGGCCCTCGACGCCGGCCGCGTCCGGCTCGTCGTCGACTGCTCGGGGCTCGCGTTCTGCGACTCGACCGGACTCAACGTGCTCCTCGGGGCGCGGCTGCGGGCCGAGGCGGCCGGCGGCGGGGTCCATCTGGTGGCCATGCGGCCCGCCGTGGCCCGGGTCTTCCAGATCACCGGAGCGGAGGCGGTCTTCACCGTGCACGACAGCCTCGACACCGCCCTCCCCGGCTCCGGCTGACCCCCCCTTTCCTGCCCCTGCTGTCTCGTCGACCGGTGAGGTGAAGTGCTGATGGATCAGGCTTCCGACGTGCGGACGCTCGCACTCGGCGAGACCAGCGGCACCGTCCCGCTCGCCCGTGACTTCACCCGCGGGGCGCTGACCGAGTGGGGCTGGCTGCCGGCCGCCTCGGCCGACCGGCGGGCCGCCGCCGAGGACGTCCTGCTCGTCGTCTCCGAACTCGTCACCAACGCCTGCCTGCACGCCGAGGGCCCCGAGCGGCTCCGGGTGGTCCGCCTCGCCGACGCCGTCCGCCTGGAGGTCACCGACCGGGGCGCCGGCCAGCCCGCGCCCCGCACCCCGCACCGGTCCGGACGCCCCGGCGGGCACGGCATGTTCATCGTGCAGCGGCTCTGCCTCGACTGGGGCATCCAGCGGGTGCCGGGCGCCCCCGGCAAGACGGTCTGGGCCGAACTGGCCGCTCCCGCCTGACGTCCGCCGCCCCGCGCGACCGCCGCAGGACTTTCACCGTCACTCTTCTTCCCTCCGTACGGCCCCAGGCGTACCTTGACGCCCAATCTGATGGGACGTCAGGAAATAGAGCGGTGAGGGGTCGCGGGTGTCCAGGAAGCCGAACCGGAGGAGGGCGGCCGCCGTGCTCACGGCCGCCGTCGCGGTCTGGGCGCCGGCCGGGCTGGTCGCCGCGCCCGCCGCCCACGCCGAGATCGTCGACGTGAGGTACGCGTGCGAGACCAAGATCGGCGACCGCGCAGCCGTCTCGCCCGTGGACGTCAGGGCCGAGCGCGAGGGCGACGCGTACGCGATCACCATGACCTTCGACAAGGGCGTCTCCGACAGCCCCGTCGAACTCCCCAAGGGCGTCATGACCCCCCGCGCCGACCTCGTCCTCGGCGGCGCCGACCGGGGCACCGTCAAGGTCGAGGGCGTCCCCAACGCCGCCGCCGTCCCCGCCTTCACCCCCATCAGGATCGGCACCCTCACCGGCACCTACACACCGAGGCGCGCGGGCACCGTCACCTTCACCGCCGGAGTGCTCACCGTCCACGCCCTGGGGATGGACGCCGCCGTCTGCACCCCCGCGAACAAGCCGCGGCCGTCGCTCAGCCTGACCGTCACAGGCCTCCCCGGGGAGGAGACCCGGGCACCCTCGGGCTCCGACGGGTCCGGCGGCTCCGACGGCTCCGACGGCTCCGACGGGTCCGCCGAGGAGGACGAGGCCGACGGACTGCCCGGCGGCGAACTCCCCAGGACCGGCGGCACCGCCACCACCGCCGCGCTCGCCACCCTCGGCGGCACCGTCCTCCTCGGCGGCGCCGGCGGACTCCTCTGGCTCACCCGCCGCCCCCGCCCGGCCCGCCCATGACCAGGACCCGGTCCGCGCTCCTCGCCGCCGCCGTCCTCGGCACGCTCGGCGCCGCGCCCCCCGCCACCCCCTCCTGGACCGCCGCCCCCGCCGCCGGACGGCCGTACGCCTATCTCGAAGGCCCCGCCGGCAGCGTCCTCCAGGACACCCTCTCCGTCACCAACCCCGGCCCGCGCCCGCTCACCGTCACCCTCACCGGCGAGGGCCCCGCCGCCGTCGCCTTCGCCGCCCGCACCGTCACCGTGCCCGCCCGCACCCGCGCCGACGTGCCCTTCGCCGTCACCGTGGCCGCCGCCACCCCGCCCGGCGAGCACCGCGGCACCGTGAGCGCCGCGGCCGGCGGCCGACGGACCGCCGTCGACCTGCGGCTCAAGGTCAGCGGCCCCCGGCTCGCCGCCCTCACCGTCGAGGACGCCCGCGTCGACCGGGCCACCGGCACCCTCCACTACACGCTCGTCAACCGCGGCAGCACCGTCCTCGACCGGCCCCGCCTCGCCGTCCGCGCCGACGGCCTCCTCGGCACCGTCCTCGACCGCCCCGAGCGCGCCCTGCCGCTCAGCCTCCGCCCCGGCGAGCGCACCGCCCGCACCGAACCCTGGCCCGACCGGCCGGCCCTCGACTCCGTGACCGTCCGGTTCACCGCCGCCGCCCCCGGGGCGACCCCCGCCACCGCCGTCACCGAGACCGTCCTCGCCTCCGGGCCCGCCGCCGCCTCCGCCGCGGGGGCGCTGCTCGCGGCGGCGGGCGGAGCCGCGTACGCGCTCCGGCGCCGCACGAAGGGAGCCACCGCATGAGCCCGGCCGCCGCCCCCGCCCGTACGGCCCCGGCCTCCGTCCGTACGGCCCCGGCCCTCGCCCGTACCACTCCGGCCCGCGCCCGTACGGCTCCGGATTCCGCCCGTACGGCCCCGGCCTCCGTCCGTACCGTCCTGGCCGTGCTGCTCGCGGGTCTCGTCCTCGCCCTGCTCCCGGCCGGCGCCGCTTCCTCCGCTTCCTCCGCTTCCGCCGCGTCCGCCGCGTCCGCCGCTTCCTCCGCGCAGGCGGTGTCCGCCGCCGGTGACCCGGCCGTGGCCGTCTCGCGGAACCAGGCCCCCAACGGGAGCGAGATCACCGTCAGCGGCACCGGCTGGAAGGCGGGAGCGCTGCTGATGGTCCTGCTCTGCGGCCAGGGCACCCCGGACAAGGGCGTCGTCGGCGGCACCAACTCCTGCGCCAACACCGACGGCCGGGCCGCCACGGTCGACCCGCGCGGCGCCTTCAGCGTCAGACTGCCGGTCACCGCCCCGCCCAAGCCCTGCCCCTGCGTCGTCCACGTCTCCGGGGTCACCGGGCAGCAGGACGTCGTCGACGCCGCCCTCGCCGTCGCCGGCCACCCCACGGCCCCGCTCCCGGACAGCGCGGGCGACGGACGCCTCGCCGTCCTCACCGCCGCCCGCCTCGACGGGTCGAGCGGGGTGCTGACCTGGTTCGGCGCGCCGCCCGCACGCACCCTCGTGCTCACCGTCGGCAACCTCGGCACCGCCCCCGTACGCGACCCCGTCTTCCTCGTCGGCACCGCCCGCGGCGTCCTCGCCCCGAGCGACGAGCAGCACCAGTGGCGCGGCACCATCAAGCCCGGGCAGAAGGCGCGGATCGAGCTGGACGTCGAGCTCTCCGCCGGAGCCCACGGCGACCACCGGGTCTCCGTCTCCTACGGCGGGAAGGTCCTGGCCGAACAACCCTGGAAGGTGGGCCGCCCCTGGGGCGTCGTCCTCTTCTGGGCCCTGCTCGCCGTGGTCGTGCCCGCCGCCCTCTTCCGGATCGGCATGGTCCTCGTCGACCGGGCCGGCGGCCGGAACCACCACTCCGTCCCCGTCCCCGTACCGGCGGACGCGGACGGCCCCGGGACGACCGCGGTCCTTCCGTGGTTCCACCCCGGGTCCGCACCGTCCGAGAACAGTCCGACGACGAAGGGACTCACGTGAGCACGCAACGGAGGACGATCGCGGCCGGGGTCGCGCTGATGCTCGGCGGCGCGGGGATCCTGCTGTCCGCCGCTCCCGCCCAGGCCGCGCAGATCTCGTTCAGGACGGAGTGCGTCCCGCCGGCGATCTCCGGCCTCCCTCCGGTCCAGGGCACCACCACGGTGCTGGTCACCGCGCCCGCGACCGCCAAGGTCGGCGACACCGTCGAGGTCGTCTGGAAGACGGTGAAGCCGGCCTCCAAGAACCCCGACATGCTGGATCTGGGCGCGAACACCGTCAAGCCGACCGGCACCATGAAGATCGGCGGCGCCCAGAGCGGCACGGTCGCCATGGAGGGCCCCCGGCAGAACCCGCCGATCCCCAAGAACACCGACATGGTCCTGCCCGAGATGAAGGGCACCCTGAAGCTGACCCAGGCGGGCGACGTCACGCTGACGCCCGGCGCGTACACGATCAACGTGTCCAAGCCGATGTCGACGAACACCGCGTGCACGCCGAAGGAGCAGGTCCCCGTCGGCGCCACCATCAAGGTGAGCGCGGACGGCGGCGGCAACGGCGGCTCCGGCGACGGAGGCGCGGACAACGGTGGCTCGGACAACGGCGGCTCGGACGACGGCGGTGGATCCGGCGACGGCGGCGCGGACAACGGCGGCGCGAACGGCGGAGGCGGGAACGGCGGCGGGACCGACTTCCCGGGCAAGGAGGTCAAGGTGGCCTTCACCTGTACGTCCCCCGGCCCCGCCTCGATCAACTCCAAGGTCACCGTCAACGCGAAGAAGAACGGCGGCGCCTACGACCTCACGGTCAGGACGGCCAAGGGCGTCATGAACAGCCCGGCGCCGCTCCCCGCGAACGCCCTGACGCCCAGCATGGACATCAAGATCGGCGGGGACGACAGCGGCACCGTCAAGGTCACCGGCGCGCCCAACCCCACCGCGCTCAAGATGAACGACCCGGTGAGCCTCACCGACATGAAGGGCACCTACCGTCCCGGCGCCACCGGCAAGGCCACGCTCTCCCCGGGCGCGCTCACCATCTCCGTCGTCCTCGCGGCGGGAGCCGACCCGATCAAGATCCCCTGCCAGGTGAAGGGCGCCGTCGAGGCGTCGCTCACCCTGGACACCGCCAAGCAGTCCGGCGGCGCCTCCGGCTCCACCGACGACGGCGGCACGGACAACGGCGGCACGAACGCCAACGGCGACGGGGGCAGTGGCAACGGCAACGGGGGCAACGGCTCCGGCGGCGGCGAGAACCTCGCCGAGACCGGCGCCGAGTCCGACGGCGCCCTCCGCGCCCTCGGCCTCGTGGCCGGCACGGTGATCCTCCTCGGCGGCGCGCTCTTCACCTTCACCCCGTGGCGCAGGCTGGCCCGGCGCGAACGCTAGGACGCGCGAACGGGACGGCCCCGGCACACCGTGGGGTGTGCCGGGGCCGTCCCGGGTGTCACGTGCGTCAGTGGACGCCGCCCATGAGGGCCTGGACCTTCTTGCGGTACATGAAGACCGCGATGCCCGCGCCGACGGCCAGCGACGCCTGGAGCGCGATGATCCCGGTGCCGTTGAGATCCACCCCGGCCAGCGACAGCAGACCCGTGGTGCAGTCACCCGCGGTGACCGCGAGGAACCAGACGCCCATCATCTGGGAGGCGTACTTCTTCGGCGCCATCTTCGTGGTGACGGAGAGGCCGACCGGGGAGAGGCACAGCTCACCGATGGTCTGGATCATGTAGATCGAGACGAGCCACATCGGGGAGACCATCGTGCCGTCGCCCGCCATGCCCATCGGGACGACGAAGACGAAGAACGAGGCGCCGACCAGGACCAGGCCCATCGCGAACTTCACGATGGTGTTCGGCTCCTGGTTCTTGCGGGCCAGCCACAGCCACAGCCACGCGAAGACCGGGGCCAGCGCCATCACGAACATCGGGTTGAGCGACTGGTACCAGGTGGCCGACGGGTCGAAGCCGAAGATCGAGCCGGTCTTGTCGTCGGCGAACAGCGACAGCGTCGAGCCGCCCTGGTCGTAGATCATCCAGAAGATGGCGGCGGCCACGAAGAACCAGATGTAGCCGTTCATCTTCGACTGCTCGGAGCGGTCGAGGTCCTTGTCGCGCTTGATGCGGACCAGGACGGCGACCGGGATGATCAGACCGGCGAGGGTCAGCGGCACCAGGGCCCAGTTCAGGGTGAACAGGTCGAGGCCCACGACGACGCCGTAGAAGACGGCGGCGGCGACGACCACGAGCGCGGCCTTGACCAGGATGCTCTTGCGCTCCTGGGCCGAGAGCGGGTTCGGGACCAGGCTGCTGGTGGGGCTCAGGCTCTTGGTGAAGGCCAGGAAGCAGGCGAGGCCGATGCCCATGCCGACGGCGGCGAGGGCGAAGCCGAGGTGCCAGTTGACCTTCTCGCCGACGGTGCCGACGACGAACGGCGCCACGAACGCGCCGAGGTTGATGCCCACGTAGAAGAGGGTGAAGCCACCGTCGCGACGCGGGTCGTCCGGCCCGTCGTAGAGGTGGCCGACCATCGTGGAGATGTTGGCCTTGAGCAGACCGGAACCGGCGGCGACCAGCGCCAGACCGACGAAGAACATCGCCTGACCCGGCAGGGCCAGCGAAGCGTGACCGGCCATGATGACGAAGCCGGCGATCGTGACGGTCTTGCGGGCGCCCCAGACGCGGTCGCCGAACCAGCCGCCGGGCATGGCCATCAGGTAGACCATCGACACGTACACGGAGTAGATCGCCGTGGCCGTGGCCGCCGTCATGGCGAGACCGCCGCCCTGGCTGCCGGTGGCCGCGTCCGCGCCGCCGGAGACCAGGTACAGGACGAGGAGGGCCCTCATGCCGTAGTAGGAGAAGCGCTCCCACATCTCGGTGAAGAAGAGGGTGGCCAGGCCGCGGGGGTGGCCGAGGAACGTCTTCCCGGAACCAGAGGTTCCGTTCGAAGCCGTCGTCAGGCTGGACGCCATGTCGATCCTTGCTCTGTCGGGACGCGCGCCTCGTGAGCGTGATGCGCCCGGTGGGGGGTGGCCGGCACCGGAGGGGACGTGTGCGCCCCGCCCGGGATCCACGCCCCGCCGCGCGCCGTCGCGCCGCGGGACCCGGCCCACAGGTCGTTCGCCGTCTCAAGGCTGGCAAGGCCAACCCTGCGCAGAAAAGAGGACCTCGGCTGCCGAAGCAGGCCAAAGGTCCCCGTTTACCGCTACAGACGTCTCGCCACCATACGACACGACAGTGCCGGATATGGAAGGACTTGAGAGATGGATCACAGGTGGCCATGGAACCAACAGGCGTCATTCCAAGGTGATGTCCAGATTACGCACCCTGCTTCAGAGGCACCCCGAAGCGGGGGCGGGCGGCTCACGATCCCGCCCCGGCGCGGCACCCGTGCGGACTACCATCACCCCATGACCCGTGTACTGCTCGCCGAGGACGACGCATCCATCTCGGAACCGCTGGCCCGCGCCCTGCGGAGAGAGGGGTACGAGGTCGAGGTCCGCGAGGACGGACCGAGCGCGCTCGACACCGGGCTCCAGGGCGGCGTCGATCTGGTCGTGCTCGACCTGGGCCTGCCCGGCATGGACGGCCTGGAGGTCGCCCGGCGGCTGCGCGCCGAGGGGCACACGATCCCGATCCTGGTCCTCACCGCCCGCGCGGACGAGGTCGACACGGTCGTCGGGCTCGACGCCGGCGCCGACGACTACGTCACCAAGCCCTTCCGCCTCGCCGAACTCCTCGCCCGCGTCCGGGCCCTGCTCCGGCGCGGCGCCTCCGAGCCCGCCCCCGCGCCCGCCACGCACGGCGTCCGCATCGACGTCGAGTCGCACCGGGCCTGGATGGGCGAGGAGGAGCTCCAGCTCACGGCCAAGGAGTTCGACCTGCTGCGCGTCCTGGTCCGGGACGCGGGCCGGGTCGTCACCCGCGACCAGCTGATGCGCGAGGTCTGGGACACCACCTGGTGGTCCTCCACCAAGACCCTCGACATGCACATCTCCTGGCTCCGCAAGAAGCTCGGCGACGACGCGGCCAACCCCCGCTACATCGCCACGGTCCGAGGCGTCGGCTTCCGCTTCGAGAAGAGCTGACGGCCGGGGGCGCCCCGCCGCCCCGCCGCCGGCGTACCCTCCGCGGGGCCGGGGGCCCCGGCCCGGGCCCCGCACGGCAATGGGCCCGCACACCAGGAGCCCCGCACACCAGGCGGCGCCCCCCACCCCCGTACCCCCGCCCGGGAGGGCACGTGCGCCGCCGTCTCATCACCTCCACCCTCGCCGTGGTCCTCGTCGTCATCGCCGTCTTCGGCGTCTCCCTCGTCCTCGTGGAGACCCGGACGATCACCAACAGCGCCCAGGAGAGCGTCGAGGCCGAGGCCCTGCGGATCGCGTCGATCGTCGACAGCAGGCTGATCGGCGGCGAGCCGGTCAACCCGGACATCCTGGCCGAGCAGAGCGGCGCCAAGCGGTACGCGCTGATCGCCATCCCCGGCCGGCCCGACATCGAGATCGGCACCCGCCCCGCCGGCAGCGTCATCCGGGGCGAGGCCGAGGGCGAGCGCGGGGAGACGGTGATCGTGGAGGAGCCCCGCTCCGCGATCACCTCCGAGGTCGGCAGCACCGCCCTGATCATCGTCGCCGTCGCCGGCCTCGCCGTCATCGCCGCCGTCCTCCTCGCCGTACGCCAGGCGAACCGGCTCGCCTCCCCGCTCACCGACCTCGCCGAGACCGCCGAACGGCTCGGCTCCGGCGACCCCCGCCCCCGGCACAAGCGGTACGGGGTCCCCGAACTGGACCGGGTCGCCGACGTGCTCGACGCCTCCGCCGAACGGATCGCCCGGATGCTCACCGCCGAGCGCCGGCTCGCCGCCGACGCCTCCCACCAGCTCCGCACCCCCCTGACCGCGCTCTCCATGCGCCTGGAGGAGGTCGCCCTCGCCGACGACCTGGACACGGTCAAGGAGGAGGCGACGATCGCGCTCACCCAGGTCGAGCGGCTCACCGACGTCGTCGAGCGGCTGCTCACCAACTCCCGCGACCCCCGCTCCGGCTCCGCCGTCGCCTTCGACATCGACGAGGTCGTCAAGCAGCAGATCGAGGAGTGGCGCCCCGCCTACCGCAGCGCGAGCCGCGCCATCGTCCGCTCCGGCAAGCAGGGCATGCGGGCCGTCGGCACCCCGGGCGCGGTCGCCCAGGTCCTCGCCGCGCTCATCGAGAACTCGCTCATGCACGGCGGCGGCACCGTCGCCCTGCGCACCCGCGTCATCGGCAACCAGTCGGTGATCGAGGTCACCGACGAGGGCCCCGGCGTCCCCGCCGACCTCGGCGCGCGGATCTTCGAGCGGGCGGTCAGCGGCCGCAGCTCCACCGGCATCGGCCTCGCGGTCGCCCGGGACCTCGCGGAGGCGGACGGCGGCCGCCTGGAGCTCCTCCAGCAGCAGCCGCCGGTCTTCGCGCTCTTCCTCGGCAAGGAGACCCGCAGGGTCTCCGAGGACCGGGAGCGCCCCGTGCGCTGATCAGCCACGGGGCGGGGGAGAGGGCCGGGTCAGACGTGGTCCGGCTGCCGGCGGCGGGCCTGCCGCGGCGCCACCGGCTCGGCCTGCTCCAGGAAGGACTCCGCCGTCTGCACGGCCTCCTTCGCCGGCAGCGCCCGGAACACCCACGTGCGGTAGGACCAGAAGCGGAACAGGGTCCCCACGCCGATGCCGAGGAACTTGAAGAAGTTGCTGGCCAGCGACGAGTTCCAGCCGAGGCCGTAGGTCGCCGCGTAGAGGATGCCGTTCTCGATGACCAGCCCGACCAGGCTGAACAGCAGGAAGAGGGACATCTCCTTGGTCCGGCCCGACTTGTCGCGGTCGCGGTACGTGAAGTAGCGGAACCCCACGTAGTTGAAGGCGATGGCCACGATCGTCGCGATCAGACTGGCCCGCACCACCGGAAGCTCCGTGGTGTGCCGGACCAGGTTGAACACGGCCAGGTTGACCAGGACGCCGAGTCCGCCGACCACCCCGAACTTGGCCACCTCGCGGGCGAGGAGGGCGAGTCGCATGCGCAGCGCGCCGGGTTCGCTCATGGTGGGGTCGGTCCGTCCGTCGGGTGACGTCCGGGTGACGTCAACCCACTCATGCTAACCAGCCTCCCCTGTCACCCGCCCGGGTAGGCGGGAAACCTGTGGAAAACCCATCACTGCCCCGTCACGCCTTGTGTCAATCCACAGCCGGAAACGTGTTCACGGATGGTGCGGATACCCTAAGAGGGTGACGTTCCCGGTAGTAGGCATGGTCGGCGGCGGTCAGCTCGCCCGTATGACCCACGAGGCGGGCATCCCCCTCGGCATCAAGTTCAAGCTCCTCAGCGACACCCCGCAGGACTCGGCGGCGCAGGTGGCCGGCGAGGTCGTCATCGGCGACTACCGCGACCTGGACACGCTCCGCGCGTTCGCCCGCGGCTGCGACGTGATCACCTTCGACCACGAGCACGTGCCCACCGAGCACCTGCGGGCCCTGGAGGCCGACGGCATCCCCGTCCGGCCCGGGCCCGACGCGCTCGTGCACGCGCAGGACAAGGGGGTGATGCGGGCGAAGCTCGACCAGATCGGCGCCCCCGCCCCCCGGCACCGCATCGTGGCCGACCCGGCCGACGCGGTCGCCTTCGCCGAGGAGGTCGGCGGCTTCCCGATCATCCTCAAGACCGTGCGCGGCGGCTACGACGGCAAGGGCGTCTGGTTCGTCCGCACCGCCGACGACGCCCGCGACCCCTTCCTCGCCGGCGTGCCCGTGCTCGCCGAGGAGAAGGTCGACTTCGTCCGCGAGCTCGCGGCGAACATCGTGCGCTCCCCGCACGGCCAGGCCGTCGCGTACCCGGTGGTCGAGTCCCGCCAGGTGGACGGCGTCTGCGACACCGTCATCGCGCCCGCCCCCGACCTCGACGAGGAGCTGGCCGGGCAGGCCCAGGAGCTGGCCCTGCGGATCGCCAAGGAACTCGGTGTCGTCGGCCACCTCGCGGTGGAGCTCTTCCAGACCGCCGACGGGCGGATCCTCGTCAACGAGCTGGCGATGCGCCCGCACAACTCCGGCCACTGGACCATGGACGGCGCGATCACCAGCCAGTTCGCCAACCACGTCCGCGCCGTCCTCGACCTGCCGCTGGGCGACCCCCGCCCGCGCGCCCCGTGGACCGTGATGTGCAACGTCCTCGGCGGCGACTACCCGGACATGTACCAGGGCTACCTGCACTGCATGGCCCGGGACCCGCAGCTCAAGATCCACATGTACGGCAAGGACGTGAAGCCCGGGCGTAAGGTCGGCCACGTCAACACCTACGGCGACGACCTGGGCGAGGTGCTGGAGCGCGCCCGCCACGCCGCCGACTACCTGCGAGGGACGATCGTTGAGTAACCCGATCATCGGCATCGCCATGGGGTCCGACTCCGACTGGACCGTCATGGAGGCCGCAGCCCAGGCGCTGGACGAGTTCGAGATCCCCTACGAGGTGAACGTCCTCTCCGCCCACCGGATGCCGCGCGAGATGATCGCGTACGGCGAGCAGGCGGCCGGCCGCGGCCTGAAGGCGATCGTCGCGGGCGCCGGCGGCGCCGCCCACCTCCCGGGCATGCTCGCCTCCGTCACCCCGCTCCCCGTCGTCGGCGTCCCCGTGCCGCTGAAGTACCTGGACGGCATGGACTCACTGCTCTCCATCGTGCAGATGCCGGCCGGCATCCCGGTCGCCACGGTCTCCGTCGCCGGCGCGCGCAACGCGGGCCTGCTCGCCGCCCGGATCGTCGCCGCCTCCGACCCGGCGCTCCAGGCCCGCATGGAGGAGTTCCTCCAGGACCTCAACGCGCAGGCCACCGAGAAGGGCAAGCGGCTGCGCGCCAAGGTCGAGGGCACCGACTCCTTCGGATTCGCCCGATGAGCGCGGCCGAGCGGCTCGCCGAGGCGCGCGCCCTCCTGGCGGAGGCCCCCGTCGTCGACGGGCACAACGACCTCCCGTGGGCGCTGCGCGAGCAGTGCGGCTACGACCTCGACGCGCTCGACATCGCGGGCGACCGCTCGGCCTCCCTCCACACCGACCTCGCCCGGCTCCGCGCCGGCGGGGTCGGCGCCCAGTTCTGGTCCGTCTACGTGCCCGGCCGGTTCACCGGGGACCACGCGGTCAGCGCCACCCTGGAGCAGATCGACGCCGTCGACCGGCTCGTCGAGCGGTACGCGGCCGACCTGGCACCCGCCCGGACCGCCGACGACGTCGTCAAGGCCCGCGAGGAGGGCCGGATCGCCTCCCTCAAGGGAGCCGAGGGCGGCCACTCCATCGACAACTCCCTCGCGACCCTGCGCGCCTTCGCCACCCTCGGCGTGCGGTACATGACCCTCACGCACAACGAGAACAACGACTGGGCCGACTCCGCCACCGACGAGCCCCGGCACGGCGGCCTCACCGCCTTCGGCCGCGCCGTCGTCCGCGAGATGAACCGCTGCGGCATGCTCGTCGACCTCTCGCACGTCGCCGCCACCACCATGCGCGACGCCCTCGACACCAGCACGGCGCCGGTGGTCTTCTCGCACTCCTCCTCCCGGGCGGTCTGCGACCACCCGAGGAACATCCCGGACGACGTCCTGGAGCGCCTGCCCGCCAACGGCGGGGTGGCGATGGCGACCTTCGTGCCGAAGTTCATCCTCCCCGAGGCCGTCGAGTGGACCCTGCGCGCCGACGCCAACCTGCGCGCCCACGGCCTGCACCACCTCGACACCACCCCCGGGGCCAAGGCGATCCACGCCGCCTTCGCGGCGGAGCACCCCCGCCCGATCGCCACCGCCGCCACGGTCGCCGACCACCTCGACCACATGCGCGAGGCAGCCGGGATCGACCACATCGGCATCGGCGGCGACTACGACGGCACCGCCTTCACCCCGGCGGGCCTCGACGACGTCGCCGGCTACCCCAACCTGATCGCGGAGCTCCTGCACCGCGGCTGGTCCCGGGCCGACCTCACCAAACTGACCTGGTCGAACGCGCTCCGCGTGCTCGGCGACGCGGAGGCCGTCGCCCGCGACCTGACGGCCCGCACCCCCGCCTCCCACGCGACGATCGCCCAGCTCGACGGCGCCTGAGGGCACACCCGGGGCCCACGCCCCCGGCCCGTCCGGTTCAGGACCGCCTGAACCGGATGGTGCCCCGGTCGCGCTCCGCCCCGCCGTCGAACCGCGAGCGGTCCACCGCGGGCCGCGGCGCGGGCCGGCCCGCCTGGAGCCTGATCGTCGCCCGGCCGGAGAGCGCGGTACGCCACTCCCCGAGGCCGGGCCGGGAGCCGTACGCCCCGTCGGCCAGCTCCCACAGCCGCAGCACGGCGTCGAGGCGCCGCTCGTCCAGCACCCCCGGCAGCACGGCCAGTGGCCGCCCCGGCGCCACGTACGGGTCCTGCGCGAGGATCCGGCCGAGCATCAGGGCCGCCTTGTAGCGGTCGCTGTCCACGCTCGCCGACCCGGGCGGGGCCTGGGGGTCGTGCCAGTCCGGGGTGTCGGCCTGCGCGAGGACCGGCTGGTGACCGGTGATCCGGACGCCGTCGCAGTCGATCAGATGGAGGGCGGGCTCCGGATCGAGCGACCACAGCACGTTCGCCTGCGAGAGGTCGCCGACCACCAGCCCCCTCACGTGCAGCCGGTCCACCAGTTCCACCAGCACCACGGCCAGCGCCAGCCGCTCCTCCGGCGTGGGCTGCCGCAGCGTCCTGGTGGCCGCCTTCGGCGCGCGCAGGAGGAACTGGAGCTCGGTGAGCCGCCGGTCGCCCCTGGCCGTCCGCCACGTCATCGTGTCGGGCGCCCGGCGCATCAGGAAGCCGACGACCCGGCCGCCGTCCGTCACCCGGCACAGCGGCCAGGCCGCCTCCCGGTCGAGCCGCCGCCGCTCCTCCGCGGCCAGCCCGGTCCGCAGGGCGACGAGCGCGGCGAGCGCCGACCCGTCCGCCTTGTGCGGCTCCAGGTACCGCTTGAAGAGCAGGTCCCCGGGGCCGCCGACCACGTGCACCTCGCCCTGGCCGCCCGCCGTGAGCTTCCCCGCGAGCGGCAGCGACGACTGCTCGACGTCGGCGCCGTCGTCCGCCGTCACGGCCGTCCCTCCCACAGCACGGCCGCGGTGCGGTCGTCGTCGTACGACTTCACCCGGTACTGGAACTGCCAGAGGAAGTCGGCCGGTTCGGGCGCGCCGCCGCCCCACGCGCCGGTGAGGAACGCCCGCATCTCCGGCTCCCCGGCCAGCGGCGAGGAGAAGCCGTCGGTGGAGACCACCAGGACGTCCCCGGGCCGGGTGGTGACCAGCCGCGCCGCGGCGGTCCGGGCCACCGGCAGCGCGGCGGTCCGGGTGTCGATCATCCGGTCCCCGTCCGCCGCGCTCGCGCCGTCGCCCGGCGCCAGGTCCCACACCCCGTCACGGAGCAGCGCCGTACCGCCGTCCCCGACGGTGAGCAGCCCGCGGGTGCGGACGGCCGGGTCGAGCGGGACGAGGAGCACCCGGAGGGTGGTGGAGTAGACGACCGGGTCGAGGTCCTTGCGCGCGGCCCGGTCCGCCAGCCGGTCGGCGATGTGTCCGGCCACCCCGTCCGCCAGCTCGGCGAACCGGTCCTCGCGGCCGGCGGCCAGCGCCTCGTACACCTCCCGGGCGTTGACGCCGAGGGCCCACAGCGCGGTCCGGCAGGCGTGCTGCGACCCGAGGTGCGAGAGCGGCTGCGAGCCGACCCCGTCCGCGACGGCCACCGCAAGCAGCTCACCGGATCCCTTCTCGCCGAGGTGGGCGGTCATCACCGAGTCCTGCCGGGCCTCGCCGAGGTACCGGTGGGAGTCCCCGCGCACCGAGGCCGCCCGCAGGGTCAGCGGCCCGTGGGCCGCTCCGTCGAGCACGATGTCCGGCACGACGGCCGCGGCGAGCGTGTCGTCCGTCATCCGGGGCCGCCCCTGCGGCACCGGCGGATAGCTGGGCGCCCGCCGCCCGGCGTGCGGCGGCGACCCGAGTACCGGAGCGGCGGGCGCGGGGGGCCCGGCGGGGGCGGGCGGGAGGGACGGGACCGGGGGAGCGGAGGGCGCGGGAGGAGCGGGAGGAGCGGCGGGAGCCGCGGCCGGGGGCGTCGGAGGGGGCGCCGACGCGGGCGACGGCGGGGCGGCCGCGGGCCGGACCTCCGCCGGTACGGCTTCCACCGGCAGGGGCTCCGCCTGGACGGGCCCCACCGGTAGGGGCTCAGCCGGTACGGGCCCCACCTGGGCGGGCTCCACCGGTACGGGCTCCGCCTGGGCGGGCTCAGCCGGTACGGGCTCCGCCTGGGCGGGCTCCGCCGGGGGCGCCGCCGACGGGGGTGCCGTCGGCGCGGACGGCACCGCGGACGGCACCTCGGGCGGTGTCGTCTTCTCCAGGCGTACGCGGCCCGGGAACTCCCAGGGGCGCGGGGGCTCCCCGGCGGCCGGGGGCTCCGGCCGGCTCATGTGCTCCATCTCGGCGTCCTCAGAGCTTGTCGAGCGAGACGGTCGCGAAGCCGGGCACGGTCTCCTCGACGACGAGGGAGAAGTCCGAGTTGCCGTCGGAGGCGATGGTGGTGGCGGACCGGACGATGGAGCGGGTCAGGCTGGAGGCGAACTCGCGCAGCGCGGCGGCCGGGGAGACGTGCTGGTCCTGCTGGATGAAGGCCCGGAAGTTCGCCACCTGTGCGATGGTCGACTCCTCGGCTTCCCCGACGCCGAAGGCGATGATCTTCGGGCAGAAGCGGGACCCGGTCAGCTCCTTGTACGCCTGCGGCCAGTCGTCGTCCGTCGGGATGCCGTCGGACATGAAGAAGGCGACCGGCCGGTAGACCTCGTGCCCCTCCGCCTTCAGCGCGGCCACGTCCGTCTCGATGCAGCGCAGCAGCGTGCGGAAGGCGTTGCCGAAGGAGGTGAGGCCGCCCGCCGAGAGCGCCGGGACCTCCTCGATGTCGCTGAGGTCGGCCAGCGGCTGGAGCACCTGCGCGTCGGTGGAGAACCCGATCAGGCTGAACCGGGTCTTGTCGGCCACCGTCGGGTTGGTGCTGATCTCGGTGTGGAGCTCCACCAGCGCCGTGTTCAGCGCGTCGACGCTGTCGCCCGCCATCGAGCCCGACTCGTCGCACAGCAGGTAGAACGGAAGAATCTGCATGGTTCGGTTCCCTCCGGTGGGGCGGTCGCGCGCCCCTCAGTACGTGTAGAAGTAGATCTCGATGTCGGCGCGCCCGCCCGAGGCGCCGCCCTTCCAGAAGTCCCGGGTCGTGGTGCCCTTGAACATGTCCGGACGGGCCTTCGCCAGCTGTGAGTTGACCTCGCTCGCGTAGGTGCCGCCGGCGCCCGGGTCGGGGTGGCGGCCGAAGGTGAGGACGAAGGCCGCCTGGCGGCCCGCGTACGTCGCGGTCGCCTCGCGCAGCCGGTTCCGCATGGCGGTCCGGTCGCCCGGGGCCGCCGCGATCGACACCTTCACCGGGGTGCGGACCACGGCGCGCGGCCCCTTGGGCTTCGGCGGCTCGCTCGCGCCCGGTTTCGGGCTCGCCGACGCGCCGGGGCGGGCCTCCGCGGCCAGCGGGTCGCC
The DNA here is from genome assembly GCF_043081625.1 of Streptomyces sp. NPDC014861. Lineage (NCBI taxonomy): Bacteria > Bacillati > Actinomycetota > Actinomycetes > Kitasatosporales > Streptomycetaceae > Streptomyces > Streptomyces sp. NPDC014861. The sequence continues at coordinate 384,896 of NZ_JBIBWV010000006.1, forward strand.
CCGGTCGCCCATCGCCACGAGGGCGAGGACGAGCAGCATGTCCGCGAAGAGCCAGCCGGCCAGGTGCAGGGGGTTGAAGCGCGGCGCGCGCGGCGCCCTCACCGCGGCCCGGCCCCGTCCCGGCTCCCGCGGCCCGGCGTGGCGGGCGGCAGCGCGGGCCGCGCCCCCGGACCCGCCTCCCGGGCGGACGGCACACCGGCACCGGAGCCGTCGCCCGATTCCCGCCCGTGGTCCGTGCCGCCGTCGCGTCCGGAGCCGCTTCCGTGGTCCGCGCCGTCGGGTCCGGGGTCGTTGCGGTGCACCGTGCCGCCGTCGCGTCCGGAGCCGCTTCCGTGGTCCGCGCCGTCGGGTCCGGGGTCGTTGCGGTGCACCGCGCCGCCGTCCCGGCCGCCGCCGTCTCCGTGGTCCCCGCCGCTCTTGCCGAGGCTCAGCCCTCCGTCCCGGCTCCCGTCCCGGCCGCCGCCCCACCGCCCGCGCTCCCGGCCGCCGCCTCCGCCCGCGTCGCGGGCCAGCGCCGCCGCCAGCGTGTCGGAGGCCTGGCCCAGCCGCTCCGCCACCCGCGTCAGCGCGTCCGCCTGGTCGGCCAGCCTGCCGAGCAGGGCCTGGGCGTCCGCGCGGTCCTGCGCCGCCCCCTCGACGACACCGGAGAGCCGTCCGAGCACCTGCCCGGACAGGTCGCCGGAGACCTCGATCCCGGTGGTGAACGAGCGCTGCGCCGCCGCCAGCGTCATGACGGAGTCCTCGACCCGGGTGCCGGCCTTCTCCAGGACGTCCCGGACCTCGTCGTTCGTCCCCCGCACGTCCTCCAGGGCCTTGCTGACCATGGCCCCGCCGCCGGTGACCGCCGTCTCGATGCGCGCGGCGGCCGACTCCAGCGGCTTCACGGCGTCGTCCACGCCGGCCAGCCGCTCCTGGGCCCGGTCGAGGGAGTCGCCGACGCTGGTGGCGGCCTGCGCGAGCAGCCCCTGGGTCTTCGTGGCCCGGTCGCCGAGCCGGCCCAGGACCGCGGCGGACTTCGTCAGCTCCTCCGCGAACCTGACGGGGGAGGAGTACCGGTGCGCGTTGAGGCAGAGCTGCGCCCGGGTCAGCACCGGCACCAGGCGCCGGAGCAGCTCCTCCGTCCGCTGTTCCGCGACCCGCTCCAGCCGGTCCGCCCGGCCCCGCCGCCAGCCGTGCACCACCGCGAGGACGAGGAGGAGGACGATCGCGCCGGTGGCGGTCCCGGCGACGTGCCCGAAGGTGAAGAAGCCGGTCAGGTGCCCTTCGAAGCCGGACTGCCACAGCTGGAGGAAGGGCCGGGTGGCCGCCTTGGGGTTCGCCCCGGTCAGTGCCCCGTACGCGCTCGACGCCTGGGTGAGCCCGTACCAGGTCAGCGCGAGCGGGACGAAGACGAGACCGCCGAGCGCCGTCTCCAGCCAGCCCCAGCCGGGGTGGTCGCGCCGCGGCGGGCCGGCGTCGACGCTCTCCGGACGGGCGTACGCCGCCACCAGGTCGAGGTCGGTCCACGGATCGAGCGGCCGGGAATCGTCGTCGGCCGCCCGCAGCGCCCGGCACAGCTCGGTCAACTCGGCAGCGCGCGGGGCGAGTCGGGCGTCCCGGCTCAACTCCTCGATCTCCCGGGCCACTTTCAGACGATCCGTCGCGAAACCGACGGTCATGCCCACCCCCATGGCGCGACGAAGGAGCGGGGGGTGCCGTTCTCGGCGCCGTGCGCTCCCCAGCGCACCCGTCACGCCCTTCATCCCCCGTCAGGGAGCAGATCGTAGCCCACTCGCGGATACTGTGTGGGTCGCTGAAGCTATACGGTCAGGGAGAATTGACGTGGCATCAGACAGGCAGCGCGGGGTCATCCGGCTCAAGCCCAAGGCGCCGGCCGAGAGCTCTCGGCCGCCCCTCCCGCAGGCCTCGGAGCGCACCGGGCGCGAGTCCCTGCTGACCAGGGCTGCCCCGCTCGGTCTCGTTTCCGGCAGGGGCGTCCTCCAGGCCAATCTGAACTGGTCCGCCGCGTCCGGCGCCGACCTCGACCTCGGCTGCCTGGTCGAGCTCGCCGACGGCTCCGTCCACGTCGTCCAGGCGCTCGGCAACTCCTTCGGCGCGCTCGACGCGCCCCCGTACACGCTCCTCGACCAGGACGACAGGACCGGGGCCTCCTCGGACGGCGAGACGGTGCGGACGAACCTGGAGCACCGGGCGGGCATCCGCCGGATCCTCGTCTACACCTTCGTCTACGAGGGGGCGGTCGACTTCCGCAGCCTCGGCGCGACGGTCACGGTCACCGCCTCCTCGGGCGCTCTGCGGATCCTCCTCGACGACGCCCCGGTCGGCGCGACGGCCTGCGCGATCGCGCAGATCACGGCCTCCGGCGGCGGCATGGACGTGCGCCGCGAGGTCCGCTGGTTCACCGCGACGCCGTGGGCGAGCAACCAGCAGCTGATCGACCGGGAGTACGGCTTCGGCGTCGAGTGGGTGTGGGCCACCAAGGACTGAGCCGCGACCGCGCCCTCACCCGAACGGCTCACTCCGGCGGGCCCCCGGCCGGGAGCGGCTGGCACGGTGGACGGTACTGCCCCGCCCCCTTGGCGGGGTAGTACTGCATCACCGAGTTCGGAAGTGTGAGTAGTGCGATGGCAGATCTAGACGATCATCCCCCCTTCTCTGCCGCCTCCGGCGCCGTCGGCGCGCTGGAACCCCCGGAGCCACCACCCCCGCCGCTCGACGAGACCGCCCGCGCCCGGGCGATCCTCGCCGCCCAGCCCGTCCTCGAAGGCCACACCGAACTCCCCGCGCTCCTCGACCCCGAGGACCTGCCGCCCGCCCGGGCCGCGGAGGCGGGCGCCCAGTTCTGGTCGCTGCACGTGGACTCCGACGACGGGGCGATCGGCACCCTGCGCCGGCTCGACACGATCCGCGCGCTCGTCGCCGCCTGCCCCGACGACCTGCGCCTGGCCCACTCCACCTCGGAGATGGCCCACGCCCGCAACTGCGGCCGGGTCGCCGCGCTCCTCGGACCGGTGGGCTGGACGGCCCTCGGCGGCTCCGCCGCCACCCTGCGGGCCTACCACGCCCTCGGCGTCCGGGCGGTGAACCTCACCCGCTTCGACCGCTTCGCCCGCGAGGCGGTCCGGGAGATGAACCGCATCGGCCTCGCCGTGGACCTCTCCGGCGCCGACCAGGACACCGTCCGCAAGGTCCTCGCCGTCACCCGGGCCCCCGCGCTGGTCACCCGGGCCGCCCCGGACGCCCTCCCGGACGACGTGCTGCGGCTCCTCGGCGAGAACGGCGCCGTCTGCATGGTCCCCGTCGGGGACGACGCCGCCGCCACCGCCGACCTCCTCGACCGGGTACGCGACGGGGCGGGGCCGGGCTCCACCGGCCTCTCCCGCCTGACCGCCCCGGCGACCGGCTACGTCCCGCTCTTCGCGGAGCTGCTGCGGCGCGGCTGGCCGGCCCGTGACCTGGTCGGCCTGGCCCACGGCAACGCCACCCGGGCCCTGCGCGAGACCGAGTTCCTGTCCCGTACGAACCGGATCAGGCCCGTCGCCGCCTGACCCGTACCCGTCCCGCACGAGGAAGGGGCACCCCCGCGGGGGTGCCCCTTCCTCACGTGCCGGTCCGTCACGCGCGCGGGCGGCCCATCGCCCGGTAGGTCCAGCCGGCCGCCCGCCAGCGCGCGCCGTCCAGGGCGTTGCGCCCGTCGAGGACGACCGGGGAGGCGACGACCGCGGCCAGCTCCGCCGGGTCCAGCTCGCGGAACTCGCGCCACTCGGTCAGGTGCAGCACCACGTCGGCGCCCCGCACGGCCTCCAGCGCCGAGTCCGCGTAGCCGAGGGTCGGGAAGACCCTGCGGGCGTTCTCCATGCCCTTGGGGTCGTAGACCGTCACCTGGCCGCCCTGGAGGTGTATCTGGCCGGCCACGTTGAGCGCGGGGGAGTCGCGGACGTCGTCCGAGTCGGGCTTGAAGGTGGCGCCGAGGACGGCGACCCGCCGGCCCAGGAAGGAGTTCCCGCCGAGCGTCTCGCGGGCCATCTCGACCATCTGGCCGCGCCGCCGCATGTTGATGGAGTCGATCTCGCGGAGGAAGGTCAGCGCCTGGTCGGCGCCGAGCTCGCCCGCGCGGGCCATGAAGGCCCGGATGTCCTTGGGCAGGCAGCCGCCGCCGAAGCCGATGCCGGCCCGCAGGAACTTGCTGCCGATCCGCTCGTCGTGCCCGATCGCCTCGGCCAGCTTGGCGACGTCGCCGCCGGCCGCCTCGCAGACCTCGGCCATCGCGTTGATGAAGGAGATCTTGGTGGCGAGGAAGGAGTTCGCGGCCGTCTTCACCAGCTCGGCGGTGGGGAAGTCGGTGAGGACGAAGGGCGAGCCGTCGGCGACCGGCATCGCGTACACCTCGCGGAGCAGCTTCTCGGCCCGCCCGCCGTCGTCTCCGGGCACGCCGACGACGATCCGGTCCGGGCGCAGGGTGTCCTGGACGGCGAAGCCCTCGCGCAGGAACTCGGGGTTCCAGGCCAGGTCCACGCCCTCCGGCAGCACCCCGGCGAGCCGCTCGGCCGAGCCGACCGGCACGGTCGACTTGCCGACCACCAGCGCGCCCTCGCGCACGACGGCGGCGAGGGAGGTGAAGGCGGCGTCGACGTAGCTCATGTCGCAGCCGTACTCGCCGTGCTTCTGCGGGGTGTTCACGCAGACGAAGTGGACGTCGCCGAAGGCGCCCGCCTCCTCCCAGGAGGTGGTGAAGCGCAGCCGGCCGGTGGAGCCCTCGATCCCGGCGACGTGCCGCGCGAGCAGCTCCTCCAGGCCGGGCTCGTACATCGGGACGCGGCCGGAGGACAGCAGCTCGATCTTCTCCGGCACGACGTCGAGGCCGAGGACCTCGAAGCCCATCTCCGCCATGGCCGCGGCGTGGGTGGCACCGAGGTATCCGGTGCCGATCACGGTGATCTTCAGGGCCATGCGGAACTCCAGGGACGTCGGGCGAAAGTGCCTGACCGAGCATAGTCGTGCCCTGACAGAGGCCCGGTTCACGCCCTACCCTTTGAGTTACTTAACGGTAGTTAGCAAGCGTGGGAGTGAGTGATCGTGGCGGGATCTGCTGAATTCGACCTGTACCGGACCTCCGAGGAGCACGAGATGCTCCGGGAGTCGGTGCGTGCGCTGGCGGAGGCGAAGATCGCCCCGTTCGCGGCGGCGGTGGACGAGGAGGGGCGTTTCCCGCAGGAGGCCCTGGACGCGCTGGTCGCCAACGACCTGCACGCGGTCCACGTCCCGGAGGCCTACGGCGGCGCGGGCGCGGACGCGCTGGCCACGGTGATCGTGATCGAGGAGGTCGCCCGGGTCTGCGGCGCGTCCTCGCTGATCCCGGCCGTCAACAAGCTGGGCTCGCTCCCGGTGGTCCTGTCCGGCTCGGAGGAGCTGAAGGCGAAGTACCTCGCCCCGCTCGCCGCCGGCCAGGCGATGTTCTCCTACGCCCTGTCCGAGCCCGACGCCGGCTCCGACGCGGCCGGCATGAAGACCCGCGCGGTCCGCGACGGCGACTTCTGGGTCCTCGATGGTGTCAAGCGGTGGATCACCAACGCCGGCGTCTCCGAGTACTACACGGTCATGGCCGTCACCGACCCCGACAAGCGCTCCAGGGGCATCAGCGCCTTCGTCGTGGAGAAGTCCGACGAGGGCGTCTCCTTCGGCGCCCCGGAGAAGAAGCTCGGCATCAAGGGCTCCCCCACCCGCGAGGTCTACCTCGACAACGTCCGCATCCCCGCGAGCCGCATGATCGGCGCCGAGGGCACCGGCTTCGCCACCGCGATGAAGACCCTCGACCACACCCGCGTCACCATCGCCGCCCAGGCCCTCGGCATCGCCCAGGGCGCCCTCGACTACGCCAAGGGCTACGTCACCGAGCGCAAGCAGTTCGGCAAGCCGATCGCCGACTTCCAGGGCGTGCAGTTCATGCTCGCCGACATGGCCATGAAGCTCGAGGCCGCCCGCCAGCTCACCTACGCCGCCGCCGCCCGCTCCGAACGCGTCACCGCCGGAGCCGACAAGCAGGACCTCACCTTCTTCGGCGCCGCCGCCAAGTGCTTCGCCTCCGACATCGCCATGGAGGTCACCGTCGACGCCGTCCAGCTCCTCGGCGGCTACGGCTACACCCGCGACTACCCCGTCGAACGCATGATGCGCGACGCCAAGATCACCCAGATCTACGAAGGCACCAACCAGATCCAGCGCATCGTCATGGCCCGCAACCTCCCGTAGGCACGGAAGCGGCCCCCGGCGCGAAGCCGGGGGCCGCGCACCGGCCCTACTCGACCGTCTCGCCCTCCGGCACCTCGTAGCAGCCGGAGACCACGGAGACGTTCAGCTTCGGCGGCTCGTCCTTCGCCCAGTAGGTGATCTTGACGCTGTGCTTCTTGGCGTCGTTGTCGGCCGTGAGGGTGAGGTTCCGGTTCCGGCTGGTGTCGGGCTCGAAGCCGACGACCTTCCAGCCCAGACCGGGCATCGACTGCTTCAGCCGTTCCATCACGCCGTCGAGCGGGCCCTGCTCGGCCGGGGTGAAGGTCCACATGTGGAAGGTGCTGAAGAACTTCTCCGGGTCCTTGCCCGGGCAGGCGTTGGTGACGACGCCGGGCTTGGTGGTCTGCCCCTTCAGGCCGATCAGGTCGTAGATCTCGCTGGACACACCCTTCGTCGTCTCGATGGCCTGATCCGTGCCGCTGATGCCCGCGGACGGGGTCTTGTCTTCGCTCATGCCGCATCCAGTGAGGGTCGTGAGGGTGAGGGAGGCGAGGAGCGCGGCGGCGCCCGTCTTGGTCTTCATCGGTTTAGCGCACTCCAGGGGTGGGGTTCGGCGGCGCCTTCAGTTGCACGTCGTCCGGCTTGCCCGCGACGACCAGCGCCTGGTTCTTCAGGCTCTCGGAACCCTCGTTCCAGTATTCGCTGTGACCCGATCCGTCCGTCTGCATCTGGTTGGCTCCGAAGCGCGGGTCGCTGGGGATCGTGAACGCGCCGTCCCAGTCGGTGCCGCCGTGCCCGAACCGGCCGATGTCCGGGACGAAGTCCCAGTCCGCCTCCTGGTTCCACACGCGGCCCTTGGGGACGTCGAGGTCCTCGGCCTTGGGCACCTGCACACCGGGACTTCCCGCGAAGATGACGTCGTCCGCGTTGAGATCGCCCTGCCGGGCGGCGGAGCCGATCAGCGTGGTGCCGTACGAGTGGCCGATCGCCGTGCGGTGCGGATCCGAGTCCACCGCGCGCGAGGAGTCGAGACCGTCGAGGAAGCGGTTGTAGGCCGGGGCGCCGTCATCCGCGTAGTGCTTGAAGGGCGCGTCCTTGACGATGTCCTGCGGGGCGTCGTAGCCGAGCCAGGTGACGGTGGAGACGGAGCCGTTGTCGGCGCCGTTCGCCGTCACCCAGAGCCGTTCCATCCGCTTGATGTCGCCGTCGATGGACCCCAGGTTCGACGTCGTGCCCGGCACGTACACCGCCTGGTGGTCCGCCGTGTCCGGGTTGCCGTTCGCGACGATCGCCCGGCCGTTCTTCTCCGGGTCGAAGCCGAGGAGGTACGCCTCGGGGCGCCCTTCGACGCCCGTCCGGTCGAAGCGCGCCTGGATGGCGTCCATGCCCTTGAGCGACTTGTTCAGCTGCTCGTAGCGGGCCCCGTACTGCCGGTTCCAGTCCATCCACTCGTCGGTGTGCACCTTGACCGGGTAGCGGCCGGCCGTGATCCACGTCCACTCGTTGGCCGGCGGCTTCGGGATGGAGTTCAGCTCCATCCGGTACTGGCCCGCCTTCTCCGCGAGCACCACCCGGTTCGCTTCGTCGCGCACGGTCGACGGCAGGCCGTCGAGCGCGCCCACGGAGGCCGGGCGCAGGGAGATCCAGGCCTCCTGCTCCTCCGGGGAGAGCCCCTTCCACCAGGCCGCGTTGTCCTTCGGCGCGCCGCTCGCCGGCGGCTGCGGCAGCGACTCCAGGTAGGTCTTGCCGGCGTCGTTGACACCGCCCATGTCGGACTGGGTGTCGGCCCAGTCCTTGTCCGTCACCTTCAGGTCGTCGTCGGCCTTGAGCGCCCGCAGCTTCGGCGCCCACTTCGCGTCGGCGTCCGTGGCCTCCTTCAGCGCGTCGGCGACGCGGTTCGCGTAGTCGAGGGCCCGGCCGTAGTACGGGTTCGGGTGGATGTTGACCGCCTGGCGCTCGATCGCGTCCGAGGTGTCGGTCCCTCCGGGGCTGCCGGTCACCCGGCCGGGGTCGGCCGGCTTCTCCGCGCCGGGCTTCGAGCCCGCGGGGAAGGACACCGAACCGTCCGGGTTCACCGTGCAGCCGCCGGCCTGCGCGTCCGCGAGCGCCGCGTCGAGCTTCCGCTTGGCCGCACCGACGTCGAAGGCGAAGCCGCTCAGCGCCGTGCTCACCAGACCGCACTCGGTCTGCGCGTAGTGGAAGTTGCCCGACAGCTGCTTCAGCTCGGCCAGCGCCGCCTCCGCCGCAGCGCCCTTCACCTCGTGGCGGAGGCCCCCGCTGATCCGCCCGTCGACCGCGTCCTTGGCCGCGCTCGCCATGTCGCCGACGGCCCGGTAGCCGTCGGCGGCGTCCTCGTACTCGTTCTGCTGGAACGACTTCAGGGTCTTCAGGTCCATGCCCGCGGTCACTTCTCCTTGGCCTGGCCGCCGACGGGATCGGTGTCCCCGTACCTGCCCGCGAGCGCGTCGAGCTCCTGCTTGACCGTCTCGTCGGTCTTCGCCAGGTCGTGCCCGGCCGCCTTCAGGAGCCCGCCCAGCGCGTCACAGCGCGCGCTCACGTCGCCCACGTACTTCTTCCAGGACTGGTACAGCTCCTTCTGCGCCGCCGCGCTCTGGATCCCGCCGTCCTCCCCGAGGCCCGCCTGACCGGAGTCCAGCCGGGTCAGGGAGGTCGCGATGCCCTCCTTCAGGCCCGTGACACCGTCGCCGGCCTTCACCCACGCCTTCTTGTCCGTCTTCAGGTCGTCCGAGTAGCCGCCGCCACCGCCTCCGTCCGGCGCGGCGACGGCCTGGTTCAGCCGCATCGCGGTCGGTTCGTGTCCGCCCGCCGCCTCGGCCTTCAGTTGTTCCCATTCGTCCCACGGCACTGTGAAACCTCCCCGTTTCCCCGTTGGATGCTGCGCTCGCCGTCCGTTCGCGGCGGACAACGAAAGAGGCCGGCACCCTCGGCGGGTGCCGGCCTGACGGTACGTCAGCGATTCGACGTCACCGTGACCTTCTGGTCGTTCTTGATCTGCTCGACGAGCTGCTTCACCTTCGGCATGTCCCACTTCAGGGAGCCCTGCGGCGCGCTGCCCGCGATCGGCATGTTCATGGACACGCCGTCGCCCCCGCTGATCCCCTTCATCGCGAAGAACATCTGGCCCAGGTCGTACAGGGACATGTCCTTGTCGACGATCAGCGTGTCGAGGCCGGCGCCGAGGGTCGGGTACAGCGCGAAGGGGTTGAGGATCGTGCCCGGCGTCGCCGCCTGGTTGGCGAGCGCGGACAGGAACTTCTGCTGGTTCTTGGTCCGCGCCAGGTCCGACTCGGCGAAGGCGTACCGGGTGCGGACGAAGGCGAGGGCCTGCTCGCCGTCGAGGGTCTGCTTCCCGGCCTGGAAGTCGGCGCCCGACTTCTTGTCCTTGAAGCCCTTCTCGATGTTCAGCTCGACGCCGCCGAGGGCGTCCACGATGTTCGCGAAGCCGGCGAAGCCGATCTCCGCGTAGTGGTCGATCCGCAGCCCGGTGTTGTACTCCACGGTGCGGACCAGCAGCTCGGGGCCGTCCATCGCGTAGGCCGCGTTCAGCTTGGAGCCGCCGCGGGCCGGGAAGGACTTGCCGGACTCGGAGCCGACGAAGTTCGGGATCGTGACCCAGGAGTCACGGGGCAGCGAGATCATCGTGTTCCCGCTGGAGCAGGAGGCGAGGATCATCATCGAGTCGGTCCGCTTGCCCTCCGCGGAACCGGTGTGCAGCTTCTTCTTCTCCTCGGACGACATGCCCTCGCGGCTGTCGGAGCCGACGATCAGGTACGTCGTGCAGTCGCCCTCGGCCGGCCGCTCGATGACCTTGGACAGGTCGACCTCGTTGCGCATCTGCGAACTGGCCCACGCGTAGGTGCCGACGCCCCACGCGAGGACGCCGACGACCAGCACGATCGAACCGATCTTGATCCGCTTGCGCCAGTCCGGCGCGGGACCGGCGGGACGGGCGCCCGGGCCGCCGGGTCCGGCAGGTCCCCCCGGACCGCCGGGCCCCTGGCCCGCACCCTGCGGGGAGCCGTAGACCTGTCCGGAGCTGTACCCGGAGTCGTACCCCGTGGCCTGCGCCTGAGTGAAGTTCGGGTTGTACGCCTGCCCCTGGTCGTACCCCTGCTGGTACTGCGGGGACTGCTGTTCCTGCGGTCGTCTCCGCACGTGCCGCATCGGGCGGGCGCCCTCGGGCTGCTCAGGCCACTCATTCATGCGGACCAGTGTGCCGGTCTCCGCTTTCCGGGGGACAGGCCGGGTGGAAAATAGGACCGGTGCTGTTGCGAAGCTGATGCAAAGCGGACAACGCCGATACCCGGCATAAGGTGGAGGACATGACAGAACAGGGCCACATCCCGGGCAAGCCCACCTCGGCCTCCCGCACCACCCTCAGCCACATCATGACCAGCCACGACACCAACCTCCTCGGCACGGTGCACGGCGGCGTGATCATGAAGCTGGTGGACGACGCGGCGGGCGCCGTCGCGGGCCGCCACTCCGGGGGCCCGGCCGTGACCGCCTCGATGGACGAGATGGCCTTCCTGGAGCCCGTCCGCGTCGGCGACCTCCTCCATGTGAAGGCCCAGGTGAACTGGACCGGCCGCTCCTCCATGGAGGTCGGCGTCCGCGTCATGGCCGAGCGCTGGAACGACACCACCCCGGCGACCCAGGTCGGCTCCGCGTACCTCGTCTTCGCCGCGGTCGACGGCGACGGCAGGCCCCGTACGGTCCCCCCGGTCCTCCCGGAGACCGAGCAGGACAAGCGCCGCCACCAGGAGGCGCAGATCCGCCGCACCCACCGCCTCGCCCGCCGCCAGGCCATCCTGGAGCTCCGCGAGCGCCGGGCCGCCGAGGGCTACGAGGACTGACGCCGCCCGTCCGGGGTCACGGGCACACCACCTGGTCCCCGGTCACCGCCTCGAACGGCCCCCGTGCCGGCGCCGTCTCCGCGCGGACCGCCGTGACCCCCTGGTACGACGACCCCACCGTGACCCGCAGCGTCCCGCCCCGCCCCTTCACCGCCTTCAGCTCGGCCCCCGGCAGGGCGGCGGCCAGGGACTTCGCGGACCGGTCCCAGCGGGGGTCGTACTCCACCAGCGTGCGGGTCCGCGCGGGCCCCTTCCCGGACAGCGGGTTCCGGGTGGTGTCGAAGCCGGTGCCGCGCAGCGCGTCGTCCACCTTCCGCCCCAGACCGTCGATCCGGGTCCCGTTGTACACCTGCACCCGGATCGTCCTCGGCGCCACGTCCACCACGACCGCCTTCGGCCCCTTCCGCTCCGCGGACGCCTGCCGGGTGGCCAGCGGCCGGTCCTCCCGCACCGCCGCGAAGAGCTTCTGGGCCTTGTCCGGGTCCCACTTCACCGTCGACCCGACGCCCTTCACGGGGAAGTCCATGTCCCTGACCGGCACCGACACGAACTCCGACGACGCCGGGGTGAAGCCGCGCATCGCCTTGGCCAGCGCCAGCAGCTGGTCCGTGCCGAACCCCTCGTCGGCCCGCACCGAGCCGAGCAGCGTCGTCGCCACCTCCCGGAACCGCACCGGGTTGAAGAGCACCCCGCCGCTGGTCAGCCGGTCCACCAGCGCCGCCAGGAACTTCTGCTGCCGCTGCATCCGCCCGATGTCCGCGGCCCCGTCGATGTACCGGGAGCGCACGTACTGGAGCGCCTGCCCGCCGTCCAGCTCATGCGTGCCGGCCGCCAGCCGCAGCCCGGTGTACGCGTCCTCGACCGGCTTCGCCGTGCAGATCTGCACCCCGCCGACCGCGTCCACGGTCCGCATGAAACTGGTGAAGTCGACCTCCAGATAGTGGTCGATCTTGACCCGGGTCATCGCCTCCACCGTCCGCACGGTCAGCGCGGGCCCGCCCTCCGAGTAGGCGGCGTTCAGCTTCACGGGATGCGCCCGGTGCCTCTCCCCGCTGTTCTGGTCGGTGTGCGCGGGCAGCTCGGCGTACGAGTCCCGGGGCAGCGAGACGACGCTCGCCCGCTCGCGGTCCTCCGAGATGTGCACCAGCAGCACGGTGTCCGTGCAGCGGCAGGGCGCCCCGCCGAGCCGGTACTTCTCCTTCTGCTCGGGCGTGATCCGGTCGCGCCCGTCGGTGCCGACCACCAGCACGTTCATGCCGGTGCCCGCCCGCGGCCGGTTCTTCATGTCCTTGAAGGGGTCGACCCGGGTGATCCCGGTGTCGAGGCCGGTGACCACCGCGTGCCCGATCCCGCCGGCGGCCAGCACCACCACGGAGAGCGCGGTCGCCATCCGCATCCCCCAGCGGGGCCGCCGCCGGGGGCGCCGGGGCGGGGCGGGGCGGGCGCCGCGCCGGGGGACCGGCGGCCGGCCGGCCGTGCCCGGCGTGCGGGGCGGACGGGGCGTGCGGGGCGGTGTGGGCACGGACGGACACCTCCGCGGCTGGGACAGGGGGACCGTGAGCACCGTAGGCCCATACGATCAGTCGCCAGGGTCATCGCCCCCGGTGGCGCGCGTCGGTGTCCCCCGTTCGCGGTAACGCGACCCGTTCGGCGTCCGGATCACACCGGCCCCCGCCATCATGCGCGGGCACCGGGGCTCCGGCTTCCTCACCGGGCCTCCGCGCCCTCGCCAGGAAGGCCGTCGCGAGCCGCCGCCCGGCGGTCGGGACGGGCGGGACCGAGACGGTCCGACCCCCGGCGGCCCCGCGCGGACACGCGACCGGACACGCGGCCGGACGCACGCCGGGGGGGGGGGGGGCCCCCCGGCGGGGGGGGGCCCCCCCCCCCCGGGCCCCCCCCCCCCCCCCGGGCCCCCCCCCCCCCCCCCCCCGCGACCCCGGAACCCCCCACCACACC